>JBJEBV010000031.1:0-2702 GCA_051870395.1 Candidatus Cryptobacteroides sp. | reverse complement strand
CCGCTGTGCCTGTATGCCCTTCATTACGTGGAAGACATTGATGCCGCAGAGGACATTGTCCAGGAGGCTTTTCTTGCCTATTGGAATCATTTCCAAGGCAGTTCCGCACCGGTTTCCCCAAAAGCATATCTGTACACTTCAGTCAGGAACTTCAGCATTGACATTCTCCGGAAAAAGGCACCGGGCAAGGTGGCATTGGACAAAATTCCCATTGACACAGAGGCAGTTATCAATGATGAGGAGGCTCAGTCCAGATCCGAATCTGAGGCCCGGCTGTGGTCCGCCATCGACCGTCTCCCTGCACAACGCCGCCAGATGCTCCTGATGAGCAAAAGGGATGGAATGAAATACTCCGAAATTGCCTTGGAACTGGGTCTGTCCGCATTCACCGTCCGCAACCAGATAAGCCGGGCCCTCGCGTCACTCCGCAAGGACACCGGCTTGAATCTCAAGACATTATTGTTCCTGCTCGGCTGATTCACCGGACAGAACTCCTCCGAAGGTCACAGGAAATTGAGGATAGCCACATAATTTCGTATTTTTCCAAGAAATTGATTAAATTTGCAGCGAGTATGCATATTGCGGAGCAGTATGGTTTTTGCAGGGGGAGAGGACGCATCCGCATAGTCGAAAATTGAGTATTACGCTTTAAACAACGATAAAAACAGAATGAAAAAAGCTTACGTATTTCCTGGCCAGGGTTCCCAGTTCCCGGGTATGGCCAAAGAATTATACGAAAAAAGTCAGAAAGCAAAGGAAATGCTTGAGACTGCAAATGAAATCCTCGGATTCAGGATTACCGACATCATGTTCAACGGCACGTCCGAGGACCTGAAGGCCACAAAGGTGACCCAGCCGGCAATATTCCTTCACTCCACTGTACTTACTGCCTGCTATCCCGGATTTGAGCCGGCAATGGTGGCAGGACATTCTCTTGGAGAATTCTCAGCCCTCGCTGCAGCAGGGGCAATCGCATTCGAAGATGCCCTCAGGCTTGTTTCCATCAGGGCCAAGGCAATGCAGAAATGCTGCGAGAAGGTTCCGGGTTCAATGGCTGCCATCATTGGCCTTACCAATGAGCAGGTAGAGGAACTCTGCAAATCCTGCAGCGGAACCGTGATTCCGGCCAACTACAACTGCGACGGGCAGGTAGTCATCTCCGGAGAGACGGAGTCAGTCAACGAGGCCTGCGCCAAGGCCAAGGAGGCAGGCGCGAAGAGAGCCCTTCCTCTCGCAGTGAGCGGAGCCTTCCACTCCCCTCTTATGGAACCGGCCCGCATTGAACTCGGTGAAGCCATCGAAAAAACAGCTATCAAAAAACCGATTTGTCCTGTATACCAGAATGTTTCAGGACTCCCGGTTGAAGATCCGGAACTTATCAAGACCAATCTGCTCGCACAGCTCACATCTCCTGTAAGATGGACCCAGTCCGTCAAGAATATGCTGGCTGACGAAGCAGATTATTTTATGGAGATAGGTCCGGGCAAGGTACTCCAGGGTCTTGTAAAGAGAATCGGAGGACCAATCGTCGAGGTGGAAGGCATTGAAACCCTATAGCCTGCCGGCCCGGCTTAATCGGAACACAAAAAACTAAACATAAAAATTATGGCAAAAGAAAAGAAATTCATTACCTGTGACGGTAACTTCGCCGCTTCCCAGATTGCTTACCTCTTCAGTGAGCATGCGGCTATCTACCCGATCACCCCATCTTCGACAATGGCAGAAAACGTTGACGAGTGGGCTGCCCACGGAAAAAAGAATCTCTGGGGCGAGATTGTGAAGGTTACCGAAATGCAGAGCGAGGGCGGAGCCGCAGGTGCGGTTCACGGTTCTCTCCAGGCCGGTGTCCTCACCACCACCTACACTGCTTCACAGGGTCTTCTTCTTATGATCCCGAATATGTACAAGATTGCAGGCGAGATGCTCCCTACTGTATTCCACGTGTCTGCGCGCGCCCTCGCTTCACATGCACTCTCCATCTTCGGTGACCATCAGGACGTTATGGCCTGCAGGCAGACCGGATTCGCAATGCTTGCTTCAGGCTCTGTCCAGGAGGCCCAGGATATGGCTGCTGTAGCCCATCTGGCTACCATCAAGTCCAGCATTCCTTTCCTCCACTTCTTCGACGGATTCCGCACATCACACGAAATCCAGAAGATTGAGGCCATCGACGAGGACGATCTCAGGAAGATGGTCAGCAAGAAATCTCTCGAGAGATTCAGGAACCGTGCTCTCTCACCTGAGGCCCCTGTAACCAGAGGTACAGCCCAGAACGGTGACGTTTACTTCCAGGCTGTGGAGTCCAGGAACCAGTACTACGATGCAGTTCCTGACGTTGTCGCCCGCTATATGGGCGAGCTCGGTGAGCTTACCGGACGTACATACCGTCCGTTCGAGTACTACGGAGCACCTGATGCCGAAGAGATTATCGTGGCTATGGGTTCAGTTACAGAGACCATCAAGGAGACTATCGACTACCTCGAGAAGCACGGCAGGAAATACGGTGTGATTTCCGTACATCTCTACAGGCCGTTCTCGGAGAAATACTTCTTCAAGGTGCTTCCTAAGTCAGTCAGGAAGATTGCCGTTCTCGACAGGACCAAGGAGCCGGGCGCTCTCGGAGAGCCTCTCTACCTCGATGTCAAGGCAATGTTCCAGGGCAAGGAGTTCCAGCCTGTCATTGTAGGCGGACGCTACGGTCT
>JBJEBV010000030.1:0-2712 GCA_051870395.1 Candidatus Cryptobacteroides sp. | reverse complement strand
TGCAGAACGTCACCGCAACAGGCCAGCAGAGTCATAATGTCCGGCCAGCGAAAGACACAATAGGCGGCCACATATTGCCTTAATTCCCGGCCAGAATGTGGGATGCACTCTATAATGGAAACACCTTTTCTTCGGAAGAGGAATCCATTATTTGAGGAGGTCCGCATATGGACTACAAGAGAGTGCTGCTTCTCCATTTCACGAATGGGTTGAGCAGCAGGGACATCGCCGAGGCCACTGGTGCCGGGAAGACCACGATCAACGAATTCCTGAAACGGTTCAGGGAGTGTAAGGAGCTTTCATACCCCTTGCCGGAAGAAGTCACCAATGAATTCATCGAAAGTCTCCTGTATCAGAAGGCCGGGAATCCCGTCCGTTCTGACCTGTACAGGGACTTTGACTCCGAAGAAGTTCATCGGGCACTGGTCAAGAAGGGCGAAACGCTCAAGCACCTGTGGAAAAAGTATAACGCGGCAGGCACGGTGAACGGCAGGAGGCCGTTGAGTTACCGGCAGTTCTGCAGGCGCTATACAAACTGGCTTGACAACACAAAGGTGACCTTCCATATCCAGCGGTATCCTGGCGTGAATCTGGAATTGGACTTTGCCGGAAAGACACTTCATCTCCATGACCGCCATAACCCTGAGAAGACCACCGCGGTTACTATCTTCGTTGCCGCACTCTCATTCAGCGATTATTTCTACATCGAGGGAATGACCTGCTGCGACATCAGCAACTGGATCCGGGTCAACAACAATGCAGTTTCCTACTTTGGTGGAATCACTCAGACGGTCACTCCTGACAACTGCAAGGTGGCCGTCACCGAGAATAAGGACTGGATCAATCCCAGCGTGAACAAGGATTTCCAGGCGTGGGCAGAGCACAACGGCACTGTCATCATGCCCGCCAAGGTGAGGTCTCCCCGTTGGAAACCAAATGTTGAAGGGCATGTCAGGATTGTCACCATGCACATCCTGATAGAGATGGATGAGATGACCTTTTACTCACTTGATGAACTGAATGCAGTCCTGTGGCAGAAGATGGAACAGGAAAACCGCGAGAATTTTCAGGGACTCAGCTATTCCAGACGGGACTTGTTCGAAAACGAGGAAAAGGAGGCGCTGCTTCCGCTGCCGGAAACTCAGTATGAATATTTGGAGCGCAAGACAGTCAAGGTCAGCCAGGATTTCTCTTTCACCTATGACAAGGTCCACTATTCCATGCCCCGAAGATATCTCAAGAAGACGCTTGAGATTCGTGCCGGTGCGACGAAAATTTACGTCTACAATGAAAACGGCGATCTGATCCGTACACACGACAGAAGCTATACGCCGAAAAGCTGGGTGGTTATTCCGTCTGACATGCCCAAGGAATATGGCGATTACGGGTTTTGGAATAAGCCGTATTTTCTGGCAAAGGCCGAACGCGTTGGACCGCAGACAAAGCTCCTCATCCAGCGGGTCATTGAAAAGTTCGATTACCCTGTGCAGTCCTTCCGCAGCTGCTTCGGAATCCTGCGTTTTGCTGAGCGGTATGGAAATATGGCGCTGGAAGCGTGCTGCCAAGACGCTGTTCTTCACGGGAAATGCAATTATACCTACATCTCCAACACCATCTCCATGTATGCCGATCCTGTTGCTGAAAAGGTTGACAGAACCAACAGCACGCTCAAACCTAGGAACAAGGACACGGTGGTTACCGGCATCTACAAGGATGATGATGAGAAGTATTCTCTGCAGAACCTCCTCAAGCGGCAGGAAGAAGGTGATTTGCAGTGAGTACCAACTGTGTTGACATTGCTGCCATGCTGGATGATCTCAACCTTCCGGTGTCGGCGTTGCGCTGGAAGGAGATCCTGAACAGCCCGGAACTGGCCAATTTTGCGCCGCAGCAGCTTCTGCGGGAAGTCATTGAGCCTCAGTATATTGAGACGATGAACAACCGATACAGGACCAATCTGCGCCTTAGCAAACTCATTGACAAGAGCGCACTGACGGAAAATCTGGTCACCAGCAATAAACGCCGGTACAATGACGCTGTTGTGCAGCAGTTGCTGTCATTCCGGTTCGCTGAGGAACGGCTGAATGTTGGCATCTATGGCATTACGGAGGCGGGGAAGTCCTACTTTATGTCTGCGTTCTGTAACGAGGCCTGCCGCCGGAATTACCGTTGCATGTATGTGGACTACTGCGACCTTTTGGATGAACTGCTTGTCCTCAGTCGGCGTGACGATCTGGAAAAGTACAGGAAAAAGTTAAAATACTACGCCCGGATTCAAATCCTTTTCATTGACGATTTTGCAATTAGTCGGTATTCGGAGGACGGAATCAAGATCCTGTACCACCTGATTAAAACCAGAACAGATTTGAAAACCTCCACCATGTTCACCAGTCAGTATGCTCCATCTGAGTGGGGCAAGTATTTGAGTGATGAGGAGGGGTGCTACGGCAAGCTGGATGGCATTCGGCGACGTCTCACCACGGGTTACACCGTCCACATTGAGAAGCTGTAAACACCGCGCCCAAATGGACTGATTTGCTGCGCTGGGGCTTTGCCCCAGACCCCAAGGTTTAACGCTTTAAGGTTTCCGTAAAAGGGTGATGCAGAGGTGCGACAAGGGCTAATAAAAAAGAGTGATGCTTGTGGCATCACCCTTTCCGCTAACCTCTGTGCCAGCGCTCAGGTCGCACCTCTGCGTTGCCCTATCCTATG
>JBJEBV010000029.1:0-51487 GCA_051870395.1 Candidatus Cryptobacteroides sp. | reverse complement strand
AATATGGACCGGAAAGATATGCATAAGATGATGCTGGTTATTTTTTGAAGATTACGTAGTTGTGTAAATGTATGAAAATGAGCAAATTGAGCATTATAACCAGGACATTGCCTATATTGATAGCAATGATGTCTGCATTGTCCTGCACAGATGAGGGGATGGATAATGGGAACGGCGGGGTCAAGTTCGTTTTCTCGACTGGGGATGTCACCAGAAGCGCCATCAGCCCAGATGAAAACCTGGTAAAGGACGTGAACATTGCCATATACAGATTGGGCGTGCTGCACACTGCCCTCTTCCTTGAAGGGAATACGGATACAGAATTGGAGCTTGACAGAGGAGAGTATTCCGTATATGCTGTAGGGAACATTGGAGAAGAGACTGCATTTCCCGTATATGAAGCATTTATGCCACGATGGAGATACAGGATTTCATCCACGGCCGACCTCAAGGAGAAGGGAATGGCTTTCACGGCAGCGGATACCATCTATGTCAACAAAGGAGGCGGTGTTTTCACCCTGACGATGAACCGGATGGTTGCCAGATGCGGATTCCGGTTCGATGCCTCAGCATTGGAAGGGATGAGGGTAAAATCGGTAAAACTCCGTCAGTCTGCCCTGGACATGGCTCCATTCGGCTCAGCAGGAAGTGTCCCGGAGAAATTGGAGGACATTGGCGATTATGCCTCGGAAATGGACTTGGCGGCATTGAGAAAGGGTGAAACAGTGTATTTCTACTGCCTGGAAAACGACCGTGGCGAACTGCTGCCGGAAAATACGGACATCTGGGGCAAGGTTCCTGACAAGATACCAGGATTGGCTGAAAAATGCACTTTTGTAGAGGTGACAGCAGAGATTTCCCATAATCCTGCCGGACTCACAGGCGAGGTAACATACAGGTTCTACCTGGGAAAAAATACCACAACGGACTTCTCCGTAGAAAGGAATACGGACTACACTATATCCCTTACGACATCTGAAGACGGTCTGGGCAGGACAGGATGGATGATTGACACCTCGGGACTGGGCATTGACCCGCTGTTCAATTTCAATCCTCCGGAAATACCGGAATATGTCGGCCAATGGGCCAGGATCAGTTTCCCTGATGCCTGCCGGAGCAGGACAGTAGTCGTGAGCAGCGGGGATAAGAAAATCATTGTAGGTGAAGTTTCAGAAGGAGTTGACAGCATATATCTGGACAACGGGGCGTTATTGCTCTATGCTTCCCAAGCATCTGCACAAGACCTCTACGTTTATATGTCAACCCGAACCCCGGTCAAGACGAGTCCGGTCTCGGAGATTGTCCTGAAGAGTACTGAGAGGCAGGCTAGCATGCAGATTAATTGCGGCGCCTGGCCGAAAATGATTATTGCCGACAAGGGAAGCGGGGCCGCCTTGAGTTCGGCGACGGTCAATGAGGACGGATACGGAGTATGCAGGGCTGAAATACTTCTCAAGGACAATTCCGGAGCCATCCTCTCCCCTGCTTCATTCGCCACCCCGGATGAAGGAATCGCCGCTGCACTTGGCTACAGCATTGACGGGAAAGGAGATGTGATGGGCCAATTCGCACGTGACTTCATCAACACAATGCAGACAGGCGCATTGGTGAGAACGTCATTCGCCGAGAGCATAGCAGCCGGGAAATCGGCCGGAATACAATTGCTACGCCCCGGTTCATTCTCCGGGGATGCAGCTGCGGAAGCCATCGTTTACGGTTTTTCACAAGGACGCGAAGTCGTAGCAGCCGGCAAACCGTCTACAGATGGAGGAATGGGAATAATCTGTAATCTGAACTGCACTGTCAACAAAGCCTTCCCGAACCAGGGCTATCGCGGTGCCATCCACAATACACAACTCGATATATGCTCCGCTTCCAGGGAAGGACATACGGAAATCCACACTATTGACATTTACGGCGGAGCTGCAGGAAGCGAAAATGCCGAATGGTATTTGTTCAGGACAGACCCGGCACTTGGCACTGATCCTGGCGGCAAGTTCATAAATAATGTTTTATCCGGTCACAACAACCTGCAAATCAACAACTTCCAGGGCGGCAAACTGGAGATTGCCCTCCTGCCTCCCGAGCCGGACGAGTCAGCATCCCCGACCAAGAATTTCTTCGCCTGCGGCGCATTCTGCCTGAGGGGAACCGTGACCAATCCGTATTCGCTGAAGCGGTTCAATGCCAACTACCTGATAGACATCATCCTGGATATCAGCGTAACGGCGCAGCTGGATTTTCTGCCGGGATATCTCGGATTCTATTTCGTGCCGTACAATGTGTACTATGCTTCAGCGGATTACTCCTACTCCTGGCAAAACAACCTGCCGGTGGTCATAAAACCGCTCAATCTCCTGAATGAAGCATCCATTGCTGATGATGACAGGGTAAGTTCCTGTATACCAAGGAACCGGCCGGTCGGGCTGGTACCTGTCACCACTGATAATCTCGCCAACAAGGGCAGCCTCGAATATCGTACAAAATATTGCAGCAACAATTTCGAGAACACCAATGCTTTCCCATTCTATGAGGGTACTGGAGCAATTGCGACAAGTATGCTTGCAGGAACATTCATGGACAATGACGGCAATTACGTCACTACGGATATCAGCAGGATACTGAGTTTCAAGATTTGTCCGCTGAATGAGGACGGAAGCATCTTGGCGCAACTTGACAATCTTCTGATAGACAGGAACAACTATGCCAGTTATCCTGCATTCGATGGCTTCTACAACATCACCAGGAGATATGAGAATTTCAAGAGCACAGGCTCCAGCCTTGACAAGGTGGGAAAATATGTAATCGAAGCCTCGGAAAAGGCGCAGTCATTGAAAACGCCGTTCTACAGCGATGATTTGTAAGCATGGCAGGGTGGACTACTCCTCCCCGAGGATGCGCCCGGACAGCCAGCGCAGAACACTCTCCCGGTAAGCTTCGGAAGCATAATTGAGGGAATTCACGCAGCAGAACTTCTCCCGTGTCGAGGCCTGGAATTTTTTCAGATGGCTCTTCATATAGCGGTCTCCTTTCGGAAGAAGATACAGGTTGTTCCCGTTCTTTGGCTTGAGAATCAATTCATTGCGCTCGCGGCAAAGCAGGAAGCAAAGTTCCTGGGGGACAAACTGGTCCTTGTCACGGAAACGGTAGCCGCAGTTCTTTTCCATTATATCCGGATGAGAAGCGAAATATTCTTCCAGGATGCTTACCTTCATTGACTGGGGATTGTGACCGAGCCTGTAGAAATAATCCTTCACCCCGAGGATTTCTGCCGCACGGACCATTGCGTGTTTGAAAGTGACCACCTTATGACCGCTACGCTTCGGCTTCAGATATTGGAGGGCATTGGCAAACCAGATACTCATCTTGTTGGCATAGCACAAGACCTTGTCCCCTTCGAAATAATCCTCCGGCACAGTAGGCTTGACCAGCATAAAGTCATCATTGAAATATATGAAATGCTCACTCAATCCTGGAATGCGCCATACCATTGTCTCGATTGAGAGCGAATTGAACACCGGAAGATACTGCTCATACCCCCGATATATGACTTTATGGTCAATGGTATTGATTTTGGATGACTGGCCCGGAAAACGGCTCTCGATGAAATCCCCGAGACATGGGTCCTGGCCATCCGTGACAATGAAAATTTTCCGCACGAATGGGGCAAACCTCAATATCGAAGCGACACAGTAGCGGATCTCCCCTATGCTCACATATCGGATATCTCCGGCCACATCATCGAGTTCGGACTCCCCTCCCTTTTCATACAAACGGCGTTTGCGCCTGTGTTCAGGGTCGTTGCCGTCCACCCAGGTAATTACTGCATCTATAGGATATTCGCTCATATTGGTGAAGTTAACAATTTAAAGATAAGCCGAAGTCGGTGTGTCCTTCCTGGCCGACAATTCTTCAGGAGTCCCCGCAAACACAAGCGAGCCGCCATTGTCTCCGGCTCCAGGGCCAAGTTCAACCAGCCAATCAGCCGCGCGTATCACGTCCAGGTTATGTTCCACGACCACGACAGTGTGTCCCCTGTCCAGAAGCGAATCGAATGCCTTGACCAGTTTTTCGACATCATTGAAATGCAGTCCAGTTGTCGGCTCATCGAAGATGAACATGATTTTCTTCCTGGACGAGTCCGTGATGGAGAGATAGTATGCCAGCTTGATTCTCTGGCTCTCTCCGCCGGAAAGCGTGCTGCTGCTCTGGCCAAGTTTAATGTAGGACAGGCCGACATCCACAAGCGGCTGGAGTTTCGCTGCAATTGTCTTCGCTTCCGGTTCCGGTTGTGAGGAGAAAAATGCAATCGCCTCATCCACGCTCATGTTCAGGACATCATCAATGTTCTTTTCCCTGTACCTGACCTCAAGTATTTCAGGCTTGAACCGCTTGCCTCCACAGGCCTCGCAGACCATAGTGACATCGGCCATGAACTGCATTCCGATATGCACATAGCCCTCACCCTGGCATTCGGAGCATCTTCCTCCGTCCTGGTTGAAAGAGAAGAATGAAGGAGTGAAACCGTTGATGCGGGCGAACTGCTGCTCGCTGAAAAGACGGCGGATATCGTCATATACTTTGAGATAGGTCACCGCATTGGACCGGGAACTCCGGCCTATGGGATTCTGGTCCACATATTCCACGGAGGAGATACGGTCAATGTTGCCGGAAAGCCTCTTGAACACTCCGGGCTGCTGTCCCGTCTCATTCAGCCGCCGGAACAGGGCCGGGTATAGAATGTCTCCTACAAGCGAGGATTTTCCGCTTCCGCTGACCCCGGACACCACTGTCAGGACGCCGAGGGGGAATGATACGTCAATGCCTTTGAGATTGTGTTCCATTGCGCCTTCGACATTGACGGAATAGGTCCAGGAGCGCTTCACCCTGGATAATCGCTTCCTTGTGCCCGTGAGATACTGAAGAGTGAGGGAATGGCTGACGTCCTCAGGTGAAGCTTCCGAAGCCGCACCTTTGAATACCACCTCTCCCCCGTCGATTCCGGCGAGAGGGCCCATGTCAATGAGAAGGTCCGCAGCCTTGATGATTTCCTCGTCATGCTCGACCACGACTACTGTATTGCCAATGTCCCTCAGCCTCTTGAGCACCCCGATAAGCCTATCTGTATCACGCGGATGAAGCCCGATGCTCGGCTCATCCAGAATGTACATGGAGCCGACAAGCGAACTTCCCAAAGCGGTGACAAGACTTATTCTCTGGCTTTCGCCTCCCGAAAGGGTATTGCAAGCCCTGTCGAGAGTGAGATATGAAAGGCCCACGTCAGCCACGTACTGGAGGCGGGATACCACTTCCTCCACGGCTTTCCGCACGATAGCCTTCTCATAATCAGTAAGTTCCAGCGTCTTGAAAAAGTTCAGGAGGTCACCCGATGTCATCTTCAGCAATTCGTGGATATTCTTCCCGCCGACCTTGACATAGAGGGCATCCTTCCTCAGGCGGCTCCCCTTGCATTCTGTGCAGACTGCCTTTCCGGAGAAGCGGCTCAGAAGATATTTGTACTGTATCTTGTACTTGTTGGAGTCCACCCACTTGAAGAATTCATTGATTCCGATGAGCGAATCTTCCTCTGTTCCAGCCTTCCTTCCCTCCCATATCATTGACTTCACATCATCGGAAAGATTGCAATAAGGCTCGAATATCGGTATGCCGTATTTTCCCGCCACACTTATGAGATGGTCCTTGAACCAGCCCATTTTCTCTCCCTTCCAGCAGGCTATGGCCCCGTCGTAAATGCTCAGAGACTTGTCCGGCACGACCAGGTCCTCGCTGATTCCAATCACCTTTCCGAGGCCGCCACAGACCGGGCAGGCACCGAGAGGGCTGTTGAAACTGAACATATACTCGTCCGGCTCCCGGAAAGTCATCCCATCCGCCTCGAACCGGTTGTTGAACTCCCGCATCTCCACATTGACGGAATCCCGGACCACGTACATCTTTCCGCCGCCCTCCGAGAAACAAGTAGATATGGATGAGAGCAGCCTGGTCCTGAGGTCGGCATCCATTTCACCGTCAATCTTCACCCTGTCCACCATCAGCATCAATCCCTCCGGAAAAGAATCGCCCTCCGAATTGGCCAGGACATCGTCAATGCGCAGGGTCCCGGCGACGACCGAATACAGTCTGGAATAACCCTTTTCCTTCAATGCGAGGAGGAGTTCGACCTTGTCCTCCCTGGAATCCCAGCCGAGATCCGCCAGAAGATAGGCGGCGAAGGGGCCGGGAACCTCAGTCAGATATGCCATCACGTCATTGGAACCGTGGCACTTGACCTCTACCCCGCTGATTGGGGAGAATGTCCGGCCAATCCTTGCGAAAATTATTCTCAGATAGTCATATATCTCGGTTACAGTGGCCACGGTGGAACGCGGATTCCTCACGTTCACCTTCTGCTCAATGGCAATGGCCGGCGGAATGCCCTCTATGGCCTCTACATCAGGTTTGGACATCCTTCCCAGGAATTGCCTGGCATAGGATGAGAGACTCTCGGCGAAACGTCTCTGTCCCTCGGCGAAAAGTGTATCAAAGGCAAGCGATGACTTTCCGGAGCCAGAGACCCCGGTAATCACGGTAAACTTATTCCTTGGAATGGTTATGCTTATGTTCTTGAGGTTATTGACCTTGGCACCTCTTATCACAATGTTCTCCCCTGCTTCCATAGTCAATCAAAATCTAAACAATTCCATAAATTATACTATTCAAACATACCAAGTTACTCAAATTTTTCATAACAGCCAAATTTGGCACGCAGGAACTTCATGCAGATTCAGGAACCTCTTTCCGGACATGCTCCAATGCAAAACGATAATGTGAAATCCGGAATTATTTTATTAAATTTGCAAACTTAGACACAATGTTGCAATATGGCGGAAATGAATTATACCGATGACAACATCAAGACTCTGGAATGGAACGTGCATATCCGCCAGCGTCCGGGAATGTACATCGGAAGACTGGGAAACGGAAACAATGAGAGCGATGGTATCTATGTGATGCTCAAGGAAATTGTGGACAACTCCATTGACGAATTCGCAATGGGTTACGGCAAGCAGATTTCCATTGACATAGAGAATAACAAAGTGACGGTCAGGGATTTCGGACGAGGAATCCCGCTTGACTCCGTGGTCAAGGCCACCAACAACCTCAATACCGGAGGAAAGTTCGACGATGCCGCATTCAAGAAATCGGTGGGATTGAACGGTGTAGGAGCCAAGGCGGTCAACGCCCTCTCGGCATCATTCTACATAGAATCATTCCGCGACGGGGAGAGTTCCTGGGCCCAATACGAAAGGGGTGAACTGAAGGACTCCGGCAGGAAGACCGGAACAGGGCAGAAAAACGGAACCCTGGTCTCATTCGTACCTGATACCCAGCTCTACGGAGCCTATGAATATAATATGGACTACGTAGAGACAATGGTGAAGAACTACTCCTACCTCAAGAGGGGGCTCTCGCTCGTTCTCAACGGCGTGGAATACAAGTCCGCGAACGGTCTTCTCGACCTCGTCAACGAGAGGCTTACAGAAGAACCCGTATATCCTCCGATTCATCTGGAAGGTCCTGACATTGAGATAGTTATCACCCACGGAAACAGTTACGGGGAGAATGTGGCTTCATTCGTCAACGGCCAGAATACCAGGGATGGAGGAACCCATCTTGCAGCCTACAGGGAGGCCGTAGCCAAGACCCTGAAGGACTTCTTCAAGAAGAACTACGAGCCGCAGGACTGCCGCCAGGGCATTGTGGGAGCCATCAGCATCCAGATCCAGGAGCCGAATTTCGAGAACCAGACCAAGACACTTCTCGGCTCCACCTACATGTGGGAGAAGCCGATGCGCGATGAAAACGGCAATGAGGTCAAGGGTCCGGACGGAGCCATTCTCATTGACCGCGGACCTACCGTGAGGTCATTCATCAATGACTTCATTTCCAAGCATTTGGACAACTATCTCCACATGCACATGGACATTGTCCCGAAACTGGAGGAGAAAATCAAGGCCTCCCAGCAGGAGCGCGAGGAAATCTCCGTTATCCAGAAGAAAACCAGGGAGAAAAACAAGAAGGCCAATGTCTATAACAAGAAACTGAGGGACTGCCGCTATCATTTCTGCGACAAACTCCCGGCTTCCAAGGCTGAGGAAGGAGAGAAGTCCAGCATTTTCATTACCGAGGGAGACTCCGCGAGCGGAACCATCACCAAGGTGAGGAACGCCAACAACCAGGCCGTATTCAGCCTCAGGGGCAAGCCGATCAACTGTTACAAGGAAAGCCGCAGGAAGGTGGCCGAGAACGAGGAACTTAATCTCCTCATTTCCGCCCTCGGGGTGGAGGATGACCTCAAGAACCTGAGATACAACAACATCATTGTTGCGACCGATGCCGATGATGACGGAATGCATATCCGGATGCTGGTGCTGACTTTCTTCATGAAGTATTACCCTGACCTCATCAGGCGCGGTCACGTACACATTCTCCAGACTCCTCTCTTCAGGGTCAGGAACAAGAAGGAAACCCGTTACTGCTACTCCGACGAAGAAAGGGCCAAGGCGGTAAAGGAACTCAAGAGCGGCGTGGAAATCACCCGATTCAAAGGTCTCGGAGAAATTTCCGCCCACGAATTCGTGGATTTCATCGGGGAGAATATGCGCCTCGACCCCGTCAAATTGGCCGAGGATGAGTCCATCTCCAGCATAATGGAATTCTACATGGGTGACAACACCATTGACAGACAGAACTTCATCCGGAAGAACCTCCGCAGCGAGGAGGAACTCGAGGATATTAAAATCTAGAAATATGAGCGCTTGGAGCAAATTCTGCGGATTCGCCCTGAAGGCGATGGGCTGGAAATACGATGACGGCCCTGTTCCTGAGGACAAATGCATTATCCTCGGAGTACCGCACACGTCATTCTGGGACTTCGTGGTCTCCTATCTTTATTATGCGCAGTTCGACGGATACAAGGCCTACGTAATGATCAAGAAGGAGCTTTTCGTCGGTCCTCTCGACTGGCTTCTCAGGAAACTTGGAGGCATTCCTGTTGACAGGAAGAATGCCAGCACGATGGTCAGGAGCCTTATCAAGGAGATGGAAAAAGTTGACAAATTCCACCTTGCCATTGCCCCTGAAGGCACGAGGCAGGCCACCCGGAAATGGAAGACAGGTTACCACCTCATTGCCAAGGAAGTGGGCTGCCCGGTATATATGGGCTATTTCGACTGGAAGACAAAGCATATAAGCAGAGGACAGAAGGTTGAACTGACCGATGATGCAAGAGCGGATACAGACCGCATCCAGGCATTATATGAAGAGATGCATCTTGTAGGAAAGCATCCTGAAGGTTTCATAACACACTAAAACTGACAACTATGGGAAGAGGGCTGTACAAAAAGCTGACAACCAACAGGGAGACATTCGTCAATACGCTGGCAAAGCTTTTCGAATACTCCACCACATCTTTTGAGAAGAGGACTGCGCTCACGTTTGTGGACGGAGGGCAGAAATACACATACGGACAATTGAGGGCGAAGAGCATTGAACTTTCGCATATTTTTGCGAGGTACGGGCTCTCAGCGGGCGACAGGATTGCAATTCTGTCCCAGAACATGCCGAACTGGACAGTTGCGATGTTCTCCATCGTGTCATTCGGCCGCGTTGCCGTCCCTATTCTCCCGGATTCTTCGGGAAGCGAAGTCTCGAACATACTCAACCACTCGGAATGCAAGGCATTGTTCATTTCCCAGAGGATGCTGGCAAAGCTGAGCCCCGAGGTCAAGGCGAAATTGACCCTGGTCTTCGACATTGAGACATTTGATATTATCCACAAGGATGACTCGTCGTTCACCTGCGAGGGATGGAGCAAGGAACCTGCACCGGATGATCTTGCAATGATAATTTACACCTCAGGCACTTCCGGGAAGGCCAAGGGAGTGATGCTCAGCCACAGGAATTTCTGCTGCAACCTGATTGAGGCATGGCACGCCCAGAAGACGTCCAAAAATGACAGATGGCTCTCCATCCTGCCTATGTCACACACTTACGAACTCAGTCTGGGGGTATTCTACCCTGCTTATGTCGGGGCCTGTGTCTACCATATCAAGAAGCTTCCTACGCCTACCATCCTGATGGATGCAATGAAGAAGGTAAGGCCTACGATAATGCTTTCGGTGCCCCTGATTATCGAGAAGGTGTACAATGCCAGCATTGTCCCGACCGTCAAGGGCAGCCGGGTGCTCTCCTGGATGAAGGAACACACTCCGAGGACATTGTATTTTCTCATCGGACGAAGGCTCTACAAGACATTCGGGGGCAAGTTGAAGTTTTTCGGAATCGGCGGCTCGAAACTTGACCCGGTAGTGGAGGACTTCCTCAAGAAGGCGCATTTCCCATACGCAATCGGCTACGGACTTACCGAGACTGCTCCCCTGATCTGCAATGCCTGCGTAGGCAAGACGGTGGTGGGTTCTATAGGAGTGCCTGCCTGGAAGGTTCAGGTCAAGCTCCAGAACGTCAATCCGGAGACCGGAGAGGGTGAAATCGTCGCAAAGGGTGACAATGTAATGCTGGGCTACTACAAGGATCCTGAGCGTACCCGCGAGGTGCTGACTGACGACGGCTGGTTCAGGACTCACGACCTGGCCTGCATGGACGCCAAGGGACGCTACTATATCAAGGGAAGGCTGAACAACATGATTCTAGGCCCGTCCGGAGAGAACATCTACCCGGAGGAAATCGAGCAAGTGATCAACCATATCGGCGGCGTGAACGAGTCCCTGGTGATGGAAAGGGACGGCAAGCTGGTGGCTTTGGTCAAGTTCGATGACAATGTCCTCAACTGGGACCAGGCCTACGAGGACAAGTTCTTCGAAACCCTCCAGGCCCGCAAGAAGGCCGTCCTGGACTATGTAAACAAGCACGTAGGCAAATCCTCCAAGGTCAATGCCGTGGAAGTCGTGAAGGACAATTTCGAAAAGACCGCCACCCATAAAATCCGCCGCTTCAAGTACAAGGATGCGCACGGGGATGATGTGGCCGTCGAAGAAGAGAAGAAAGACAATGGCAACTGAATGAACAAAAAGCGGAGCCCGGAATGAGTTCCGCTTTTTATTTGGTTGTAGTTCCGCCGAGAGTCTTGAGGCGGTCTGCAGGAATCAAAACTCACGTTCTGAGACTATCTGGACGGTTCCTCTGGTAACTGTCCGGTCAATCAGGCCTGATACGGCATCTTCCTGGTACGTATCCATCAGATAAAGGAGTTTGGATGCGGTTCTGCGGGCTGATAACGACTCTGCCGAGCGCATGACGGAGTAAAAAGAGTCATCGTCCAGCGGAATGGCGAGCCCGTCTGAATTATATTTGGCTATGTCAGAAGCGACTTCCCTGACAAGGATCCTTCTTGTCACCGATGATATGTTCTGGGGGCCGACAGAGGTGAGGAAGAGTATCGCAACGAATGATGCAGGCACAATCCATATATGTCTTGAGCGGTTGACAGTCAGCCAGATACATACTGCATAGCACCAGATATTGAAAACCAGCAGATAAAGTCTTTCGATGGTCACCCCGTATTCGTGAAGGCGCCTTCCAATGCCAATGGACATCAACACGAGGAGCGGAAGGAAAACTGCCGGAAGGTATTTCAATACCTGCTTGTCGAACTTCGGGGCATCATTCCTGAACTGGACCGGAAACAGGAAGAAGATCAGGAGGAGCATGCATGCCATCGAAATGGTCACGAGCACGGAAACCCATCCGTGCGGAAGTTCCGCCTGGATTGCAATCCGGGCCGCATAGGCATATAGTGTCAGGAGATAGGCCGCAACAAGCGGAATGAAGATGTAATTGATGAGTCCCAGCCCGTTGCGCCCGGGCCTGTCTGTCCTGCCGGGAGACTCTCGTGCCGGTTCCGGGCAGAAGTGGAGGAAAATCATCGGGGCAATGCAGGAGAAGCAGAAAATGACAACGCTTACGTAAAGCTTGAAATCGATTTCAATGTCGAAGAGTATGTGGAGCACAAAAAGGAGAATGTCAAGGCCGACTGCGAATATTGCTCCGGATATTCCGGATATCAGAAACGCAGCGGCAGTGTCCACGGAATGGTTCCAGAATCCGATGTCGTCCGGTTTCGCAGAACAGAACGGAATCAGGATAATGAGGATGAAGATGGTAAAGGCAATGACTGCCGCAGATATGGTCCAGGCAATGTCCAAGGAGAAATGATCCATGAATGTCAAGGCTGCAGCGAACCAGAGGACGTTTACGATTGCGTCAATCAAATAGTTAGGAATTTTGCGCTGGCTGTTCTTCCGTGATTCGGCCAGAAGCCTGAGCAAGATGTTGAGCATGCCTGCCGTGGCCGGGTAATATAACATCAGGAAGAGGACCTCGTCATCTGGTGAGTCATAAAAAGCATAAATCGCAAAGATTGTGAGCAGTACGAAAAAGAATGCCGCTGCGGGGAATCTCCGGAAAGCCTTGGAAAACCCTGAGAGAAATGAGTGGAATGAAATATTCATCGTATGTAGTAGAGCAACTATAAGATTCTTTCTGGTCGAATAATCCACGACCGCCAGCTTATGAGACTGGCAAGCTACCGCTGGCGGTCGTTTCATGCTCAGATTCCGAAAATGCTGTCGAACTCCTGACGTGCGTAGTTCTTCACTACAATCTTGTGGCCCTGGGCCTTGAACTCCAGGTCAATCCCGCCTTCTGTCCTGACCGGCACGATGCTGACTCCTTCATACACGAACCCGGTGGAGCCGCATTGCTCAACTCTCGGGGCAATATCCCTGTAGCTTGCGGAGCACAGGTCTTTCACCTTCTGCGGCATGAGGTTGTAAATAGTCACCAGAGTCCTTGTGTCGAGGTCGATGTCCTCATCAACCCCGGCAATAGTTGCGGTGACGGATGATGTGAAATTGTCAGCCGGAATGCTGGCCACGGTTGCGGAAACGCAGAAGACCGTGAAAAGCGAGATAATCGCTGCAAAAATTACTTTCTTCATAATGCTTGAAATTTTTGTTTACATTTAATGATGTCACTATGAAGAAAAGGTAACCGGGAAATATCAAATAATGAGCGTCAATTCCTGAAATGACTTCACGGTCTTGCCGAAATATTCCACGATATCGCCGAAATATTCCACAGGGTTCGTCACCAGCTGGCAAGGATATTCCCAGAAGACACGACAAGCGGCATTAATCGTTCCGCCCTTCGGTATCGATAGGATCAAGGCGAGGACCGCAAAATGCACGAATGCGATGAAAGCCGTTGATCTCGCAAGACCGCATCCCTCTATGTCGGACTGGGAATAACGCGTATATCTTATGAATGAGTGGATGTGGAAACAGTAGGTGAATGCTATCATCACATCGAATACAAACATAAATGGGGCATATCCGAAGAACCTGAACGGAAAGAGCATGAACGTATATATCGGGATGCAATACGGTGACAATGTGATGGGTACGTATCCGATGCGGCTCTTCTGATATTTGACGTGGCAGTCTCTTCCGGAGACAAGGAACTCCTCAATCCGCCTGAAGAACAGCAATGCCACAAGCGTATGGGTCAACTCGTGGGTGAAATGCATGAACCAGTCCAGATTGTGGCGGACCTTGGGCGACATAAGGAATAGCAGGAACACGGCGTATGCTGCGAATCCGCAAATCAGTCCGAGCATATTTCCTTTAGTTAATGCTATCTGGTTGAGCCAGCCCCATGTATTCAAAACGGTATGCCGCAATTCCGACGTATGCGACGATGTCGGCAAATTGGTATTTAATAACATCGCCAGGGCATCACATGCGAATGACTTGATTAGTACCCCGAAGAACAGGAGCGCAAGCAGGACCCAGAAGCAGGTGGCGGCCCAATATCTACATTGCCTGAACATTATTCGCTGTCTTTCCCGGAATCCTCATCCACATCCAGTGCTGCCTGCGTCACGCCAGTCTCGGCGTGGAGCCTTTCCTCATGAATCAGTTCCCTCAATGCTGCCCTCTCGACTGCGTCACGCACGGCGTCCTCCGCAAACTCATTATCTTCTATCAGCTTCTTGGCGAAATCCACGAACTTTTTCATACACTTGCTCTTTTTTGTCTTTACAGAATCCTCGCTGCCGAATCCGATGATGCCAGCGATCTCACCCAACGGCTTGCGCTCCCAGTAGAACTTCTTGAAGATGGTCTTGCAGGTATCCGGAAGGGAGTCGAACGCCTTGTCAAGAAACTCCTCCTGCATACGCTGCTTCTCGCTGATGTCCATATCGGAATCTTCTCCTTCATTATGTCGTTTGTCGGAAATTGTAACCAGGTTCTCGCTGGTCACCGCATGTTGCTTCCCTCTGAGATTACAGGCGGTGTACTTCCCAATCTGCAAAAGGTATCCCGTCAGGGAGCCACCAGAAGTTAACGTGAAAGCTCCGGTCTTGACCTTCCTCATAAGCACCAACAGGGACTCCTGATAGATGTCCTCGATGTCCGCCTGTACGGAACGTCCAACCGCTGTCTTCAGGACGGCCGATATGAATTTCGCTTTATTTTCCCTGTAGAGATACCGCCACACACGGTCATCATTCTGCATTATTCCTATTATCAATTGGGCGTCGGTCATTGGTTAACAAGTTTTTATATTGTCTTGCTAAGTTAATGAAACTTGCCGGATTCTGAAAAAATTTGTGCTCAAAACCGGTTACCTTTTTAGGGGAAGCGACAGTTAATAAGCGAAACATCTAAAAAATGCAAAAACAATGAATACCGGAAAGAACATCATCAACGATTCGATGAAGGTTTACTCGACAACCAAGAATCATGTCAAGCAACGGGCTTCATCCCTGAGCCGCAGCTCTCTATGCGTTGGATCCTATCAGGAGGGGAATGCTGATACCCGCCGTAAAGTCCGCAGGATCATCGAGAAGCGCATATGCCAAGAGTTTCACAGCCAGAAGCCAAAGTGTAATGGCAACCAGAGGCGTTACAATGAAAGGAGCTTGTATGCCAGATGCCTTCAGGTATTCTGCGGGGGAAATCCTTATGCATAGAAAGATTGGCAACGTACGAAAATAGAGCGATAAGTGCGATTACGAAATCTGACTTGGGACATTAATAAGCATAAAGCAGGACAATTATGGAAAAAGGGATGACATACGACATCGGATCTGCCAAGTACGCAGCAAATAAACTGATGAAGGCCTTCAAGAAGAAGGACCTGAACAACCCTCGTATAACAGACTACTTGTCCACGATTCTCATATTCGCCGACAAGAGTTATATTAAGGAGATCAAGATGGTAGCACAAGAAGTGGTCGATTACCTTATGACAGGGCAGGGCGTATTTGATGACATCTATGACTCGGTTCAGCAACTTGACGAACAACTGAGTAAAATCAACGAGAAGCGGAGAGTAATGGAAGTTCGGCATAATGCAGCTTGTCGCAAGTTTCAGAACAAGATGAAAGGAGCGGATTATAAAGACTGCCCGTCTGCCCTGAATGTATACGATGTCGTCAAGGTTCCCACGAAGGGAGGAATGCACTATTCCATAATCTCGGAAATCAATGACGAATTCGTTACCTGTTTCCCCATGACCACGGCAAGCCGCAAAGATCTGGGGCTTATCGGGACAAGAAGTGTTTCTCTTTCCGACTGCGGGGATGATAGTTATAAGGGGATTCGTCTTACAGCTTCGGCTACGAAAGTAGCCCTGAAGGATGCGATCAGGTCATACATCGGCTCCGTGGCGAGCAATCCTCACATATGCGAGAAACTGGCCAGGGTAGTCTCCTTTGCTTAGTGAGACTCCCTGTTTCTCAAAATGACAGCAGTGATATTGGTTAATGATATAGTGAGCAATACTGAACTAGTCAATGATATATTTAGTGATTGTGATATTAGCTGCGACAGCTTGCATTGCTGGAATGAAAAAGGTCGAAGCCGGCTTTCAGGCACCGTTGGACATCAGGTCGATACAGAAATTCCTCAATAGGGACGGGACGTCATACTCCGTAATATCGCCGTGGATTGTCTTCGACCATCAGGGCAAGGAGTATGCTATCAACACTTCCACTCTGCCTGTATTGGTTGTCATAAAGCAAACCTCCCTCGAAGGTTTTCAGAAGAGCGCAAAAGTTCTCAGGGAGGTAGCACAGGACGTGTCCTTAGACACGGTGATGACCACTGTCCATATTGAAGGGGACCCGGCAAGCCGGGCCGTCATCCAATTGAATGCAATAGAAACCTGCGTATGCACTTTTGACCAGAGGCTGGGCATCTACCTGGAAATCATCGATGAAACGGAGAGAAGGTTCTTTGAAGAGGTTGGACAAAGACAAATGAATGAGTGACCGGTCACCTTTGCAAACATAAGACATATATAGTATATGAACCTTTAAAAATACAGGATTATGAGTTACTACAACGAAGATCAAGAATCCTATTACCAGCAAGAATGGGACAGCGAGAGTTTTGACGATTTATGGGAAGAAGATGAAGATCCTTACAGTGAAGCTTTTGATGGAATTACAGATGCCTATTGGAACATAGATTAACAACTAAAGAATGTCCGAAATGGAAAATATCGTTTTACTTCCGACAGCCCTTATCGCACTTCTTCTGGGCGGCAACGGTTACGCTCAGATAAGCAGCAGCGATAGCTGCTACAACCTCCTGAAGGCATGTGATGTCCTAAGCGAGGAGAAGGATGAAGCCATGGCACTTGACCTTGTGACAAAGCAGCTTGGCGAGACTCCGGACAATGTCTTGGCGTTGCTGCTGCGGTCACAGCTGCTTGCTAGGAATAATGACTTTGGAGGGGCTCTCAAGGATGTGAACCATGCTCTGAAGGTCAATGCCTCAGGGAAGCCGGAGGTGGCGAACTCGATGCTGCACTGGTGGAAAGGATACATCTACAGGGATATGGGTGAGAGCCAGAAAGCGGCCGCATCCTTCAAAACGGCCTATGAGCTCGCTAAGAAGGACAATATGGACAACTTGCAGAACATCTCGTTTTCCCATGCACAGGCATTGTTCGACCTAGATGACTATGATGGGGCTGATGTCATCTACAAAGAGATACTTGCTCTCGATGAGGCGGCCCAGACGGCCATGGTCGGCCTTGCACGGAACATGATTTCCCGCAAGCAATACGATGCGGCTCTGGACCTGTTGGAGAAGTGCCGGGTGTATGATGATGACTACTCCGAGATCTATCATTACAAGATGCAGGCTTATGACAAGCTTGGGAAGACGGACAAGGCCATAGACGCCGGACTTGACTGGTTTGACAAGGATGAAGAATCCGAGGTTGAAGTCATTCTCGATGTATTGTCCAAACGGCCTGCCTATGCGGAAGCCTGCCTCAAGTCCCGCGCAAACAGGAGCGGGGATCCATGCCGCTGGAAGGCTTTCCTATGCCAGTTCCTTGATGATACCCACCAGTATGCAAAAGCAGTCAAGGCATATGATAACTATGAGGCGGAATTCGGGCAAAACGTGCTGATTTCTTTCTACCGGAGCGACTGCTATTGCGAACTAGGACTCTACGACCGTGCAATCGCTGACATAACGAAGGCTATGGAGGACGAGCCGGACTGGGACTGTTATTGCCAGAGAGGAGAGTATTACCGGCTCTCAGGAGATCTCGATGCGGCTATAGCGGACTTTACGGCAGCAATCGAGGAGATTCCTGATGATTTCTATGCCTACTATCAGCGTGGTTGGTGCTATGAGATGAAGGGGGACAGGCGGAAGGCTCTCGAAAACTACAATCTGGGGCTCGAGATGTCCGAGGATTATCCCTACCTCTACCTGATGCGCGGAGAGCTGCTTCTCCTCGAGGGGAACAGGAAGGCGGCGTTGGAGGACTTTGAGACTGTAATACAGAAAGATACCATTGTGGAGGACGGCAGTTGCCGACATTATGCCCTTCACTTTCTCGGGAGAGACAAAGAGGCGGAAGAGTGGTTGGACAAGATAATCGCATCCGACCCCGAGAATCCCAGGCACTATTACGACAGGGCGTGTCTCTACGCCAGGATGGGTCGGCTGGATGAGTCCATTGACGCACTCCGCATGTCCCTCGAGAAGGGGTGCCGGAGATTCCAGCATATCCGTATGGACGATGACCTGGATCCCATACGTAACAAGACGGAGTTCAAGGCACTTTTGGAGGAATATGAAAGCATACACGCTGCATTCCTGAATGAGTTCGAACTGTCGACGCAGGACAAAACTATTCATCAAGCCTCACGTTGAAGGCAATGTTCGCATTGAAAGGCATACAGCCAACGAGATGTGAAGGTACTCCGTGGCTGATGCACAATATAAAAGCAAGCATCTATTTATATTTGAGGAAACATCTCATAGCCATGTATAAAGCTTATTCCAAACACATCATTGACGGCAAGTGTGTATTGCCGGATTCGATTACGAAAATTGAGGATTTATCCTTCTTTGGATTCAAAGAATTGACATCCATAGATATCCCTGATAGTGTACTAGAGATTGGATATAGTGCTTTCATACTTTTGTACGGGACTTCAGACAATTGAGGTGGCTAATAACAATCCGAACTATTGTTCCAACAATAACTGCTGCTTGAGCAAAGATTGAAATCAATTTCAATGTCGAAGAGTTTGTGGAGAGCCAACAGTAGAGGTCACGGGCCACACCACTCCTGAAATGCTCAAGCGTTACATCAAAGCCGACCAGCTGGACGTCGTCCAGAAACTCACGGACAAATACGACTACTTCGACTGATTTTCAGTTTTATTGGTGCTTTATCCGCAATTTATTGTAAATTTGCAGAAAATTGCGGATAAAGAATTTGAATAGGAACAACGAACATGGAAGAATATATTAAAAGAGACGTCTATCTTCAGAAACTGATAGACAGTAGGATGAACACTTTCGCAAAGGTGGTCACCGGCCCGCGCCGTTGTGGAAAATCCTGGCTTCTCACACGCATATACAAAGATTACCTGATTGCAGACGGTGTCCCTGAGGAGAACATCATCACCCTCTCCTTCGACGTGGACGATGAAAACAACCAGAGCGAACTGGTCGATAAGGATAAGCTGAAAGCCTATCTGTATAGCCGCATCACTGATCCGAACAAGACTTACTATGTGATGCTGGACGAGATCCAGGAAGTAGTCGGATTCGAAAAAATCGTAAACGGCCTGCGGAACAAGCAGAACGTGGACGTATACGTCACCGGAAGCAACGCCAAGTTCCTGTCAAAAGAGATCAGCACCATTTTCCGCGACCGAGGTCAAGAAATCCGCTGCAATCCCTTTTCTTTCAAAGAATTCTGCTCCGGCCGCGAAGAGTCGCTGAGAGAACTCTGGGCCGAATACTACACCTATGGCGGAATGCCGGGACTGCTGAATCTCAAGAGTCCGATCCAAAAGGCGAATTACCTGCAAGACCTCTGGAAGAAAACCTATCTAACCGATATTATCGACCGGTACCATATTGAGAATGATGCGGCCTTGGAGGCGCTTGCCGATGTCCTGTGTTCCTCTATCGGTGCCCTGTCCAACCCGACCAAGATTGCCAACTCCATCAAAAGCATCAAGAATATCAAGGTGGAAGAAGAAACAATCAAGACCTATCTGGACTATATCTGCGATTCCTTCCTTTTTGAAGGCGCACAGCGCTTCAATATAAAAGGGAAGGAATACTATAAGTCATTCAAGAAATACTACTGCGTCGATCCCGGACTTCGGAATGCCCGCCTCAACTTCCGTCAACAGGAAGTTGGCCATATTATGGAGAATGTCATTTACAACGAACTCCGGAACCGGGGATACCTGGTGGATGTCGGGATGATTGAATCCCGCGAAATGCGGGACGGCAAATCCGAATACATCCAGTATGAGGTGGATTTCATCGCCACCAACGGTATCGACAAGTACTACATTCAATCTGCCTACAACCTGCCCACGGACGAAAAGCGAGAACAGGAACTTCGCAGTCTCAAGAAAATCGGTGACTCCTTCCAGAAGATTGTCATTCAAGGCGACGACATTGCCACCTACACCAATGAGGACGGCATCATCTTTATGGGATTGTACCAATTTCTCCTGAACAACGACATCCTGAAATAACGTTCCCGAATTTTCTTGCAAAATGGTCAGCCTCCGTGGCATTGAACCTGCTTGTTCACTGATTTTGCTTTACGAATAGGCACAGGTTACGCATACAGGCATTACCCGGGATTCAATCAGGAGAGGCTGGAGTTTTGCCCTTGCATCCGTCATGAGCAACATGAGAAATGACGGGATCTCAGATCCTCTCCAAGTATCTGGACAGGAATACGTTATATACAAAATACCGGGCTCCCCGAGCGTTGTTTTCGACGAGAATCAGTTCCTTGTCAATCAGGGATTTGATGTTCTTTGAGACAGATGCGCCGGAGCCGAGGCGGTATTTCTGGATGAAGGATGCGGCCGTCGGGTGCTCTATATGACCTTCCTTCGCTATAGCTGACAGGAGTCTCCATTGGGCATTGGTGAGAAGGCGCTGGAGCTCAAGGAACCGGTCGCGGTTTGCGGCGAGAATTGCGGATTCCGCCTCCAGGATGTCGGTTCCTGACACGGATTCGGAGCTGCGGGAAAATTTCGTTACAATTGCAGGCTGAGTCCGCATAAGTATTGACAAATCAATCTTTTTTATATCTGAAGAAACTTCATACAGCATGAAATCAGAATACGAGAAATACATAATTGACGGCAACTGCAGATTGCCGGATTACATCACGGAGATTGAAAGATGCGCTTTCTACGGCTGTACAAGACTAACCTCTATTGAGATTCCGAATAACGTGACTGAGATTGGGACGTTGGCCTTCAGAGGTTGCACGGGCTTGACTTCCATTGAAATACCAGATAGCGTGACTGAGATAGAGGATTCTGCCTTCGATGGGTGTACTTGTCTAAAATCGATTATTTTGAATATAACCAATAAAATACCCGCATATAGTGAAACTTTTATAGAGAATGTACTACATGAGCCCAGAAATTCGCAGGTTAAATTGACCGTAAATATCCCTATTGGCACAGGGTACGCATATAGGCATTATCCACACTTTGACCAGGACAGATTGGAATTTATTCCTTGCATACGACCAAAGAGAATTGACTGACGGATTACCATTCTCAGCAGGCATGATCCAATAAGAAATACGGAGTCTCATTTCTAGATAAGAGGGTGACTATTAGTCTTTCGACTATTTAGTCACCCTCGAGAGTTGTGGGCTAGGGGGAATCGAACTCCCACTACGCGGTGGTACTTATCATTATTTCGCAGTCGGTTTTTTACTGATACAACGATTGCCACGCGTCACCCAAAGTAGCCACCGTAGCCGCCATCAAAGTATCATTCTTCATAATAATCCTCCTTTCTTCTTTTTGATCATCATTAAATGTTGAAAATAGCGTTGCTCCAAGAGCAAACATCTCAAAGTAGGTTGGCATTACAAATCCAAATGTGCAGGATACAAATTAAATGATTATCCGCAATTCGTACAACTTCAGCCAACAGCTTCTCAACCAGGTTACCCTGTGGCCATTGTGCCAGTTGGACGGGAACGTTGGGGATGAGTTGGTTGATCGGGGTCATCGCAGCCTGAATAAACGCCCTCCGGCTGCTCGAAGCTGTCTGCGCAAGCTCCGCCCAAGGCTCGATCCGCCGACTTTGCGACTTTCTCCAGCGTGGAGGGCCCGTCATCTGAGATGTGGCCTTTAGTGCGAATGTGCTAGTAAATGAAAATCAATGATCAACATGGTGCCCTACAGGGTATTGTGGCGGGGGTACCTGCTCACTGACAGGCTCTGGAGGGCTTCAGTGAACAAGGGGTATCAATACAGCATACTGTAGACCAGGTGGTTGTTCACTGATTATACGTTACGAATTCCGGATGTGGCTGGACACATGACACCGGGTAAAAGTCAGGGCGCAAGCGAGCCTCAAGTCGAGCTCGGCGAAGCGCTCTGGCTTTAGACTACGGAGGTCGTTTATTCAGTTGCCGGTGCCTGCAGAGGAAGCCTGGCTGGAGAGACGTAGATTCCCGCAATTCATCGAGCAGACCAACCTGGCTTACAGATATCTGTAGCAGGTCAACCCCTGCTCGATGTCACGGACTGTTCACGGTGGGATGGCTTTGTGACATCGAAAACATCCATGATAAGGAGTCACAGCGTGGATGGTGAGCTCTGAATGAGTGAACTCTCCACGATAAGAGCCTCCGCATTGAAGGAATAGCTCCGTTTTTCTTCCCAGCCCTCATTCCGTGTAAGAAACGCCAATACTTTCTCATTCTTGACTTCGTTGTCGATTCGTGCAAAATGTACGCGATTCTTTCACCGTTTCTAGTTGCTGTCCATTGACATCAGTCTTAATAATAACTTACGCAAAAAAATTTGCGTAAGTTATTATAATTATGTATATTTATAGGGTTATATAGCGTCACTGACGCAAAAATTTTTGCATGAGCCATGATTATAGACAGTCTTATTATCAAGGGTTTTTCCAATATCGAGCATTTACGTTTGGATATCGGGAATATTAACGCACTTATTGCGCCTAACGGATATGGCAAGAGCAATGTCCTGAATGCCATCAGTTTTGGATTGATGTATCTGAATGCCAATGACGAGACAAAAGGCCATATGCTGCGGAGCCGCTTTCTCCCCATCAACGTCTCAATCAAGGAAAAGAAGTTCCACTTTGAGATTCATGGCCGAATACTTCGTGAGGAACGTACAGAACTTGTGCAGTATGGTTATGAATGTCAGTGGGCAGAGAA
Source organism: Candidatus Cryptobacteroides sp. (assembly GCA_051870395.1). Taxonomy (GTDB): domain Bacteria; phylum Bacteroidota; class Bacteroidia; order Bacteroidales; family UBA932; genus Cryptobacteroides. Next base: position 28,666 of record JBJEBV010000029.1, on the reverse strand, counting down.
TGCAATGCCTGGCTATGTGCTTTCAGAGTGGCTCAAAATCAAGACCGAAGGCGAGCAACGCTATAGGCAATTGATTAACCGGCAGAACGGCTATTACGCATTGATTGTACCTTCAGCTATGGGACGCTGCAACAAACCCTTTGCCGCCACACCTAAACAACTATCCCTGCCCATGATAGCTAACAGCGGAATGTTTCTATCGGACTTGTCCAAGGAGATATGCAGCATTAGTATCCCGAACTTACATACCTTGGATAATCCCGAATCATACTTCTCAATAGAGGGTGATAACGGAATTGCAATGCTCGGTGGCATGACTCTAAGTGAATATATCTATCGGATGAAAGAAACGGATCCTGATAGTTTTGACATCTTATCGGATGGCATTAAACAACTCATTCCCAAGGTGGTGTCTTTTGAACCAGATGAAATAGCATTGAGTGATGGACGCAGCAAAGTCTATGATATAAGGGTACGGGAGGAATTTAATTCGCAACCAACTAGTATCCGGCTACTGTCAAGTGGAAGTAAGCGCATAATTTTCTTGCTCACATTGTGTCTGGCTGCTCAAAAGCAGAATATACCGATGATTATGTTCGAGGAGCCAGAAAACTCCGTCCACCCAAAGTTGATGGAGGATCTTCTTCTTATTATACAGGCCTACTCTTCAAATACCAAAATACTAATGACGAGCCACTCTCCTTATCTGATGCGATACCTGCAGCCGGAGCAAATGTTTTTCGGACTTCCCAAGCATGACGGACTTGCTCATTTTGCGAAAGTCAATCCATCTAAACTGAAATATCTGTATAAATATGCCGGAGATATGGAACTAACTTTTGGCGAGTTCATGTTTGAATTCATGCTCGACATAGAGAATGACAGCGAGAAACTAACTTCATTCTTCAAATAAAAAGGTCGACAGTGAAAACGAAACTAGTAAATCCTCCGCATGTTTTGATATTTGTTGAAGGGGATACCGATGAGGTATTCTTCAAGGCCATCATTGATTATTATGCATCCGTCAGTAACAATCCGCTGTTACCTTATAACATATGCAATCTAAAGGGAGTAACCAGATATTCCAGCAAACTTTTGGCAAAGTTGAAAACGAATACTTGTCAACAGCAAAAACAGGTGGTTACAAGGTTAAGACGGTCTGTTGTTCATACGATACAGATATTTTCGAAGTCAAGCAACCGCAAATAGTAAAATGGGATGCTATAGAAAAAAGCGTTAAGCGCATGGGGATTGATGAATTTATACGCATAGGTGTCAAGAGTTCAATAGAAGACTGGATTCTCGATGACGTGCAAGGTGTTTGCAACTTCCTTCGATTGAAGCAAGTTACCTCATCATTGAATGGAATGAATGGGTATCAAAAATTGTTGGATTTGTTTAAAAGGGCTCGTAAAACCTACAAGAAGGGGTATGCGGCCAAAGGACTAATCGATACACTTGATATGGGCATTATCCGCAAAAAAGGATAGATGTTCTCGCTCCGCTAGAGGAAGCACTAGATGCAGATATTCAATAGTACATCCCCTGCAGGATGCCGAGCAGGGCCTCGCCTTCCGTTGCCGCATACGGGGTCTTGGAGAGCAGCATCCTAGCAATCGTTACACGGTCTTCCAACTGGGTAATCTCCTGAAGGTACGGCTTTCCGAACTCAGGCCATACTAGTTCTCCCTTGTCACCGATTTCCGTGTAGTCGAAATAGACTACAACCACCCAGCCGAGGTCGGTGTCATATTTCTTGACGGTCCTGACCTTGACCTTGAGTTCAGAGCCGTCGGCAATGACGGTGCCTTTCCCGAAGTCCGTATCGACCTTGGTCACCTGCATTACCGGGATGCGGGACTTGCGGCTGACGATTGCGTGTTCTTCATACGATATGTACCGCGGAGTCTCATGTATCTCGATGGCCTCAAGGTACATCCTGCCGCTGTAGTTGAGAGGATTGAGGCTCTGCGCAGCATCCGACAATGATGCGAGCATGGCGATGGCAATGATTGTAATTCTCGATTTCATGGTGAATAACTATTAATGGATTGATTTTCAAACGATTATATCTTGCCTCAGATTCAGGCTTGGTTTTCCGTGCCGGAGTCACCTGACGCGACCAATATGACGGGAATATCCTTGTTCTGTGCCAGCCTCTGCAGTCCGGACAATGCTTCGGAAGTGTCCCCTGATGTGCCGCCGTCGATTTTCTGCCTCCCGGCGCCGCTGACGATGACGGCCCTGACGAAGCGTCGGTTGATGATGCCGGCGGCCTTGCGGACAATGATGTCGCAGTCAGGGTTCTTCTGGTCAATGACATAGGCGCGCGCGAGGCCTTCCTCCTGCGGAATGAGGGCCTCTATCGTCTCCTTCTGCCCGTCGAGACTGATGCAGAGTACGGAGGTGTCCCATTTCCGGCGGAGGTCTGCCACCATCTGGGCGACAATGAGGGATGCGCCTTCCCTGTCAGAGGCACGGAGATGCTGCACGCGCCCCTTCTCGTAACCTGGAATCTGATAAATGATATCTGCCATATCTCTGTTTTTATGCAAAGATGTGCGTCTCTTCGGCAGAAATCCGGCAGATGTTAAGAAATCGTGTTTAAAACGGAAATATTTTCACAGATTGTTCCGCCCAATCGGAACTCCATTCCCTCAGTTGCGTGAATGTGGCCGAAGAGATGCCACCTTGGCTTGGCCTTGAGGACAAAGTCGAGAACCTCAGGGGAACCAAGGCCCTCATCAAGGATACCGTACGACGGATAGTGCGTGACAAGGATGTCAAGATTCCCGGGGATGTCCTCTTCAGCAGTTCCGGCTCTCCCGGAAATGGAGCCTATGATCACGCCGTCACAATCCTCCACCGCATCCTGCAATACCGTGATGCCCGCCGCTTCGAACTGCTTGACAATGCCGTCGGCCAAATCCAAGTCAAACGACAGCTCATGGTTGCCCGGGACAAAGATTTTCCATTTAGCCGGCAATGCCGAGAACCACCCGATGAAATCATCGTACTCTCCGCCCAGCAGGTCATCTTCCACGGCGTCACCGGCGCAGATCACTATGTCTGCCTCCTCCGGCACCTGCAGGGATCTATGATGGCCGTGGGTGTCAGAGAAGGAGAAAACCAAGCGTGAACTTATTTGAAATATGCTCATTTTACAATGTAGCAAGAATATACGTCTTTTTCTTTACCATAAGCAGAGACCCTCTTGTAATAAGCCATGATTATTTGTCCTCCAATCACTTGTTCCATTTGACTAAAATTTAGTTCCGTCATAAATTGTTTGTATGCGGACTGGTTTAATCTTCCTTTGTTTTCAGAATACTCATTAAAGTTCTTTGCCCTGGTCTTGTATACAATAACAGGCATGAAAATTATATCAGCGTTCTTTTCGCAGAATGACCCAGCCAAATAGTAAAGTAACTGGTAGCGCAATTTCCCGTGTCCATTTTTATCACCATCCAAATAGTTGTCCACCAATTCATTAAGACGCTTGTCGGCCTTTGTTTTTTTGAGGCCCTCCACGTAATTCCTTTGCTGTGCGAGACTTTTGGATCCAAATTGTTCATCTACTTTTGCTTCAATTGCAATGAACACTGCCTTATTATCAACGCGACCCCAAATAGCAAGATCCTGCTTACGAGGTCTAGGATATTCATCAAAAGCACTGGCGAATTCGATTTTGGCAACATCCAAAGAGATATTATCGCTGCCGAGGAAGCGAAGAAGCATTTCTTCCATTGACATCTCTCCGGTAGGATTTTCTCCGACAAAATCTTCTGCCAAGCATTCGCCACTTCTGCCATCTTTCCAGTGTTTGTCTTCTCCATTACTATTATAGGCCTCACAAAAAGCTATTTTCCATTCTGCCTTAGAGGTAATCTCTTGATTTTTGTAATAGTATTTCATTTCGTGTAATTATTTATCATCTTTTTTACTATCTCATAGATGCTCTCCCTTAACCGGGCTGGCTCCAGCACCTCAATAGAATCTCCGAACGAAAGCATATCCTGCTTGAAATCATAGTCGGGAGCGAGATGGTAGGAGAAGATGCTGTAGCCATCGTGAACTTCCACCTCCTCCTGCGAGCCGTGCAGAGGCAGGGAGCGGAAATAGTTGACCTGCTTCCCGTAGACCTTCAGGAGAACCTGCCCGGGCTGCATTCCTTCGTACTTGCGCACACCGTACAGCGGCTTGAACCAGCTTTCCGCGTCAAAGTCCTCCGGCAACTCGAAGTTCTCCTGCAGGACCTCGACTTCAAGCATCCTGTCGAGGGCGTACATATGAGGCTCCCGGCTGTCATCCCTCTCCTTGTGGCCATAGAGATACCATCTGCGCTTGAACTCCCTGATGAAGTACGGCTCGATATCCATTGCCACGGGTTCAGCCATCTTGAAACCCTGATACGTAACCCTGATCTTGCGGTTGTCCCTTATCGCCTGGATGACGGTGGTAAGGAAGTGACGGCTCGAAGGCACGCTCTCGAAGAATATCCTGTCCCTCATCCCGACGCTCTCATTGAGAATGGAGTTCATTGTCAATGCGTCCAGCATCCAGGCCCTCAGGCCATGCCCGTCCATATCCTCGGCATTGGCTATGCTGTAGGTGTTGTCCCTGCGGTCACATACGATGTCGATTCTGAAGATGTCGGCGATGGATGCGACGTGATCGGAGAAGGTGCGGGTCGCAAGCTCCCGGCCTTCGTCATTGATCGAGCTCCCCATCCATAGTTTCTTTATCTCCGACAGTGTCAGGGGACCGCGGCTCTGAAGCGTCTCCAGAAGCCAGATGTACGATTTGAAATAATTCTTTGCCATAACGAATGCAAAGATGGCTTTTTCTTCGGCAAAGTTGTGGCAGATGCCAAGAAATCGTGTTGAAATTCGAGCGGGATACATATCGTCATAGCAATCAGAGGCAGACACGATTCTTCGTGGAAATCATCGCACCCTCCACGATGCATGGCCGCATCATGGAAGGTTCCCCATCCAATAAAACTGACGTATATCACAGAGTCAATAATAGCGTTCGTGCTAAAACACCGAGCAATAGCATATATTGATTTTCAATGAGTTAGCATTGAAAATTATGCTCGGTGACATCAATTTGAACTCACCGGGGCACGATGACATGGCCTACAGATACCTGTAGCGGGTTTACCCCTGCTCGGTGTTTAGCACGAAGAAATGTTTTCCTCGCTGATGGTTATGCACGACAATTAGTGATCATCTGAGTGATTATACGCAATTCGAACAGAACAACTTACTGCTCTTAGCGTCGAGGTTGACCCAAAAGCCTGTCATATCGAGCGAAGCATGCTGTGCGCAGTCGAGATATCTATTGATAATCAAATCGTTATATAGATCCATCCACTCGCTTCGCTCGGTCGGGATGACAGAAAAGTGGCTTTTGAGTCAGCCTCCTTTCGTAAAGAACTTTCTATTCTATTTGTTTGCAGGCGAGATGCCCGGTCAAGCCGGACATGACGAGACAGTTGTACGAATTGTGGATAAACAATATAAAATTTACTATTTTCTCCGACTATTCCCGTGACCTACAGCAGCCCCGGAATCTCCCTTGAGATGTAGAAGAAGCCATTCTCAGGTACGTAAACAGATACGCTCTTCAGGGGAATCTTCTCCTCACCCTTGAGGACGTATGCCCTGTTGGCCGGGATTCTCAATGCACCGCCGTCCACCACAAGAGCAGCCCCTGGGCCTTCTCCCTCCACCTCGTATGAATGGCCGGCAAGAAGCACGTCATGCCTTACGAAAATGTTGGAGGTCAGTTCCTCCAGAGACATTGGAAGACCGGCAAGCCTGCACATATACTCATTGAGTTCCTCTGCCTCGATATGACCGGAAGGCTGCTGCCCGTTCGGATTATAGACAGCCAGGAAGAGATCCTCGCCGGTGTGGCCTCCGCTCACGAAACCGATGTGGGTATGCCTCTGGACAATCTTGGAAATCTCGTGCTGGAGATTGTAGGAATAGGCAATCTTCATATAGTCATCCTCCGATGAACCCCTGGCGGCAAGAAGTGCATCATATTCTGAACGATTCAAATCAATGCCCATATTCTCCTTGAAAACAGCCGGAATCTCATCCGCAGGACACTTCCTGAGAAGCGGGTCGAGCTGCGCTGCCGTCATCTTTATGCCCTTGAGGCCCACCATCAGGGAATCCAGCCCCTTGGTCGTATAATCGTTATAATTCCGGTCACCTATATTGACACCTGCCGTACCATGGTCAGGGACAACAATCACGGCAGTATTGCCATTCTTCCGGGCGTAGTCAAGAGCCACGGCCACGGCCCTGTCGAATGCGCCGAACTCGGAGAGAATGCCGGGTGCATCATTGGAGTGGGCCACGTAATCCACCTTGCTGCCTTCTACCATCAGGAAGAAACCATTCTTGTTCCTTGAAAGCATTTCGAGCGCCTTTTCCGTCATCTCGGCAAGCGAAGGCTCCGCAAGGCTGTCCCTCTCCATCTCGTAGGACATATCGCCCCTCGTAAAAAGAGCCCAGAGCCTGTCCCCGTCAAATTCCCTGAAAGCCTTGGCGTCAGATTCAATGTACTCGACACCATTGTCAGCGAGAATCTCCCGCGTGCCGTCTTTCATCCTCTTGAATCCGCCTCCGAAAAGAACGTCCATCCTGCCTGAAGCCAGCTGGTCAATGATGATTTTCCTGGAATTGCGGCTTACAGCGTGTCCTATTGTGCCGGCCGGAGTAGCGTGGGTGACGTCTACCGTCACTACTGCGCCAAGAGACTTTCCCCTGAGTATTCTTGCCGCATCCATCACAGTGGCAAGCGGCTGGTATGTGCTGTCCGGATTCACCCTGACAAGATCCTGCCCCGGTGACGGAGCCGGATAAATGCAGAGATTCGGACCCTGGACAAGCTGGCCTGTCATATAGGCCGACATTGATGCCGACGATTCAGGCATAGGGGAATTGGAACAATGATTGCGGACAAGTCCACAGAAATATGGGTCGAATGACAATGCGGCCCGGCATTCCTGCGGGTCAAGATGCTCATAATACCATCTCTGAAGGGCGAGAACAGCAGTCGAAGTGCCGTCCGGAATCATAAGGATAATGTTCTTTACTGGCTTCACTTCATCTGCCCGGTTGCAGGACATCAAAAGGACTGCGGAAACGGCAACTGAGAAGAAGCGCCCGAAGAAAATCTTGTAATTCATAGTCGTATATTTCATAAAAGAATCATCGGTGAAGGAGTCTGCCTCGGAAGTGCCCTGAGATTCACATTTCCTGCCCCAGCCTCATCCAGGGCAGCCCTGGCAGCGGACCAGGCCAGTTCCGGGGTATTGTTATGCTCGCTGAGATGGCAGAGGAAGATATTCCTGAGGCCGGGATGCCAAATCCGTTTCACGGCATCGGCGCATTCATCATTGCTCAGATGCCCGTGCCCCTGGCATATTCTCATTTTCAACTCGTGCGGATAAGGCCCTCCCATCAGCATATCCATATCGTAATTTGATTCAATGACGACGGTATCGGCCTCGGAAGCATAGGCGAGAGCCTCACCAGTCATTCTTCCTATGTCAGTCATTATCACGAATTTATGATCACCGGACTGGATATAGTAGCCCACAGTCTGGGTCGCATCGTGCGGTACGTCGAAATATTTCACGCGGAATCCGGCCACCTCATTCCAATCCCCCGCAGACAATGTTCTTGCGCACCGGCCAAGCCACGGCTCCCCGAATGCATGCCCTGCCAATGCGGAATGCAGTTCAGCTGTCGCATATACCGGCTTGGAAAGCCTCTTGCAATAAGAAGCGAGACTGCGGATATGGTCCATGTGGTCGTGAGTCACAAGGATAGCGCTGAAGGAATTCTCATCCAGGCCGTTGCGCATCAGGACCTGCTTGAGCCGCCGGAGACTGACACCGGCATCGACCAGGATAGCGTTCCTAACTCCATCATTCTCATTTTCAAGATAATAGCAATTCCCACAACTGCCGCTCGAAAGACTCATGAAACGCATCATTGCCCAGCCTCCTCACAATATTTCTTGATCACGCCGTAAGCGTCGGAGACGCCGAGTTCACCTGCATGGGACAGGTCAATGCAACCTTTCTCCTTGTCCTTCAGATAAATCAGGACGAGACCTCTGTTGAAGTAGGCGTCACCCATATAAGGATACAGTTTTATCGCCTTGGAATAACTGTCTATGGCCTCCACGAATGAAGACGAGAGGCATTGAAGATTTCCGAGGTTGAAATGAATATACGGAATATTATCCACAATTCCGGCAGCCTTCCTCATATCCTCCACAGCGTCAGAATAGTCATATCCCCTGCTGACCTGATCCTTGACCCTGGCCCTCGTGGTACCCTGGTCATCCATCGTGAGGGTCTGGACATTGTTTTCAATGGATGATATGAACTCAATCATATCAGCCCTGAGAACGGCCCTGTTCATATAGTAGAACGCCTTGTACAGCTCCGCATACTTCCCGTCGGCCTTCCCCTCGATAGCATTGCCGTAATGAATCATGGCCGAGTTGAACTGTTTCGTGGAAATATCCTGGAGAGCCTTCAGGAACTCGGTCCCTGCATTGTCCGGAAGGGAATGAATCCTGTCAGCAATGCGGTCAGGAGATTTGAGTTTCAATGTATCAGACGAGGTGATGGCCACGGGCACTGGAGAATCAGCCATCATCTTGTCAATCAATGCGTTCTCATACCTGAACTTGAGGGCGTAATTGACATTGTCCTTGCTGTCGGCAAGCACAAAGCGGTACAGCGGCCTAAGTTTCACGTCAATATCCCTGTGCTGGAGCATCTCATTGTCGAAGTCCTTCTTTGCGAACTCTGCATCAAGGGCCAGGAGAGAACTGTATTTTTTAGTGGTATCTGCGAATGAGCCTTCCGACTCGGCATTCTTGGCCCTGTACTCGCTCACCTTCCTCCTCGCCGTCTCGTAATCCTGCTTCGACTCGGCCTTCATGCCAAGCATATTCTCCACGTATGACCTGTTCATATAAGCCTTGGCGAAGTCAGGATAAAGTTCAATAGCCTTGTCATAATCCTCGAGGGCGTCACTCCATCTCTCCATCTGGACGAAAATCGAAGCCCGGTTGAAATAGGCCAGGACATTGCCCGGATTGATGCCGATTACCCTGTCCATATCCTGCAGGGCCTCCTCCAGATTGCCGATTTGGGCATTGATAAGACTCCTGTTGTACAATGTCAGGGCATTGCCCGGCTCGTCGGCGAGCACCCGGTTCAAGTCGGACATTGCAGCATTGTAATCATTCTGCTCATAGTACATTATCGCCCGGTTGAAATAGGCGAAAGTATTGGCTGTATCCAGACTTATGGCCATATTCATATCCGCTATAGCCTCCGGATACTGCTTGCGGGCGGCATAGAGCCTTCCACGCCTTATGAATCCCTCAGGTTCGAAACGGTCCAGGGAAATGGCCTTGTTGTAATCCTCAAGGGCGCCCAAGGTATCCTTGAGGAAGAGCTTGCTGGCTCCCCTGTTGAGATATGCGGAGGGATCCTTGGGTTCCTTCCTTATGTATCTGTCGAAATCCGAAACAGCCTTGTCGAACTGCTGGGCGAGGAAATAAGTCACTCCGCGGCTGAAATAAAGGCCTTCATATCCCGGCCTCAGGTCAATGGCCCTCTGCAAATCCTCCAGAGCCTTGTCATATTCCCCGGCCCGGCTCTCGGTAATGGCCTTGTAATGATAGCCCGAGGTAAAGACCGGATTCAGGCGCACGGAATTGTTGAAATCCTTCTGCGCTCCCCTGATATCCCCGAGATTGTATTTGGCAATGCCCCTGTAGAAAAATGTCCAATGGTCGGTCGAGTCAATCCGGGAAAGTACATTGAAATTCTCTATAGCCTGCGAGAACTTTCCGTCGGCGAGGGCGCGCCTCCCCCTGAAAAAGAAGACATCCTTGTCGTATTGGGCTTCGGCAATCATCGGAAGTACAGCAAGAAGGGCCGATAAGAGAGTATTTTTTAGCGCAAGTTTCATAATCTCGTCAAGAATTCCTAAATTTGGGGTTCCTTTTGCGATACGCAAAGTTAGCAATAATTGTGCTTCAAACATTGAAATGAGAAAAAAAATCCTCAATATATTTTTTATGCTATGCCTTGGCGGAGCAGCATCAGCGCAGCAAATCAGTGATGTCCGTTCCATTGGCGTCATCAGCAGCGAACAGGCTCACAACACAGTCTGGGAAAACAAATTGTACCGGCAGGTAGAATTTCTCTCTGACTCCCTCTGCGGGGGCAGGGCCACGGGAACGGCAGGCAGCGTGGAGGCGGCGTTCTGGATAGCCAGGAGATTTGAAAAACTTGGGCTGATACCATTCAGCGGCAGTTATACAAAGCATTTCTACAGGCCATTCGGCAGGAATATGCTCGGGATGATACCGGGAAATTCAAGGAAGAAGAACGACAGCTATGTGCTCGTGATGGCCCATTACGACGGGCTGGGCATCCTCAACGGCAAACTCTACCCCGGGGCGGACAGCAATGCCTCAGGAGTCGTGGCAATGGTCAGCATTGCCGAGATGTTCAGCGCAATGAGACTCCTCGGAAGAGCCTATGACTCCAATGTCATATTCGCCGCCCTGGATGCCAAGAGCAGCAGCATGAAGGGCTCCAGGGCATTGTGGGATATGCTGGAACAGGAAAAACTGGTTGACCCGGTGACCGGGAAAGTCATCACTTCCGACAAAATCAGGATGGCCGTCAACATTGACCAGATAGGCGGGACTTCGAGCCGCCTGGGCTCAGGCAGGGAGGATTTCATAATAATGCTGGGAAAGGATGAAGTCGGCAAGAAGTATGCGGACCTGCTCAGCTGGTGCGACACACGCTACGGACTTGGGCTCGAACTCGGTTTCGACTACTTCGGGAGCAAGGAATTCTCACAGATTTTCTACCGGAGGGTATGCGACCAGCGGATATTTGTCGAGAACAAAGTCCCGTCTGTACTTTTCACCTCCGGCATCACCATGAACAACAACAAGCCCTACGATACCGTGGACAGCCTCGACATGACGGTATTCAAGAAAAGGATTTGGCTTATATTCCACTGGATTGACGAGATTGTCAAGAATTTTGACTAAATTGCAAAACAAATAAAACCACTGTAAATGAAAGCTTTCTGGCGCGTAATCAAGAAATACGTCACCCCCTACAGACATTATCTGGCCGGCTCCGTCGTGCTGAACATACTGTCTGCCGTACTGAACATCTTCTCGTTCTCCCTCATCATTCCGATGCTCCAGATACTGTTCAAGATGAACACTGCGGAATACAGTTTCATTCCCTGGAACTCCGCTGAATTTGGACTGAAGGAAACCCTCATAAACAACGCATACTACGGAGTCACCGTCCTCATTGCCTCGAAGGGCGCCGGAGTCACTCTCCTTATTCTCTGTCTCGCCCTCGGCATAATGACATTCTTCAAGACGGCCTGCTATTTCGGTTCATCCGCCGTGATGGTTCCGATTCGCACCGGAGTCGTAAGGGACATGAGAAGGGAGATGTACCAAAAGATACTCAGCCTGCCGCTCGGATTCTTCTCCCAGGAGCGCAAAGGAGACATAATTGCCAGGATGAGCGGTGATATCAATGAAGTGGAGAACTCGATCATGAGTACCCTCGACATGCTCATCAAGGACCCGATTCTCATTCTGTTCTATTTCAGCACCCTCATCTTCACCAGCTGGGAGCTCACCCTCTTCACCATTCTCGTGGTACCGGTAATAGCCTGGGCAATGGGAGCCATAGGCAGGCAGCTCAAGAAACGCTCCCTGGAGGCACAGAACCTCTGGAGTGACATGATGTCCCAGATTGAGGAGACCCTCGGCGGACTTCGTGTCATCAAGGCCTTCATTGCCGAGAAGAAAATGAACGAGAGGTTCAACAACATTACCGACGCCGTCAGGAGAAAAACCGCCAGGGTATCGACCCGCCAGGCATTGGCCCATCCTATGAGCGAATTCCTCGGAACCATCATGATAATGATTGTGCTCTGGTTCGGAGGAACATTGATACTCAGCGACAAGGCCACATTCGACGCACCTACCTTCCTGTTCTATATGGTAATGCTCTACAGCGTAATTAATCCATTCAAGGAGTTCTCCAAGGCAAGCTACAGCATACCGAAGGGAATGGCCTCGATGGAGAGGGTGGACAAAATCCTCAATGCGGAAAACAGCATCAAGGAATGCGACTCTCCTGTGGAACTGCCCGGATTCAAGGACAAAATCGAATTCGACCACGTCGATTTCACATACGATGGCGGCAGGAAGATTCTTGACGACGTTTCCCTGACCGTGGAGAAAGGCAAGACAGTAGCCATCGTGGGTGAATCGGGAGCCGGCAAGACCACATTGGTAGATCTCATACCAAGGTTCTACGACGTGACCGCAGGAGCCGTGAAGATTGACGGCCAGGATATCCGGAATCTCAGCCTGAACAGCCTCAGGAGCCTTATGGGCAATGTGAACCAGGAGCCGATACTGTTCAATGACACCATCTTCAACAATATCGCCTTCGGTGTGGAAAACGCCACAATGGAGGAGGTAGTGGCCGCAGCCAAGATTGCCAATGCCCACGACTTCATCATGGAGAAGGAAGAGGGTTACCAGACCAGCATCGGAGACCGGGGAATGAAGTTGTCAGGAGGCCAGCGCCAGAGGCTCAGCATTGCCAGGGCCATACTCAAGAACCCTCCGGTACTGATTCTGGACGAGGCCACCGCATCTCTGGACACGGAGTCGGAGAGACTTGTCCAGGAGGCCCTCGACAGGCTTATGAAGTCCAGGACCACCATAGCCATAGCCCACAGGCTTTCCACCATCAAGAACTCTGATGAGATTATCGTGATGCACGAAGGCAGGATTGTGGAGCGTGGAAAGCACGAGGAACTCCTCGCCAAGAACGGATATTACAAGAAACTTACTGATATGCAAAGTCTTTAACAATATGGACATAAGTATTGGAACATTGAGGATTCCCTATTTGGAGAATCTGGGGAACTGCCAGGATATCAATGAATTCCGGGCAGCATTAGCCACCGGGGCTAACGGCTCTCTGGAATGCGTCAACTGGCCGGAATGGCCGGAGAAGCCGTCCTGCAGATTCTCATTGGGATGGTGCCGGGAAGGACTCGGCATTCTCTTCGACGTGGAAGGCAGGGATCTGCGCGCCCAGGCAACGGAAGACAACGGAAGCGTATGGGAGGATAGCTGCTGCGAGATTTTTATCGCAGACCCTGCTGACGGGACATATTACAATTTTGAATTGAACTGCATCGGCACTCTCCTCGCAGCCAAGAGAAAATCCAGGAGCGAATACAGACATTTTTCCCCTGAAGTACTGTGCAGAGTAAAGAGATTCAGCACATTGCCGAGGGAGAAGGTAGAGATTGCCGGCGAGGTAATGAAGTGGAGCAACGGAATGATCATCCCGCTGGACCTCATCGGCATTGACGGGAGCAATCCCCCCGGGACATTGAGACTCAACATTTTCAAATGCGGAGACAAGACTGCGCATCCTCATTTCCTCAGCTGGTCTCCAATCCGCACCGGGAAACCTGATTTCCACAGACCGGAATTCTTCGGTACGGCCATCATTGAACGATAAGCGGTAATGAAAATCAAAAGCCTGAAAATCATTTTCCTGCTGTGCCTGATGGCATTGCCGGCATCGGGACAGACCAGCCTAATGAGCCATTACCGCTCACTGGATGATTCCATCAGCAGACTGGTGGAGGACAGGACCGGTGTCCGTGCCAAACTGTCAATCAAAAGAGTACGCAGCAGCAACGGAAGTCTCGACTTCACCTTCAGCGAGACGCTCGGGGACATTCCCTGGACAAAGGAGGACCTCACCTGGTTCAAGGCGACATTGAAAGACCTGGCCCCGAAAGGCTACCAGAACTGCCGGGTAGGCTCCATCTACAGCCACTTCATCCCACTCCAGGAGTTGGAAAGCATCCCGGCGGGAAACACCGGAACACCACACCGGAACAGATGGGCCGTTCCCGACCCGAAGGTCAGGAATCCAAAGCCCCTGGTCAGGGAGGAAGGTACCAGGAAGTTTAGCAAAGGACTGTCAGACAGATATATAGCCCTGTGGCAGAGCCACGGAAGGTATTTCGAGGAGAAGACCGGAAGATGGGAATGGCAGAGAGCCCCGGTATTCACAACCGTCGAGGATATGTACACCCAGAGTTACGTCCTCCCCTTCCTTATTCCAATGCTGGAGAATGCCGGAGCATACATCATAAATCCGCGCGAGAGGGATATCCAGAGGAATGAGGTCATCTGCGACAATGACCCGGCATTCGAGGGCCCCAGGCCACAGGGAATGAGGCTGGAAGGCGATTTCAATGAAAGCGGGAAATGGTCAGGCGCAGGCACAGGATTCGCCGACAGCAAGGCCGTCTATACGGGCGATGACAACCCTTTCACGATGGGCACGGCCAGGAAATCGGACTGCGTAAGGGAGCAGGGCGGCAATGCTGCCACTGTATGGACCCCCGACATTCCGGAAAGAGGCGAATATGCCGTCTACATATCCTACACCACATTGGCAAACAGCAGCGAGACAGCGCATTACACGGTCAGTCATCTCGGCGGGGAAACAGGATTCACTGTCAACCAGAAAATGGGAGGCGGAACCTGGATTTACCTCGGCACCTTCGAATTCGACAAAGGCCGGAAAGGGAGCGTGAAACTTGACAACGGTACGCCGAAAGGCCATTCATACAAGCCGGGGACAGCGGTTACTGCCGATGCAGTCCGTTTCGGCGGCGGAATGGGAAAGATAGCGAGAGGGCCGAAGGACTCCCCTGTCGAGGAATATCAGGTATCCGGACTTCCAAGTTATGCGGAGGGAGCATTGTACTGGATGCAATGGGCAGGTGCAGACACTACTGTCACAAGGCTGCACGAGGACGACTACACCAATGATTTCGCAGACCGCGGCGCCTGGGTGACAATGATGAGCGGAGGCTCCAGGGTCAATCCTAAAACAGCCGGCAAAGGCATCCCTGTGGACCTGTCCATCGGCTTCCACACAGATGCCGGAATGACGCAGAATGACTCCATCATAGGTACATTGGGCATCTATACGCTTAAATGTGAAGGCAGCAGGAAACTCCCTGACGGAGAGGACCGCATGACTTCCAGAGTGCTTATGGACGATATCCAGACACAGGTAGTGAACGATATCCGGGAACTTTTCGAGCCGGAATGGAGGCGTCGCCAGATCTGGGACAGGTCCTACAGCGAATCCAGGACGACCGGGGTTCCGGGCATAATTCTCGAACTCCTCTCCCACCAGAACTTCGCGGACATGAAATACGGACTGGACCCGGCCTTCAGGTTCACCGCAAGCCGTGCAGTGTACAAGGGCATATTGAAATATCTCAGCAGCCGATACAACTGCCACTATGTCGTCCAGCCACTGCCGGTCAACTCCTTCTCTGTCGCCATCAAGGACGGGAAGAAGGCGGTCCTGAGATGGAGGACTACGGAAGACAGGCTCGAACCGACAGCAAAGCCGGAGGGCTTCATCCTCTACTCCAGGGTAGATGACAGCGGCTTCGATGAAGGCAGGGAGATCAATGCCGAACTCGGGGATGACGGATTCTGGACATTCGAGACAAATATCTGGAACGGTCACCTCCACAGTTTCAAGATTGTGGCTTTCAATGAAGGAGGCAAGAGTTTCCCATCTGAAATACTGAGTGCAGGAATGCCGGAAAGCGGCTACGACCACAGCCGGGAAGTATTGGTAGTCAACAATTTCACCCGCGTGGCACCACCAGCCTGGTTCGACACTACGGAATATGCCGGATTCGATGACAGGCTCGACCGCGGTGTCCCTTATATAAGGGAAATAAACTATATCGGGGAAATGTACGAATGGCGGAGAGATATGCTCTGGACTGACGACGACAATCCCGGCTTTGGAGGCTCATACACCGACCTGGCAGGCAAGATAGTCGCAGGAAACACTTTCGACTACCCTTCAGTGCACGGAAAGTCCCTGCTCAGGGCAGGCTATTCATTCTCCTCTGCAAGTTCCGAAGCATTCGTACGTGACAGTTCCAGGCTGCACGGATTCAGATTCTCGGACATTATCTGCGGCAAGCAGGTCACCACACCTTCAGGCCCCGGCGGAAGAGTACCGGACAGGTTCCAGGTATTCCCAGAGGGATTGAGAAAGTCCCTCACCTCATTTACGGCCAAGGGAGGCAGCCTCATCGTCTCCGGCTCCAACATCGGGACAGATCTCTGGGACAGGGTTTACCCCACCCCTGTGGATTCTACATATCAGGCTGAAGGACAGGCATTTGCACAAAACATCCTGGGCTACAGGTGGCTTACGAACTATGCTGAAAGAGGTGGCTCGGTAATAAGCGTCAAGTCGGACAAGATTATGCTGAAGAAAGGCAAGTTCTCTTTCAACCAGAACATCAGCGACAAGATATACTGCGTAGAGACCCCTGACGGCCTTCTGCCTGCCGGAAATAATTCATCCATCTTCCTCAGATACGGGAACACACTGATACCTTCCGCCGTATGTAATGAAGGGGCCGGATACAGGAGTGTCAGCATCGGATTCCCATTGGAGACAATGACTGGGGAACCGGAGAAGGACGAACTGTTCAGGGCCATTATGGAATTTCTTGACACTAAGGACTAATATGGACAAAGCCAGACAAACAGAAATCATCGGCCTGATACACAGGGAGGTAAAGCCGGCCCTCGGTTGTACCGAGCCTGTCGCCGTCGCTCTCGCCGCTGCCAAGGCGAGGGAAATTCTCTGCAACGCCACCAATGCCGGAACGGATAATCTCAGGGTCAATGTTGAAGTCAGCGGGAATATCCTGAAAAACGGGATGGGGGTCGGGATTCCGGGAACCGGGATGATAGGCCTTCGTATCGCCGCTGCACTGGGAGCAGTATGCGGCAATGCCGGCTACGGTCTGGAAGTACTCAAAGACATTGACAATGAAGGCATTGGGCATTCCAAAAAAATGGTGGCGGAAGGGCTGGTGGGCATTGACCTGAAGGCTGATGCTCCAAAACTCTATGTCAAGGCAAAAGTATCCGCAGGCGGTCACGAGGCCTGGGCTGTGATAGAAAACATGCACGACAGAATCGTGGAGACAGGGTTAGACGGCAGGGCTGAGGACTTGAGGCATCACCATCAGGATATCCCCGACCAGGATGCCGCGGAGGACAGGGAAATATTGGATTACTGCCTGACTGTCAAGGAAATATGCGAATTTGCAGAGACTGCCGACATTGACAGTATAAGATTCATACTCGACGACAGGAAACTCAATATGGCCCTTGCCGACGAAGGTCTCAGGGGAGAATACGGACTGAAGGTGGGCAAGGCGATATTGAACAACAACGAGGAGGTATTCGGAAAGGATTTCCTCACTTACGCCATGGCACTGACGGCAGCCGCCTCGGATGCCAGGATGGCGGGATGTACTCTTCCGGCAATGAGCAATTCCGGGAGCGGCAACCAGGGAATCACTGTCAGCATGCCTGTCATCGCATACGCCGAAAGATACGGCACGGACGACGGGACATTGGCCAGGGCATTGATACTCAGCAATCTGATAGCCATTCACATAAAGGGTTATCTCGGCAGGCTATCAGCATTGTGCGGCTGTGTCGTGGCATCCACCGGAGCAGCCTGCGGACTGGTATGGCTGAGAGGCGGAGGTTACAATGAAATCTGCGCCGCCATCAAGAATATGGTGGGAAACATTACCGGGATGGTTTGCGACGGTGCCAAAGTGGGCTGCGCAATGAAGGTGGCCTCCGGAGTATCCAGCGCCATCCAGTCGGCTGTCCTGGCACTCGGCGGGACCTGTGTCAGCGAGACGGACGGCATCATTGACAAGGACATTGAAAAGACAATAAGCAATCTCGGCAGCATCGGCTCTTCAGGAATGGAAATGGCTGACTGCCTGATTCAGAAGATAATGGTATGCAAGTAAACGTAAATATGGAAATTGATTTCGTGGTGACCTGGGTCGATATGGACGACCCCGGGTGGAAGAAGGATTTCGCCCGGGCCAAAGGCGAGATTGACAACTCCAAGAACCAGTTTTCCGAAGCAAGGTTCAGGGACTACGGCTTCCTGAAATACTGGTTCAGGGGCGTGGAGAAGTTTGCCCCATGGGTCAGGAAGGTGCATTTCGTCACCTGCGGGCAGAAGCCGGACTGGCTGGACACCTCCAATCCCAAACTGCATCTGGTTTCCCACAAGGACTACATACCGGAGCGTTTCCTGCCGACTTTCAACTCCACGGTACTGGAATTCCACATGCACAAAATCCCGGGCCTGTCGGAGCATTTCGTCTATTTCAATGATGACTTCTACCTTACCTCCCCTACTCCGGAATCCCGTTTCTTCGCCGAAAATGGGCTTCCCCACGACATAGCCGCATTCAGGTACAACAGCGGACTGAGCCTGTGGTCCAAGACATTGGAGAACAATATCAGGCTGATAAACAAGCATTTCGACAAAAAGGAAGTCCTGGCCAGGGACGCCGGCAAATGGTTCACGCCTGAATATGGCAGCAAATCAAGGCTGACCAGGCTGCTCAGGCCTTATGGGAAATTCATAACATTGAGAATCCCCCACAATGCCCAGCCGTATCTCAAATCAGTATTCAATGATGTATGGGAGCATTGCGGAGCGGAACTCGAAGAGGCTTCAACCCACACTTTCCGCAGCGAGACTGACCTCACTCCGGAACTCTTCCGCACCTGGCAGATTTGCAAATCGGAATTCGAGCCTTACAATACCTACAAGGACACGAAGATGTTTCCGCTGATGGTGAAGCCGAAACAGGCCGTGAAGGCTATAAGGGAGCAGAAATACAGGCTGGTATGCATCAATGACAGCGTCCATGTCCGCAACTACGACAAGGTGATGCAGGAACTGCACGATGCATTCGAGAGCATATTGCCGGAGAAATCCTCATTCGAACTGTAGTAATACAGGGTTGAGACAGAATTATTATCAACACAAACAGATACAATTATGGCAGACGAGAAGATCATCTTTTCGATGAACCGGGTGGGAAAGGTCCTCCCGTCAAGCAACAAAGTAATATTGAAGGACATCTGTCTTTCATTCTTCTACGGGGCGAAGATCGGCATCATCGGTCTCAACGGCTCCGGAAAATCCACATTGATGAAGATTATCGCCGGTGTGGAGAAGAGTTTCCAGGGTGAAGTGGTATGGGCACCGGGATACACGGTGGGCTATCTGGAGCAGGAGCCCCGGATGGATCCGGACAAGACGGTGCTGGAAGTGGTCCAGGAGGGTGTCCAGGAAGTGATGGACCTGCTCAAGGAATATGAGGAGGTGAACCTGAAGTTCTGCGAGCCGATGGATGACGACCAGATGAACGCCCTCATCGAGAGGCAGGGTGAATTGACAGAGAAAATTGAGCATTGCGGCGGATGGGAGATTGATGCGAAGCTCGAAAGGGCAATGGATGCCCTCCAATGCCCTCCTCCGGATGCTATAGTGGCCAATCTCAGTGGTGGCGAGAGAAGACGTGTGGCTCTCTGCCGCCTCCTGCTCCGCCAGCCTGATGTCCTCCTGCTCGACGAGCCGACCAACCACCTCGACACAGAGAGTATCCAGTGGCTTGAGGCCCATCTCCAGCAGTACAAGGGTACCGTTATCGCCGTGACCCACGACCGTTATTTCCTCGATGACGTGGCTGGCTGGATTCTGGAACTCGACAGGGGTGAAGGCATTCCTTGGAAGGGCAACTACTCTTCCTGGCTCGACCAGAAAACCAAACGCCTGGCAATGGAGGAGAAGCAGGAGAGCAAGCGCCGCAAGACTCTCGAAAGGGAGTTGGAATGGGTCAGGATGGCCCCGAAGGCACGTCACGCCAAGTCCAAGGCCCGTCTCGACGCATACGAGAAACTGGCCAGCCAGGACGGCAAGGAGAAGGAGGCCAATCTCGAGATTTATATCCCGGACGGACCGAAGCTCGGCAACAGGGTAATCGAGTTCAAGGATGTTTCCAAGGCATACGGCGACAAGCTCCTCTTCGAGCATCTTTCATTCATGCTCCCTCCGGCCGGCATTGTAGGTGTCATCGGACCGAACGGTGCAGGCAAGACCACATTGTTCCGCCTCATCATGGGCCTGGAGCAGCCTGACAGCGGTGAAATCACCATCGGCGAGACCGTGAAGCTGGCATACGTGGACCAGCAGCACAAGAGCATTGACCCGGACAAGACCGTGTTCGAGACCATTTCTGACGGCTACGACTGGATAAGGCTGGGCAAGAGGGATGTCAATGCGAGGGCATACGTATCCCGTTTCAATTTCACCGGAGCGGACCAGGAGAAGAAATGCGGCGTGCTCTCCGGAGGTGAGAGGAACAGGCTCCACCTGGCCCTGACCCTGAAGGACGAGGGCAATGTCCTCCTCCTCGACGAGCCGACCAATGACGTGGATGTCAATACTATACGTGCCCTGGAGGAAGGTCTGGAGAACTTTGCGGGCTGTGCAGTGGTAGTATCCCACGACCGCTGGTTCCTCGACCGTATCGCCACTCATATCCTGGCCTTCGAGGGTGACTCTTCAGTATATTTCTACGAGGGCACCTACTCCGAATATGAGGAGAACAAGAAGATGAGGCTCGGCAACATTGAGCCGAAACGCTTCAAATACAAGAAACTTATGGACGAATAGTCTTGTTATTTGAATAATTATCACTAAATTTGCGCCCGCATATTACAAAGCCACAGGGCTTTTGGTGCAATGGGGTCTGCCCAGGCAGACTGAGTAACACATTTTAAACAACAGCAAAATGAAGCATTTTGAACTTAAAGGCCAGACCAGGCAGGTCGGCAACAAGGCAACTATCAAGGAGTTCCGCAAGCAGGGCCTCGTTCCTTGCAACCTCTACGGACCGGGCATCGAGAATGTTCTCTTCACCGTTTCAGCAAAGGATCTCAAGGGTATCACACACGTACCTGCATCCTTCATCATTGACCTCGTACTCGACGGTGACAAGAAATATACAGCAGTAGCTCACGAGTTCCAGTTCCACCCGATTGAGGACCTCTGCCTCCACGTTGACTTCCTCGCAGTTGACGAGGTAAAGCCTATCGCAATCGAGGTTCCTATCGCATTCGAGGGACACGCAGCCGGTGTACGTGCCGGTGGTAAGTTCGTGAAGCTCTCCCGCAAGGTACGCGTAAGCGCTCTCATGAAGGACCTTCCTGATCTCCTCACCATCAACATTGACGAGCTCGAGATCGGAAAGAGGATTATCGCAGGTGATCTCAAGTATGACAACGTCGCTGTCATCTCTCCTAAGAACACCATCCTCTGCACTGTGAAGGCTACCCGCCAGAGCAAGTAATATCTGGCAATCTGGTATGAACTATCTTGTAGCCGGTCTCGGCAACATTGGACAGGAGTACGCCAATACCAGACATAACGCAGGATTTATGGTATTGGATGCCTGGGCCCAGGCATCCAATACTGTTTTCACGACCCAGCGTTACGGGGATGTGGCGGAAGTCTCATTCAAGGGAAGGAAAATCACATTGCTCAAGCCTTCCACGTACATGAACCTGAGCGGCAATGCCATCAGGTACTGGATGACCAAGCTCAAGCTCCCTGTGGAGAACCTGCTGGTAATCTGCGATGACCTCAACATTCCTTTCGGCACACTGAGGATGAGAAAGAAGGGCAGCGACGGAGGCCATAACGGGCTGAAGAATATCCAGGAACTCCTCGGCACCCAGGATTATGCCAGAATCAGGGTCGGTATAGGGAATGATTTCCTGAAAGGCGGCCAGGTGGATTTCGTTCTGGGAAAGCTGGATGAAGAGGAGATCAAGGCAATGCCGGAGATTTGCGCCAAGGTCATCGAAGGGGCAAAAAGTTTCGTTTTCTGCGGTGCGGACAGGGCAATGAACAGTTTCAATACCAAGCCACAGAAGCATAATTCTAAAGAATAGTAATTTTTTTAAAAATTTTTGCTGTTTGATGCAACATTTCATCCAGACATTGCATCTACGCTTCAGGTTTAGGTTTTAGTACACGTCTTAAAGGCGGACGAAAAGATTTCTGTCGGGATGACAAAAATATTCGTCCGCCTTTTACTATGTAATCTTCAAAAATAACCGGCATCATCATGCCCGTGGCTTTACCGGGCATTCTATCCACAATTTCTTGTCGTTCTCAAAGAAATTCAGTATAATTGTCTCTTAAAATGCGGAAATCCAATAACGTCCCGCATGACGTGTATTTTTGTAATGAGAAATAACATTATCAACATTGTGCTTTTCCTGCTGATTGCGGGAATTGCAGCAACGGCTAAACAGGCCTACCCAGGCATTATTGAAATCCAGCAGCCGGACGGCACCAGCATCCAGGCCAGGATCTACGGAGATGAATTCTTCCACTATGTCACCGACATTGACGGTCGTGTCCTGAAACAGGGACAGGACGGATTCTGGTGCTACGGAAGGTTCAGCATGGACGGACAGCTGAGCAGTACCGGATACATTGTCGGGCAGAAAACCCCTTCCTCCATTCTTTCCGAGGCCTTCTACATTCCGCATGCAGCAATGATGCTGAAAACTTCCGAATTGAGGAAACAGCACGCCGAGGCGATGATGGCCAATTCACTGATAATCTCTCCTGAGACCAGGGCGGACTCCAAGATTGTCAGGCGCTGCATCATCATCCCGGCCGAGTTCAGCGACAAGAAGATGACTTATACCCAGCAGGACTTCCAGAACCTCTCCGCAGATATCAAGGTATATTTCCAGGACCAGTTTCCGGAGAATTATGACTTCCAGTTCGACGTGTCACCTATCGTCACATTGAGCAAGGGATATGCTGAATACGGAAGCAATGGAAGAGACGGGCAGCAGGATGCCTACAATGCGGCAAAGGCCGTTGGGGAAGCCTGCCAGCTCGCCAGCGAGAGCGGCGTGGATTTCTCCCTGTACGATGAGGATAATGACGGGGCCGTGGACAATGTCTTCCTGGTCGTGGCCGGAAAGAACGAGGCCGAGGCCGGAGAAGATAACCTCATCTGGCCTCATTCATGGGATGTCACATACGCCAATGTACAGGTAACCTTGAACGGCAAGCAGATTCGTTCATACGCAGTCTCTTCCGAACTCAGTTTGAGGCTCAGCACCAAGAAATATGAGTTCACTACAATCGGCACATTCTGCCATGAATACAGCCACGTCCTCGGACTTATGGACCTGTATGATACTGACTATGAGAGCAACGGCCTTGCCAGTTCTGCCTGGGCCACGACAGCCCTGATGAACGCAGGCAACTACAACAATGACGGCCAGACTCCACCCGCATACAATGCCATTGACAGGGATATGCTGGGAATCGGCAACTGCGAAATGCTTGAACCGGGGACATACGAGCTTGAGCCGATTCGCCTGAACGGGCGCTATCTCAGATACAACACGCCTACTGAAGGGGAATATTATCTCATCGAATGCAGGGACAATGGCGGCTGGGATGAACACATTGAAGGAAGCGGACTCGCAATCTACCACATTGACAAGTCGCAGAACATGAGCGGTTATTCATCATATCTGGGCCGCAACGTAAGGGCGTCGGAGAGATGGTGGTCCAACGAGGTTAACTGCTACACCGGACATCTCTGCGCCGACATAATGGAGCCTAAATCCAGGCCTGTCAATGCCAGCCACGTATTCTACCCCTACGGGACCAACAATTCGTTCTCATACGCATCCTCACCTTCTTTCGTATTCTGGGACGGGACCTTGTCGCCGATTGTCATAGCTGATATCACCAGAAATGGAGACAATATCATATTCCGCGTCGGTGAAACTGGAGGAAACAAGCCTTCAGACCCTGTGGACATCACTTCGGACGTTTATCAGGATGCGGCGATTATCAGCTGGTGTTCAAGTGACCCGCTCGCCAATTATGATGCTGTATTCAGCTGGGGGCTGAGCGGCAAGGACAAGGAGACATTGACAGTAAGCCCTTATGAACCGGGACATTATGCTGTGGTGATTGAAGGCCTCAAGGATGCGGCAGCATACAGCTGTACAATCTATTATGAACTCAATGGCATCAAGGGTAAAGAAGAGTCGGTAAGTTTCACCACAAGGCCAATCTACGATGGTGGCAGGCCTTTCATATACCTCAAGGACATATCCGGCCGCAATGAAGATGGTACTTTCACCAAGGATGCCAAACTGCCTCTGCGCCTGTACAACTGTCCTGATACAGAATCCGTTGTATGGTATTATGACGGCCAGGAAATCAAGGCTGGCGGCAACGGATATTTCACCCCGTCCGCTTCAGGCACACTGAAGGCTGACATCACTTATAGCGATGGAGGAAAAGATATTATTATCAAAGAAGTCAAGATAAGATGAGACATTATTATACATTGACGGTTGCCCTGATTGCGACCGTGTTGACATTGGACAGCTGCCAGAAGGAACACAATCCGGACCAGGTCTTTATGGGTTCCACTTTTCCGGGACTCACTGTAGAAGGGCAGGACAAGCTTATCTACAATCCGGTAACATTCCAGCTGGGTTACAGTGAGACAAAGAAGGAATTCCGCATTCACAATGATGATATGAATGAATATCTCATCCTGACCTGCTCGGCAATCCCATCCAAGGTCGACCAGAAAATTGCTTGCGACCTGAAATGCGTATCAGAAAACTATTCCCTGACCCGAAGCGGTCTGTCGTTCAAGGTCGAGCAGTTGGCCGATGACGGAACCGTATGGCTCTGGTGCAGCAAGAAGAGAATCGGGGCAAGGGTCAAGATACTGGACTGAGGCTTCACCTTCCACATAGGACGGTGCTATTTGAACCACTCGGCGAGCTTGGCCTTGGCCCTGGCCTCGATTTCCGGGGTGACTGAGGACTTGATGGCATTGTACGCAAGTGTCAATGCGGCAACGTCATCGGTGAAACCCATTATCGGAATCAGGTCCGGGATAAGGTCAACCGGAAGGATGAAGTATCCCAATGCGCCGATAATCATTGACTTGTTGGCGAGCGATACTTCCGGGGACTGGAGCACGTAATACAGCACCAGGATGTAATAGGTGGTATGTTCGCCCAGTTTGGCAGCGAATTTCTTCAGTTTGTCCCAAAGTTTAGGCTCGGAATAATTGTCCTGATACTTCACCAGATCATGCTCGGTGATATTGGTTTTGTTGTCTTCCATATTGCAATTGAGATTAACCTGCCAGGCAAAAATAGTCATTTTGCGGATAATCTGCAATTCTCGGGAATAACTATGATTGGAACCATCCAGGGATGTGGTGTATTGAAAACCACCTTATCCCCAGGAGGTCCAGGGGGGGGCAGATGACGCAGCCTGGATGACGGCCACTTACCACTGATGGAAATTTTGACATACTGAAATGCCGTTTTGTCCGCTTCCGTGTACATTCTGTCAGTATCGGTCCACGTATTTGGCCACTATTGCGTCTGGCACTTGATTTGACCTATACACAATCGTTCCCGCGAATGCGAGAGCGACCATCCGGTTATGAATGATCGTTCAAGCCACGGGGCAGGTAATATGTTGAACTTTTAAAATAGGAGAATTTAATTATGACACCTATGAGACGTTATGAACAGAATTGGCTGCCCGAAATCTTCAACGATTTCTTCGCCAATGATTGGATGACCCGTACAAACGCAACCGCTCCGGCCATCAATGTTATAGAGAACGAGAAAGACTATAAAGTCGAGGTTGCAGCCCCTGGTATGACCAGGGAAGACTTCAAGGTCAACGTCACGGACGACAACTACCTTGTCCTGACGATGGAGAAGAAGAACGAGTGCACGGATGAGGACAAGAAGAAGAAATATCTTCGCAGGGAGTTCTCATACCGCAAATTCGAACAGCGTTTCGCTCTTCCTGAGGATGTGAACAAGGATGAAATCAAGGCGTCTGTCAACGACGGTATCCTTACAATCGACATTCCTAAGGTTACAGTCACTGAGAAACAGCCTGCCGGAAAGCAGATTGAGATTCAGTAATCAGGCTTGGCACTATGCCCGCCTGCCGGAAACGGCGGACGGGCTTTTTTTTGACACTGATATGAAACGGCCTGTGGTATTGAATATGAGCGGAGCCTACGACGTGGAACCGCTGATGGTGGAGAAGGAGTTCGACCTCGTCGATTGCCGGGACATCGAAGGGAAGGACTTCATCTGCTCAGGGGATGCGCAGGAGGAATTGTCCTCAAGGATGGGCGCTTACTCCCCGGAGGGAATCCATTTCCTTGACTCGGGGAACTATCATTATCTTACGAAACTGTGGACGGACAGGCTCACGGTTCCATTCTCGCTCATCCTCATCGACCACCACACGGACATCCGTCACGAGGCCTTCGACGGGGTACTCACCTGCGGCAACTGGGTGAGGGTGATGCTCGATTCCAACCCCAAGCTCAGGAAGGTCGTCATCATCGGTCCCACCGAGTCCCAGCGCAGCACCATAGACCCTGCCTACCTCTCGAGAGTACAGTTCATCAGCGAGGAGAACCTGCTGACAGAGGAAGGCTGCAAGGCGTTCTTCGGAGAGCATCTGAAAGAGCCCGTGTATATCTCCATCGACAAGGACATACTCGGCCAGGGCGATGCCATCACCGACTGGGACCAGGGGAATGTAAGCCTGGATGACCTCGAAAGAATGCTTGACATAATATTCCGGAATGAGAAGGTCATCGGAATGGACATCTGCGGTGAATACTCTGGAGCCAATGACCTAGTCAAGGCTCAGAAGGCCGGCCTGCTGAACAAAAAGACGAACGAGGAGATACTAAAGGAAGTGGCACGGGTTACTTTATCTTGAAAACAGATACCTCAATGCCTCCAGCGGGTGATGGAGTATCATCCTCGGGCCGCTGAATCGCATCACCGTCCGAATCTTCTCACGCATATCCGGACGGTAGCAGTGCACAGGACACTTGTGGCACTTGGTTTTGGTATCTCCGAACTTACAATGTTCCAATCTGCCAATGGAGTAGTCAAGCAGCCCCCTGCACTCCTCACACAGCTCAGGACAACCGTGGCTTTTCCGACACCACAACTCAATCATATGACTGACTGTCTTCTTTTCCCAATCGATGCGTCCCATATCCTAGAACTCCTGCGAAACCCTTCGCGCCAGGTCCGCCGTCTCCCTGACCTTCTCTGCTACCTTTTCAGCAGGCATATAGTCGAGGTTCCAGGCGGCGACAGTGACGACCTCTCCCAATCCCCAGAGGGAGGAAAGGGCTTTCAGGTATGAAGTGCCCTGGTCACGGTATTCCCCTGTCGGGATGTCCATTCCGCGGGTGGTGATATACAGCACCTTCCGGCACTTGCAGAGTCCGGTACAGGTCGTACCGTCGTCCGTGAAGGTTACATTGTAGAGGGACATATTCTCGAAGAAGGCCTTGAGGACAGCTGGGAAACTCATGTCCCAGAAAGGTGCCGCAACGACGATTCTGTCCGCCGAGGCAATCTCCCTTGCTATGTCCACGGTATCCTCCCGAACCCTGCCGGTGGTTCTTTCCTTCAGCACTTCGGGAGTCACCGAAGGCAGCCCAAGCGCATTCACATCAATGGTTTCAATGTGGTATCTTGCCGAAAGAACTTCCTTTGCGGCATCGAGAATCACTCTGGTTCTTGACTCCTCCCTCATGCAGGAGTCGATGATTATCAATTTTTCCATTATTTACTTTGCAAGGTATTTGACTACTTTGCAAGGATTGCCCACGGCGACACAGTTATCCGGAATGTCCTTCACGACCACGCTTCCGGCACCGATGGTGACATTGCTGCCTATGGTCACACCCGGCAGGATGGTCACCGAGCCTCCTATCCAGACGTTATCCCCGATAGTCACAGGCCTCGCCCACTCCTTGCGTGAATTCCTCTCGACGGGATCAGTGCTGTGGCAGGCGGTATAGATGCTCACGTTCGGGCCGATGAAGCAGTCGTCGCCTATCGTGACAGGAGCTTCATCAAGAACCGTGAAATGGTAGTTCGCGAAGAAACGCCGTCCCACGAAAATGTTGCAGCCGTAATCGCAGAAGAATGGCTGGTTTATGAAGCTGTCCTCATCGCTCCTGCCAAGTAATTTCCTGAGAAGTTCGTTCCTTTCCTTCAGCATCGAAGGCCGCATATTGTTGAACTCCCAGATTTTGTCCTTGGTTGCATTGAGCCTCCCAAGGAGAAAGGGATGAGTGGCGTTGTGCTCCCGGCCTGAGACCATATCATCCCATATCCGGGCGCCTGAAATGTCCTCCGACGGTAATTCCTCCATTGTCCTGAGCAATTCCTGTGCCTTCAGATGGCCAAGCGAGGCCGCACGCGACAGAAGGTTCCGGGCCTTCACCGGGTCCTTCTCAAGGCAGTCTCCCTCCAGGAAACGTTTCCCCACGGAGTACATCGCCTCCGCATCAGAGTATATGTAGTCGTTGTTGCAGTCCATAATTGTGTAAATTCAATGCCGCAAAAGTTATCCCAATGGTTTCAGTAATATTCAAAAAATAACCAGCATCATCTTATGCATATCTTTCCGGTCCATATTTCCTCC
>JBJEBV010000028.1:0-2822 GCA_051870395.1 Candidatus Cryptobacteroides sp. | reverse complement strand
ATGCCATTGACATCGCCCATGCGGAGCATATCGCCGAGTATTACAGGCTGCAAGGAGTGAATGCTGTGGCGATTAGTTCCAAGACACCCGCCAAGGAACGGGCTGAGGTAATCAGGACATTCAAGGACGAGAATCGCATACAAATCCTCGTGAGCGTTGACCTCTTTTCAGAAGGCTTTGACTGTCCTGACGTGGAGTTTATCCAAATGGCACGGCCTACGTTGTCGTTGGCGAAATACCTGCAAATGGTGGGACGCGGACTGCGTCCATGCAAGGGGAAACAGTGCTGCACGATTATCGACAATGTGGGACTGTACCGCACATTCGGACTGCCCTCTGTGGATAGGGACTGGGGAGCGTACTTCGTGGGTAATGAGGAATTTGAAATTAGGAATGAGGAATTGACCAATGGAAACGAGCAGTTCCTTTGGTTGGGGAGTGGTGATTTGCAAGAGGAAAATGATGCCGACATCGTCAAGATTGTGTCGCACGAGGGAATGCAGTCGCAGTTCACGAAGCTGAGCAGGACAGGCTTTGAGCGCAGGAAGAAGGGGAAAGTATGGGTATGGCAGGACATGACGAACGGTGTAGAGTTTGACCGACATCCGAAGGTCATCAACTATAGAGGAATGGAAATGAGTACCGCCGATGGCGACACCTTCTTCCCACGAATCTGCTCGAAGTGGATTGACGCAAAGCATGGCATCAGCCGCAAGGCATTGGAAACACAGGTGGGAGACGGTGTCAGATGGATGAAGCTGTACATCTCATTCGCCATGCCCGACAAGGTGCTGCAACTGCAAGCCGTAAAGCCAAACCTTGCAAGGATATACAAGGACGAACAAGGGAAAGTCTTCCTGCAACAGGACCCTGACCACGCTCCCGTCAGAGAGGAAGAAGCTGGTGGCAGAAAGGTATTCATAACCCTATGTGACAAAGAGCAGAAAGCATGGGAAGAGACGAAGAAGAGCATCCGTAAGAGTACGCTGAAGTACGATTACATAAAGAAATGGTGGAAACTACCGGAAGGTAGCATTAAAGAGCTGTATGATGAGAAGCGAAGTCCTAACCTCTACCATATTATATATAAGGAGAACGGGCAGAGCAAGGAGTTCTGGGTGGACAGGGCTTCCGGCTTTACCTACCGCCACTGTCCTGTGCTACTCAAGCGGGGATTTGTGGAGTTGCTGTATGACGGCGAGGTGGTCTATATCCTGAACATCCGCGAGGAACGCTTCATGCCCTACCGCAACTGGGAGATACGGGCCGACGAGCGCATCTGCACCATAGGCAACAAACTGTATTTCAGCGAGCAAAGGGATGCAAGCAGTTATCGGATAAAGAAACGCAGCGATGACTTCCGCATGTTCGTTGTGGAAGAACGCTACCCCAACCACAATCCCAATACGATAGAGTTTGACGAGTTTATCATCATCAACGAGGCCGGAAAGAAATTGGAGATAAAGACATTGTGATGTCACGGCTTTCAAAATAACTTCCCAATAAATCAACAATGAGAAAACATAAGAAGAAAGAGCACAAGAGTCCTGCGCACCTGTACATAAAGGTGATAATGGGATATATCCTCCTGTCACTGCTCATTCTCGGCTCCGCCTTCCTCGTCTTTGTGGAATGGCGGAACTTTCAGCAGGCAGGGATGAACGAGAAGAAGATGAGCATGATGTGGCGGCAGACCAACCACACCTTTGAGGCTGTGTTGGACCTTGCCCTGTCGGAACACTGCGTATATACCTCTGACAAGGAGGATTGCCTGCTGTATGAGCAGAAATGCCTTGCCGCACAGAAGGAACTGGACAAGATGCGTGAACTGTGTGAGGATTCTGCACAGGTACGGCGTATAGAAGCCGCCAAAACCATCTTGGCAGAGAAAAACCTGCAGGCGTTGAGTCTGGGCAGTGTGCTGGGCGACCTGACGCGGACGGATAGCCTGCTGGAAGAGCAGATAGAGGAAATCGCCCAAAAGGAGAAAGCCGCAATGCGGCGAACCGCCACCACGGCAAATGCAGAGAAACCGAAAAAGAAGAATATCTTCCAGCGAATATTTGGGAAGAAGGACAAGCAGGAGGAGGTGGCACAACAAAACCAGCAGGTTGCGACAACCAACAATGTCCTCAAAAGGTTGCAACACCTGCAAAGCGACATCAGGGAACGCAACGACTCCCTGCGTCAGCAGATGGAGGAGCAGGCAGACAGTTTACAGATAAGAAACGAGCGACTGAACAAGGAGTTCATCAGACTGATGCACGATTTTCAGCAGACGGCATCCCAGCAACGGGAGGACAGACTGACGCTGTTGGCAGACATGCGCCGACAATCCATGCTGTTCATTATCCTGATAGCGTTGGTAGCCTTGATAACAAGCATCACCTTCTTCGTCTTCATCCGCAAGGACATCAACCGCCGATATAAGGAGAGGCTGAAACTCATGGCGCTGAACAAGGAGAAGAACAACCTGATAGAGCAGAAGGAACGCATGATGATGGCATTGAGCCATGAACTGCGCTCACCGCTTGCCGCAGTCATGGGGTATGCGGAACTGATGCAAGAAACAAAAGACACGACCATCTCGACAGCCAAGTGGAACATCCTGCGTGCCGCAAGGATGATGCAGGGACTGCTCAACTCCCTGCTTTATTACTACCGCCTATCCTCGGGGAAGGACAGGGTCAATGAGACGCTGTTTCTGCCCAAGAGCATTGCCGACGAGTTGGAAAGCATGTTCCTGCTGGCAGCGGAGGAAAAGGGAATAGACCTGCACGCCGACTTCGAGGGAGAGAACGTACTCGTTTCGGGTGACAAGG
>JBJEBV010000027.1:0-2840 GCA_051870395.1 Candidatus Cryptobacteroides sp. | reverse complement strand
CATCAGGATAGCGTAACTAAGCCCAGGCATCGAATCGGCCATCGTCGTCAGGGCCCTCCTCGTCGTCCGGTAATTCGTCCTTGTCCTCCACGAGAGGGAGGTAGTATTGCTCAATCTCGGCGGCGTAGGCGGTCAGGAAGCCGTGGCGGTAGGCATCCACGACCTTGTCCAGCATATCATTGCAGCCGAGCCGAAGAGCACGGATTTCGTATTCGTGCTGCCTCTCCAGGTCTTGGCCGCCGGGATAATTGCCTTCCTCAATCATTGTCGCCAGAAGCTGGTAGCACATTGCATCGCGATGGATTGCCCCTAGGCTCAGCCAGAATGCTGCCTTCCCGCAATCCCTCTCGAATCCGTATTCCCCGTAGTAATAATTGTTGCCAAGTAAACCTGCCGCAGTTGCGTCGCCTAGCCTGTAGGCTATCTCCAGGTCATATTTGATGGAGTGGGTTACCTTCTTCTGCAACTCTTCGTCATAGTTTTCGAATGCCTCCTGCTTGACTGCCAATTGTATTCCCTCGAATGCTTCGGCGCACATCAGCTCCTGTCCGCGGGTAATTATCTCCTCGAATTTCTCCGTGTCGGTGATATTGTAGTCCTTGTCGAAGCAGGCTTCGATTGCATAGAGAATACAGGCTCCGGGGTCTCCCTCATCCAGACCCTTCTCGAACCACAATGCGGCATCTTCCTTTCCGGCGGCCTGCGCTACGCTTCCCATCAATGTATAATATTGAGGGTCAATGTAATAGTCTTTGGACTCCTGGAGGAATTTGCACATCATTGCCAATGCCTTCCCGGGGTCGGCCTCGAATCCGCCGTTGCCGAAGGTGATGTCCCGGATGGTCTGCTGCATTGCCATATGGCTGTCCTCCGCGGCGGCCCTGTCCCGCTCCCGCTCGTAGCGGCCCCTGTCCACAATCCCGAAATCCCCGTCCCGCCACATATAGGCCAGGCACATTCTGGCATCGGCAATGCCGCCTTCCGCTGCCTTGCGGTAATATTCCCCGGCAATGTCACCGGAGTTGCTTTCCGGGGCAACGCAGTCGTTGTACCGTGCCCAGAGATATTGCATCCAGACATTGCCGGCCTCGGCGCCCTCCTTCATTGTATCCGGATGGATTCCTGTCAGATAGACATTGTACTTTGAACGCAGGATCTGGCAGAACAATGCCCGGGCCCCGGCGCTATGGTCAAGATGCGGGATGATAAGTTTGAGCGCTTCTTCGGCTTTGCAGGCTTTCATCAGGCTGATAACCTCATGGGATGGGAATTCTGTGAGTTGCATAGGAATTCTTTATTTTGGTCCTCTTACGGGGCTAATATATAAACCCGAACATCCATATAGGCACATTTTTGCCGGCGGCATATTCAATATTGTCTTTCACGATATACCCGGTCTCTGCATCCTTGAGTTGGGTACCCTTCTTCTTTCGTCCGCCGACTTCAAATGTTATGTCGTCTATCTCGAAGTCTGATATTTTTGAAGCATATACAGTGTATTTTTGCTTCATCCAAGTCAGGAACATCGTCTCACGTATGGTTCCTTCATCCGATTTATCAAGACCGAGCGCATAGATGATATTTGAATTATCCAGATAGAGTTTCTCAACTTTCTGCAATATGCCATCACCTGTCGCTTTCTCACGCAACGCATTGAAGATTCCGGACTTTTCAAGATACTCGATATAATCAGGAAGGGTATTCCGGCTGATATCAAGATCTCTTGCCAGGGTGCTGTAGTTCGGTTTATACGGCACAGAATGGACAAGCATATACATGAGTTTTTTCAATTTTACAGCTGCCGCTATTGTCATCTCCGCATATTTCGGGATATCATCCTCGATTGTGGCATTAAGCGACTGTTTCAATTTGATTAGGAAGTCCTCCTCCGTAAAATACGGATAGCAGCCGTGGCGCAAATACTCTTGATAATATTTTATTGGCCGATGCTCCCCATAAGGGAAGTCCACCTTCCCCGCCAGAACATCCTCCAAACTGCTAGGCTTCAGGCTCCAGTTTTGCGAGATATTCAGGTACTCCCTGAAAGAGAGTACGGGCATAGTGTACTCTATTGTTCTTCTGCTCAGGTCGGCTTTCCCTCCCTTCTTCAGATCAAGAATTGAACTCCCGGAATATACGATCTGCAGAAGAGGCAACTGATCATAAATC
Source organism: Candidatus Cryptobacteroides sp. (assembly GCA_051870395.1). Taxonomy (GTDB): domain Bacteria; phylum Bacteroidota; class Bacteroidia; order Bacteroidales; family UBA932; genus Cryptobacteroides. Next base: position 671 of record JBJEBV010000027.1, on the reverse strand, counting down.
ATCTTGATTTCAGTAGTCCAACCCGCATATTTGTGTATCTCGTCAATATAAAGTTTCCTGCCACCACGCTGGAAAAAAGCCAGGGCCAAATCAAAAATCTTATGACCGGCAAAATAGAAATCATCTGCTTGAACATAGAGGGACTCCTCAATCTTGTCATACAGTTTGATATGCTGAAGAATCAATGTTGACTTTCCAACACCCTTCTGGCCCAAGATACCAATAAGCCGGTTTTTCCAATTGATTGCATCATGAATTGATCTGACATAATGTGTAGTGGTCAAATCAAGGTTTATCCGGTATGTCTGAAATAAGGTGTCCATAAGCATTGCACATAATTTAGTGCGGCAAATATAATAAATTGCACTGACTTCAGTGCAATTTTTATGAGATTTACACCAATGTCAAAGAAACTGAACATCCCGGCGTGGAGGGTGCGTTTCGAGAAGATTCCTAGTTATCCGAGGATGACGCTATGCGGTCGGAGATGATGGACATGAATACCGGGCATGGCGCTATGTGCAATAAGATGCCCTGTACTAATTGGGGATAATCAGTTCCCAAACTTTGCGATTCAAAGAAAAGATGTACCTTTATGCCGACATGTTATGTCTGTCCAATGACATTGAAAACAATCCTTTCAATGCCCTTTGCAGCCATGGCGTTGAGGG
>JBJEBV010000026.1:0-15529 GCA_051870395.1 Candidatus Cryptobacteroides sp. | reverse complement strand
GGCATTTCGGCATTTTGGAATAATGCAGGACCTTGTCGCCCTTATTTGCACAGGATGAGAATAGTAGTATTCCCAATGCAGCCAAGATGTCTTGGAACTTATTTTTTATACTGCTATTTTAATAAAAAGGATGTATATTTGTAATAGTGCATCTATGGGTTATGCCATTTTTCCTAATATCCGCCTGGCGGCCTCTTGCATTTTCAGCCCCATTGACCGGAAGATAAGCGGAAATGATTAATTATTAACACCTTATACTATGAATACTCAAAAAGAACTTTCGGCTCTCTGCATTGCAGTTCTATCAATGTTTCTTTCCTGCTCGCATGATGACTCCTCCAAGAGAATCACGGCGGTGGATTTTTCCGATGTGAAAATCGAGGACTCGTTCTGGACTCCGAGACTGGACAGGCATTATTCCACGACCCTGCCGGTCTGCATTGACCAGATTGAGAATAAAACGGGAAGAATCAGGAACTTCGAGAATGCTGCCAAGGGAGAAGGGGAGCATTCCGGAATCTTTTTCGATGACTCTGATGTCTATAAGGCAATGGAGGGTATTGCGTACACGCTTGTGAACCATCCTGATGAGGCTCTCGAGGCCAAGGCTGACGAGTGGATTGACAAGTTTGCAGCAGCCCAGCAGCCGGACGGGTATATAAATACCTTCTATACATTGACCGGACTTGAGAAGCGTTGGGTCAATATGGACAAACACGAGATGTACTGCGCAGGACACATGACGGAAGCTGCCGTAGCATATTACAAGGCTACCGGCAAGCGTAAACTTCTTGATGTCGCAATAAGGATGGCGGACCACATGATGACGGTGTTCGGCCCGGGAAAACGTGATTGGGTGCCGGGGCACGAAGAAATCGAGCTGGCTCTCGTTAAACTCTATGAAGTGACCGGGGAGAAGAAGTATCTCGAATTTGCGGAATGGCTCATTGACGAGCGCGGTCACGGGTATGGTACCAAGGGAGAGAACAAAAAGAAATGGGACAAAGAGTATTATCAGGACGATGTCCCTGTGCGCGAAATGACCGACATCAAGGGACATGCCGTCAGGGCAATGTATCTATATTGCGGTATGGCTGATGTGGCTGCATATACGCACGATGAAGGCTATATGGCCGCCCTTGACCGGCTATGGGATGATGTAGTGCTGAGGAATATGTACATCACCGGAGGCATCGGTTCTTCCAGGCACAATGAAGGCTTTACCGAGGACTATGACCTGCCAAATCTGGAGGCCTATTGCGAGACCTGCGCCTCTGTCGGCATGGTTTACTGGAACCAGCGGATGAACCAGTTCACAGGTGACTCAAAGTATATCGATGTGCTGGAAAGGTCAATGTACAATGGTGCCCTGGCCGGTATTTCCCTGGCCGGCGACCGTTTCTTCTACGTCAATCCGCTTGAGTCTCGCGGGAATCATCACCGCCAGGCCTGGTACGGATGCGCCTGCTGCCCGAGCCAGATATCCCGCTTCCTGCCTTCCATCGGCAACTATCTCTACGGCGTTTCTGAACACGCCCTCTGGGTCAATCTTTTCATAGGCAGCACCGCCGGTGTCAAACTTGGCCACTGCAACCTGACTCTGGTGCAGGAAACTGGCTACCCTTGGGATGGAGATGTGAAACTGACCGTCAATTCCAATGCTTCATTCAGGAAGGAAATCCGTGTCCGCATCCCCGGCTGGTGCGATGCTTATTCATTGACAGTCAATGGAGAAACTGTTGAGGCTCCTGTAGATAAAGGTTATGCTGTGATTTCCCGCAAATGGAATGATGGGGATGTGATAGGCCTTTCAATGGAGATGCCTGTGAAGATGGTGGCCGCTGATGATCGTGTCAAGGCCGATGAAGGCAAGCGTGCCGTACAGCGAGGGCCTCTAGTGTATTGTATGGAAGAGGTTGACAATCAGCATTATGACAATGTCTTGCTTTCCTCTTCTTCAACATTGACTTCGTCATTCGATGCTGGTCTTTTGGGCGGCGTTGTCCGCATTGACGGCGAGACCGACGGACAGACCTTCCGCCTGGTTCCGTATTACAGCTGGGACAACCGTGAGGCCGGACGGATGAAGGTGTGGATTGACCTGAAGTAAAGTAGTCGGGCCTTCCGTACGGAATGTGCGGAAGGCCCGAAATATTATCCTGAAAACGGATTACTTAAGCTTCTCGATAACGCTCCTGTTGATCTTTCTGATGCGGTCAATGTCCATCTTCATCACCTTGCGGTCATAGGTCATGAAGCCATTGACCTCACCCTCCACATCGGTGGTCTGGGTATAGACAGCGGCGGAGCAGCCGGCCGGGATGGACTCGGCGAGTTTCTTGGCGAATCTCTCGTACTCGTCCTCTACTTCCTTGCTGTTCTTGTACTGAACGTAGCCCCAGTTCCTGTCTTTCTGCCAGAGATGGCCCTCCACAGGGAGGCCGATTCCGCCGTATTCGCCCAGAACATTCACGGCTTCACTGCTGTACATCCACATTGCCGGACCTGGATAATGGTGAAGGTCGAGAATGTCACCGCACTTGCGGAAGTTTCCGCCGGATGCAGGGTTTACGAGCCTTGTAGGGTCCTTGGCCTTGGTGAAGGCTGCGGCATCCTCAGTGCGGAACTGGCCCCAGGCCTCGTTGAACGGAACCCATACCACGATGCAAGGGAATGACATCCTGGCGTCCATGATCTCGTTCCACTCCTTGTAATAGTTGTCCTGCCACTCCTGAGGGATAGGGAAGTCGAATCCCTTGTCGAAATCGGAGGTGTCCCAGCGGTTCTTGCTATTGTCAGCGATGGACGGCATATCCTGCCATACCAGCATTCCGAGCTGGTCGCAGTAATAGTACCAGCGGGCAGGCTCGACCTTGATATGCTTGCGGATCATATTGAATCCGAGTTCCTTGGTCTTGATGATATCATACTTGAGAGCCTCGTCAGTCGGTGCGGTGTAGAGACCGTCCGGCCACCAGCCCTGGTCGAGAGGACCGTACTGGAAGAGGATATTGCCGTTAATGGCCATTCTCTTGTGGTTGAGATTGTCCTTCACTACCGAAATCTCACGCATTGCGGCATAGCCTTCCACGACATCAATCTTCTGTCCGCCCCGGACAAGGGACAGCCTGAGGCCATAGAGATATGGGGAGTCAGGAGACCAGGTCTTCGGGGACTCTACATTGAGGGTGAGCGGGCAGCCTGCAACTGCCTTTGCTGTAGCGAGAACCTTGCCGGATGGCTTGTCAGTGCTGTATCCTACCTGTCCGTCGAGGAGTTCGGCAACTACCACGTCACCCTCCTTCGCACGTGCGATTTCAGCATTGACGGTGAGACTCTTGCCTGCAAGATTCGCAAGAGCGTTGTAGGACTTGATGCTTCCGTCAGAAACGGCCTCCACCCATACGCTCTGCCATATACCTGTCACCTGGGTGTACCAGATGCCCTTCGGATTGGAAACCTGCTTTCCGCGCGGCTGGAAAGTGCCCCTCTGGTCTGTAGCATCGCTGACCTTCACGGTGAGGGTCTGGTCGCCCTTGGCATTCAGGTAAGGTGTAATGTCGAATGAGAACTCGGTGAAGCCACCGGTATGCGAACCCACCATAATATCGTTGACATATACGTCAGCCTTCCAGTCCACTGCACCGAAGTTGAGGAGGATTCTCTTTCCCTTCCACTCCTTCGGGGTCTGGAACTTGGTGTTGTACCACAGCGCCTCGCCGGGTTTGATTATTCTGCCTACCCCTGAGAGTGATGACTCAATAGGATAAGGAACGAGGATTGAACCGTCTGCCTTTTCAGGGCGTGCTGCTGCAATACCGGTAACGGCGTAGTCCCAGAGCCCGTTGAGGGATTTCCAGTCACCGCGTACCATCTGCGGTCTAGGGTACTCCGGAAGGGCGTTGCCCGGGGAGACCTGCTCGGCCCACTCGGACCTGATGTTGTCTCCGACAGGTGCCCAGTTCTGTGCGAAACCCGCCATCGGGAATGCCATAAGCGCTGTTGCGACAATACTGTAAAGATTTTTCATTAATTTGTAATTTATAATGTGTAATAATGATGTCTGCAAAATTCCTCAACAAATATAATACTTGTCGCTCAAATATCCATTTGGCAGTGTAAAAATGCTACAAAAGAGATATATTTGACCGTATTTGACGGATTTTTGCTATATTCGCTGAGCAATAATTGAATAATCAATGTACTCATTCTTAATCAGCCTGATTCTCCTCGTGGCAGGATATCTCCTTTATGGAGCATTTGTAGAACGTGTATTCGGACCGGACTCATCCAGGAAGACGCCTGCCGTGGCTCATCCTGACGGGGTGGACTTCATTGCAATGCCGACTCCCAAAATATTTATGATCCAGTTCCTCAATATCGCCGGGACGGGACCTATTTTCGGAGCCATAATGGGTGCCAAATTCGGCCCTGCAGCCTATCTCTGGATAGTATTCGGCTGCATTTTCGCCGGAGCAGTACACGACTACCTGATGGGAATGCTCTCAGTCCGTCACGACGGAGCCGGAATGCCTGACATCGTAGGACATTATCTTGGACAGGGGACCAAGAAAGTCCTCCTCGTATTCTCCATCCTGGTGCTTCTGCTTGTCGGGACAGTATTCGTATATAGTCCTGCCCTCATACTCGGTGACCTTTCGGGCGATGGCTCCACCAAGGCCATAATGCTCTGGGTAGCAGTAATTTTCATATATTATGTGTTCGCCACAATGCTGCCGATTGACAAGATTATCGGAAAAATTTACCCGATTTTCGCATTCGCATTGATTTTCATGGCCGCAGCATTGATGGTCTGCCTATTCATAAAGTGGCCGTCAATTCCAGAAATTTGGGACGGAATTTCCAATATGGGAGAGGCCTCAGGACTGATTTCCGGTCAGCCGATTTTCCCTTGCCTCTTCATTACGATAGCCTGTGGGGCCGTCAGCGGCTTCCATGCGACCCAGAGTCCCCTGATGGCAAGATGCATCAAGGATGAGAAACTCGGCAGGCCAGTTTTTTACGGAGCAATGATAACCGAGGGTATCGTGGCCCTGATTTGGGCAGCCATCTCCTCATATTTCTTCTATGATGGGGGAGCTGCTGCAGTGGGTTCCGACCTGGCAGCCGCCGCACCGGTAGTCGTGGGCAAGGTTTCAATGAGCTGGCTCGGTGTGCTTGGCGGAGTACTTGCCTTGCTCGGTGTCGTGGCTGCGCCTATCACCAGCGGAGACACAGCGTTCAGGAGCGCCCGCCTCATAATAGCCGATTTCCTGAAACTGGACCAGAAACCAATCAAGAACCGTATCCTTATCTGCATCCCGCTTTTCATCGTGGTATCCCTGATGCTTGCCTATTATGTGGCTGATGCTGAGGGATTCAACGTGGTGTGGAGATATTTCGGATGGGCAAATCAGACATTGGCAGTGTTCTCCCTGTGGACCGCAGCCGTCTATCTCGCATTGAACAAGAAAGGACATGCGTATCTCATAGCCATGATACCTGCCGCCTTCATGACTGCCGTCTGCTTAACCTATATTTGTATAGCGAAAATAGGGTTCAATCTCCCTGATGACTGGAACTGGTCTATCGGAATAAGTACATTCTGCCTCTCGATAGTGATTTTCCTGGTTTGGAAGAGCAAGAGAACAGGTCGTCTTACTCAGGCCTGGGCTCGAAGAAACTGAAGTGAACCCGGCCATAGACCTTCTCCTTCACGAAGCAGGGGTGTTCCCTGAAGGAATGCTCGCTGCCGTGTTCCAGGATGAGATATCTTTCCGGATAGACAAGCCCTGCCTCCAATATCCTGTCAGGCAATGTTTCCACACCTTCAAGGCTGTATGGCGGGTCGGCAAAGACAATGTCGAACTTCTCCCTGCATAATGCAATGAAATCGAATGCGTTATGATGCACGGCGGTGATGTTCGGGAAACCAATCTTCGCTGCCGTGGCCTTTATGAATGCCGAATATTGAGGATTCATCTCCACTGACCAGACCCTGCCTGCGCCCCTGGATGCGAACTCGTATGATATGGAACCTGTCCCGCTGAACAGGTCCAGGACCTTCAGTCCCTCAAATTCGTATTCGCTGTCCAGGACATTGAACAGGGCCTCCTTGGCGAAGTCCGTGGTCGGCCTTGCCTTGAAGTCTGGTGGAACCGGTATAGTCCGGCCCTTGTGATTGCCTCCGATTATGCGCATAGTCAAATTTTTTCCACTGAACGGAAATATCTGTAGAGGGACATCTCATCATTTTCTGTGAGAGGAGTCCTGAATGTTATGGTGGACATTTCCGGATTAAGCTGGAGTTTTTTCATGGCATTGAAAATGAAATACTCGGCCGTCGTGAAGTCCGGCGCCTTGAAAACATTGGCCAGCATCAGATTACGGCCCTGGCCGATGGCGAGGTGCAGGTAGCCGTCCGCCCAGGATGCCACAATCTTGTTGTACTCCGTGCATTCTCCCAATGTCTCCAGGATGTAGTACATCTCGGGCAATACCCTCGACTTGAAACCGTCAACGGTGAGAACTGTCTGGGAAATAATCCGGGACAGGGACTCCCCGATATTGTTGGAGAACAGCAGGACAGCGCCGAACTGTTCCACCCTGATATGCTCGACAATGTCATTCTCTTCTGTCCTGACCACATCCGAGAGCATCGTTGCGGTCTCTGTCGGCTCGAAAAACTGCTCAGGAACCAGGGTGCATTTCGGTGTGAGAAGGGAAATTCTCACACGGTCGTAACGTTTCTGGAACTCCGGAGTCGTGAATATCCCTGAACCGGGAACCCATCCTGTCCTTTCATGCGGGTTCCCGTCTTCCAATTTAAAAGAATATCCACTCAAGGAAACTTGAATGGATATTCCAGATTCTGTATGTGTATTCTGCATCAATTCTATTCCCAGTTTCCTGCATTGTTGTTAGGAGCGGAGATGCTGCCGACCTGAAGTCCTTCATATCTGTTGGAAGCCCTGCAGTCAGCATCGAGATTGATTCTGAGCTGATTGTCCAGGCCCTTGAGGAGGGACTTGTAAGGCATCCTTGCCTCGAAGAGCGGAACCTTCACGCCGGACACTTCCTTCACGATGGCTTCCATCTGAATGGTATCACCCTGTGAGAAAGGAATATACCTGAGGGAGTCAATGTTGAAGTCAGTCCTGCTCTTGAAGAGGGTATCCTTTACGGCAATCTTGTTTGAAATCGAGAACACGAGGTTCTGGCCTTCCTGATAAAGTTTGAACATCATCTCAGGAGTAAGTTTTCCCCTGTAGGCCTTCTTGAGTTTTTCTGTATTGGCAACTGCTGCAGAGTCATCATTGGAACCAATCTGCATCAGGACTTCCATTTGGCCGTTCTTGTAGAAATCTGCAAGTGTGTCGGCTGACTGGGAGAACCTTCCGTAAACGGATTTGTAGGCTTCCTGGAGGGTACGGAGATCTTTCATTCTCTGGACTCCAATTCCCTTGCGGTACTCCATCTGCTTGTTGAAGTTTACTGGCTGCATCACGCTCTGTACAATGACATATACGAGGCCTGCGATGACGAAAAGCAGCAATACGCTGACAATCTTTTTAACTATTCCGTTCATTATTGTGAGTTTTTATTATTTTCTCAACAGTTCCCACAAAGTTATGAATTTCATTTATGAATTGCAATATTTATTAGTAAATTTGCATTCCGGAATCCTTTTAGCCTATTCCGTACAAATAACTATATGGACATTTGCAATACAGATATAAAGAAACTTGACGCCCTGGTAAGTGAAGCGTCTGCCATTGTCATAACTGCGCACATCCATCCTGACGGAGATGCTGCCGGCAGTACCAATGCCCTTCTGGCTTATCTTGTGGGCAGAGGCAAGGAGAATGTCAGGATTATCTACCCGGAACCGCTTGCCGACACGATTTCATTCATATCGGCCGCTACGGAAAGATCCCTGATTATGGATGCAGTTACTGCGCCGGATGGGTGCAGGTCTGCCGTTGGGGCTGCCGATCTCATTTTCTGCCTTGACTGCAATTCATTCGCAAGGACAGGTCCGCTTGAGGATATGATGAGGTCTTCTTCGGCACGGAAAGTCCTCATTGACCATCACCTGAACCCGGATACAGAGGCGTATGACCTCGTTTTTTCCACACCGCAGGTGTCCTCGGCCTGTGAACTTCTGTACAATATATTGCTGGCGATGCCGGATGTGGAGGGCGATGCCGGGAAACTTCCCAAGGCTTCTGCGGATGCCCTGATGACAGGAATGACCACGGATACAAACAATTTCGCCAATTCCGTGTATCCATCCACGTTCGCCATGGCTTCCGGACTGCTGGACGCAGGTGTTGACAGGGATGCCATTCTGCAGAAACTGTTCAATGAATATCGTGAGAACCGGCTCCGGATGATGGGCTGGCTGCTCTATGAGAACATGAGAATTACAGATGCAGGGGTCGCATACATGGTTGTTACTTCCGGCATTGCTGAAAAATTCGGGATAATGGAGGGCGAGACGGAGGGCTTTGTAAACCTGCCTCTTGCTATTGGCCGTGTGAAGATGAGCCTTTTCCTGAAGATTGACGGTGAGGGGTTCTACCGCGTCTCTGTCCGTTCCAAGAAAGGCTATTCATCCAATCTCTGCGCTTCCCGCTATTTCCACGGAGGTGGCCACGAGAACGCCTCAGGAGGCCGGCTTTTCTTCCCGCAGGATATCCCGTCTCCGGATGCGGCCGCTGAATATATCGAGGCGGTGACTGACAAACTGTTCAAGGAGGAGGGGTACGTATGAGAAAAATCATTGCCATGGCTGCAGTCCTGATGATTCTGTCGGTTTCCTGCACCAAGGAGCAGCGCAAGTCAATGCTTACCAAGCAGGAAACCAATATCGAGTCTTTCACCAAGGGCATACTCTCAAAGGTTGACACAGCATACGTGGTGCAGCACAGGGGCGTGACGAGGGTCGTAGTCGTACCAGGACAGGGAGACAGCCTCGAGACCGGACTGGTGTCGTTCTACTACGCAGGATATGTGCTCAGCAGCGCATCTCTTTCTGCCAGCAACCTCTTCGCCACCAACAGCGAAGATGTGGCTGTATCAAGCAAATGGGAGCTCAGCGGAGAAAATCAGTTCGACATATTGACATTGAACATTGACAATGAGGATATTGTGGAAGGCCTGCGTTACGGGCTCGAAGGTGTCAGGGCCGGACAGGAATGCTACATTCTGTTTTCCGGGAAATACGGATTCGGAAAGAAGCCATTAGGCACGATTCCTGCAAATGCAGCCCTGGCCTATCACGTTTGGGTAGAGAGCATTGCCAATGAATAACAAGAAAATATTTACAAGATGACAGAGATAATGAAGAGAAACTTGACGATTGCCGCATTGGCCATCATGGCCGTTTCCTGCGCCAAATCAGAAAAGGTGGAGCCTTACGCTGATGAGGAATTGTATTTCAATGCCTGGATGGAAATCAACAGCCCCGATGCGGTCCCAACTTCCCTTGGCGCCTTCATCCTGGATGACGAGGAGGGCAAAGGAGAAGCGTATGACTCCGAGAAGTATCCCTACGTGTATGTAAGATATACTATTTCCGATATTGAGGGCAATATCACTTCCACCAATGAGATGAAAATTGCCCAGCAGATAGGCTCATACGACAAGGCCAATTATTACGGCCCCGAGGTCTGGATTGTGAGGGAGGACTTCATCCCTGCGGGTGTCGAGGATATGCTCGAAGGAATGCACATCGGAGGAAAGAGGACGGCTGCAATCCCTGCCTGGCTGATGACCACGAAAAGGTACAAGAAACCTTCCGAGTATCTCAAGCACGAGAGCGACAACACGACTTCCATCTATAAGGTTGAACTGGTGGCATCTACTGAAGATGTGCTCAAGTCAGAGGTGGATTCATTGGAAAAATTCACCCATACATATCTTGACGGGGTGGATTCCCTTTCCTACGGATTCTACTACAAACAGCTCCGGGAACCAACCGACACAAATGCCTTCCCTTCGGATACGACCATCTATATCAATTATACGGGCCGGCTCCTGAACGGGCAGGTATTCGACACTACGATTCAGGACACTGCCAAGTTCTACAATATCTACAGCTCTTCCAGCACATACGAGCCTGTCCAGGTGAATTGGGGCGAGAACTATTACGATATCACCATGGGAGACTCCTCATCCTCCTCATCCCTTATTGGCGGGTTCCAGAAGACCCTCTGGGAAATGAGGCATTATGAGAAGGGCGTGGGCCTGTTCTATTCGCTTTACGGATACGGATATTCCGGAAGCGGCAAGAGGATACCTTCGTTTGCTCCGCTCTTGTTTGAAATCGAGATAGTTGACGAACCGGAGGATTAACCATGTCAGCGACAGTTCCTTCTGAACTCGGTGAAAAGAATGTGCGTCAGCTTCTGATGCAGTATGCGGTCCCGGCAATCATTGCCATGACCGCATCTTCATTGTACAATATGGTGGACAGCATCTTCATCGGGCATATACCTGGTGTGGGCCAGTATGCGATTTCCGGCCTTGCCGTGACATTCCCGCTGATGAATCTTTCCACAGCTTTGGGTACCCTGGTCGGCGTGGGAGCATCCACTATGTTGTCCGTCCTGCTGGGCCAGCGGAACTACAAGGCCGCAGGCAAGGTTCTCACCAATGAGTTCCTGCTCAACATAATCATCGGTCTTGCCTTCTCTGTTGTCACGATTGCCTTCCTCGACCCGATTCTTCTCTTTTTCGGTGCGAGCGAAAATACATTGCCTTATGCGAGGGACTATATGCTTGTTATCCTGATTGGCAATGTGGTGACACATCTCTATTTCGGACTGAACAATGTAATCAGGGCTTCCGGACATCCGAAGATGGCTATGGGCCTGACCATATTCACGGTGCTTTCCAACACCGTTCTTGACCCGATATTCATTTTCGGTTTCGATATGGGCATCCGGGGAGCGGCTCTTGCTACGGTAATGTGCCAATGCCTCGCCCTTGCTTACACGCTCTGGTTTTTCTTTGACCAGAACAATTTTCTCCACCTTCCGGCAAGGCTCAGGGATTTCCGCCTTGACTTGAGAGTGGCGGTGGATTCGCTCACTATAGGCATGGGACCTTTCCTCATGAATTCAGCTTCTTGCATTGTCGCAATGCTCATCAATCAGCAGCTTCTCAAGTACGGAGGGGACCTGGCAATCGGAGCATACGGAATCGTGAACCGCTTCACATACCTGTTCATAATGGTCAATATGGGATTCAATCAGGGAATGCAGCCTATTGCAGGGTATAATTTTGGAGCCAGAAAATACTCGAGGGTCAAGGAAGTGTACAGGCTTACTGTCTTCTGCGCATCAGTCGTCTCACTCCTGGGCTTCATCGTGTCAGAGGCCATTCCGGGGCCGGCAGCAGCGCTCTTTACTTCGGAACCTGAACTTAAGAAATTGGCTGTCAACGGATTGAGAATGATGAATATATGCCTTCCTCTCGTGGGCTACCAGATGGTCTCGACCAATCTTTTCCAATGTCTCGGGATGGTGCAAAAATCCATTCTGCTTTCGCTTTCAAGGCAGCTTCTCTTCCTGGTTCCGCTGATTTATTTCTTGCCGACATTCTTTGGGCATATTGGAGTATGGCTCTCATTCCCTGTGGCTGACTCACTCTCGGTAATACTCACCACTATATTGGTGATTCGCCTTATTCGCAAATTGAGACGGCTCAATGATGGGGATGATCCCGGAATCCTGGGCAGCAAAATCTGAAAAGTTATGGGCAATATAATAATCAATGTAGGAAGACAGTTCGGGAGCGGCGGATACCTCGTCGCCCGTTCCCTGGGAGATAAACTTGGAATACCTGTCTATGACAGGGAGCTGATTTCCGAGGCGGCGCACCGGAGCGGCTTCAGCGCCGAACTGTTCGCCAGCAAGGATGAAAAGCGGAGTCTTTTCGGAATGTCCGGTTTTATTGGTACGGGAAGGGCTTCATTCTCAGGTAATTATGTCAATGATGACAGTATCTTCAAAATCCAGAGTGATGTGATACGGATGATTGCTGACAATGGCCCTGCTATTTTCATTGGACGCTGTGCGGACTATATCCTGCGGGAGTTGGACTGCATTGACGTGTTCATCACCGCCCCGGACGAGGTCAGGGTGAAGAGGATATCGGAGAGGCTCGGCATATCGGCTGACGAGGCTGAGTCATTGATGAAGAAGAAGGATTCAGGAAGGGAGTCCTATTACAATTATTTCACTTTTGGGCATTGGGGCGTGGCATCCAACTATGACTTGTGCATTGACTCGTCAATCCTCGGAATTGAGGGTACTGCCGATTTCATCATTGAATTCGGACGCAGGTCGGGAAAGATTGCAGGAGGGGAGAAATGAGGTTGAAACGTGCCGGAGTGATTTTGTCATTGGCGGTGCTGCTGGCACTTGCCGGAATCTGCGTGTCGCTGACTTCCTCATCCGGGGAGCAGGAAGCGGAAATTCTGCCGCCTATTCATCTCAATGAGGTGATTGACAATGATACGACCGCATTTCCGGCTCTCCGCGGAATGGATGCGGCTATAGAGAACTATATGGCCTACTGGCGGCTCAGGGGGGTCTCCCTGTCCATTATGCGCAATGATTCCCTTCTATTCTGCAAGGGCTACGGCTGGGCTGACAAGGAGGCTGGCGTGGAGATGTCCCCGGCTTATATAATGCGGGTGGCCTCTGTTTCCAAGTTATTGACAGCCACTGCGATAATGAAACTCCAGGAGGCCGGGAGGCTTCATTTGAAGGATACTGTTTTCGGGCCTTCCGGCATATTGAGGGACACGGCCTATACCTCCGTGATGAAGGACCCTCTCTACAATCTCATCACTGTCGAGGACCTTCTCCGTCACAAGGGAGGTTTCACTGCAAGCGGGGGAGACCCGATGTTCTCCACCCGGACGATAATGCTCCAGAATCATCTGGATACGCCGCCTGGCAACATTGAACTGATGAGAATCTATCTCAGGCGCAGGCTCCGTTTCCGTCCTGGTACGAGCCAGTATTATTCCAATTTCGGCTATCTCCTGCTGAGCAAAATCATTGAGCAGGTCTCCGGCCTTGATTATGAGACATATATGCGTGACAGCGTGCTCGTTCCGGCAGGCTGTTACGATATGCATATCGCTCACAATTACTATGAGGAGAGGTATCCGGGTGAGGTGAAATATTACAATGGTGCCGACACCCTACTGGTCGAGGAGTACAACAACAGCGGACGTATGGTGGAGAGGTGTTATGGCGGCAGTGACGTCCGGGCGTTGTCCGGGGCAGGGGCCTGGGTGACATCTACTCCCGAACTGGCCAGGTTCGTGGCCAGCATTGACGGAAGGCCGGGGGTGCCTGACATCATTTCCGGGGAGAGCGTTGACGCAATGACGGAGTGGTTCGACCCTGAGACTTATTCTCTCGGGTGGAATGATACCAAGCCGACAGGGGAGTGGACGAGGACCGGCACATTGTCCGGCACTTCCGCATTGATCAAATACTATCCGGACGGTGAGTGCTGGATAATGGTGACCAATACCAGCACCTGGAAAGGCCCTGGCTTTACCAGTTATACCGCCGGACTTTTCAAGAAACTCAGGGAGAAATATTCTTCCAAACTGCCTTCAAGAGATTTATTCCACACTGAACATAACTAATTTCCAACTATTTATGAAACAACCAAGAACAGTCACAGCCGACGAAGCAGTAATGGCTGTCCGTACAGGAGACCACATTCATCTCAGCAGCGTGGCCAGCGTGCCTCATGTGCTTATCCAGGCATTGTGCCGCAGGGCTGATGCAGGCGAGGTGAGGGATCTTCATTTCCACCATTTCCATACAGAGGGTCCTGCCCCATATTCCGACCCTGCTTACGAGGGAATTTTCTTCGACCAGGGATTCTTCCTCGGCCCGAATGTCAGGGCCAATGTCAATGCCGGCTATGCGGATTATCTCCCCGTGCATCTGGGCGAGTCCCAGAAACTTTACAGGAGCGGCGCTCTCCGGTGCGATGTGGCCATGGTCCAGGTTTCCCGTCCTGACGAGAATGGTTTTTTCTCTCTCGGAACTTCCGTGGACTGCTCGCTCGCTGCCATTGAAAGTGCGGGAACTGTAATTGCCGTTGTCAATGAGAATGTACCTTTCGCATACGGTGATCTAGTGAACCCGGACCTTGTAGATTACATTGTATATGACAATACTCCATTGGTAACCAAGGACTTTGCCCAGCCGGACGAGGTGGAGCAGCTTATTGGAAAGAACTGTGCCGCGCTGGTTCCTGACGGGGCCTGCCTCCAGATGGGTATCGGGGCTCTTCCGAATGCTCTCGCCGTGGCTCTCTCCGACCACAAGAATCTTGGCCTTCATACCGAGATGTTCGCAGACGGCATCCTGGGCCTGATAAAGAAGGGGGTCATAAACGGCAGTTGCAAGAAGATTGACACCGGCAAGGTCGTGGCATCATTCCTCCTCGGTTCTGACGAGGTGTACAAGTTCATTGACCATAATCCTGATGTCCTGATGAAGGATATCAAATATACCAATGACCCTTGGGTAATAGCGCAGAATCCGAATATGATGGCTATAAACTCCGCTGTTGAGGTGGACTTGACAGGCCAGATAAGCGCAGACTCCATCGGTACCAGAATCTTCTCCGGCACCGGCGGGCAGGTGGATTTCGTGAAGGGTGCGACCATGAGCGAAGGCGGAAAATCCGTGACGGCATTTGCCTCCAGGACGAGGAAGGGCCAGTCGAAGATTGTCCCTGTTCTCAATACCGGTGCAGGCGTGGTTACTCCGCGTGCAGATGCCCATTGGATTGTGACTGAGTACGGTGCAGTTGACCTCTACGGCAAGTCATTGCAGGAAAGGGCCAAACTCCTCATCAGCATTGCCCATCCTGATGACCGGAACGACCTGGACCGCGCCGCATTCGAGAGGTTCGGGCCGCATTACCACAATTTCAGTATATGATGGCGACCCCCTCCCTAAGTCATTGGTGGTGACCAGTTTCAGGAAAGAGATGCCTACGACGGCGTTGGCGCCCATGCTGCGTGTGCGCTGTTCCATCTCGTTCATAGCCTTCTGGCGTGCCTCGACGAGTTCGTTCTCATATGCGCCGGAACGTCCGCCGACGAAGTTGCGGATGCTGGCAGCAAAGTCCTTCAGGAAGTTGACTCCGGTGATGACCTCCCCGAAAACTACTCCCTTGTATTCCCTGATTGTGTGGCCCTCAATGGCCGTTGTGGTAGTAAGTATCATATTGATTATATTGTCATTCCATCCTTCCGTATTTCATCTCGTCGCCGTTGGCGTCGTACTGTTTGCGCTTTCCGACAGGCGGTTCGGTGAGTGTAATCTTTACGAATTATTAGGGAATTAGGGCTGGACTGATTATCTTTGTGCGTATTTTGAGTAATCTGAAAAAAATAACTTGCTTCAGATTTGCATCAGGTTTCCGAGGTCAGATTTTCTCCCGAGGATGGTCGTGAGCGGTAAGTCAAACGTCC
>JBJEBV010000025.1:0-2919 GCA_051870395.1 Candidatus Cryptobacteroides sp. | reverse complement strand
ATGTGGACTCTTGGGGGAGATCAGCCTGTTATCCCCGAGGTAGCTTTTATCCGTTGAGCGACGGCTTTTCCACTCAATACCGCCGGATCACTAAGCCCGAGTTTCCTCTCTGCTCGACCTGTCCGTCTCGCAGTCAGGCTCCCTTCTGCCTTTGCACTCTTCGAATGGTTTCCATCCATTCTGAGGGAACCTTTGGGCGCCTCCGTTACTCTTTGGGAGGCGACCGCCCCAGTCAAACTGCCTACCTAGCACGGTCCAAGCGCCGGTTCACGGCTGCTTGTTAGGGTTTCAATAACAGAAGAGTGGTATCCCAACGGCGACTCCTCAGCAGCTGACGCCACTGTCTCCCTGTCTCCCACCTATCCTGTACATCCATTATCGAAATCCAATGCTAAGCTACAGTAAAGCTCTACGGGGTCTTTCCGTCCAGTCGCGGGTAATGTGCATCTTCACACATACTTCAATTTCACCGAGCCTCTTGTTGAGACAGTACCCAAGTCGTTACGCCATTCGTGCGGGTCGGAACTTACCCGACAAGGAATTTCGCTACCTTAGGACCGTTATAGTTACGGCCGCCGTTTACTGGGGCTTCGATTCGCTGCTTCGTTGCCTGACAACTCCTCTTAACCTTCCAGCACCGGGCAGGCGTCAGCTCGTATACGTCAGCTTTCGCTTTCGCACACACCTGTGTTTTTGCTAAACAGTCGCTTGGGCCTATTCTCTGCGGCCTCTTTCGAGGCACCCCTTCTCCCGAAGTTACGGGGTCATTTTGCCGAGTTCCTTAACAAGGGTTCTCTCGTTCGTCTTAGGATTCTCTCCTCGCCCACCTGCGTCGGTTTGCGGTACGGGCACCCATGTCATTGCCAGCATCTTTTCTCGCCAGCGTGGATTCGCATGCTTCCGCTACTTATCTTCGCTCCCTATCAGGTTTCAGCCTTTCGGGATGCGTACTTCACTACACCCCAGCCTACGCCCTTCGACCGGCTCTACCATCAACCGGCTCATGCTATCCTTCTGTGTCAATGCATCACTCACATGGGTGGTACAGGAATCTCCACCTGTTTTCCATCGCCTACGACTTTTGTCCTCGGCTTAGGCCCCGACTTACCCTGGGCGGATGAACCTTCCCCAGGAATCCTTGGGCTTTCGACGTGCAAGTTTCTCGCTTGCATCTCGTTACTCATACCGGCATTCTCTCTTCTGTGAACTCCACCGGTGCTTTCGCTCCGGCTTCAGTGCTCACACAATGCTCCTCTACCGACCGGTTTTACCGGTCCCGAAGCTTCGGCGGATGGTTTTAGCCCCGTTGAATCTTCGGCGCACAATCACTCGACCAGTGAGCTATTACGCACTCTTTAAATGAATGGCTGCTTCTGAGCCAACATCCTGGTTGTCTGTGCAATTCCACATCCTTTTCCACTTAACCATCACTTGGGGGCCTTAGCTGTCGATCTGGGCTGTTTCCCTTTTGACTACGGATCTTATAACTCGCAGTCTGACTCCCGTGCATCGTTTAGCAGGCATTCGAAGTTTGATAGAGTTCGGTAAGCTTTGTGGCCCCCTAGCTCATTCAGTGCTCTACCTCCTACTCACTAACACGAGGCTAGCCCTAAAGCTATTTCGAGGAGAACCAGCTATATCCAAGTTCGATTGGAATTTCTCCGCTATCCACAGGTCATCCCCGCCTTTTTCAACAGACGTCTGGTTCGGTCCTCCATGGTGTTCTACCACCACTTCAACCTGCCCATGGATAGGTCACCTGGTTTCGGGTCTACGTCATGCAACTCTTTCGTCCTGTTCAGACTCGCTTTCACTTCGGCTCCGGACCTTTAGTCCTTAACCTCGCTGCATAACGTAACTCGCCGGTCCATTCTACAAAAGGTACGAGATCGCACTTTAAACCGTGCTTTCTCTGCTTGTAAACACAGGGTTTCAGGTTCTCTTTCACTCCCCTCCCGGGGTTCTTTTCACCTTTCCCTCACGGTACTATGCGCTATCGGTCACCAATCGTATTTAGGCTTGGAGGGTGGTCCCTCCGGCTTCCCGCCGGATTCCTCGTGTCCTGCGGTACTCTGGTAGTCGTCTCTATTTCGTCCTTTCGCCTACGGGCCTGTTACCCTCTTTGGAACCGCTTTCCTTCGGTCTTCGGCTAGAACTATTTCGATTTTACGACCCCGCAACCCCAACCGACCGTAGTCAGTTGGTTTGGCCTCTTGCCGTTTCGCTCGCCGCTACTAAGGCAATCGAGTTTTCTTTCTTCTCCTCCGGTTACTTAGATGTTTCAGTTCACCGGGTGCCCTCCTCTAAGACTATGGATTCATCTTAGGGTGATGGAGCTTCACTCCACCGGGTTCCCCCATTCGGATATCTACGGCTCAATGTCTGCTTGCGACTCCCCGTAGCTTTTCGCAGCTTGCCACGTCCTTCATCGGCGATTGGTGCCAGGGCATCCACCCTGTGCTCTTTCTAGCTTGATCCTCGCCAAACGTCCTTGTAGAACGGACATTTGGGTCGGTTGCTCTCGCTTCTCACTGAGCTCGCTCGTCACTCGCTCAGTGTGATTCTTTCTCTCATTCATTGTGCGGTTTTCAAGGTGCGCAAGGGCTCTTCTCTTCTCCCTCGCTCCTGCTCGGAGTCCGGGTTCTTTTCCGATCCCTCAAAACGATACAGCAGAAACCTAAGCGACAGTCACTAAACGTATTTGCGCCTTGCGCAGCCTCGTCAGGCTTCTTTACCCCGGAGAAGCTCTCGCTCTCTCCTGGTATCGACCTAGGATGGTGGTCGCGTTATTCCGGACTCTTTGTCCTCAGCTCCTCTTCCGACTTTCGTCTTCCGATTCACCCCGGCTCTGTCCGGCGCTTCCGTTCTCCCTAGAAAGGAGGTGATCCAGCCGCACCTTCCGATACGGCTACCTTGTTA
>JBJEBV010000024.1:0-2922 GCA_051870395.1 Candidatus Cryptobacteroides sp. | reverse complement strand
TTGCGGGTTGCCAGGAAGAGGAAATGGTCAAGCCAAGTGCGCTGCTTTGCGATCCTAGTCTTACTTTCGCCGCAAAGGACGCTGAACCTCAGACTCTCACTGTTGCATCAGATGAAGAGTGGATGATTGATGTCCCGGTTGACTGGATTGACGTCGATCCGGTCCGCGGGAGCAACACTGTGGAAGTCACTGTCTCCGTGGCTGACAACTATGAGAATGGCGTGATGTCACTTCCAAGAGAAGCGACCATCACGATTGCAAACAACAGGGGTTATTCAGTGACTGCCGTCATATATCAGAAAGGAGACAACTATATAGGTGTGTCCGAAATGACAGTCGCCGATTTCAAAAAGATTGATGATGGGGCATTCGCCAAGATTCCTGATGGACAGGTAATGGCTGTTGCCGCTGAAGGTTTTGTAATCAGCGATGCTTCAGGCGCCCTGTATGTTGATTCCAAAGAAAAGGTAGCTGTCGGAGACAAAGTCTTCATTGCTGGCGAGAAGGTTGCAAAGTATGGCACCTCCGCTATCAAGGCTGGAGAGGTGACCGTGAATTCAAATGAAGAGGTTGTGTATCCAAGCCCGGTTCCAATTGATCCGTCCACACTCAATGTCCCAGTATATGTGACAGCTGAGTCAGGTATTCTTGGCTCATCCCTCGTGTTTGACCCTGCTTTGTCAGTCTCGGTTGCGGCAGTTGAGCTTAAATCCGGTTCCGTCAACCTCGAGGCAGTAAATATGCATAATATCGCATATCAGGGATATCTTCTCGGTGTTGAGAATGGTACTGCCTCTATCCTCATCATCAGTCTTGAAGACAAGGGCATCAATGAAAACCTTGAGGCATATTTCTACGATGATTTCTCTTGGATGAAGTCATTCATCGAGGCATCAGGAGTGGATGTAGGCGACTCTATTGGCGAGAACAATGCAGGTGCCTCAGCTCCGAACCTCCGCTCAAACGCATCCCTTTCCTTGCTTCTTGATGAGCTTCTGGCCAGGGGATATGAGGATTTGAATCCTGGTCCGAAAGTAATCTATCCACAGGCTTATTATTGGAAATTCGGAAAGACGAGCACTGCGACTTCGAACAACAACAACGGTCTCAGGCTCCCTGAAATCGCTTTCAAGGGCAGCGAACCTGTGAATGCTATCATCGAGTTTGACTGGGCTGCACACATGACAGGCTCCGGCAACATTGACAATGTACAGATTGTTGTCGAGGTTCCTGAAGGAGCAGGCTTGTTCGAGAACGGAAGCAATGTCAGCGACCCGCTGATTACAACTCAGGAGAATGGACATCTTGAATGGCAGCACGCTACTGTGCTCCTCAAGGGTGCAACCAACAAGTCCAGAATCTCTATTCGTCCTTATCAGTACGAATCAGTTACTCCGGACCAGCAGCGCTGGCATCTTGACAATATCAAGATCAAGGATTCCGGCGTTCCTTATGCCGACCCAGTTTATGCGAAACTGACACTTTCTGATGAGATTGTCACATTCGAGGGAACTCCTGAAGGACCTGCAACCATCACTGTCAAGTCCGACAACCCTTGGACCATCACCAAGGCTTACGGCGCAGACTGGTTCTCAATTGATGTGCTCGAGGGCAATGCCAACGAGGATGTCGCTGTAACCGTCAATTGCGAGCAGAGCCTCAGCACTACTCTCAGGACAGGATACTTCACCATTGCCTCCGCAGACACCAGAAAGAACATCTATGTCGTCCAGTCAGCAGCAGGCGGAGAGCTTGATCCTCTCATCAGCGTTGTCACTGACAAGAGCACATCCGCTCTTCTCGGAGAGGGTGATACCTTCGATGTCACTGTCCAGTCCAATATTGATTATCAGTTAGAGATTTCCGACTCCTGGATTACCGAGGCTGAGGTTCCTTCTACCCGTGGTCTTGTCGAGAAGTCATACCATTCCTTCACCCTGGCACCTAACCTGACCGGCGCAACCAGAAGCGGATATGTACGTTTCTACAACGAGGACAAGAATGTCGAGTCGTATGTGATGGTAAAGCAGGAGAACTTCGAGCCTAGGATTGATGTGAGCGCCCCTTGCACCTATCTCGGAGTCAGCGGTCTCGGCGGAGTTGTCAACTACAACATTGACTCGAATATTGACTTCACAGTTTCTGTTGCTGACAGTTGGACAGTTCTCCCTGCGGCTGAAGGAAAGAAAGGCGTATATCAGATTCCTGTGACCTTCCAGGCTAATAACGGCGAAGCGAGGAGTACGACCGTAACCTTCAGGAACGAGGCTTATGACTATACAAAGACTGTCACTGTGAAGCAGTTTGCTACAGGTATCATTTTCGCCGATGACTTCAGTTGGTTGCAGCCTGTCATTGATGCAGCCAAGGAGGCAGATCCGGGAGACTATGATACAGTTGGGAACAAGAATCTCAGTGCCAAGGCTCCTAACATTTATACGACAGCAAACCTGAATGCTATCTTCGCCCCGCTTCGTGATGCGATAGGATATTATATTCCTGGCAAGGCTGATGGCGCCAACAATGTTGTCTATGCCCAGGAATGCTACCTCAAGATGGGCAAGACTTCTACCAGTAGCCAGACATCAATCACTCTGCCTGGTGTGGATCCTGCGGGCAAGGACATCAACGTGAAGTTCAAGTGGGCGAGGATGGTGCAGGGCTCCGGTGCTATTGACGGATATACCCTTACACTTGTCATCAATGGTAACGGAAGTTTTGAGAATGGCACGAAATACAGTGACGAACTCAGTACTCCTCAGGCGACCGGTGAGATTTTCTGGACTGATTTCTCAGTCAAGGTTATCGGGGCTGACAAGGATACCAGAATTACTCTCCTGGCGACAGCTCTTCTCAACAAGGATACCGGAGCCATCGACTACACCAAATCTGGCGGCAAGCGTATCTTCCTCGATGATATCG
>JBJEBV010000023.1:0-53925 GCA_051870395.1 Candidatus Cryptobacteroides sp. | reverse complement strand
ATTCTGACTTACAAAGAAATCCGGGAATTTTTCACCCCGGAAATGAAATCATCCCCCTATGCTACATCAGTCTGCGCCTCTTGAACAGAAGCAGAATCAATCCGAGGGAAAGCACCATCACGGCAATGATAATCAGCCAAGCCCACTCGTTGCCGGCCAGCGGAAGTTTTACGTTCATGCCGAAGAAGCTTGCGACAAGGGTCGGCGGCATCAGGAGCAGGGAGATGAGGGTGAATATCTTCATGATTTTGTTCTGGTCCAGATTAATGAGACCGACTACAGTATCCTGGAGATATTCAAGCCTCTCGAAACTGAAGTTCGAGTGGTTGATAAGAGAGGAAATATCCTGCAGGAGGACATTGAAACGCGGTTCGAGCTCGGAAGGAAGCTTGTCGCTCTTCATCATGTTGGAAATAAGCCTCTGCTTGTCGACAATGTTCTCCCGGACGAGCATCGTATTGTCCTGCAACTGGTTGATATCGAGGAGGAAATCCTCATTGATATCTTCCTGCTGGTTTATGCGGCGGCTGTATTGGGCAATCTCCTTGGACATAAGCTCTATCATATCGGCATCGAGGTCGACACGCTGGTCCATTATGCTGACGAACACCCAGTACCCGTTCGGGAAAAGTCGTGGGAGAGCCATCATCTTGCGCTGCAAATCAGTGAAACTCCGGAGGGGCACATCCCTCAATGTCGCCAGTACATTGTCCACCAATGTAAATGAGACAGCCTCCATCACATATTCCTCAGGTCCCGGAATGAGGAAGTTGGTATTGGCGAAGATGGCCGACCCAGTCTCCGAGAATCGTGATGAACTCTCGATTTCCTCCGCCTGGGCGCGGCTCTGGATTTCTGTATCGAGGAATTTTTCAGTAGCCCTCTTTTCATCCCCCTCCGGAGAGAAAAGGTCTATCCATATCACATCCCCCCGTTTGAGAATCTTGAAGTCTGAAACGGACTGGGAAACCGTTATCATACCGCCGGATCTGTAGAAGATATTAATCATAATCCATCTCAGTTTTGTCCGGGCCGGAGCCGGGAGGTTAATAATATTGGACATCCTCAACAGGAAGTCCGCAAAGTTATTAATTTTTGTGGAAAATGAAAACAAAATCCGCTATCTTTGCGAGGATATAATTGAACTTAAGTTTCGCACTTGCGAAACATGAATAATTGAACCGAACAAGACAAATTACCGGATGAAAACTTCTGATACAATACCGGGGGTATCCAGGACTCCCTCGCCGGAACAGGGCTGGCTCGCATTGAGCCCTCTCCTCGTATTTCTCGCCATTTATCTGATTTCCTCCATCATTGCCAAGGACTTCTACAAGATTCCGGTGGCCGCGGCATTCCTCATAGCATCGGCTTACGCATTGATAATCAGCAGGGGAAGGACCATTGAGGAGCGCATTTCTGTATTTTCCGACGGGGCCGGGAACAAGAATGTCCTCCTCATGCTCTGGATATTCATTCTCGCAGGAGCATTCGCCGAGACTGCCAAGATGATAGGTGCAATAGATGCGACGGTTGCTGTCACGATGGCCATCCTTCCCGGGAAAATGCTCTTCGCCGGCCTGTTCATCGCCTCCTGCTTCATTTCAATGGCCATTGGAACCAGTGTCGGAACTATAGTTGCACTTGTCCCGGTGGCAGCAGGAATAGCCGCAGAGTCCGGTATAGGAACCGGTTTCATCACCGCAATCGTAGCCGGAGGAGCCTTCTTCGGGGACAATCTCTCATTCATATCCGATACCACCATCGCAGCCACCAGGACCCAGGGCTGTTCAATGTCGGACAAGTTCAAGGTCAATCTGAAAATCACCGCCCCGGTAGCATTGACAGTGGCTGTAATATATCTCATTCAAGGACAGGAAGCAGTAATCACAGCCCCGGGCGGAAGCATTGAGTGGATAAAAATAATACCATACCTCGCTGTAATAGGACTTGCAATGTCGGGCGTCAATGTAATTGCCGTCCTGTCCATAGGCATAGCCGTCAATGCCGTCATCGGTTTCTGTACAGGTACGCTGGACTGGACCGGATGGCTCGGCGGCATCGGAGCCGGCATTGCGGGTATGGGTGACCTGATTATCGTGACAATGCTGTCCGGAGGAATGCTGGAAATAATCCGTCACAATGGAGGCATTGACTTCCTTGTCAAGAGCCTTACCCGGCGCATCGGCGGCAAGAGGGGCGCGGAGTTCAGCATTGCCGGACTTGTCAGCCTTGCCAATGTCTGCACGGCGAACAATACTATTGCAATCCTCACCACCGGCCGCATTGCCAGGGATATTACAGAGAAATACGGCCTTGATCCCAGAAAGACGGCCAGCATACTGGACACCTTCTCCTGCATGGTCCAGGGCATTCTCCCCTACGGAGCCCAGATGCTGATGGCCTCAGGCCTGGCCGGCATTTCCTCCCTCGAAATCATCCGCCATCTCTACTACCCCCTGGTATTGGGAATTACGGCTGCGGCCTCCATACTGTTCAGATACCCCAGAAAATACAGTTGAGCCTGAAGCCGGTATGACAAAAGAATTGGAGGGGGACCATCACGGCCGCCCTCCCATATAATAACAAACCATAAATAACTAGAAGAAACTAGTAGCCCGGATTCTGCTTTACCAATCCGCCGGAAGCTGTGATTACATCCTGGGGAATCGGCATATAGAGGCATCTATCAGTCGCATCGCTGAAGCCTCTCTCGAGAGCAGAAGAAATAAGTCTGTCGTAACGGATGAGGTCATCGCGTCTCTGGCCCTCCCAGTAGAACTCGTGACCGCGCTCCTCGAGAATGAAGTCGAGGAACTTCTCCTTGTCAGTAAATACATCGGCAGGAATCTCGTCGGAAATTCCGGCACGATCGGTGGTCATCTTGAGATACTCTACAGCTTTTGCGGTAGGAGCCGTTCCGAGTCTTGTATAGCACTCGGCAAGTGAGAGGTATACCTCAGGAAGGCGGAACACTACGATATGTATATCACCCGCAACCATTTTTTCATAGGAAGTGAAATATTTGCAGACTACGACACCGGTGTTGAGACGGGATGTTCCAGGACCCGGGTTCTGCCTGTCATATACGTTTCCGTCTGTAGCGAGGAAGGATGCTGAAAGACCCTGGCGGCGCACGTCATTCTCGCTGAATGTGTCATAATAAGCCCATGGCATACACCAGGAACCCCAGGCCTTGTTTACCTTGTGGCCGGCAGCTCCGTTGGATGCATGAGCCGCATTAAGTCCGTAAAGCACCGCCGCATTTCCAGGAACAGCGTAGAGGAAGAACTCATTGGCCGCTGTCTCACCGCCAGGAACACACCAGATATTCTCATCGCTCTGTTCCTTGCTGAAAGGCTCGAAATAGTCATCAGCCATGCTGTAACCGAGTTCGAGTACAGGTTCGAAGGCATCGATTGCCTTCTGCCACTGACGCTCCTTCATATAGATGCGGCCCAGATACATATAGCAGTATCCCTGATTGAGACGCCCCCAATCCTTGGTATTGTTGGTCTTGCCCTGAAGCCCCGGGATAGCATCCTCGAAGTCCTTCACCATCCAGCTTACATAGTCCTCCCTTGAAGGCCTTGCCTCATACTTGACACCTTCTATCTTGGCCGGGTCGAGAACGACCTGAACAGGGCCGAACATGTCATAGCACATGAACATGAAGGAGCCGCGGAGAGCCTTGGCCTCTGCAATGAGCCTTGTCTTGGCTGCGTCAGAAATGTTTGACTCCTCAAGTTTGCCGATGATATAGGTCATACGGCTTACATCCTTGCAGTACTGGTAAACCCTCTCCCACTTGGACGTGGATATCTGGGTCTGGAACCTGTGGTTTTTGTTGGCGGCATTGGAGTTGGTCATCTGGTCGGTAGTGACAAGATTCCATCCGAGCCATCCGAGCTCGCCCATTGACCAGATAGGTGTCTTCCAACCAACATTCTGGATAAACTGCTTTCTTTCCATACGGACACCCCCGGAATTTCCTTTGAGATAACCGTACATACCGTCCACGAGGCTCTGGTAATCTTCCTCCTTGCGAGGATAGTTGGAATCGGTCAGGTCGGAATAAACCACCTGGTCGAGGTCGCAGGATACCGCCAGGGCTATTACTGCGATTGATGCCAGAATATGTTTTAACTTTCTCATAATCAAATTCTTTTATATTAGAATGAAAGGTTCACACCGATAACAGCCGTAAGAGGGATAGGGTAAGGAGCGGAGCTTGACTCCATCTCTGGATCGAGACCCTCGAAGTTGGAGATGAGAGCTGTATTCTGGAGGTCAAGATAAACGCCTAGAGCGGAAATCCTGGCCTTGCCGAGAAGTGACTGGGGAAGCTGGTATCCGAGTTTGATATTGGAAAGACGAAGCCAGTTCACAGTCTTCAGTCCAAAGTCGCTAGTCGCTGAAGGATTGGCAGAAGAATACTGGTCAGCAGCGACGCCAGGTCTTGTACCCTTGGTGTTGTAGGATGTCCACCTCTTGTAGGCCTTGGTAGATGTGTTGTAATGGTCAGGATTAAGTGCCTCGTATCCCCATCCGTAGTACCTCTTCTGGCCGAGACGGCCGTAACCGTTGATATCGAGAGTCCAGTCCTTGAAGCGGAGAGTTGTTCCGATACCGTAGATTACTTTAGGGTCGGCATTGCCTAGGGAAACAATATCTTCCTTGTCAAGTTTGCCGTCTCCGTTCTGGTCAACATACTTGATAGTACCGACATAAGCATTCGGCTGAAGAACTTCACCATTAGACTGCCAGTCCTGGATATCCTCCCGGGAGGTGAAAATACCTGCTGTCTCCCAACCGAAGCGGGCTGTCAAGTCATCAGTCTGGCTCTGCCACTCGGCAAGGGCCACGTCCGGATTCCTCTCAATCCAGTGAGAACGGTTGTGGCTGAGGTTGACATAAGCTGACCACTCCCAGTCTCTCTTCTTGATCATGGTACCGCTGATTGCCACCTCGACACCGGTAGACCTGGTCGAACCGACATTCTTCGCATACTTGTTCATCACATCCGGAGCCGGGAGGACAGCGAAGTCGAGCAAATCCTTGGCTGTACGTACATAGTAGTCGATTGCTCCCTGGAGACGCCCGCCGAAGAAGGTATAGTCGATACCCACATTGAAGGTCAGGTCGGTCTCCCACTTGAGGTCATTGTTACCCTTGATGAGCTGATATACACCATTAACCTTGGTGCCGCCGAAATAGAAGAATCCGCCCGCTCCCTCGGTAGGGCCACCGAATGTATTGAGAGCATAGTAGTTGTTGTAGAGTGCGGTGTCGTTACCTGATGCACCGTAACCTGCACGGAGCTTGAGGAAGTCAATCCAGCGGACGCTGTCCATGAATTTCTCATTGGCAATGTTCCAGCCGGCGGAGATTCCCGGGAACCAGCCCCACTTGTTGTTCTTTGCGAACACTGAGGAACCGTCGCGGCGGATGGTAGCATTCACTGTGTAGCGATCATCATAAGAATAAGTGGCACGGCCGAAGAATGAGGCCTTCACTCTCTCGAAACGGCTTGAGGCATACTGTGAAAGACCTGCATCGGATGACATCTGGAGAGCATTGTTCTCAAGAGCATCATTAGGAATGTTCATGATGGTCATGCTGTAGCTGTTGCCCGCAGCCTTGTACCAGCCGCCTCCGGCTACAACATTGAGGTAATGCTTACCCTTGAAAATCTTGTCGAAGGTAAGGTATCCCTCGGTTGAATAGTTGTTGTTATAGGCATTGGAGAATCCTCCGAAGTTGCTTACAGTCTGCTGGACCTTCTTTGCGTATGTAGGAGAGAAGGTGTCACGCTGCTGGTCGGTCTGGTCAACTGAAACCTGCCAGGTAAGCTTAAGCCAAGGCGCAAACTTGATGTCCAATGAAGGAGTGAAGAAGAGACGCTTCGTGGTGGTGACATCCTTGTCTGCAAGGAAGTAAGCAGGAGAGTTGAGCTGCGCATGCTCAGGAGCCGTAGGATTGCCGGCCTCGTCATAGAGACTCTGCCAAGGCAGGAAGAGCATTGCGGAGTTGGTGAGGTTGGCCTCGTTGATATTCTCCCTGTAGTGGCCCATTGAAGGGTTGTTGGACTTCACCTGTGAATATGAGCTGTTGAGCCTGAGAGTAGCCCATTTGAGGACATCGTACTCAAGATTGACACGACCGCTGAAGCGTTCAAGGGATGATTTCTCAAGAAGACCCCGGTGGTTCAGGTAGTTGAATGATGAGAAGACTCTTACCTTGTCATTACCTCCGGAGATGGAGACATTGTGGTCGTGAATCATACCGGTCCTGGTAGCATCCTTGACGTGATTGATATTGGTCTTGGAATTTGCAGCTATCTCAGCGGCAGTATAGATGTAATCCCAGCCTGATGAAGGAGCAGGTGTATCGCCGTAAGGGTAATACTTGTTGTTGTAGAGCCAGTTTTCCTTGGCACCGAGGTTTGCCCACTCCATGAGTTCAGCCGAGTCCATCATGTCATAATACTTGTTGATGGCCTGGACAGAGAATGAACCGGTGTAGGTAACCTTCGGCTTGCCGCTCATACCGCTCTTGGTAGTAATGAGAATCACACCGTTGGCGGCTGCGGAACCATAAATGGCAGCAGCTGAGGCATCCTTGAGGACATCCACTGAAGCGATGTCGTTAGGGTTGATGGTAGCTAGCGGGCTGACATCGGAACCATCATTGAGGGCATATCCGATAAGGTTTGCAGGGCCAGTCTTGGAAGCCTTGTTGGTGGAGCTGACCACCACACCGTCAATGACATAGAGAGGCTCGTTGGAACCGTTCGGGGAAAGAGCGCCACGGATGTTCGCACTTGCGGAAGCACCCGGCTGCGCAGATGCCTGTGACATCGAAAGACCGGCAACTTTACCCTTGAGAAGGTTGTCCACGCTGACAGCGTTAGGGGTGATGAGGTCTTTCTCCCTTACGGAAGAAATGGAACCAGTGACAGTCTTCCTCATCTGGGTACCGTAACCGACAACGACAGCGTCAGCAAGAAGCTGTGCGTCATCCTTGAGAACCACATTGACGGCAGTTCTGCCCCCGAGAACAATCTCGGAAGTCTGATAACCGAGAGAATTGACAACGATTACGGCGTCCTTCCCGGAAACAGTGAGACGGAATGCTCCGTCAATGTCCGTGACAGTACCGTTGTCTGTTCCCTTTTCGACAACACCGGCGCCTATGACCGGCTCATTGCTGGCATCAACAACCTTTCCGGTCACAGTCAGGGACTGGGCCGACACGGATTGTGACAACGCCAACAGCAAGGCTAATGTGCCGGCAACGAATTTTCCGGCAACCTTGAAGAGATTGGATTGTAACATAATGTGTGATTAAGTAAGGTCTTATTGTATTAAGTTTCAGTTCTAAAAATCGAATGTGCAAATTTATTCAGAACTGAAATCATACATTAGCAAAATTCTACAATATTATATCACAATCCTACAATTTGATAAATATATAAAATAATAATGTTTCATTTTGGTGTCAGTTTGCCCCTATTTTCCAACAAATACTCAGAAGGAGACATCCCAAAACGCCTTTTGAAACACTTTGAAAAATAACTATGTGAATTAAAGCCTGTCAAAAATACAATTTCTGATATATCTGTTTCGCTTTTATCAAGAATCTCTTTCGCTTTCGAAAGCCTGATTTCATTTACTAACGCATTTGGAGATATACCGAAAGTCTCCCTAACCCTCTTGAAAAGGTTTGAAGGGCTCATGTGCATAGCAGAAGACAACCTTGCCACCGACAAATCCGGATTCTGTATATTATCCAAAATGAAATTTCCAAGGCGCGAAACGAAAGCAGCATCCCGGCTTGCGCTTAGCGGTCCGGACTGTCCCGGCGCCGCTGCTTCCCTGATGAAAGAACGGTTCCTGAGAATGGATGTGACCTGTGCGACAAAAAGTTCCTTGGACGGATTCACAAGAAAAGCATCCGCACCAGCCGAAAGATAGGCAATCGGGGATTCCACCTCCGAATGTGACAGAACCACGACCGGAAAATGCCTGGACCTCCAGGACGACTTCAATGTCCGGACAAGTTCAAGACTTCCAGGAGCAGAGGCAGCACAGCAAAGAACAGCATATTCTTCCGATGCCAGGGAATGATAGATATCATCCTCATTATCAATAATATACGACCCCCCCCCAGCCAATTTCCAAGCATCTCGCAGCTCTTGTCTGCGAGTCTTCCATAAATCAAAACCCTGCCGTATGAAAGGACCTTATTCATCACGCAACCTGACTCTGGCTCTTCTTCCTGACATAACTCCGCGCCTCATCTTCCTTGCGTCAACAGGCGAAGGCCCGGACGTGAAATCCGGAGTATTGTACGAATCCGGCAGACTGCGGTAATAGTGTACCGGATTGCGCTGAGGCAAGAGGAAGGACTTGGAAAAAGTGCCGTCTTCCTCAATGTGGGCAATATGCAGCATAGTATGCAGGCCGTCCTCCCCTCTTGTCGCAACAACAGCCCATTTCGAATTGGAACTCCAGTTATGGAAACTGTCAGTATCAGGGCTGTTTATCCCGCCCGCAGGATAGAGGGACCCGTCAGCAATGTTGTAAATCCAGAGATCGGCCTCCTTGTGCCAAATCATGAAGGTCCCGAAAGAGGAAGCGGTCAGCAATATGTACTTCCCGTCGTAAGATGGCCTCGGAGAAGCAAACGAAAGGCCTGTTGAAGCAGCCGGAACAAGGGTGTCCACCCGGTCACCGAAAGTACCGTCCCCTGGATTGAATGCTATGGCGCAAAGACTGTACTTTGTATTTTCTATTTCATCTGGCATTTTCCCGGCCGGGGCCGTGCAGAAATACAATGTCCTTCCATCCGCCGAAAATGCCGGCTTAGTCTCAAGCGAGGCCGTCGAATTCAATATAGAAGGGCGCAGAATCTCCTTTGAATCAGGACAATACACTATCACATCAGACGCCTCGTCATACACTTCAATCTTCTTGTCGCAGGCCGCATAGAATGACTGCCTGGTGGTATTGACCGAATAAGCGATATAGTCTCCTGAAGGATGCCAGTACGGATAAACAAAAAAGCCGCCCGTGCTGTCGGTCTTGGTGTCAAGATACTCGGTATCATCCGCGCGTGCAAGCATTGTAGCGGAATGCGCTCCCCTGACGTGAAGACTGTACTGTTGAGGGTCGGTCCTGTTCTGAGTATGGCAATTGACGCAGCCCGCATCGAGCATCCTGCTGTCAACCAGCATTCTTTCATTGAAATCATAAAGCCGGCGCTCGTAAATCCCCATATAGCCGAATGACTGGTAGCCAGGGAATATGCGCCTGTAGGTCAAACCGTAGTCAATACTGTCACGGCTGACATTCATTCGCAGCGGGGCGAACCGGGTCCATCCTTCGCCATTCTTCATCAAGATCCTCAATTCCAGAAATGAACCGGCATTGGCAGCCAAAATCTTATGCCAGCGTTTCAGGCCGAAACAAGTGCATTCCCCTTTTGAAGTCAATACAATGTTCCCCGCAGAGTCCAGCACACTTACTTGCATTCTAGAATAGCCTGACTCGGGCTCAATGCCGAAGTCCAGCGGAGCAATATTGACCGGGACAGTAACCCCGGCATAGTCCGGCCATACGGGTGGACAATCATCCGAAACACGGACATTTCCGCTTGAACAGGAAAGAACCAGGCTCACGGATGCGCAGAATGCGTACAGCCTGCACATCATATCTATGTTATTCATTGTCAATTGGTTTTTAGGTTATAGGCTCCGATACAATAATACCAATAGGTATTGCCGAAACGTGACCTGAGGGAAGAAGCATCCGAGGAGGCTGACATCAAGCGAAACTCCGCATAAAGTTGCCTGTCGGCGTCCGTCAACATTGCATTCTCCTCTTCCGTAAGGTTTCCAAACAGTTCTCCTGCCATCGCAAGTGCCTGCCTTACGGCGGCAGGAGCATCCCCGGCAATGCCGGCAATCTTCAAATCCACCCTCAATGCAGGTAAATCCAATGTCAGGAGGTCCATTGCAATGAGATATTGGCGTGCGACTAGACCGGCATTGCCTGAATCGCATAATCTCCTTAACATCAATGTCTTGTCGTGTATTGACGAATCATTGTACAGGCAGGTGTCCGCACTTTCTGCAATTGACTTGCCAGCAGACATTTCCCTGCGCCATCCAGCCGCCAGGCCTCTATAGAACAATGTCTTTGACAATGCATCCAGATACTTTCCGGCAGGGCCAAGGTCCCCCCTCGCTATATCAATCCAGGCAAGCGAGCGGAGATATCTGGTCCCTGTCCGGTAATTCGGGAATGACTGGTATTTCTCGAAAGCGTAATGCCTGGCAGCATTGAGAAGGCCGGCCTCCATCAATGCCCTGTCGGTACTGAGGCTCATCACATATCCGAGATTGTAGTCCGGGAAAAGGGCTTCGGCAGCTTGGCCCTGAAAAACAAACATATCATCCAGCAGACGTCCCTTTTCAGCCAGGGCGAGATCCACTGCGCACAACTCCGCACAGGTTCTTGGCTTGCGCTTGAGAGCCACGGCCATTATCCCGTCCCAATCTTTCTCCTCTATCAGTCTGTCATAAAGGAAAATTCTCTCATTCACAGGATTGCATCGGGTCGTCATAAACAACCAGCCGCCTGCAAACACAGCAATATCAAGAATAACTGTGCATACAATGCCGAAATACCTTCGGCTAATGGAAGGATGAACAGGCAATGCGGACAGGGCCGTACACAGCAGAGCGGAAAGCATTGCCGCATAAAGCATTAGCGGAACCTGGCCCGGCACGATGTGATAATCTGTCCCGAGATACAGTTGGAACCCCGGATAATCCAGCACGAATGATGCAAGGAATGGCAGCAGAAGCACTGCCAACAAAGAATAGACAGCGCCCAGATGCTCCTTTTTCCAGGACAAAAGCAGGATAGACGGGATGATAAGGGCTACCGGACCACAGATATACCATCCGGCAACCGAAGCAGCAAGAGTCCTGAATTTCAATGATTTGGCCTTCTTCCCCTCCGTCAAGGACAATAACAGCAGGAGGATGGAAAGGGCCAGCATCAATGAGACGGCAGCGGTAAACCTGTATTCGAAAATGCAGAGAAAGGCCCAGACAATGAATGCAGGTATGAAACTGAAAGCAACGGCCAGACCTCCGCCGCCAAGTTTGCTGGAGATTCTCAGTACAAGAGTCCGAATCACCAGCAGGACTGCCGTGACTGCGATTGCGGCAACCAGCCTGAAACGGAAAAATTGTTCGATGAATTCAGCCACATAGTCCGCAATTCCGCCAGGATGGGATAAAGCATACCCCACCCGGCCCCATGTCAACGGGAATAGTAGGACAGACTCTCTGAAATAGAGGATTGACGGGCTCAGGACGCCCCAGAACCAAAGCGATAATGCCGTAAAAATCAATATTAATACGGCATTCCGTATTTTGCTAGTCATATCATAGGTGTTGGTTATCAATTATTTTCTTCCTGAATTCACCGCTTTTTCCTGAAAAACTCCGAGACCATCCCCCCGCAGGTCCCAGAAAGGACCCCTGAAACGACCTCGGTCTTGGGATGAAGAAGCGGCGGTGAGTAGAGGGAATAGCCACGTTTCGGGTCGGGAGCACCATATACTATACGGCCCATTTGAGCCCAGCAGGAGGCGGCGGCGCACATCGGGCAAGGCTCTACCGTGACGTATAGCGTACATTCATTCAGATACTTACCTCCCATTGCCCCGGTCGCAGAGGTAATCGCTATCATCTCTGCATGAGCAGTCGGGTCGTGAAGTCTCTCCGTCATGTTGTGTCCCCTGGCAATGATACGGCCACGGCAGACAACCACAGCCCCGATGGGAATCTCATCCTCATCGCGGGCTGCACGGGCCTCCTTGAGGGCCTCCCTCATAAATTTCTCATCCAGTTCTTCCATAGGCTTAATCCCTTCTGGCGAGACCGATATAGTAAAGCAATGTGGTAACGGAGCCGATTGCGGCAATCACGTATGTGTAAGCTGCCCATCTCAATGCATCCACAGCCATGGGACGTGTCTCATAATTGACAATGCCGGATGACTCAAGCCAGTTTACGGCACGGCTGCTGGCATTGACCTCGACGGGAAGAGTAACTACGCTGAAGAGTGTGGACATTGCGAAAAGTGCAATTCCTACCCAAATCAGGGCCGGGAATACCTTGATAAAAAGCACTCCTGCGAGAAGAACCCATTGTACCACATTGTTCGCAAATGACACTACCGGCACCAGGGCTGTCCTGAGACGGAGCGGAGCATAGCCGCAGGCGTGCTGGACAACGTGTCCGCATTCGTGGGCCGCAACGGCGGCGGCAGCTACCGATGAACTGTTATATACTGACTGGCTAAGGTTCACGGTACGGGTCTGCGGGTTGTAATGATCTGTCAATGTGCCTGGTATGCAGCACACCTCTACATCCCTTATTCCATTATCATACAACATCTTGCGTGCTACATCGGCACCAGTCATCCCATTCTGCAGAGGCACTTTGGAATACTTGCTGAACCTGCTCTGCAACATCTGTTGGACGAGGAAGCTGGCAAGCATCACAAGTCCCATTATTAACCAAATACTCATTTCAATAAAAATTAAAGTTTCTTAACAGTACCGACACCGCAACAAGAAAATGTGTGCCAATATAGGCAACTCCTGCCAGATTATCAATTTTATTCGGAATTATTCGTTATTTTTGCAGCGGTTTTTGACGGCGATATGACAAAGTGTCGGTTTCGCCAGCCGGTTTACATCGGATATGTACAAGGAAAATGACTTTTCCCGTCTGGAACTCAGACTTGGAGCCTGCCGGGACAATTACAGATATTTCAGGTCTCTTCTCGAGCCTTCCACGAAATTGCTCGTGCTGGTCAAGGCCAATGCCTACGGACATGGCGCCGTGGAATTTGCGGCAATGATGCAGAAGGAAGGAGCGGATTATCTTGCCGTGGCCTATCCTGTCGAGGGAATGGAACTCCGCAAGTCAGGTATCAGCCTGCCGATATTGGTTCTTACAGCCGGTACCGACTATTTCAATGAAATCATAGATTACCGCCTGGAGCCGGGAATACCTAATCTCCACGCCCTGAAGACTTTCTGCCAAATTCTTGACAGCCGGGGCATTACCGGATATCCGATACATGTCAAGCTCGACACCGGAATGCACCGCCTGGGTTTCATGACAGACGAGATTCAGGAGATGACAGATTTCCTCAAGCAATGCAAAGCCGTGAGAGTCAGGTCATTGTACTCACATCTGGCAGCAGCCGAAGACCCCGGGTCGGACGACTTCACATTGGGCCAAATCAGGATGTTCGAGGAGAACACAGGCCGGATAATCGGTGAAATCGGCTACAGGCCCATGCTCCACATCCTCAACTCGGCAGGAATTGAGAGATTCCCACAGTTCCAGCACGATATGGTACGCCTCGGAATCGGCATCTATGGCATCAGCGCATTGCCAGGGGTCAAACTCTCCCCGGTTGCTTCGCTGAAGTGCAAGATACTGCAAATCAAGTATTTGCGTCCGGAAGACGGGACTATCGGATATGGCAGGCACGGCCAGATTGCACCGGAAGGAACGGTAATCGCCACCATTCCGGTAGGCTATGCGGACGGCATTGACCGGCATCTAGGCTGCGGAAAGGCCTCATTCTCCCTCAACGGGCACAGGGTTCCGACAATCGGCAATATCTGCATGGATATGTGCATGCTGGACATCACCGGGGTGGATGCTAAAGTTGGCGATACTGTGACAGTATTCGGGGATGACCCGACGGTATCTGAACTCGCCGACATTCTCGGTACTATTCCTTACGAAATAATGACAAGTATCCCGCGGCGCATTGACCGCGAGATAATCAGGTAAATATTTGACGGGCTTTGGGGCCTGCTTCTAATATCAGAGCATCAGGGAGCTTCTGACTGCGGCTGTCTCTTCCTCACCCTTGAGATGTTCGAGAATGGCAAGGGCGAAAT
Organism: Candidatus Cryptobacteroides sp.; assembly: GCA_051870395.1. Classification (GTDB taxonomy): domain Bacteria; phylum Bacteroidota; class Bacteroidia; order Bacteroidales; family UBA932; genus Cryptobacteroides. The sequence continues at coordinate 39,918 of JBJEBV010000023.1, read as the reverse complement.
CGACAGCGCATCCGGGACCGCGGCCTGTGACAATATTGCCGGAAATCACGGCAGGCTGCTTCTCATAGATCCCACCCCTGGCTATCGGCCCGTCCTCAAACCCGTCATAGCAGGTGAAATGCACACCTGCAAGTGAAGGCAACTGGGATATCACCAGGCCCGGAGCAGCACAGATGGCAGCCAGGCTTCCGCCTTCAGCATAATGGAGACGCATCAGGTTTATGAGTTCCGGGTTCTGGGCCAGATTCCTGGTACCTGGCATTCCTCCCGGGAAAATCATCACGTCGGAACTGTCCGTGCCCTCTATTTCGAGCTCAGCCTTGAACTCCCCGTAAGTGAGGTCGGCAACTACTGTCAACTTGTGGGCACCTGTCACATACTTGTCCCTGTGGACAGACACGGTCTTCACCTCCACGCCGCCTCTTCTGAGAATATCAAGCGGAGCAATGGCCTCGGTCTCCTCGAAGCCGTTTGCGAGAAAAATATAAACTCCTTTCATATATTATTGATTTTCAGTTACTACACTAGAAGAAGAAGCGAAATGGAATAAAGCATGAAGGCCTGGAAATTGAGCCTTCCCCTACTGTCCGACTTCAGCATTACCTCCGTGCTGTCCTGGCGTATCCGGCGTTTGAGATCCTTGAGGCTCGGCAATGATGCGCCGGACCATTTCTCGATGAGATTGCCGTCATCGAAATACGTAGCTCCCCCATTGCTTCTGTTCAATGATACAAGTGTCCGGTAATCAGCAAAATAGGCATTGTCCATCAGGAATCCTGACTGCCCGGCTGAGATGCCGGAGCCGGAAATGGAATTCCGGAGATTCTCCATTGAACTGGAGGCAATGAGGATGAATCTGAAGCCGGCCTCTACTGCCGAAGCACCCGTCTCCGATATTCTTTTCCATCTGCGTTCCGAAACCCGGGCAGGATCCGTCACAGATATGACAATGACATTGCCCTGGGCCGCCAGACTGTCCCTGTAATTGCCCTCAGCATCCCTGAATGCCAGTTCCGGATATTCGCTTTCATCAATATTGTCCTCCTTCACTATTGTCTGCGCCTCAACGAATGTCCAGGTCGAATCCGGGAGTTTGTTCAGGGTAAACACTCCCCTCTTGCCGTTCTTCTCGTAAATGAATGCAGGTATGCTGTCATTGGCCATTGTCTCAATGGGCTCCACGGCAACCGCCAGCCTGGAAGAAAGATTGAACGGGGTGAGTTCAAGCATCGGATTGAAAATGATGGAATACACGGCGAATGCTATGGATGCGATGCCGGTGAGTCCGAAAGTCACGTATTTCTTCCTGGAAGGAGTGCCGAAATCCCTGTATGGGAGGAAGGCCACAAGCATCAGCACGCAAATCAGGACATTCTTCATAAATGACTGGAAATGAGTGAGATGTATCGCTTCTCCGAAACAACCGCAATCCATCTGGGGATTGAAAATCCATAGAATAAGGGTAAGCAGGGTGAACAGGCCCATCATCGCAGTCGTAATCCAGGCGGTAACTTTGCGGAAAATGCCCGTGACCAGGAGGATGCCGCAGAATGTCTCCGTCAATGCGACAATCTCCCCGATGACGTATGAGGCCCCGGACATGAATCCGGCATGGAAGAAATTCATATAGTCCTTGATAATCAGGGATGTTCCCGTCGGGTCCATGAGCTTGAGGATTCCCGAGACGAAGAACACGAAGCCGATTACCTTGGCACAAAACCTTTTGGTGATGCTTTTCATTGCCGTCAGAAAGTCTTTATTGCTGAAATGATGGATGAGAATATCACGTCAGGCGGGAGCATCCTCCCTTCCCGGTCCCCGCAATCAATCCTTATGAAGTTCGGGTCCTCTTCACATTGACGGAGATAGACTTGCCTGACCTTTTTCTGAAACTCAATGTCCGCCTCGTGGATATCACTCTGCCCCGCCAGATAGTCCCTGTCACCGCCCAGTCTCGGGGATTCCAGTTTCTTCTCCACAAACCCTATCGGGACATCCAGGAAAATATTAAGGTCAGGCACCGGAAGGCCGAAATCCCCGTACTCGGTGTCCCTTATCCACTTGCGGAGTTCCTCGCGCTCGGATTCGTCTTCTATCTTGGCACATTGATATGCAATGTTTGAATAAACATACCTGTCAAGCAGGAGAATGCCGCCATCCTTCACAGCCTCAAGCATTTGCGGGACGGCCGTCCTCCGGTCTTCTGCATAAAGCAGGGCCACGAGCTGAGGATGTACAGCGTCAATGGAGCCGAAGCCTCCCCTGAGGAACTTGCCTATCAAATCACCGTACACCGGGGCGTCATATCTTGGAAAATGAATGTATGTCAAAGGCTTCCCGGAAGACTCAAGATATTGCCTGAGCCTTTTGACCTGTGTGGATTTCCCGGAGCCGTCGAGTCCTTCAATAACTATCAGCATAGAATTAACATTAGATTTACAAATATATCGAAATTTTCCTTAAGTTTGCGCAAATTTTTCAATATGGACACAATGCGCAATATCGACGTGATGGGTATAATCAACCTCACGGACAATTCATATTTCAGTGAAAGCCGCTGTCTGGGAAAGGACGGACGGGACGACATCGGGAAAATCGTGGAGAGAGCCACCAGGATGGCTGGGGAAGGGGCTTCGATACTGGATATCGGAGCATGTTCCACCAGGCCGGGGTCGAATCCGGTCGGTGAAGAAGAGGAATGGCGAAGACTGGAGCCGGCATTGAAAGCGATACGCCAGGAACTCCCTGGCATCCGCATTTCCATCGACACATACTGGCCCTCAGTCGTCCGGAAGACCTTTGACCTGATAGGCGACTTCATCGTGAATGATGTCACGGCCGGAGAAGGAATGGAGGGGGATGCCGGCTACAGGAAAGGCGAGATGCTTCCGCTTGTGGGACGTCTGGGACTCACCTACGTGGCAATGCACATGAGGGGCAATCCTGCTACGATGCAGACCCTGACATCCTATGAAGATATCACCGCCGAAGTTCTCGGGTATTTCAATGATTTCGCCCTGAAAGCCGGACAGGCCGGTATCCGTAACTGGATCCTGGACCCTGGATTCGGATTTGCCAAGACTGTGGAGCAGAATTACAAACTGCTCGCCGACCTTGGCAAGTTCATTGCCACAGGCCGGCGAGTATTGGTAGGTGTATCCCGCAAGAGTATGGTTTACAGGAAGTTCGGCATCACCCCGGAAGAGGCTTTGCCGGCTACCCAGGTACTCCACTACAAGGCCCTGTGCTGCGGAGCTGACATCCTGAGAGTACACGATGTCGCCGAGGCGGCCAGGACCGTGGAGATATACAGGATGCTGGAAATTACACAGTCATAATATCCTTTTCCTTGGCAGCGATGAGGGAGTCAATCTCCTTGACATTCTTGTCAGTGACTTTCTGTACCTCATCCTCGCCTTCTTTCTCGGCGTCCTCAGGAAGGCCCTCATTCTTTTGTGCCTTCTTCAGCAGATCTACAGCGTCGCGACGCGCGTTGCGGACTACCACCTTGGCATTCTCGCCGGCAGCCTTGGCCTTCTTGATGAGCTCTTTCCTGCGCTCCTCGGTGAGAGGCGGCACATTGCAGCGGATCTGCTCGCCATTGTTCTGCGGAGTCATTCCGATGTTTGCATCCATAATTGCCTTCTCGATTTTGGCAATCATGCTCTTCTCCCAAGGCTGGATAAGCACTGTCTTGGCATCAGGTGCGGAAACTGAAGCCACCTGGGGTACAGGGGTTGGAGTTCCGTAATAATCTACGAGAACGTTGTTGAAAAGGGAAGGATTGGCCTTGCCCACACGGTATGTCTTGAGGTCCTCTTCAAGATAAGCCACAGCCTCTTTCATCTTGTTGTCAGCAGCAGTGACAATCTCTTTTGCTCTTGGTAACATAACTATTTGATTTTTATATGGTTATACGTGTACTAATGTGCCGACTTTCCCGCCTTCGAGAATCCTCTTGAGGTTTCCCCGGCAGTTCATGTCAAAAACAATAATCGGCATGTTGCCCTCGCTGCAGAGAGCGAATGCTGTCTGGTCCATCACCTTGAGATGGTCGGAGAGGGCCTTGTCAAAAGTCAGTTCATCATAACGGACGGCGGAAGGATCCTTCTCCGGGTCCGCAGTATAGACTCCGTCCACGCGGGTACCCTTCAGCAATGCGTCGGCACCGATTTCCAGAGCCCTGAGGGCAGCACCTGAGTCCGTGGTGAAGAAAGGATTGCCGGTACCTCCGGAAATAAGGGCTACACCGCCCTCCTCCAATACCTTCACCGCATCATCGCGCATATAGTACTTGGCTACAGGCTCCATCGGAGTAGCCGTGAAGACCTGTGCATTGACACCCTGTTCCTTTATGAACATTGACAGGGCCAGGGAATTGATGACTGTCGCAAGCATACCCATCTTGTCCCCGTCCACACGGTCGAAACCCTTTCCGGTGCCCTGGAGCCCGCGGAAAATATTGCCGCCACCATTGACAATGGCAATCTGGAGACCGGCTTTGGCAGCCTCGGCGATTTCCTCAGCATAAGCCCTGAGGCTCCCGGTGTCAAGACCCTTGCCGGCAGGACCGCCGAGGCTCTCGCCACTCAGTTTCAATAGTACCCTTCTATACATAATGCAGAACTTTACAGTAACAAATTATCGAAAAAATACGGATTTCAATCATAATCCGGGAAACAAAATTATCGAAATATTATGAAACTTGCAAGAAACAACCTATATTTGCCGAAAGATTGTAAAACCGAAATCAAATTTTTATAAGATAATGGCGAACGCATTCCACTACTCCATCGGGAGAAAGTTCATTCAGGCAGTCAGCGGTGCATTTCTCATCGTATTCCTTCTGCTTCACGGAACTATCAATTTCTTTTCAGTAATCGATTCATTCACAGGTAAATTTGGCGCAGAGGACGGTCTTTTCCAGCTCGGTTGCGACTTCATGGCCCTGCCAATCGTGACGATAATGGTACCGGTGCTGGCACTCGGTGTTTTCGTCCACATCTTCTACGGCTGCTACCTTACCTGGTACAACATCAAGGCCCGCGGCGGTTACAAGCGCTATGAGACCGCAAGCGTAGCCAAGGCAGACTCCTGGTCAGCCAAGAACATGTTCGTGCTCGGAATCGTAATCCTCGGCATTCTCTTCTTCCACCTCTCCCATTTCTGGGCTGACATGCAGCTCCAGGAGTTCATGGGCAACGAATCGGAGAATCCTTATGCGCTTCTTACCGCCACATTCGGCAATGTCTGGGTACTGCTGATTTACATCGTTTGGTTCATCGCAGTATTCTTCCACCTGACTCACGGCTTCTGGAGCATGTTCCAGACCGTAGGCTGGAGCAACCAGGTATGGATGAAGAGGCTCAAAGTAATCGGCATCATTGTTGCCGCCATCATTCTCTTCCTCTTCACATCCGTTGCAGTGAACGCCTTCATCCAGGCATAATATCCTGAAAATATTACAGACAGAAGCCGGCTCGAATGGGTCGGCTTCTTTGTTTTTGTGGGCTTGGCGTGTTTGCATCCCGGACGTTTCCAATCTAGTCCAGTGTCTTCTTGTCCGAATGGCCGGAATGGAATGCATCCAGCAAACTCAGAACCCAATCCTCCGAAGCCGTTCGCCGCCCATCTTCTCCTCCCAGCAGAGGCGCATTACGGATTCAATATCAGGGGCTTCCCCATTGAGAGCCTCTTCCATTACGGCCTTGCGGACAATGTTGTCGATTTCTCCGCCACTGAAGTCGAAGGACTCGGCAAGGATGGATGATTCTTCCTCCGTCAAGGCAGGAAGCTTGCTGCTCCAGATTCTGCGCTTGGCCTCCACGGAAGGCTTCTCCAGCTTTATCTTGAAGAGGAAACGGCGCTCAAATGCGGAATCCAGGTTGTCCGCCATGTTGGTCGTGGCTACAAGAATACCGTCCAGTTTCTCCATTTCCTCAAGGAGGATGTTCTGAATCGTGTTCTCTGTCTGGTCAACGCTGGAGCCGCGGCTTATATCCTTCCTCTTCGAAAACAGGCCGTCAGCCTCATTGAAAAGCAGAATCGGCTTGAGTTTGCTGCGTTTGCACTGATTGCGGTAGCGGGTGAAAATCCCCTTGACAATCTTCTCGCTCTCGCCGTACCACATACTCTTCGAGGCACTGAGGTCAATATGGACCACATCCCTGCCGGTCGCTCTCGCCCACTGCATCACCGACTCGGTCTTCCCGGTACCGGGTGCACCGTAAAGCAGGACGGCAATGCCCTTCGAGAGGCCCTTGGCAGCCAGTCTGTCGACCAATGAGAGATAATTCTCCTGTTCCGAATCGTACTTTTCCGAATCGTGGAAAAAGTTGCGGACCATTCTTGAGAAACGGTAACGGTTGCCGCAGTCAATTCCACCTACGTATGAGGCATAGTCCTCCTCCAGAAGAATCTGCTGGCCCGCATCGCTGATGGTAACCTCGCTGTAATCATCTGAAAATTCGAGCAGTCCAGCCTTCACAAGGCCGCTTGTCCCGTCCAGCAGTTTCCTCCTTTCTGAAAATCTATCCCCGAATGACTCGTTCATATCCTCCAGAGTATCATCCAGGTCGGATTTGTGCTTATTGTAGAAATCATAGCAGATTTCGTAGTACAATACCCTGTCAGGCAGTTCAGGGACAAGTTCCCTGACCTTGCGGACAAACGTCATCCCCGAGTTTGTTCCCTCATAGTCGGAAACCGTCTGCATCAATGCCAATGTCGATATCTGCCTGTCCTGGATTGCCGAGTCCACCCTCTTGCAGAGGTCATATCTGTCAAACCTGGACTTGACTCTGCTCATCTCATCCGTAGATGGGAGACGGTTGTCAAGAAGGCAGTTCTTGACAGGAGCAGGGACACAGAAATGCTGGCTGGTAACATCGCATTCATTTGTATCCCAAAGCGATATGATTCCCCTGGAGCAGAGGGCCCTGATGGCCGGCAAATACTCCATTACATCCAGATTTGATGATCTGAATAAAGGTCCTGTTCATATTTCCTGCATTTTCACAGTGCAAAATAAACCATTCTCACTGCAAAAATATGGCAGTGACTCATTCTCCCCGTTGGATTTCGTTTCCAATCTTCATATATTTGCCTACCAAAAAAGGAATCATCTCTTGAAAAAAATGTGGCTCATATTCGCAATTCTGTCAGCGGTATTCGCCGCGGCAACCGCAATTCTGGCCAAAATAGGAATTGACGGAGTGGAATCAAACCTCGCCACGGCCATCAGGACAATGGTCATAGTCGTGATGGCTTGGGTCGTGGTTTTCGTCTCGCACCGTATCGGGCACCCGTCACAGAACATTGCAGAGGCAATCACAGGAATCAGCACACGAAGCTGGATTTTCCTGATTCTCTCAGGCCTCGCCACCGGGGCATCCTGGCTCTGTTATTTCTATGCCATCAAAATCGGAGATGTCAGCAAAGTCGCCCCGATAGACAAATGCAGCCTGGTCCTGACAATAATCTTTGCTGTCATCTTCCTCGGAGAATCGCTGACGTGGAAGACCATCATCGGATGCGTCCTGCTGCTGGCCGGAAGCCTGGTGATGATATTATGATATTATCTCAATAAACTCCTCCATTCCCTTCGACGCCACCTCGCGGATATGACGGATGCGCTTGTCCCTGACATTGACATCGGCGGGATCAATGAGATAAACCGGTGCCTCATAAGGAGCGTAGCGATAAAGGCCGGCGGCCGGATACACACTCAGCGAACTGCCCACAATAAGAAGGACATCCGCCCCAGAGACAATGTCGATAGCCTTGCCTATCTTCGGAACCGGCTCCCCGAACCAGACAATGTGCGGCCGGAGCTGCTGGCCGTTCGGGGCCGTGTCACCCAAATGGATTTCCCCATAGCCAATGTCAAAGACGGTCTTTTCCGAAAAACCGTCTTCATCATTGTAGCAACCTTCAGGACGGACCTTGGTAAGTTCACCGTGAAGATGCAGGACTCGGGTACTTCCGGCACGTTCGTGGAGATTATCCACATTCTGGGTAATAACATCTACATTGAATTTCTCCTCCAGGGCGGCTATGGCCAGATGTGCGGCATTGGGTTTCACCCCGGCAAGTTCCTTTCTCCGGATATTGTAAAAATCCAGCAGCAAAGCCTTGTCCTCATGCCAGCCGTCAATCGATGCAACCACCTGAGGGTCAAACTTGTCCCACAGTCCTCCATTGTCCCGGAACGTACTGATTCCGCTCTCGGCGCTGACACCTGCGCCAGTCAGGACTACAATATGTTTCTTCATTGTCTAACCTATTATTTACATCCATCTTCCGGCCCCTGAAACGCCGGCCTTGTCGAAATAGAACTGCCTGAGCCAATACTCGAAAAGAGGGTCCATTATCACCGGTTCCTCCCTGTCATTGAAGCAGATGACCTCCTTCTTCATCAGGGCATCCTTGATCCTCTTGACATTGGCCGAGGAATTTAGCGCATACTTCTCAATCACCTCAGTCGTACTGAACTTCACCACTCCGTCAATGACAGCCCGCAGCAGCCTGGTCTGGAACGGAGTAAGGTCATCCATAATCCTGTGAAACTCAGGCTCGTGAACGGACAACATACAAGAAAGTGCGTCCTTGAAAGTGATTTCGCTGATATATCCCTTGGAAAGGCAATCGCAGATGAAGAAGAAATGGTTTATATGCCAGACGTTGTTGCGGAAAAGAGTGCACACTCCCTGAACCAAATCCCTGTCAATTACCTTTCCGCCCATTGAGAATCCCCTCATTACATACTCGGCTATCTCATTGGAAGTCAGAGGAGAAAGTTCCAGTCTCTCAACCACGTTCCAGAAAAATTTCCTGCGCTGGAAGATTTCCTCCATCGCATTGACCCGGGAGCCGAGAAGGACGAAAGAGCAATACGGGGCGGGACCGTCCTTGTGCGCCCCCATCACATCCTGCATCACCCTGAAAACCTTCTCTCCCTCATCCGAGTAAATATTCTGGAAATCCTGGATGACCACTATTACGTCGGTATTCCGGGCAGCAGCAAGTCTGTACGGAAGTTCAATGATATCCCGGCATTCCTCTTCCGACAGCGGGAAAGAGCCCTGGAAAAGATCCCCGGTCTCGGAGTACAGGGTCTCATCAAACGCCAATGAGGTCCCGCCGAGGAACTCAGCGGCAATGGAAGCCATTTCCTGCGGCTCTGCAGCAACTGACTTGATGACATTTCCCGCGAATTTCCGGAAAAAGAGTTCAGGAGTACGTATATTCAGCAAATCCAGTTCACAAAGGACGGGAGTATGCCCGGAGGTCCGGAGATTGAAAAGAGTCTGTCGTACCACCGACATCTTTCCCGATTTCGGCGGCCCCCATATCACTGCATTCTGTCCGTGCGTGACAATGCCTGAGAGTGAGTTGCAGTCGCTGCGCCTTCCCGCAAAAGACTTGCCGGTGACTGACTTGTCGAAAATGAATGGTGAATCCATCTGGAGTAAAGTATAATGTCTTGAACCATCTTGAGGTACAAATTTAAGGAATATTCAGAAAATATTTTGCAGTATTTGATAAAAATACTAAATTTGCGGTCCTGATTGATTTATGGCTGGCAAGCCCAGTAAAGTTCCGCCACCTGAAGGCGGGCGCTTGCAGCCGGAACTTATTAAGTTTTTATAGAATGTACGCAATCGTTGACATTGCAGGCCAGCAGTTCAAAGTTGAGGCTGGTGCAGAGATTTTCGTCAACCGTCTTTCTGCCAAGAACGATGAGACGGTCGAATTCGACAAGGTACTTCTCCTCGACAATGAGGGTGAGGTGAAGGTCGGAGCCCCTTACGTAGAGGGCGCAGTAGTGAAGGCTACCGTGCTCGATGATGACGCCAAGGCAAAGAAAGTATTGGTATTCAAGAAAATCCGTCGCAAAGGATTCCAGAAGCTCAACGGCCATCGCCAGAAGTTCACCAAAATCCGTATCGACGCTATCAACTAATTTTGAAAGGTAGCGCTTAATTATTAACAGGAGGAAAGAAAAATGGCACATAAAAAAGGTCAAAGTAGTTCCAAGAACGGTCGTGAATCACATAGCAAACGACTTGGTCTCAAGAAGTTCGGCGGAGAGGTCGTAAAGGCCGGCAACATCATCGTCCGCCAGAGAGGTACCGTGCACAATCCTGACAAGAACGTCGGAATCGGCAAGGACCACACTCTCTACGCTCTCGTAGACGGCACTGTAAAGTTCACCAGAAAGAGAGAGAACAAATCTTACGTGTCGGTTATCCCTTTTGAGAACTAACTCGAAGGGTCTTGAAAGACATTCCAGAGGATTGCACTTCGAGTACGGCGTGCGGTCCTCTTTTTCATTGAATGAACAATAGAAGGAATATAGATTATGTTGACACTCAAAATGCTTCGCGACAATCCCGGGCACGTCATCGGGAAACTTGCAGTAAAGAACTTCGATGCAAGAGCCATCGTTGAGAAAGTCCTCGAACTTGATACTGAAAGAAGAGCGCTCCAGACAGAGAGCGATGCTCTCCTCGCCCAGCAGAAGCAGAAGGCAGGCCTTATCGGAGGCCTTATGAAAGAAGGCAGGAAAGCCGAGGCCGAGGAGGCCAAGAAGGAAGTGGCAGAGCTCAAGGCAAGGTCCACAGAACTCCTCGCAAAGGCAGATGTCACCAATAAGGAACTTGAGGCGCAGCTCGTGCTTCTTCCGAACATACCTTGCGACCTCGTCGTACCCGGCAAGGGCGCAGAGGACAACCAGGTAGTCAAGATGGGCGGCCCGGAAATCCATCTTCCGGAAAATGCCCTCCCGCATTGGGATCTCGCCAAGAAGTTCGATATCATTGACTTCGACCTCGGAGTGAAGCTTACAGGAGCAGGATTCCCGGTTTACAAAGGAAAGGGTGCGAAACTCCAGAGGGCTCTCATAAGCTTCTTCCTCGACCAGAATACAGCCGACGGTTACAAGGAAATCGAGCCGCCGATTATGGTGAACTCAGCTTCAGGCTTCGGTACCGGCCAGCTCCCTGACAAGGAGGCCCAGATGTACTATGTAGGCCTGGACGATTTCTATCTCGTACCTACGGCAGAAGTACCTGTGACAAATATTTACAGGGATGTTATCCTCGCTAACGACCAGTTCCCGCAGAAACTGACAGCATACACTCCTTGCTTCCGCAGGGAGGCAGGCTCGTACGGCAAGGACGTAAGGGGACTGAACAGGCTCCACCAGTTCGACAAGGTGGAAATCGTACGTATCGAGAAGCCTGAAGACTCCTACAAGGCCCTCGACGAGATGGTAGCCCACGTGGAAGACCTCGTGAACAAGCTCGGCCTCAAGTACAGGATTCTCAGGCTCTGCGGCGGTGACATGAGTTTTACCTCTGCCATCACCTACGATTTCGAACTCTGGTCAGCCGCACAGCAGAGATGGCTTGAGATTTCCTCTGTTTCCAACTTCGAGACCTACCAGGCCAACCGTCTCCACCTCAGATACAAGGACGAGAACGGCAAGACCCAACTCTGCCACACCCTCAACGGAAGTTCCCTTGCCCTGCCACGCGTCGTTGCGGCAATGCTTGAGGACAACCAGCAGGAGGACAGGATTGTCATCCCTGAAATCCTGAGGCCTTACACCGGATTCGACTACATCGACTAATCCGGACAGATGATAAAGGACACAACCATACTCGGAATAGACCCCGGAACCAACATTCTTGGCTTCGGGGTCATCCGTATTGAAATCGGCAAGCCGCACTACCTGGACATGGGCGTAATCGATCTCAGGAAGGAGGATAACGCATATTCCAAGCTCAGCCGCATCTTCAGGGAAATCGGGGATATATGTGACCGGTTCTCCCCTGACGAGATGGCATTGGAGTCCCCTTTCTACGGCAAGAACGCCCAGGTCGTCCTGAAACTCGGCCGTGCCCAGGGAGCCGCTATGCTAGCCGCCACCACGAGGGGAATCACCATTACGGAGTATGCTCCGAGAAAGGCCAAGGTGGCAGTGACCGGGAACGGGGCCGCCTCCAAGAACCAGGTCTGCACAATATTGCAGAGGATATTGGGCATTGACATTGAGGAGAAATTCCTGGATGCAACCGACGCCCTCGCCATTGCGATGTGCCATTATTACCAGCTCACGAACCCTCTCGCCGGGATGAAAAGCGGTGGAAGTTGGGAGAAATTCATCGCAGACAATCCGGACAGGGTAAAATGACAGGGCAGCCTGGAAAATCCTGGAATTTCCGGTTAAACTTCCTGGATTTTTCATGGCCGGATTAAACCCCGGAGCGGAGGAATTGTCTAATCATCGTTGCTTCTCCGACGAAGGCCGCAGGAGCATTCACAGAGTGTTACTAAAAAAAACATCAATGAAGAGAATCATTGCGCTGCTTTGCGGACTGATTTTGATATCCGCATTCTCATTTACGGGTATGGCCCAATCCAGGTCGATATCCCTTACCCTGAAAGACAAGAGCACCGGAGAGCCGGTAGCCTACGCCACTGTATCCCTCACTAAGAGCGGAGAAAAGACCCCTTACAAATATGTCCTCACGGATGAAAAGGGGAAGGCCGTCATTGACAAAGTGGCTGCCGGAAGTTACACCGTCAAGGCAGAACTGCTCGGCTACAAGGAATACACGAAGGAACTCACGGTGAAGGAGGCCGTCAATCTCGGTGAAGTAGAGATGGCTCCGGACACCAAGATGCTCGATGCAGCCAGCGTCACGGCCACCGGCAATCCTATCATAATAAAGAAAGATACCGTAGAATACAACGCCTCCTCATTCAAGACCACTGACAATGACATGCTTGAGGACCTTCTCAAGAAACTCCCGGGCGTGGAAGTCGGTGAGGACGGAAGCGTTACTGCCAACGGGCAGACTATAAACAAGATAACCATTGACGGAAAAACTTTCTTCCTGGATGACCCTTCCCTCGCGTCGAAGAACATCCCGGCCAAGATTGTGGAGAAGGTGAAGGTCGTGCAGAAGAAATCGGAGCAGGCGCAGTTCACCGGCATTGATGACGGCAATGAGGAAACAGTCATTGACCTCAGCGTCCAGAAGGGAATGATGAACGGTCTCTTCGGCAACGTGATGGCCGGCGGCGGACACGACTGGCTGGAAAAATCCAGTTCAGAACTCGCCGACAACGGTGACTGGAGATATCAGGGGGCCGCATTCATCGGAAGGTTCACAGAGAAGAGCCAGCTCAGCATCATTCTCAATGCCAACAACACCAACAACCGTGGTTTCAATGATCTGTCAGGCAATATGATGAGTTCAATGCGGGGAGGTAGTGGCGGAATGGGCCGCGGAAGCGGCGGCTGGGGAAGCAGCAACGGTATCACCTCGTCCTGGATGGGCGGTATCAACGGAGCCTGGGACCTCTGCGGCGACAAAATGGACCTGGGAGCCAACTATCTATACAACAACACCCAGAAGGATGTCCTCGAGAAGAGTTCCAAGACCACCTATCTTGACGACGGCTCCCAGCTCATCTACAACACGGACGGAGCGAGCACCAACAATTCCCAGGGACACAGGTTCGGAGTACGCCTGGAGCACAAGTTCTCGGACAATACCTCAATCCTCTTCCAGCCCCAGTTCAATTTCGGCAAGGGTAATTTCTCTGAAATGTCCACCTTCGACACATGGGGACAGGCTTCGGCGGAGGCCGGCCCTTACATGAAGAATGACGGTTTCAACTTCAACGGAGGAAACAATGACAACTGGACCACCAACGGTTTCTTCCTCTTCAGGCAGCGTCTCGGAATGCCGGGAAGGACATTGTCCATCAATGTCGATTACAACTTCAGCAACAATGACCTCACGGGATACAACCAGTCGCTGACAAATACTTACGAGGAAGACGGCGTCACTGTAAAGGACAATGAAATCATCAACCAGTTCTTTGACATGAACTCAAGGTCATCCTCCATCGGAGGAAGGATGGTCTATACGGAACCACTCGGTGCAGGCTTCTACCTCGAAGCTAACTACCAGTACAAATGGAGCCAGAACAAATCGGAGAAAAACACCTACGATTCAGGCTTCGTTGCCGATTTTGACGAGAACAACCATGTATTCAACAAAGATGGCATGAGCCCGAACAACGAATACTCCAGCAGCATCCTGAACCAGTACCAGACCCACAGGGCAGGTGTCAACTTCATGTTCCAGAAGGACAAAATCAGGGCCCAGCTCGGCGCATCGGTGGTGCCTACCATCACCCACAACGAGACCAACGGGCAAGATTACAACAGCACCGTGGTCAACTGGTCTCCGTCTGCGATGATTTTCTACGACATCAATGACTATACGAATCTTCGCGGATTCTACTTCGGAAACTCGGCCCAGCCTACAACTTCGCAGCTCATGCCGGTTCCGGACAACTCCAATCCGCTCAGCGTATCCCTCGGTAACCCGTATCTGAAGCCCTATTTCAGGCACGATGTAAGGATGAGATTCGGGCACTCCAACAGAGCCAAATTCTTCTCATTCTCAGGAAATCTCGAGGGCGGGCTCGTCCAGTCCCCTATTGTCAATGCAAGCTGGTACAATACAGGCGGAACCCAGTTCTCCCTTCCGGTTAACGGACCTAACTCCGGCAACGTATCCCTGAGGACCTTCCTCAACTCCCCAATTGCCAAATCCAACTTCAGCATTTCCAATATGCTGAGCGGAAGTTGGTCGACATCATCTTCTTACATCGGCAAGAGCTCGTTTGACACCGACAAGTATTATGACGGGACCAACTTCGACTACGAACTCTTCCACCAGGATTTCCCTGACCTCGGAGAGAGCGGATACTTCACCACGAACAGAATCCGGACAATGAGCATCATGGAAAGATTGAAGGCCACTTATCGCAATGATTTCGTGGAGATTACTGCAAGCGGAAGGACCAGGCTCAACAAGTCCTGGTACACGATGAACTCCGTAAACACGGATATGACCAGGAACAACCAGCTCTCCGCCACAATGAACTGGACAATACCGGGCGGCGTAGGCCTCGTGGCCGACTTCGACTACAACTGGTACCGCGGATATACCACGCCCCAGGATGACGAATACATCCTCAACGTGGAAATCACCAAACTCCTGTTCAAGAACAAATGGACATTGTCCCTCAAGGCGTACGACCTGCTGAACCAGGCCAAGAACCTGTCAATCAGCGACTCCGCCAACTATCACACGGAGACCTGGAACAATACGCTCGGACGCTACGTGATTCTCTCCCTGACCTGGAGATTCGGAACAATGGGCAATAGCCGGATGGGCGGACCTATGGGAGGTCCTGGAGGCCGTGGTCCGGGCGGTCCTATGGGGCCACCTCCTGGCAGATAGCCAGGTTATAAAGGTTTCTTAGACAGGTCCTATCGCCAGATGAGAAAAGACATACATCAGGCTTGCCTGGAATATCAGGGGACGGTTTTCCATCAAGGAGGCCGTCCTCCTTCATTACATCCACAAGATGCCGTGCCACAGCCGGAGCCGGGTCAATGAACCTGATTGAAGGCCCGGCAACCCTTTCCATCACAGGAAGCAGGAAAGGATAATGTGTACAGCCCAGCACAATGATGTCCGCACCCTCCTGAAGCAATGGCCGCAGGCTGTCCGAGACGACTTTCTCCACTTCCGGGCCATCGAGCCGGCCACTCTCCACGAGTTCCACAAACCCTTTCCCGACGTGTTCGAGCACCTTCACATTGTCCTCGACATTGCCCTTGGAGGTAAGATATTTGGAGCCCTTCAGGGTACCGGCAGTAGCCAGAACCCCGATTACACCTGTCCGTGTCCCGAGTGCGGCAGGTTTCACGGCAGGCTCCATACCGATGAAACGGACATGGTCCCGGCGTCCTCCTGTCAGCCGGATAACCAACTCCCTGCATTGTTCGGAAGACTCATCGGAATACTCTGCCCTCAATGTGGAAATCGCCGCCGAAGTAGCCGTGTTGCAGGCTACTACGATAATATCTGCTCCCTTTCCGAGCAGAAAATCCGTAATGGCCCGCATCCTATCAATGATGAACTCCCTGGTCTTCTCCCCGTAAGGACACCAGGCATTGTCAGAATAATACAGATATTTCTCTCCAGGAAGAAGGCGGGTCATCTCCTTCAATACAGACAACCCGCCGGATCCGGAGTCAACGACTCCTATCATTTTCCGTAAACATTAATTGTAATAATTATACTGCCTTGCAAGACTGCCGTACATCTGGCCAAGAACCTCGAGATAAGGATTTCCCTGAACGAGGGTCAGCCTGTAAACGGTATCGTCAACCCTATAGTACTCGACTCCGTCCAATGTAATAATCTCGTAGTCATCCGGAAGATTCTCCACAAGGGCACCGGCCGGAGGAACAATGGTCTGGTACTGTCCGCTTGCATTGATGATGTAGAATACGCCATCCTCATAGTAATACTCCCTGTCAGCGTATGCATAACTCTGGACGAGTCCTAGCCTGTTGGCGACATCGTATGAAGACCTGGCCATTGCAGGATTCATCGCAATCGCATTGTTCTGGGCAAGAATTGTCGCATTGTTCTGGGCGATAATCCGGTTCTGCTGGTCAATGTAGCGGTTGTTTTCGTCTATTGCCCTGTATGTATTGTACACATTGGAATAGAAGGCGAACCTGACCGTAGAGAATGCCAGATCCCTTATGGCCCTGTCGATGACTACTCCGAAAGGCGGGCGGCAAACAATGTAATGACCGTGATAATGACGGTAATAAACATTGTCGCAGATGTAGTAGTCAATGCCGAAGAAGGTCCTGTGGATGTGATGCGGAGGAAGCATCTGGACTCTGTATCCGAAGCAATGAGGGCTGTGGTGGTCATAAAAATGACCCGGCCTGTCATAATGTATGAAATCCCTGTCGCGAGGCGGCACCCTGTGAACGTCGTGATTGTCAATCCTGAAGTCATCAAATGCTCCTCCTCTCGGTCCCGCCTGTTGTGAAGGACGGCCTGACGAAGGCTGGGTACGCATCTCGTTTGTCACTGTGGAAAGACCACTCCTGGTGACATTGCTGCGTGTAGCGCTTCCTGCCGCAGTCCCCTGCTGTGGCCTTGTGGCTGATGAACCTCCACGGTTGACAGGCTGGGCTACCTTGGTACCGGTGCCTGAGGTGGTACGTCTTGATGCTGAAACAGAGGAACTTCCGGAAGTTCTGGTGCCGGAGGAGTTGGAACCGCCTCTGGCCTGGGAGTTGGAAGAGGAACCCCTGCCCACCTGCGTTGAAACGGAAGGGCGGGTAACCGTTGATGATGAGCGGCTGTTACTTCCCGTTGACGGGCGGGTAACAGTGGCCGAAGAGGAAGAACGTGAAGAAGTTCCGGTAGTCGGCCGTGTCTGGGTAGCCGTCTGGCGGCCCTGGGTGGAAGTGGTTCTAGACTGTGTCGCACTCGATCTGCCCTGGGTAGAGGTTGTCCTGTTCTGGGTCGTGGCAGAAGGCCTTGTCACAGTTGCTGAAGACCTTGTCACAGTTGCTGAAGACCTTGAACTGGAAGAGCTTGAAGAAACGCTTCCTGAAGACCGCGAAGCAGAGCCGGATGTGGACCTCGACACGGTGGACGAAGACCTCGTGGAAGCCGAACTTGAAGAAGAACGTGAGGAGCCTGACGAGGAACTAGACCTTGATGAAGAAGATGAAGACCTGGTAGAGCCGCCCTGCGATGTGGTCGTAGTAGTCCTGCGGGTCTGGGCATCCATATAGACTGGTGATGAAATCATTGCCGCCGCTGCGGCCAATGCCATCAAAGTTTTTACTAACCCTCTCATAATCAAAAAGTTTTAGATTACTAATAGATGTAATAACGCCTCGCAATGGACCTGAATTCCTCAGCGTCCCCCCGCCAGCGGTCCGCAATGTCGCAGGCCATAAGACGTTTTGAAAATGTCTTTCTTACATAATCCGTACCACAAACCTTATCGAACATTTCATTGCGGGACGGGGAAATCTTGAAAGGATTATGCTGCGGGTAAAGAATATTGACAGCCTGCATCACGTAAAACTGGGTCAATGAAATCTCAGCAAGTTCATAATCAGTGAAATAAAACTGGACACCGTGGACCAGTTTACCCTGGCTGCTTCCGGCTATAGGCTTGTAATGAACCTCCCTGAAGGCAACCCCGGGCAGGGCATAACTGTCCAGTTCAGCCTTTAGCCTTGCCGCATCAATCCATTCTGCGGCGAATGCGGCGAACGGGAAAGTGTAGCCCACTCCTACATTGAGATAATTGAAAAACTCGCCGGCGATTCCGGAGCATGGATAATTGATGGCGGACTGGGGATAAGGGATGTTCGGAGACGGGAGCACCCACGGCAATCCGGTTTCCAAATATGTCATGTCCCTGGTCCAGCCCTCCATAGGAATAACTGTGAGGCTGCATCTGAGATGTTCCTCATCACCCTTCTGCCCGCAGTTGAGACCTTCCTCATTGATGAGGATGGCCAACTCGCCTACAGTCAGGCCATATATGTACGGAATCCTGAACTCGCTCACGAAAGAGAAGAAGCCCGGCTCCACGAAGCAGCCTTCTATCTTATTGCCTCCCAGCGGGTTAGGCCTGTCAAGAACCATTACTTCAATGCCTTTCTTGGCACAGGCCCGCATCACCAGTCCGAGAGTGCTGATAAAAGTGTAAGACCTGGTCCCGACATCCTGGATATCATAGACCATTATATCAATGCCTTCCAGCATCTCCTGGGAAGGTTCACGGTATTTTCCGTAGATTGAGTAAACCTTGATGCCCGTGGACGGGTCCACCGAATCGTCCACCTTGTCTCCGGCGTATGCATCCCCGCGTACACCGTGCTCAGGGCCGAAAAGGGCTACAAGATTGACATTTTCCGCCTCATTGAGGATATCGATTGTAGAGCGTAGATTGCGGTCCACACCGCTCGGATTGGTCACCAGACCTACCCGCTTGCCCTCAAGGCCTTCAAAACCACGGCCTTCCAGCACCTCGATTCCGGTACGCACCTTCACGGCCGGTACGGCATCCAGCACTACAGGCATGAATGCCAGCAAAATGGATATCAACACTGTTCTCATCTATTCTTTCCGTATTCAGGATCAACCTTTAGCAAGCCTGTCACCGCAACGGTGGCAAGGCAGCAAATCATTACCACCCAGAAGAAGTTCACATATCCTGTCATCTCCTGGATATAACCAGCGAAGGCTCCAGGAATCATCATGCTCAGGGCCATGAAGGCCGTGCAAATCGCATAATGCGAGGTCTTGTACTCTCCTTCCGAAAAATACATCATATACAGCATATATGCAGTGAAACCGAAGCCGTAGCCGAACTGTTCGAATGCAATCAATGCACTGATTACCACAATGTTATGAGTCATTGACATACTCATGTACAAGTATGCGGCGCAAGGCAGGGCAAGGAATGCGGCCATTGGCCAGAGCGATTTCTTCAGGCCCCATCTTGAAGCAGCCATTCCTCCGATAATTCCTCCTACGGTCAAGGATATCACGCCTATTGTGCCGTAAACCAGGCCCACTGTAGCAGTAGGAAGGCCGAGCCCTCCCTGCTCAGCGGAAGAGAGAAGGAACGGATTGACCATCTTCAGGAGAAGGGCCTCGGGCAGCCTGTACATCAGCATAAATGCCAGTGCCACGAGGATGCCGGGCTTGCGGAAGAAAGTCACGAAAGCCCTGGCGAATTCCCCAGCAGAGGACCGTCCGGATGACTTCACGGCTACATCCGCCTTATGCCTCGGCAGCAAGAACATATTGTAAACCGTCATCAATGCGAATATGACGGCAGTCACCGCCATTGTCACAGTCCAGGCAAGCGGGATATTTCCTGTACGGGTCTCAATCAGTCCGGCGATGACCACGAGGACTCCCTGTCCGAAAATGGATGAGAGCCTGTAGAATGTACTCCTGATGCCCACGAAGAAAGATTGCTGGCCGGGCTCGAGAACCACCATATAGAAACCGTCAGCCGCAATGTCGTGAGTCGCCGATGCGAATGCCGTGAGAATGAACAATATCAATGTGAATGCAAACATTCCTGAAGGCGTCTGCCCGGAGGCGATGGTCTCTGGCGAAGGATGCGGAATGCTGAAAACCAGCAATATGAATGCAGCTGTCATCAATGCCTGCATCGTGATTATCCACCATCTCTTCGACTTGAAAATGTCCACCAGCGGGCTCCAGAGCGGCTTCAATGTCCAGGGAAGATAGAGGAGACTGGTAAACAGGGCCATCTCCCCGTTCGGCACACCCATCTTCGTGAACATTGTCACAGATATGCTGTTCACCACGAAATACGGGATTCCCTCCGCGAAATACAGGGTCGGAATCCACCACCACGGAGACTTGGCTCCGGATATGCTCATGCGATTCTTCATCATTGATTTTCAATAGTTTCCAGATGCCGGCAGGCTATAGCTCCGGGATAATAATGAGAGAGGATGGCCCTGTAATCATTGCCCCTGACGGCCATGACCGCGGCGCCTATCTGGCAGAACCCCACGCCGTGTCCCCAGCCGGAGCCATCCAGGACAATGATGTCCTCTTCCTCCGCAAGTCCCTTCTCGACCCTGACCGTGAATGCCGAGCTCTTCAGATGGGACTCAGACAAGAAACGCCTGATTATCAACTCTTTGCCCACCGACATTGACATTTTCGAGCCTACAACCAGAAGTTCATATATCCTTCCTGAAGGCCCCCGGCGAAGAGGCCTCAACTCCTCCAGCAAACCAATATCGTGGCCTGAACGCCTGGAAATCAGTTCCGACAACACGCTTCTCTTGTACCTCACCTGCCATCTGTAGAAGTCCTTGGTCTCCAAATCGTAATCATTGAGAACCATCCGGAGGATTGCCCCATCGCCAGTATTGCAGAACGGGTCCGGGACAGATTTCAGATATGGGTGGTCCTCATCCGCCCAGCAGGTCCCGAACTCCTCGGTGACCCCGCCGCAGCATTTGGAAAACCTTGCGTCACAGAGACTTCCTTCATACTCAAGCACCTCTCCCCAGGTCTCATCCACGGCCTTGCGTGCATTGACGCCTATAGCCAAGGTCAGCCCCTGGTATCTCTGGCAATGGTCATCCGCACAAACATCGAAGGCCTTGTGATCATTGGTGTCGAACCATTTCTCAATATGCAGAACTCCGTCCTCCAGCCTGTCCGCGGGACATTGTACGGCATTGCCGTTTGTCTTCCTGCGGGCAATCTGCTTCATAACCCAAGTGCGTGAAATCACTGCGTGTGCCTTCAGATATTCCAACGGGGCTGCCGGACTCATCTCCGAAGAGATGACGCTCAAGAGATAGTCCTCTACGCCTATTACATTGACAGCCACCACATTATCCCCCTCGACAATGAACCTCAGGGAGCCTGCGAACCGCTGTGTCTGTTTCCTCTCCCAGTGGAAATCCACGCCGATGGTCACACCGTAAAGGATGAATGTCGGCTCGGCGAACATTGTTGACATTGTCCTGGCATCAAACAGAAGCTCGTCGTACAATGTCCCGTTATATGATATCCGTCCGTTCTCGAAGCAGACTCTCTGGCGGCCTGCCCCGTCCGAAATGATTTCGAATTCTATTTCCTTACCGGACATTATCCCCACCTGGAGTTCAGGCTGGGTCCTGGTCAGTTTCCAAATCACCTTGTTCTCGGCATCCTCGTCAATGGACACCTCGGAAAGCATTTCACCAAGGAGCCTGGGATTGATTTTGGCAAAATCATCCGCCTGCGGAACTATGAAGAGGCCTGCCATATCCGCACATCCGGGGCTCATTGTGAGATGGTCGTCGCCCTCGGAAAAATAATGGTGGGAGCGGTGCCTGTCCCGTGCCATAAGCACTGCCCTGTATTCCCCGAAACGGCCGTGGGATATGCCTGAGACCTTTTCGGAAGGACGGACACTGTACCATACGAGAAGGTTGAACATGGGCTCGGGCGAGGTTTCACGGCAAGGCAGGCAGTCCAGGAGACGGTAAAAAAGCTTGGCGAAAGACTTGGATGTCCTGGCCCTCATTGCGAATATGCCCTTTGTAAATCCCTTGTAATGAAAGAGTTCCGCTTCCTGGACGGAGGTAATGAAATCCATTCCTCCGGCATTGTCCCCAAACAGGCGGTCAATCTCATTCTCCAGCGGCATGAGTCCCCTCGGACAGGCCTGGAAATGCATGTGGTCAGGTGCCGAGGCCCCGCATTCAGGACCGTTGTAGAAGACAGTGTAATCCGGAAAATGTCTTGCGATATCCGTCATGTCCACGACCCTGTGCCATATAGTCTGGGGAACGTGGGCATTCCGTGCAATCACGAGATGCGACGGAAAAATCGGGTACGGATTGACAAGAATGTCGTATTTCCGGCCCTTCCTGCCCTCGAACTGCATTGAGCTCTGCCCAGGTGGCCGGTTCCCGGCGCAGAGGAAACATTTCCGGGCTTTTATCGAGGCTCCGTCCACCTTGGCCGCTGAAGACCTGATGCGCCCAGGATTGTGCTGGCATCTGGCTTTCAGCCCGCCTACCTCCATCTCCTTGATTTCCGCATTCTTGAGGGACCGGAAATTGGACGAGGCAAGGGACCAGACGGAAAGCTGGTCCTTTACGAATTTGGTTATCTGAGAGTTATCTGTCATTGGCATTCATTCTTATTCGTGCTTCCAGTTCCCAGGTACGGATGCTGTCCTTGTATGAATTGTTGGCATTGACCTTCTCAATGCTGAGGGCCGCATCGGAATTGCCCTCCCAGCGGCGGCAGCAATACAGCGGCTCATAGATTCTGCCAATCCGGTACTCGCGGCAGATACGAAGTCCTACGGCATAGTCCTCGCCATAGCTCACATTCGGGAAACCGATACTTCTAAGAAGCGGGACATAGAAGGCCCTCGGAGCTCCCAATCCATTGACCCTCAACGCATTGTTCCGACCATTCCCATCTGTCCACTCCCTATGATCAATGATTCCTGGAGGCAGAGGATTCAGGTCAAAATCCGTCATTTCATATGCCCCGACCACCATTCCGCAGCCTTCACTCCGGAAAAGGTCAATGATTTTCTGCAATGTAGTGCCGTCCCTGTAGATATCGTCGCTGTCCAGCTGGACGGCGTACATTCCGCAATGAGCACTGTTCACGGCCAGGTTCCAGCAGCCTCCGATACCGAGGTCATCCCTTTCCGGAACAATGACTTTCAGCCTCCCATCTGAAATAGATGCCAGTTTCCCTGAAGTCCCGTCGGTGGAATGATTGTCCACGACAATGACATTGAAATCGAAGTCACATTGCTGCGAGAGTGCACTGTGGACAGCATCGGCAACCGTCCTGGCCCTGTTGTAAACGGGAATGATGACAGAGGCGGTAACCTCCGGAGCGAAGTCCGGGGCAGGACTCACCGACTTGAATCCGGGAGCGATATAGGCCCCGATTCGCTTCAGGTACTCCGTGCATATTTCCTCCATCTCGATTTGGACCTCCCTGTTTCGCGGATTCACATAGTCGAACTGTTTCTCCCCCGACTTGCGCAGGTCGGTTTCAATCTCGGTATAGAGGTATTCCCCGATATGGACAATTTTATCCATCCTCAGCCGCAGTTCATAGAGGGCCCCGAAACGCCTGTCAACATTCATCCCGGACAATGCCCCCAGGAATGATGATGTGCGGAAAACCAACACCGGCCCGAAGTCGAAATCATCCCTCAAAGCCCCTCTGGAACAGTCGATTACGGGATGATTCCTCCTGAGCGTACCGCCATCCGGAGCCTCGACCAGCTCGTAATAGTCTGAGTACAGCAAATCCGCCCCGGTGGACTCGGCCACCGATGCTATTCTCTCCAATGCCAGATATCCCCAGTCGCAGGGAAAGGGCCTGGTATTGAATACGATGAAATCCTCTACAAGCCCCTGCGCAGCCTCCCTGAGGCCGGCCGTGCTGCCTGTGTTTATATCTGATATGAACTTGAATGTAGCCATGGAATTATGATTTGAAACCTGTCATTCTTTCCCAGAGACATTGAGGAATAATGCTCCAGAAAAAGCTCATCAATGCGAATTTCCAGTCTATGTATGCCCGGCGGCGACGCTTCTTCAATGCCTTGAAAATCAATGCGGAAGCATACTCTACAGTCATCAGCAAAGGGTATTTCTTATCCTTGGATAGGATATCCGTCCTGACAAATCCCGGCCTGATGTCGGTAATGTCCAGAGGCAGGCCCGTCATCCTCGCAAGCTGGGCCAGCGAGTCCAGGTAGGTGGACTGGAATTTCTTGGTGGAAGAATAGGCTGGGCAGGTACCCATTCCCTTCGTGCCTGCAACAGATGACACGATTGCGAGATGGCCCCTGAATCCCGGCTCGGCACTGACTCTTTCCTTGAAATAGTTGAAAGCCGCATCTGCCATCCTGACATAGCCCAGGCAATTGACTTTCACGATATTGAGCTCGATTTCCGGGACCAGTTCCCGATTCTGCTTGCCCACTCCGGAGACAATGAATATGAGGTCGGCTCCGCCTGTCCTCTCTATCAAGTCCATCAGCCTAGACGGAGAATCATCGTCAGTGACGTCAAAGTCGGATATATGCACTTCATTGCCCGGGTGCTCCGTGACGAATGATTCAAGCAGTTCCCTTCGCCTCCCGGCAATGCCAAGTGTCCAGCCCTCATCAGCCATCAGCCCGGCCACATTCCTTCCTATCCCGGAAGTTGCTCCTATTACTATCGCTCTCATACTCTTCCATTTACAAAGTTTTCAGCCTCGGCAAGCGACTCCGGTTTCCCGGCATCTATCAGCACGATGTTATCCGGGGCCGCTCCGATAAATTCGTATGATGCGGCGGCCCTGAGATAATAATCCATTATCGGGAAACGCTCCCCGAGAGGTCCGTCGGAACCCTCAATCAGCCTGTCCTCCCCATCATACAAGGGAAATGCGGACGGCTCGCTGTCAATCCTGTCAAAGGTCCCGAAAATATCCGGGCTCATCAGGTGAATGCCACCGAAAGCTAATTTCCTGCAGGAGGTCACGTCGAGATTCCTGAAAGGAGTCTTGACCGCCCCGGTGGAAATATCAGTCCAGCCTACAAGCCTCATATCCTCATTGAAAAGAAGGTAACGTCTTGTCTTCCTTTCACTTACAAGCAGAGCAGCCATTGCCCCCGGACGGAGCCGGGACTCGAACCAATTGAGATTCAGGTCCGAAACTATGTCCACGTTATGCACCAGGAAGGGTGTATCACCGCACAGCAACGCCCCGGCCCGGCGGATTCCGCCTCCGGTCTCCAGCAGCTTGTCCCTCTCATCCGATACCTTGATATCCAAGTCCCCAAACTCCCTTTCGAGGTATGAGACAATCATATCCGGAAAATGATGGACGTTCACCACGAACTTGTCCACGCCGGCAGACTTCAGCCTGCTGATGACGTGGTATAGCAGGGTCCTCCCGGCAAGTGGGGCAAGGGCCTTGGGGGCATTGTCAGTGAACGGCTTGAGCCTGGTTCCAAGACCGGCCGCAAAAATCATTGCCTTCATATCCGCTACAATGTCTTTTCAATGTTCTGCTCCCTGTGAACCAGCTTTACCCTAATGTCGAATTTGCTTGCGAGATGGGATGCAAGATGCTCGGCGCAATACACTGAGCGGTGCTGGCCACCGGTGCAGCCGAAGCAAACCTGGAGATTGGTGAACTTCCTCTCTATGAAGCGTTTGACATGGGCATCCACAAGGGCATACACAGAGTCGAGGAAGGTCAGGATTTCGCCGTCATCCTCGAGAAACTTGATAACTTCGGGGTCCATTCCGGTAAACTGGCGGTAATACTCGTATTTTCCCGGATTGTTCACTGAGCGGCAGTCAAATACGTAGCCGCCTCCATTGCCTGAGGTGTCGGCAGGAATACCCTTCTTGTAGGCGAAACTGTAAATCTTCACTTCGAGGCGGCGGTCTTCCGCATTGACATAGAACTGCTGCATCTCGGTCAGGGACGTAAGCACCTCTGTCAGGTAAGGATAGCGGGCAAACGGAGTTTTGAGGAGGCGGCGGAGATTGTCAATGGCGAAAGGTACGCTGGCTATGAAATGCGGCTTCTTTTCGAAATATCCCCGGAAACCGTATGCACCCAGGACCTGGAGCGTGCGGAAAAGCACGAAGAGACGGAGCCTCTCCCTGAACGCCTCCTCGTCCAGGCCAGGCATATATACCCTGGCCGCCTCAATGTAGGCCTGGACCAGTTCATTCTTCAGGTCTTCCGGATACCTCGACCTGGCCTGCCAGATGAACGAAGCCACGTCATAGTATGCCGGCCCCCTTCTGCCTCCTTGGAAATCAATGAAATACGGCTCACCGTCCTTTATCATTACATTCCTCGCCTGGAAGTCCCTGTACATAAATGTGGCTGTATCTTCCGAAGTCAGGTCCTCCCGCATTGTCTCGAAATCCTCCTGGAGGCGTATCTCATCGAACTCAAGCCCGGTGGCCTTCAGGAAGCAGTATTTGAAATAATTGAGATCGAACAGGACCATTCTCCCGTTGAATGCCGGCTCCGGAAAACAGACATTGAAGTCCAAACCATCGGCTCCGGAAAACTGGATTTCAGGAAGCAGGCTTATAGTCTTCCTGAGAACTTCTCTCTCCTCCCGGGAATAATCTCCGCTCTCGCGTCCCGCCTTTACCAGGTCGTACAGCAATGTATCTCCCAAATCCTCCTGGAGATAGCACATCCCGTCCCCGCTGACTGACAAGACCTCCGGCACATTGATTCCCCGGCTCCTGAAATGTACTGAGAGATAGGTGAATGCCGCATTCTCCCTGCTGTCCAGGCCCACGACTCCTATTACAGGACGGCCTTCTCCTCCCGTGAGGCGGTAATATCTGCGGTTGCTGCCGGAAGAATTGAGTTCAATGGCCGAAACCGGTTCAGCCCCAGTATATGATTTATATAATTGGATCAGTGATTCCTGCATATTCTGTAGTTTTATGCGAATATAACAAAGTTCCGGCATATTTCCGGCCGTTTTTTCGGCTTTTTGATTACTTTTCAGTAAGTTTGCCAGATGAATTGAAATCACAAGTTTGAAAATGGAATTCAAGGAATTTGCATATTGCTCGGACAAGTACCAGTACACTATGGGAAAGTCCTTCATGGAATGCGGCAACGGGGAAAAGCCTGCCGTGTTCAACCTCTTTTACAGGAAGGCCCCTGAGAATAACAACTGGGCTGTGGTAAGCGGCACCGAGGAAGTGCTGGAAATGGTAGCCAATCTAGGATCAATGCCGGAAAGTTTCTTCGAGAAATTCCTGCCGGGTGAAGAGTATGCCGACTTCAGGCATTATCTCGCCGGAATGAAGTTCACCGGCAATATTTATGCGATGAAGGAGGGCGAAATAGCCTTCCCGAACCAGCCAATCATCATTGTAGAGGCACCTCTCATACAGGCACAGGTCCTGGAGACCCCGATGCTCTGCATAATGAACCACCAGATGGCCGTGGCCACGAAGGCATCCAGGGTATGCCGTGCCACAGAAAGGCCTGTGAGCGAATTCGGTTCCAGGAGGGCTCACGGACCATGGGCGGCCACTTACGGAGCCAAGGCTGCAATAATCGCAGGCTGCGCATCCACCTCCAACATTCTTACGGGAGTGATGAACGGAGTCCCATCCACAGGGACAATGGCGCACAGTTTCGTCACCTCCTACGGCAGCACGGTGGAGGGTGAGCACAGGGCATTCAACGACTACATCAACACTCATCGCGGGGAAAACCTGATTCTGCTCATTGACACTTACGATACGCTCCGCTGCGGCATTCTCAATGCCATCAGGACCTTCAAGGAGAACGGAATCGATAACAATTATCCTTATGGGTACGGAGTACGCCTCGACAGCGGCGACCTTGCCTATCTCTCGGTCAAAGTCAGGAAAATCCTTGACGAACACGGACTTACGGGATGCAAAATCTTCGCTACCAACTCCCTGGACGAATATCTCATCACCGATTTGGAGAGGCAGGGCGCCCGGATCGACTCGTACGGAGTAGGCGATGCGATAGCCACCAGCAAGGCAGCCCCTTGCTTCGGAAATGTCTATAAACTCGTGCAAATCGGCGATGAACCGGTCCTGAAGAAGTCGGAGGACAGAATCAAGCTCATAAATCCGGGCTTCCAGATTACCTACCGCATCACCAAGAAGGACGAGGACGGCAACGAGATTTACAAATGCGATGTCACCTGCCTCCGCGGAGACAGTCTCTCTGCCGACATTGAGGCCGGACGGTCATTCACGGCCACGGATGAGTACGACAGATACAAGTACAAGACCTTCGAGGCCGGCTCATATACCTGGAGGACGTTGCAGGTACCGTGTATTGAAAACGGCGTGAGAGTGGCCCCGGTGCGTACATTGATGGAGAAGAAGGCATTCTACAATGACACCCTCCACCATTTCAGCCCGTCGGAGAGGAGGCTCATCAATCCGCATTACTACAAGGTGGACATCTCCGATGACCTTTACAATCTCAAGAATGAAATTCTCTCCAAACTTGTGGAGGAAATAGGAAAATTCAAGATATGATCAATGATTCATTGCTCGTCGTAGTGGATATGCTCTACGACTTCATAGACGGCAGTCTCGCCTGCCAGGGTGCCGGCAAGGCTGTCGAGAACACTCTCCAGTTCATCAAGAGCACGAGGAAAGACGACCTCCCCGTGTTCTTCATCCGGGACCATCATCCGGCAGGCCACTCCTCATTCAGGGAGCAGGGAGGTATCTGGCCTCCTCATTGCGTTGCTGGAACCAGGGGCGGGGAAATCGCCGATGAACTCAAGCCTTACGTCGACGAGGACCTCACATTCGACAAAGGCCGTGACAAGTCCGTGGAACAGTATTCCGGCTTTGACGGGCGCAACTCCGCCGGCCAGTCTCTGGGCGAGGTAGCCTCAATGCTTGAACCGAAGGATGTCTATGTATGCGGAATCGCAACTGAATACTGCGTCAGGAATACCTGCGAGGACCTTCTGAAGGCAGGTTTCCACGTGATTCTTCTTCAGGACTGCCTGGCATACGTGGACGAGAACGGACACAGGGAGGCCATCGCCGCAATGCGGGATGAAGGAATTGTAATCCACTGAGGCACAAAGTACTGCAGTGGCTAAAACTCATTGAATGAAAACGAGACTTTGCATAATACCTTTTATTGTCCTGCTGCTGGCAGGGCTGAGTGCCGGGGCGCAGAACGGGATATTCTCCGGCATTGTCATTGACAATGAAGGCGAACCCGTCATCGGTGCCGGAATCGTCTGCAACGAGAAGAACTCCGCAGGCACGACCACCGACATTGACGGCCGGTTTTCAATGACCTTGCCACAGGGCGCAAAGACTTTCACCATATCCTCCATAGGGTTCGCCACACTTACATACGTGCTTAATCCCCAGTCAACTGCAGGCGTAAAGATAGTTCTCGAGACGGAGGCGAACGTCCTGGACCAGGTGGTCGTGACGGGTTATGCCCAGACTACGGTCAAGCGCATCACAGGCTCCGTTGCCGTCATTGACGGGGACAGTTTCAAGGCCAAGGCCGTGTCCTCCGTGGATGCCCTGATGCAGGGCGAGGTAGCAGGCGTGGCAGTTTCCGCCACCTCCGGACAGCCGGGAACCCAGTCCCGAATCCGGATCAGGGGAACCAACAATATGACAGGCTCGGGCCAGCCTCTCTGGGTCGTGGACGGCGTGCCTCTCCAGGATGACTCCCCTTCATTGACAAGCGAGCAGCTCGCCACCGGAGGTTTCGATGACATTTTCGTAAACGGGATAGGCAACATCAATCCCAATGATATCGAGAGCATTACCATTCTCAAGGATGCAGCCGCTGCGGCCATCTACGGTTCCAGGGCAGCGAACGGAGTCATTGTCGTGACCACCAGGAAGGGCGAGTCCGGCAAGATGAAAATCAGCTACAGCAATACCTTCTCCTGGTCTTTCAAGCCGCACAGGGACTTGAGCCTGATGAACTCGGCTGAAAAACTGGCCTGGGAGGATGAACTCTGGGATGAATTCTCCGCTGCCAAATACCAGAAATCATTGACTGACAATACTGTAATCTACCCGGTAGTCGGCATTGTCGGACAAATCAGGGCCGGGCTCGGCGAGTTCTCCGGGATTAAGGGGGACAAGGCCGCCCAGGATGCCTATATCTCCTCCCTCAGCGGAATCAGCACCGACTGGTACGGTCTCCTGTTCCGCAACTCCTTCTCACAGGGCCATCATCTGTCAATGAGCGGAGGCTCGGACAAATACACCTACTACATCTCATTGGGACTCAACGATGAGAACGGAATGCTTGTCCACAATGACTACAGGAGATACAGTTTCAATGCAAACATCAACCTGAAGCCAGTGGAATGGGCCAGCATCAATATCGGAGCCGAGGCCTCAAGACAGGAATCCTCAATGCCTTACTCCAGCGTGAATCCGTTCACATACGCCTATTTCTCAAACCCTTATGAGAGGGCATACAATGATGACGGCTCATACGCCGCCGACCGGACCTGGTTCACATTGGGATACTGGAACGGAAGGGGCGAAGAGCAGGTGATGCCCCTGGACGGATTCAATATCCTGAGGGAACTGGATTTGAACTACACGGACACCCGGAACACTTCCGGCACTGTCAGGGGACAGGTTGACCTCAGGATAATCGAGCCGCTGCATTTCGTGGGGCTTGCATCATATACCTATTCCAACAACTCCACTGACAAGGTGGTGGACAAAACCACGTGGACGGCCTTCAACGACAGGCTCGGCAACGATGACAAGTCCCAGACCAATCTCTACGGCAACATTTCCCAGAACCGGACCAACCGTGACAGTTACGTCCTGAGGGGGCATTTCGCATTCAACAAGACATTTGCCGACATCCATACCCTGAATGTTCTGGCAGGAGCCGAAATCAGGGGTGCAGGCTCGAATACATTGTTCTCCAAAAGGTACAACTACGACCCCAAGACAGGAACTACTTCCCTGCCTCCAATCAGCGGAACCACAGATGAATGGGTCAGCGAGGTCGAGAGGCTGAACGGCCAGTATTTCTCAGAGAGCCGCTATGCATCCTTCTATGCATCAGCGGATTACTATCTCGGCAAGACCATTGTCCTGAATGCCTCGTTCCGTACTGACGGCAGTTCGCACTTCGGAAACAACAGGCAGTTCAACCCGACCTGGAGCGCCGGAGCAGCCTGGCATATCGGGGAGGAGAACTGGATGAAGCGCAGCCTGCCGGCCGTTTCCCACGCCACATTGAGGGCAGCATTCGGATTCACCGGCGAGGTCAATACCAGCACCACTCACCAGATGGTGATCCGTTATCTCCAGCAGCAATACAGATATTTCGGGGAGCAGACTTTCAATCTCGGCACCCTGCCATCCGCTCCTAACCCGAACCTCGGCTGGGAGAAGACCAGGGATGCGAAGGCGGGCCTGGATTTCGGCCTCTGGAAGGACAGGCTGAGTGTCAATGCTGAGTATTACTACCGTCTCAGCACTGATGTCGTGACATCTTCACAGGTACAGAGCACCAGCGGATTCACATACGTCAATTTCAACTCCGCCGACATAATGAATACCGGAGTTGAGCTTACAGTGAACGGAAAGATTCTACAGAACCGGAACTGGAACGTGAGCGCCGCCGTCAACTTCGCCTACAATTACAATAAGGTCTTGAAATACAGGCCGTCAACCGCATCCGGCATTACTTCCAAGGACAGATATGTGGAGGGATATCCTGCTATGTCAATCTTCAGCGGAGACCTCGGCGGCATTGATTCGGCAAGCGGGCTGTACATCTTCAAGTTGAGGGACGATGCCAATATCGGCTCGGCCACGGACCTGAACAAACCGGACAATTACAGGACTTACCTGGGCACTGAAATCGCCCCTTTTACAGGCGGTTTCAACATCAGCGCAGCCTATCGGGAATTCAGGCTCAGCATAAGCGGAGTCTATTCCCTGGGCTCCAAGACCTTTGACAAAATCGTCTCGCCGGCCAGCTATTCGAGCTGCAAGCATAACCAGGTCAGCACCGAAACCGTCCAGTCCCAGTATAGCGATCTCTATTCCAACCATCTGAATGTCAGGAAGGACAGGACTGACAGATGGACGGTCACCAATACCCGGAATGTGGCTTATCCGAGAATCTACGACTATTTCGGGGAGAAATACAACTTCGCCTCATACAATCCGATGGACTACAGCATCATTGATGCAATATATCTGAAGAACAATTCCTACCTGAGAATCAAGTCCGTCATTCTCACCTATTCGCTTCCGGAAAAGGCAATGCGGATAATCAGGCTCAGGGGCATAAGTTTCAATGTGGCCCTGAACAATTTCTTCACCATAACCAAATATGACGGAATGGACCCGGAGATCCCGGGAGCCACCTATCCGACGACACGCAGCGTTTCTGCGGGTATGAACATTGATTTCTGACGGTTATGAGAAAGCACATTATTATCATCTCGGCTGTAATACTGGCCGGTTGCGGGCGTTTCCTCGACGTGCAGCCCCAGGGTGAGGTGATTCCGAAGACAGACGAGGAGTTCGCCTCCATCATTCATACCCGGCTGAGAGACATTGAGGGTGGCGGTGACGAGGACATCATAGGGAATATGGAGACCATTGCCCGGCTGGAAGGCTGCGCAGATGACCTGGATGCGAACATCAAGCCGGGAAGCCTGGATTTATACGCAGGAGAACTGATCAACTCGATGCAACTCCGGTACGAGAATATCTGGGAAACGGTCAGGGACTGTAACATTGTGATAGAAAACCTCCGTGGAAGGGATTCCGAGGTGGCCAGGGGAACATTGGCGGCTGCTTATTCCATCAAGGGAATCTGCTACTACAATCTCCTGCGCAACTATTGCCAGCCTTGGAACGACGACCTGGCCGACGAACTCCCCGGCATTCCTGCAGTGGAGGTGTTTGACATAACTGCAAAACCCCTCAGGGGTACATTGAGGCAGACCTACGAATATGCGGACGAACAGTTTCGGAAGGCATTGGAACTCAAGCCTGTGGACAAGACCTACATCTTCACGGAATGGATAATCAAGGCCTACCGGGCGAAACTGGCATTCTGGTGCTGCGACTGGGAAACCGCCGGAGAAATCTGCCGGGACATCATTGAAAACAGCGGGTATGCCCTTACCCCGATTTCCGGTTATGTGGCAATGATTAATTCGAAGTACGACGCTAACGGGGAGGTCATGGTACGCTCGCACATCAATAATTCCAGCGAACTGGACTGGTACTTCTCCTACATGAAGGGCTACCTGTCTTCCAGGCCGGCCTGCGCATCACTGATACGTCTTTACGGGGAAAATCCGGAAGCGGACGTGAGATATGCAGCCTGCTTCGACAGAAAAAGGATGAATGTCAAGACTCCGGAGTGCAAGGTCAGGCTGTCGGAAATCATCCTGATGCTCTCAGAGTCAATGTATCATCTTGGCGATGAAACGGGTGCATTGAAATGGCTCAATGAATTGAGGCACAACAGGATTGAGGGTGTTGCCGACTTGACTCCGGATTCATTGCCCCAGGTCAGGGAAGGAGACAGAATCGTGGTGGATGCGCTCGGAAATCCTGTCACTCCGCTGCTCCAGGCCATCTTCGACGAGAGGCGGAAGGAGTTGTTCATGGAAGGCGACCGCTGGTTCGAGCTCAAAAGAAACGGCCGTCCCGAATGGTGGATTATCAGCGACGGCCTGAAATACACGACGAGGGAGTATCTCTACACTGCCCCTATCTCGAAGGATGACATAGATTTAAACCCGGGTCTGGAACAGAACCCGGGATACAAATAGGTCATTTCATAATACAAACTACTCGGCTACACAAATCACCACACGGTTCTTGACCACCTCGTCGTAAGGCTGCTCAAGATCTTCGCCCATGCTCTTGACTATGATGCGGTGGTATGGAATCTGATATTTGTCCACAAGCAGGTTGAAAACGGCATTGGAGCGGTCCCTGGCCAGTTTAAGGTTGAAGGACTTGCTTCCGGCGCCCTTGTCAGCATAACCTGTGATAATCACCTTGCTGTCAGGATTGGCCTTCAGGTACTCAGCCACGTCCTCCACCTTGCCGACTTCCTGGGATTCAATCTCGTACTTGGCAAGTGAGAAGAAAATGTCGCGGCGCAAACTCAGCACTTCCTCCACCTTGGTTTCTACCGGCACTTCCACACGTTTCTCCACTACTTTCTCCACAACACGGTCCACATATACGGTATCGTGCAACATGACAGGAACCGGAGCCGGCACCTTTCTGGACTTCTTGCCAAGACTGACTTTGACGCCTGCGAGGGCATTGAAATACCAGTCCGAATTGCCCGCCTTCTTGGAGTTATATTTGTCGGAGAGCGTATTGGCCTGAAACTCAATACCCAGGCTAACCCGATTACTTACACGGAAATCCACATTAGCCCCAAGGCGGCCGAGCATGCGTGCCTTTGCACCATCCCAGCAATAGCGGAGCACTTCATATTTCAGCCGGTCTGTCCCAGCCTTGACGTCATTGGCTTCCCCATTGTTGAAACCGATATTGGCTCCAACACCGGCAAAAACGCCGACGGAGACCAGGCGGTCCGGCTTATAGCCGCCGATTATGTTGGTAAGTTCAGCGGTAAGGTCAATGACGGGAGCAATATAATTCCATTTCCACCTGCTCAGCCCCTCATTCAGTTCAATGCCTGCCCGGCTCTGCCAGGAATTCAATGCGAAGCGTGCACCGAACTTGGGGCTGAAGTTGTATCCGAACCCGATTTGCGCATTCGGGGCAAGAAGTTTTCCGAACGTGGTTTCCCCAAGGGTCTCCTGTACTCCTGCCTGGGCCTGGACATACCAGTGAGGATTGAATACAGTGACTTCCTTTTCCTGGGCAGCGGCAAGAATACCGGTCAGGACGAGGAGGGAACTCAATATGATTCTGTTGCAATTCATCGTTTCTTCTATTTCTATGTTAGACAACTAGTTGACAGAGATGTAGAACTTGCTGGTCAAAGTCATACCGGAATAGTCGAGGGACGTATATACAATCTCGTAGGTGTAGCCCTTGCCGGTGAGTTTGAGTGGCACTCGTCTCACATTGCCGTCCACAGGCGTACACATCAGGTACTGATTGTTGGCATCCTTTGCAAGCTGCAGGCAGGTATTGTCTCCGGCCTGGGCACGTACGAACGGCTCATCCGTGTTCCATACATCTGTCACGCCAATGAACTTCCTGTATGCCGGAACTGCAATTTCACCGGTGTAGGATGTAGGCAACAATGTCACCACATCTCCACCATCGAGCGCAAATGGAGTAGGCATCCCATAAAAGTTGCTCAACTGGTAGTAGTTCCCGTCAGCCCCCTGGTAAAGAATTGTCGGATGGAGGTAAGTGTTTATGTCGAGAAGGCCGTTCAGACGCTCTGCTACAGAGTTGTATATGT
This sequence comes from Candidatus Cryptobacteroides sp., assembly GCA_051870395.1. Classification (GTDB taxonomy): domain Bacteria; phylum Bacteroidota; class Bacteroidia; order Bacteroidales; family UBA932; genus Cryptobacteroides. Next base: position 4,465 of record JBJEBV010000023.1, on the reverse strand, counting down.
CGATATACTCGTTCAACTGTTCGATAGTGCCGTTCAATGCGCCCTCAATCTCACCGGTAATATCATCGACCAGGTCTGAAATCTGGTCTTCGACCTGACCCTGGATGCCTTCAATCGCATCATTGACCTGCTTCTGCACCTGCTCCGCAAGATTGTTGACAGCATCCTCGAGCTGCTTCTGGAGCTCATCATTCCAGCTGGAGAAGGTGGCATTGAGCGAATCCTCCACCTCGGTCAGGAAATCTTCAAGGTCCTCAGGCTTGATAACCACATCGACATTCTTCGTAACAATCGTGTAAGTACCGTCGCCGTTGTCAATGACATCAGGAACCGTAATCGTCACCGTGATGTTGCCGGTGACATCGATGCTTACGCTGTCGAGCTGGAAGTCAATGGTCACGCCCTCAATCTCAACCTCCGGAAAATCAGAATCGAATGTAAACTCCGAGAGGTCAAACTCAAATCCAGAGAGCGGGGTGAGTATAGGGAAGAACGGAACATTCTCCTTATACAGCGAGTTGTAGGAAAGCGGCTGGAAACAAGTTGCGGCCAGCGAATAATTTGAATAAACGGAGTGGGTCACTTCATCACCGGGGTCAGTCCAGGAGGCTTTCAATGCGTAAGCTGGTGTTATCCCTTCAAACTGGTCGGAGATAGCCCGTGAAAGGGTCGAAAGATTTCCGCCACCATTGGCATAAAGGCCCATCAGGGCCTGGCTGACGATTGGCGACAATTCATCTGCCTTTACCAAAGCTGCCCTGGCATCTTCTTCGCTGAGAATGCTGGCCGTCGCCTCATAGAACCCGTTGTCGGCACGGGTATGTCCAAAGCTGAGCAGTTCTTCGCTCTTCTTGAGTTCAGAGAGTTTCACGACAGACTCTTCGTCACGGCTGTTCACGAGACTGAGAGTCTCGCCGGTAAAGTCCACGGTATTCGGGTTGATTGTCACATAGACCTTGCCCGCATTGCCCTCGGACATATCGAAAAGGAAGTCTCCCTGCTTGATTTCAAGTTGTTCAAAATTCTCTCCCTGGCGGAGAATCCTCAAATCGTCTGTTGTAAGAAAATCCATGCTCTTCCCGGCAACAGGGGATTTGGTCAGTTCATTCAGGACGCCATCCTCCGGGAATGTCACGTCAGCTTCACTCCATCCGGCGTAGGCCATGAGCATATTGGACTGCAGGCCCACCGGCAATGCGAATGAACCGAAAACAGGGTTGCAAGTACCCTGCACCAGCAAGCCGTAAACGGGGTTGACCCCTTCATTCCGGTCTGCGATTGTTGCAAGGATATCCTCGCAGTTGTCTTTACAGGAGACTGCGGCCAATGTACCCGCCATTACAATGGCAAAAAATCCGATAAGTAATCTTCTCATTTTCAAATTGTTTATGTTGGTTATTGCGAATATACACAATTAGACCCACGCCGGCAATCTGCAAATGGAAATCAATTTGACGCATTAACAAATTAATTTGACATAATGTCAAAATATTATTGTAACTTCACGTTTTGGTAATTGTGAAGATTACTTAGTAATATGAAGATTACTTAACAAATAAGTCTATATGAGAAAGGGTGTTATATTTGCGTTGTCGCTGAGCCTTTGCACAGTCAGCGGATGCGGGTTCGACAAGTACCCGCCGAAGACGGACGATGCTGCCAAGGAGTACATCAAGCCTTTGGGAGAGGTCCCTACACAGGAGGAGAGAGAGATTGTGAAGGCGGCCAAAGCGGAATATGATGCCGCCACGTCAGGTCAATGATTACCTTAACATAAAAACCTTATTATGAAGTATCTATCCAAATTGGTGGCCATATTGGCATTGGCCCTCATTTCAGTCGCCTGCTCGAAAGACGACAAAATCAAAGTGGAATTCGAGAAAACCCTCTACACCGTGCACGGTGGAGGAAGCGTTGACATTGCCGTAACAGTAAGCGAGCCTGCCGAATCAGACGTTACAATCGGGCTTCTCTTCTCAGGTTCAGCCTCCGCTGACAAATATGCCGCAGACTTCGACACCGTGACTATCCCGGCCGGCGAGACCTCCGGGACATTCACTGTTTCGGACGTAAAATTCACAACTGAGGAACAACTGGTTATCGGAATTGTAAGATGCCCTGCCGGATATACCACGGGCGCAAAGAGCGTCACTATCGTGACTGTTGATGCGGAGGAGTTGCTGATCTGTTCTTTCACCAGCACTTCCGACAATGCAATCGGTGCTTACAGGGCCCGCATTGACGTGAGCGGAGCTGTTTCAGGAAAGAATCTCTCATTGAATGAGGACATTGAAATTCCTCTTGCAGTAAGCGGTGACGCCGCATCTTATCTCAATTTCGGCGGCGAGCCTAATGCCTTGCTCAAGGCTGGTGACAAGGTTGCCATTGCAGAGTTCTCCCTGGCCCCGGGCTTTGAGGAAGGTGCTGAAGTGACATTGAGCATCAAGGAAGGTGTAGACAGGATTTTGATCGGCAACAATGATGCAATGACATTGAAACTCTATGGTGCCGACATTCCTGCAGCATTGCTCGGGACCTGGACATTCGACCACGTATTCGACTTGGAAGATGTTGAAGATTTCTTCAGCGAAATGGAGGATGATGTAACCCTTCTCCCTACCCACAATGAGGGCTTCACCCTCACATTCGCAAAGGACGAGGCCGGAATTATTACCGTAACCCCTAATGACAAGGGCGATTTCGCAAACTTCTTCAGGACTGCCACAGTCACCCCTACCGAGCCGATCAATTACTCTTCAGAGGGTATTGTAACGGGCATGAACACCGTATCGGAGGTCAATATGTTCATGGCAATGGAAGACTACGATGTTCACACCTGCTCTTATTACAAGCTGTCCGAGGCCAACAGGGCTTTCAGTTCAGAGACAGAAACTCTCGGTGAAGCAGTGGTGATATTCACATTGGTTGACGGCGGTCTCCAGGTAGAATTCCGCGACTATGACACTCCTCCATTCGGAGAAATGTGGTGGGATACCAATTTCGACGCCGATATGTTCGGCTTCGCTTCGCTCTTTGTGAAGAAATAGCTTCCGGCTTGGAATCTTGCGTCATTCCCGGGAGCGGGAATCCTAGGCCGCCTTCCTCCTGCTGATGAGGTTGGCGGCTATTATTATTCCCAGGACTATCGCAATGGTAATTTTTATGGCCTGCAGGCCTGAATTGAGGGCCATAGGAAATTGCTCGGAAGCAATATAGTACGCTGTCCAGAAAACACCGCCGCCGGGAATCATCGGGAACTCACCGCAGATCAGGAAGAGGGTGCTCGGAGATTTGAGCTTCGCTGCAGCAAACCTCGAAAGTACAGCTACGACTGTGGATGCTATAAATGTACTGGCAAATACACCGGCAGGGGTATATCTGAAAAGAACCAGGAATGTCATCCAGCCGAGCATGCCGACAAGTCCGGCAGGTGCATATAGTTTCCTCGGCAGCCCGAATAGAATTGCGAAGAATGAAGTACCGATGAAGCCTGCAAGCATCTGGGCAATGATAGATGCGGTCTGGGGATTGGTCTGTGCCCCGGTAAGATGGATGACTCCCCCCACGAACCAGCTGTGGACAATAAAGCCGAAGCAGACACCTATGGCAATGCAAAGGAACATCATCAATGCATCCATAAGTCTGGTAATTCCGGCAAGATAATCCTCATTGGCTATGTCCCTCAGCCCATTTGTGAAAGCAACGCCCGGGATGAGAAGAATCAGCGTACCGACTATCATATTGCCGAGACTTTCTCCAAAGCCGAGATGGTGGAAAAGAATGCAAAGAGAGGTTCCAATCAATCCTCCGAATATATTGGCCAATGTCTTTGATATATAAGGAGAGCCGATTCTGACCATAAACCAGTTCAATATTATTGCAGCAACGAATGAAGCGGCACAGTCCATCAAACCTCCCCCAAAGATGGCACAGAAGCCGGCACAACCGAAACCGGCTCCCAAATATTGTTCCCACATCGGCTTCGTTGGGAGATTCTTGATTTCATTGAGGCGTTTGCGGGCATCAGGCAGTGAAATTTCCTTTTCTACAATATCCCTAGAAAACTGATTGAGTTCTGCGACGATGTCAAGCCTTGATCCCTTGATTGGAATAAATTCAGCATTGGCAAAGGAATGCCCCGTAGTAAAGATTCCATTGCTAAGAACGAAGAAATTCTCTCCTGAAACGCCGTAGCGTGTTGCAATGCGTTCCATAGTCTCCTCCACTCTGGAAATTTCTGCTCCATTCTGTAAAAGAAGGCTGCCAACTTCAGACGCAAGTTTAAGCACTTCTTCAGATGAAGGATTTTCTATTATGTTTTCCATTATTCAAACTAGCATATTTAGAGTGCAAAGATACTAAAAAATTCAGATGCCAAAGTATATGCAGAACCGTCAAAGGATGGGATACAAAAAAACGAGTCCACAATCAAAAGATTATGGACTCGTCGAAGCACGGCGACCGC
>JBJEBV010000022.1:0-15608 GCA_051870395.1 Candidatus Cryptobacteroides sp. | reverse complement strand
ACAGGCTGCTGACGGGCCAGACCCCACCGGATGCGGATGTTATCAATGATGACGGCTTTCCTGATAATCCGGGATACGTCTCCGGGACAGTCTGGAAGGCCATCGAAGCGGCTATGCAGCCGAGAAGGAAGGACAGGCCGCAGAGCATTGCGGATTTCTTGAAGATACTTGACAGGAATACCGACGCCGGGACTGATGAGGACAAGACAACATTCGAAGACGATGAGACTCATATTGATGATGACAAGACTGGATTTGAGGAAGATTCGACCCAGTATACGACGAGACTTGATGTGGATACCACTCCGCACGATGCCGATGTGATTCTCGACGGCAAGTCATTGGGCGTAACCCCTATCAAGGGCTATGAAGTCACTATAGGACAGCACGAGTTGCGCATTGAAAAGTCAGGGTACGAACCTCACAACACTCGCATGACCTTCGGCTCCGAGCCGGTTAGAATCAATGAAACTCTCAAGAAGGAAGCCGCCCCAAGACCGAAGCCATCCTGGCTCAAATGGGCTGTTTCCGCAGCCGCATGCCTGCTGATAGTTGTCGTACTGATTGCTTTTCTACGCAACGATAATGTGGAGATAAGCCAAGCAACGGGTACTATTGACGGATACGAGTATGTTGATTTAGGCCTGAGCGTAAAATGGGCGACTTGCAATGTAGGAGCATCATCTCCATCGGACTATGGGAACTACTATGCATGGGGTGAAGTGAGGACGAAGTCCGAATACACATATGAGAATAGCACAACATACGAAAAGTCAATGAGAGATATCTCAGGCAACTCGACCTACGATGCTGCGAGATACAACTGGGGCGGGAAATGGAGGCTTCCGACGAAAGCGGAATGCCAGGAATTGGTTGACAACTGCACGTGGACTTGGGCAAGTCAGGGAGGTCACAACGGATACAAAGTCACCAGCAAGAAGAACGGAGCCAGCATCTTCCTCCCTGCTGCCGGTTATCGGTACGGGTCGTCCCTCTACGACGCCGGTGAGTACGGCGATTATTGGAGTTCTTCGCCTCTCGAGGGCAATACTCAGCGCGCTTACTACCTGTACTTCGACAGTGGTCTTCACGACGTGGGCTGGTACTACCGGAACTACGGTCGCAGTGTCCGCCCGGTCTCAGAATAAAGCGAAGCGCATTAGATTTATTTGATTAATTTGATTTATTCCCGTGGGGCATTCAAAGCCCCACGGATCAGGTATAAAAATACAAACACCCGCGAAGCGGGTCGAAATTTTTTTTCAGGATATGCCTTCTTATGCAGATATGATTAGGTTTGAGGAAAGTGTATCTCCGAATACCATTCGCTTGGTAAAATCAGGCGATTTCTATCGGGCATACGACCACTCAGCCTGGCTGTTTCAATGTTGCATCGCAGAGCATAAAGTAATGCGGAAATACTTGAAGGCCTTGCAGCGTGACATCTATTATCTCGGTTTCCCAGAGAAAAGCCTTTTCAATAACATTGGAGAACATCGCTCATCCAAGACAGAATACGGTTTTGACATAGAACTTGACCCTTCTGAAGTTCCGGACGAATCCGGGTTTGAGACTTGGAAAGCGTCAGTGGAGACTGCACCGGCCTCGAAGGGTGATTTCAATTCATTACCTTTGACTGGTGCGGAGGCCGAAAAGGAAGTGTTGAGAAGGTTGAGAGAGTTCCCATTGGAAAACAAGACAATGATAGAATGCGCAGTTTTCTTGGCGGAACTTAGAAAAATGCTAAATGCGAAATAGTCCATGGCTATATATACAAATCTCCCTATTTACAAGGCAACCTATTCTCTTTTGTTGGAAGTGAGCCGGATGATGCCTGATTTGCCAAGGGATGCGAGATATACAATCGGGCAAGAGATGAGGGCCACTATTATTAAGATCCTGATTTATATCTATAGGGCCAACCGCACTCGGCGAAAAGTACATCTTATAGGTATTATGAGGGAATTTCTGCTGGAGGTTCAAGTTAATCAAGGGGTCGAGTTCCTTGGTGCTTTTATCAAGCCTTTTCGTACATACGTCTCCAATTCATCCTTGAGCAGAATCAATAGAAAGATGTTCTCGAAGAACATTGATTCTCCTCACCTCCAGTCTTCTGTGAATTCTTGTCTTGGGGTTCTATCGCATTATGACAGTTATTGCTTGCGTAAAGTTCTTTATGGTTACCGTTGCCGCCTGTCATATTTCGGAGACTTTGACGAAGAATGTTTGAGGTTTTACCCTCGTTTGTAGATAGATCTCTCCACTCGCTGCGTTCGGTCGTGATGTAGTGGTTCCGGAGGGTGACATTCGGAAAACCATGGCCGCCCGTGGCCTTGTGAACGAGAGGTCCCACGAAGTGGGAGGGATTTAGTTTTCCGAATGTCACCCTCCTGAACTCCGTACAAAAAAGGGAGCTCAAACCAAGCCCCCCCTTATTAACAGATTCTTCAAACTGGATTATCCCAAAAATCCCAGCAGGATACCAGCTGCGACAGCGGAACCGATGACACCGGCGACATTCGGGCCCATGGCGTGCATCAGGAGATGGTTCGTCGGGTCAGCCTCGCGACCGACCATCTCGGATACCCTGGCACTGTCAGGAACAGCGGATACTCCCGCATTGCCGATCAGGGGATTGATCTTCTTGCCCTCCTTCAGGAAGAGATTCATGAACTTCACGAAGAGGACACCGCAGGTCGTCGCAATCACGAACGAAAGCAGGCCAAGACAGAAAATCTTGATGGAATTGGCGGAAAGGAACTTGTCAGCCTGGGTCGAACAGCCCACTGTCAGACCGATAAGAATCGTAATCACATCCACGAGCGGACCCCTTGCCGTCTCAGCCAGCCTTCGGGTCACGCCGCTCTCCTTCAGGAGGTTACCGAAGAAAAGCATACCCAGAAGAGGAAGTCCGGAAGGTACAATGAAAGCAGTGGTCAGGAAACCTACGATAGGGAAGATGATTTTCTCCCTCTGGCTTACCGCACGCGGAGAAGGCATCCTGATAAGACGCTCCTTCTTCGTGGTCAGAAGCTTCATGATTGGCTTCTGGATCACCGGTACAAGAGCCATATAGGAATATGCAGATACTGCGATTGCGCCCATAAGGTCCGGTGCCAGCTTCGAAGACAGGAAGATGGCTGTCGGGCCGTCAGCGCCTCCGATAATGCCGATGGCACCTGCCTCGTTCGGGGCGAAGCCCAATGCCAAAGCCAGGAGATAGGCTCCGAAAATACCCATCTGGGCAGCCGCACCGATGAGAATGAGCCTTGGCTGTGATATGAGGGCCGAGAAGTCAGTCATCGCACCGATACCCAGGAAAATAAGAGGCGGATACCAGCCCTGCCTTACACCCTGGTAGAGAATATTGAGCACTGAACCATCCTCATAGACTCCGATATTCAGACCCGGGAACATCGGAATATTTCCGATAATCATACCGAATCCAATCGGGACAAGGAGCAGCGGCTCCCACTCCTTCTTGATGGCAAGAGTGATGAACACAATGCCTATGACAATCATCACGAGATGCTGCCAAGTCATGTTGCAGAATCCCGTAAACTGCCAGAATTGCTGTAAACTACTGAATATCTGACTCATTGCCTGATTATGCGATGGTTACGATAGGGGTGCCTTCGGAAACCGAGTCGCCCTTGGCTACGTGAATCTTTGTAACAGTACCTGCGCTCTCCGCCTGGATTTCATTCTCCATCTTCATTGCCTCGAGAACAGCCACCTTCTGTCCTGCAGAAACAGTGTCTCCTTCCTTTACGGAAACCTCGAGAATCACACCCGGCATAGGTGCAGTAACTGCCTTGCCTGCGCCTGCAGGAGCAGCAGCCGGCTTTGGTGCAGCAACAGGGGCCGGAGCAGCCTGGGCAGCAGGAGCGGCCTGTACAGGTGCAGCCTGGACCGGAGCGGCAGGGAGGATATTGTCCATTTCCACCTGGTATGAAACTCCGTTCACTGTCACATCAGCGATATTTCCCTCAGTAGAGTTGATGGCAACATTGTACTCGTTGCCGTTAATCTTGAATTTATACTCTTTCATAATGATTCTTCTTTAATAGTTTGGTTTTATTGCCTTGGAGATTTGCGGAAACCTTGTTCCTTGCTGTTCCAGGCACTCTGGTTATGCCTTATTGTAATAATGTAACTCTCCTTGTCGTGAACGGTGTCGTTCATGTACTGGTGCATTGCAAGCGAAATCGCAGCATATACCTCGCCGCCGAGTTCCCGGTCAAGAGCCATACCGATGGCCGCAGCCACCTCCGGCGTCATCTTTCCATTGCCCTTGACTGCGGCTGGCTTCTTGTCTTTCTTCTTGCCGCCAAGGCTGATGCCGAGCAGGGCAAACAGCCACCACAGTACCAGCAGGGCGGAGAATACCACAGAAATGGAAACGACCGAAAGCACAATTCCGTAAGGGTCATCGTGCGCAAGTCTTTGGCTTCCGGACTCCTTGCCTATCTGCCCGTTCACCATCATCGGGGACGGGTCAGTACCTCCGGCGACGACATCCCATTGCTGCTGGCGAATATCATGTGCCTCCTTCGCCGCAGATTTTCCGGATGGAAGGTCGGAAGGTACTGTCAATGAGTCAATTATGGTTCTCCCGTCATTGCTGACAAGATAAACGCTCATACCCCTTTCTACCTTGAAATCAATGTAGAAAGTGCCTTCATTGTTGTTACCGCTGGCATACAGGAGGGCTACCTGGCGCGGACCGACCTTGGTCCTGGCGTCCGTCTTGGATATCATGCACTTCTTCAGGTCGCTCCTGTCATCAGTCAGGTAGCAGCCTGCGAAGTTTACCGTGCCCTGAGACTTGTTGTAAATCTCAATCCATCCGTTCCTCCTTCCGTAGTCATCCACAATTCCGCTGTCCGATGCCGGCATTATCTCTGAAATGATGAGATCGCTGACATTCTGGCCTGCGGCATTGAACGACAGGATTGAGGCGAGGATGAGGGCGTATGTCAATATTGCCTTTCTCATATCGTCCAATCGGTCTAAAGAGGAAGGTTGTCGTGCTTCTTGGCAGGTATGCTCTGCTTCTTGCCTGCGAGTGACTCGAGAGCCCTGATGACCCTGAACCTTGTGTTGCGAGGCTCGATGATATCGTCAATGTAGCCCATCTTGGCAGCCTGATAAGGATTGCAGAAAAGATCATTGTACTCATTCTTCTTCTCCTCTGCGATTTTTTGCTGCTCGGCAGGGTCCTCCACTGCCTTGATTTCCTTGCCGTAGAGAATCTGCACAGCTCCGTCGGCTCCCATCACGGCAATGTTGGCAGACGGCCAGGCGTAGTTGATGTCGCCCCGTATCTGCTTGCAGCTCATCACGATATGGGCACCGCCGTAGGATTTCCTGAGAGTGACAGTGACCTTAGGCACGGTAGCCTCGCCGTATGCATAGAGAAGTTTTGCTCCATTGGTAATGATGGCCCCGTACTCCTGCTGTGTTCCGCAGAGGAAGCCCGGCACGTCCACGAGAGTGACAAGCGGAATGTTGAAGGCATCGCAGAAGCGTACGAACCTCGCAGCCTTCCTGGAGGCATTGATGTCAAGAACGCCGGCGATTACCTTAGGCTGGTTAGCCACGATTCCGACACTCCTGCCGTTCATGTGGGCGAAACCTACAATGATATTGCGGGCATAACTCTGGTGAACCTCGAAGAATTTCCCGTCATCGACAATGCTCTTGATGACATAGTACATGTCGTAGGCTTTGTTCGGGCTGTCCGGGATAATGTCATTGAGAGCGTCATCCACCCTTGATACAGGGTCAGAGGTAGGCACAACAGGCGCTTCCTCCATATTGTTTTGGGGGATGTAGCCCAAAAGCTCCTTGATGAGCCTGATACCGTCCTCGTCATTTTCCGCAGCAAAATGAGCCACACCGCTCTTGGTTGCGTGGACGCTGGCTCCTCCCAAATCCTCGGAAGATACGTTCTCTCCAGTCACGCTCTTTACGACGGCAGGGCCGGTGAGGAACATGTAGGAGGTGTTTTTCACCATAATCGTGAAGTCAGTGAGTGCCGGGGAATAGACTGCTCCGCCGGCGCAAGGTCCGAAGATTCCTGAAATCTGCGGTACTACTCCGGATGAGAGAATGTTTCTCTCGAAGATTTCTCCGAATCCTGCAAGGGAGTTGATGCCTTCCTGGATTCTCGCTCCGCCGGAGTCGTTAAGACCGATGCAAGGCGCCCCGTTCTTGGTGGCCATATCCATAACCTTGCAGATTTTCTGCGCCATTACCTCTCCGAGCGAGCCACCTGACACGGTGAAGTCCTGGGCGAAAACATAGACGAGCCTGCCGTCTATCGTTCCTTGTCCTGTGACTACTCCGTCTCCGTCAAAATGCTGCTTTTCCATTCCGAAGTTCGTGCAACGGTGCTGTACGAACATGTCGAATTCCTCGAAGCTGCCCTCGTCAAGGAGCAATGCGATACGCTCACGTGCCGTGAGCTTGCCTTTCTGGTGCTGCGCATCAATTCTTTTCTGTCCGCCTCCCATCGAGGCCTTGGCTCTGCGCTCTGCCAGAATCTTGATATTATCCTGCTGGATACTCATGTAAAATATAATGTATTAAAGTGATACCGTATTATATATGTAACTTGCAAATTTAATGAATATTAATTAAAAACAAAAAAAGCAGACCCCAATGGGATCCGCAATGCAGTCTTATCGAACACTCTGCTATTCAGCAGGCTTCATTGTCGAATAAACGTTGGTGACATCGTCATCATTCTCCAGTAGGTCGGTGAGCTTGTTCAATGTCTCCCTCTGCTCAGGAGTGACGTCCTTCAAATCCACGTTAGGAATCCTTTCGAAACCTCCGGAAACCAGCTCGAAGCCGTTCTCCTCAATGTACTTCTGGATGCCGCCGTAGGACTCGTAGGCTCCGTAAATTACCACGTTCTTGGTGATGTTCTCATCCTCGTCCTCCTGCTCCTCGATGAATACCTCAGGGTCGTCATCGAAATCGCAGAGCGCCAACTGGAGCTCGTCAATGTCAAGACCTTCCTTGTCCTTGATCCTGAACACGCACTTGTGGTCGAACATGAAACTTACACTGCCGCTGGTGCCGAGAGAGCCACCGCACTTGGTGAAATAACTGCGGACATTGGCCACGGTCCTGGTATTGTTGTCAGTGGCTGTTTCCACGAGGAAGGCGATGCCGAACGGGCCGTATCCCTCGAATGTAACCTCCTTGAAATCGCCGAGAGTCTTGTCGGTGGCCTTCTTGATGGCCCTCTCGATATTGTCCTTAGGCATATTCTCGTTCCTGGCCTCTGCGATGAGGGCGCGGAGACGCGGGTTGCCGACAACATCAGGTCCGCCCTGCTTTACGGCGATGGTGATTTCCTTTCCAATCTTGGTGAAGGTCTTGGCCATGTGGCCCCAACGCTTCATCTTCCTTTCTTTTCTGAACTCAAATGCTCTTCCCATATTCCGAAATGTTATTTGGATACCGGTGCGTTCTCAATTCTGCTGATATACTTGTCGATATCGTATCCCTCCATTGACTGTGGATACTGGTCCTTGATTTTCTTGTAGAAGCCGAGAGCCTTCTCAGGCTTGCCGAGCTCCTCGCATACTACACCTGCCTTGAGGAGGTATGAAGCGGCGAAGAGATTGTCGACCACTCCGGCTGCCTTCTCGTAGCAGGAGAGGGCATCGCTGAGATTCTTGAGCCCGGTGTAGGCATCGCCCTTGCAGCCGAGTGCCCTTGCCTTCAGGATTTCATCCTTTCCATTGTATTTTCCGAGGTAGGAAACCGCATTTTCGAAATTGCCGAGCTGAAGTTCGCAAACACCGGCGTAGAAATATGCTGCGGCACCGGCCTTTGAACCGTATTCCTCGATGACCTGTGCGAATCCGAGAGCATTGCCGTCTCCGTTGAGGGCGATGTCATAGTTGCCCGCGCGGAAACTTGCCTCTGCAGGATACATCTGCTCTTGTGCCTCGGCCCTTCTAGGCTCTGCGTAGAACTTGTGGTAGCAGAGAACTGCCACGCCGACGAGAATCGCCGCTCCGAGCACGCCCCAGATCACTTTCTTGTTTTCATTGAAAAATTTCTCAACGGCGGAGACTTTCTCAGCAACATTCTCCTGCTGCTGTCTCTCCTGGTCTTTAAGTGTAACGTTTGCCATATTGATGTTTATTTTTTTGTTTCAATATTGATGCGTTTCATTGCATAGTCCGCAAAATTACATAATTTTCGGCAATCCTACAACGAGAAGCCGTTTAATTTCATTATATTTGCATCAATAATCAGTCTTTGGATATGGCGGTGCTCAAAAAGTTGGTCGTTCAGGATTTCCGGAACATTGCTCTGGCGGAACTTGAGTTCTCGTCGAACATAAACTGTATTTCCGGGGGCAATGGCGAAGGCAAGACCAATCTCATTGACGCCATCTATTATATGTCAATGACCAAGAGTGCCTCCAATGCGACTGACAGGTCCTGCATAAGATACGGTGCCGGGTCTTTCGCCATCTCGGGCCATTACTCGATGAAGTCCGCCGAAAGCCGCTTTTCATTACGTGTTGCCGGCAACGGCGCCAAGAAACTGGTCAAGGACGACAAGCCCTGCCAGAGGATGTCGGACCACATTGGCCTGCTTCCGGTAGTGCTGGTCTCGCCTTCGGACGGGACTCTGGTAAGCGAATCCGGCGAGGAGCGCAGGCGTTTCCTGAACCAGGTGCTTTCCCAGATGGACGGGGAGTATCTCTCCGATGTCCAGCAATACAACAAACTCATATCCCAGCGCAATGCAATGCTGAAGGATGAAGCACCCGATATGGCCCTGCTGGATATAATCGAGGAGTCCCTGGCCTATCACGGCCATCGGATTTTCGAGAAGCGGAAGGCATTCGCAGAGGCTCTTTCGCCCGTGATAGGTCATTATTATTCAATACTTTCCGGAGGTCGTGAAGAAGTCAGGGCGGAGTACAAGTCGGATCTCGCCTCCTCCTCCCTTTCCTCGCTACTCCAGGCTTCCAGGCGCAAGGACCAGATTCTCGGGTACACCACTTCAGGCATCCAGAGGGATGATCTCATTTTCCTTATGAACGGCCATCCTATCAGGAGGGACGGCTCACAGGGACAGCAGAAGTCGTTCCTCGTTTCATTGAAATTCGCCCAGTACGAACTGATGAAACAGGAGTCCGGGGTTCCTCCGACATTGCTTCTGGATGATGTTTTCGACAAACTTGACATGGACCGCACGTCGAATCTTCTCGGCCTCGTGGCCGGCAGCGACTTCGGCCAAATTTTCATAACGGACAGCAACAAGGTGCGTCTTGCGGGGATTGTAGACGGGGTTACGGCTGACAGGGCTTATTTCACTGCCTCGGGAGGATGTTTTGCAATGGAGGAGGTTTGAGATGGATAAGGCAAGGAGATACGACAATCATGTGACAATGGAGAGGAAGGATCCTTCCCCAATGTCGGACCTTGTCCCTATGTTCCTGAAACTCAGCGGAATGACATCCATAGTCAATGAAAACCTGATCTTGTCGGCCTGGGACAAGGTGACTGGGGCAGGGTCTTATACATTGAAAAAATATTTCAAGGACGGCACTCTGGTATGCCATATCTCCTCATCTGTGGTGAGGAACCAGCTTTATTTCCAGAAAGATGAAATCGTGGCCGCCATAAATGCTGAGGTGGCTTCGGATCCGATGAACTCCGGCAATCCCGGGAATCGGAAATATTTGAAAGCAATAATGTTGAAATGATGGACAGACAGATAAAAATCGTGGCTGATGAGGCCATACCCTTCCTGAAGGGCGTTTTCGAGCCCTATGCTGAGGTCGTTTACAGACCGGGCAGGCAAATCTGCCGGGAGGACTTGATGGATGCGGACGCATTGATGATAAGGACCAGGACGAGATGTGACGAGAACCTTCTGGAGGGTACCAGGGTGAGGTTCATAGCCACAGCCACCATAGGCGACGACCACATTGACTTTCCTTACTGCGATTCCCGCGGCATCATTGTCAGGAATGCCCCGGGTTGCAATGCCGGAGGCGTGACGGAGTATGTTTTTTCGGCATTGTTCGGGCTTGCATCCCGCAGGGCAATCAGCCTCCAGGGTGACACCCTCGGCATTATCGGAGTGGGCCACGTGGGAAGTATGGTGGAAAGAATGGGGCTCGCACTCGGATTCAAGGTTCTCAAATGCGACCCTCCGCGGGCTGAGGCGGAAGGCTCTTACGGCTTCTGTGACCTGGATACTCTTCTTGCTGAGTCCCAGATAGTTACATTGCATGTCCCGCTGGATGAAACCACCCGGGGAATGGCTGACAGGGATTTCTTTGCCAAGATGCAGCCGGGTGCCTTTTTCATCAATGCCGCAAGGGGAGAGGTGGTCTGCGAGGATGCCCTGCTTGAGGCTATCCCGAAACTCGGACCTGTCATCATTGATACCTGGAACAATGAGCCTAACATCAATCTCGAACTGATGGACAAGGCTGCGATTGCCACTCCGCACATTGCCGGATATTCCTATCAGGGCAAGCAGAACGGTACTGCGGCAGCGGTCAGGGCGGTGGCTCATTATTTCGGAATTACACAGTTGTACGAATTTTTCCCGAAAACGGAACTTGCTGAGAATGAGGCAGTAAAGCTTGACTTGAGGGGGATGAACCAGGGGGAGATTGCCGCAGTTTTCCAGTACAATTATCCGATTTTCACTGATGATTTCATGCTCAGGCTCCATCCTGAGGATTTCGACAAACTCAGGTCGGAGTACAATTACAGACGCGAAGTATTCATCGATTAAAACCACATAAACTATGTTTGATCAGAATGACGTAAGGCAGATTGAGGGACGGGGTTCCTCGGTTTCTGAAGTTGAGGCTCAGGTAGAGCGTTTCAGGAAGGGATTTCCATGGCTTGACATCATTGCGCCGGCTACACCGGAGAATGGCATCAAGGTATTGGGGGAAAAGGCTGCGGATGAAGCCGTAACTTATTATGAAAATGCTTCAGTGGCTGGAAAATGCAAGTTTGTGCCGGCATCCGGTGCGGCTTCCAGGATGTTCAAGGACATTTTCGCAGGGCTTTCCGCACTTGAAGAAGGGAAGGATCCGGGTGCGGATTCTTCAGTAGGCAAGCTGGCATCAGCCATCGGGAAGTTCGCATTCTATACTCCGGAGATGTTCGGAACGCCGGAGGACAATGCTGATTATCGTCGTGATGTGGCGGAGAAGGTGCTTACGGACAAGGGACTCGGCTACGGTTCCAAGCCTAAGGGAGTAATCCGTTTCCATAGATACCCGGATGGGGAGTGCAGGACTGCATTTGCGGAGCATCTCATTGAGGCTCAGGATTATATGCGCAATGCTGACGGCTCTGCCAACATTGTATTCACCATTTCCCCTGAGTTTGGGAAACTCTTTGGGGAGGCTCTTGAGGAGGTCAGGGCCGCATACGAGGCCAAGTTTGGCGTGAAGTTCAACATTTCATTTACCTGCCAGGAAAAATCTACCGACACTGTTGCGGTGGATCTCAAGAACAGGCCTTTCCGTACGGAGGAGGGTGAACTTCTGTTCAGGCCTGCCGGTCACGGTGCCCTTATCTACAATCTCAATGCTATAGAGGATGAACTCGTGTCCATCAAGAACATTGACAATGTTTCAAATGACAGGTTCCTGCCGGTTACCGCAAGGTACAAAAAGGTGCTTATGGGTGTGGCACTTAGTCTGAGGGACAGGATTTTCGGATATCTCAATGCTCTTGATGCTGCCGGAAATTCTGATTGTACGGCCCTTTGTGACGAGATTGAGGAGTTCCTGGCGGATGAACTCAGCATAACATTGCCGGCGAGTGCCGGTCCTGCCGAAAGGGTGGCATTGCTGAGGGCCAAACTTGACAGGCCAATCAGGGTCTGCGGAATGGTGCGCAATCAGGGCGAGCCTGGTGGCGGTCCTTTCATTGTCAAGTCAAAGGACGGTTCTTCCAATCTCCAGATACTTGAGAGCGTGCAGATCAATATGGGAGACGAGGCTTCCAGGGAGATGTTGGCTTCCGCCACGCATTTCAATCCGGTGGACCTTGTCTGCTGCCTCCGCAATTACAAGGGGGAGAAGTTCAATCTTCTGGATTATGTGGACCAGGATGCGGGCTTCATCAGTTCCAAGAGCTATCAGGGCAGGGAACTCAAGGCTCTTGAACTTCCGGGTCTGTGGAA
Source organism: Candidatus Cryptobacteroides sp. (assembly GCA_051870395.1). Lineage (GTDB taxonomy): Bacteria > Bacteroidota > Bacteroidia > Bacteroidales > UBA932 > Cryptobacteroides. The sequence continues at coordinate 3,404 of JBJEBV010000022.1, read as the reverse complement.
TGGCTCAATGAGTGACTGGAATACCAGTTTCGTGGAGGTTCCGCTTGAGACATTCAATCCGGTAAAGGTTGTCCTGGACCTTCTCAGGCCGGCTCATCAGGGTGAGTGATATGCTTAAGAGAAACATTGGATTCTTGCTGTCTTTCCTCTGTGCGGTCTTCCTGGCGGCAGGCTGCACGGAGGCGAGTGATTGTTTGACCTACCAGGATATGCCTTGCACTGTCAGGGTCTCGGGTGTTGTCATTGACGGCACGGCCAAGACTCATCTGGCTTCAGTGGACGTGAGGCTGGAATTGTACAGCCCGGGAGAATCCTCCCCTCATTCCAGTGTGTCCCGAAGGACGGATGAAAAAGGGCAGTTCGAGTTGGAGATTCTGTATGAGAATGTCGAGGACAGATGTTTCGTGACTGTCCCTGCAACCAGCCATCTAGGGATTTCCTATCAGGAGTACCGTATGGAGATTCAGCTTCTCAAGGACAATGCCGGCTATGATGCTGAAAACTCATATTATTCCGTAGGGAATCTTCCGATTTTTCTGGCAAGGGAGTGACGATACCTCTCTTCCTACTCATCGAACTTTTGGCTCCTGGCGTTTCTCCATTCGCCGGGAGTTTTTCCTATGTACATCCTGAACTGTTTGTAGAAATTGGACTTGTCCGGGAATCCGACTTTCCTGCCAATGCTCTCCAATGATGCTTCCGGGTATCTTGTGATGAGCTTGCTCGCAAGGATGATTCTGGCGCGGTTCCGCCATCTGTAGAATCCTTCCGTGCTGACGTTGTTGAAATAATCCTTGATTTCTGAAACATCCAGGCCCAGGCCGATGGCGATGGATTGCATTGAGAAGTCCCTCAATATGTTGCTTTCAATGGAGGCCCACTTCTCAATGGATTCTGCAAGGCTGGAATCCCCGGATTCGATAACAGGTAATTCTTCAATGATTCCAGAACTGTCTTTCCTGGAGCGTCTTCGCCTCCTGGATACTCCGAACAGGAAGAATTTCAGGGATTCGGGCATCCGGGATTTGGAAATTGTCCTGTTGAGGTTTTTTCGTAGTGAATAGTTCATCGTAGCGAGATTAGAAAAAAGAGGGTGACTGACTGCCACCCTCAATTATTGTTTATGTTCTTTTGATTACCAACCGAGAACGTAGGAGAAAATGAGAGGGGCCACAATTGTCGCATCAGACTCGACAATGAATCGAGGTGTATCGACATCGAGTTTTCCCCAGGTGATCTTCTCGTTCGGAACTGCTCCTGAGTATGAACCGTATGAGGTGGTGCAGTCTGAAATCTGGCAGAAATATGCCCAGAGAGGTACGTCAGGCCACTCGAGGTCCTGTGCCATCATCGGTACTACGCAGATAGGGAAGTCACCTGCTGTACCTCCACCAATCTGGAAGAAGCCTACTCCCTGTCCACCGCAGTTCTCACGATACCACTCGGTGAGGAAAATCATGGTCTCAATGCCGTTCTTGATCATTGAGGTCTCGTACTCCCCGCGGATGCAGTGAGCCGTGAAGATGTTTGCGGTGGTGCAATCCTCCCAGGCCGGAACTACAATCGGAATGTTCTTCTCGCAGGCTGCAAGCACCCAGCTGTCCTTAGGGTCAATCTCGTAGTACTGCTCGAGGACTCCGCTGCGGATGAGCTTGTAAATCACCTCCCAAGGGAAGAGTCTTTCACCATTGGCCTTCATCTCGTTCCATACTTCAACGAGGTGATGCTCGAGGCGGCGGAATGCTTCCTCCTCAGGGATGCAGGTATCCGTAACGCGGTTCATATGGTTGTCGAGAAGCTCCTTCTCCTGTGCCGGGGTGAGATCCCTGTAGTTCGGAACCCTGTAGTAGTGGTTGTGGGCCACAAGGTTCATGATATCCTCCTCGAGGTTGTTAGCTGAGCAGGATACGATCTGTATCTTGTCCTGGCGGATCATTTCGGCGAGTGAGAGTCCGATTTCGGCAGTTGACATTGCTCCTGCCATTGCAAGCATCATCTTGCCACCCTTGTTCATGTGCTCGTCGTAAGCCTTTGCCGCATCAACGAGAGCCGCCGAGTTGAAGTGACGGTAATGATGTGTGATGAAATTTGAAATAGGTCCTTTTTCCATTTTCAATTCAATTTTTACATAAGTGCGGCAAAGTTAGCAAAGTCTTTTTAATTTATGAAAGATGATGCTCAAGTTTTTTAGAGAATGTTGCTTTTGGTTCCTTACTTGGTCCAACCCTTGGTCCAGTCGGAAGCTGCATCAACGGCGCCATTGCCGTCTATCATGCCTACAAATCTGTCTTTGAGGGTGATAGTGAAGTTCTCCTTGTTCGTCCCGTCTGCGAGGAACTGCGCTGAAGCATACTTGCTCTCCTGTCCTTCCTCGACTTTCTCGCTGAAGACAGTGTCCATGTAGATATTCTTCAGAACCGACTTGCCGCTTGCAAGAGCCTCAATTGTCTGGGTTGTCTCGGCTGTGATTCCTAGTGGTTTGCCGGATATCAGGGCATTCTCTATTGTTGCTTGGGTACCGGCACGGAGCCTGATTCCTCTCTTGTTCTCTGTAGAATTGTTGCCTACAAGGGTAATGTATTTCAGGGTCGGATGAGCCACCGGAGTAGCATTGAAATCATCTCCGTTGTTGTCGCACTCCATCAGGCAGTCGCAGGTCGGATCACTCTGGTAAGCCACCAGATACTCTCCCTTTCCGTTCCAGCCCTCAGTCCAGTCGAAGCTGTCATCGGTGCAGTCCACTACCACGCAGTGATCCACGTTTACAGAGCCGCCGAAGAACTCGATTCCGTCGTCTGAACCCATGTAGCACTCAATGTATGAAATACTGGTGCCGTTGCCGACGCCATAGAGTGAAAGACCGTTGGCTTCATGCTCGGCATCAAGTTTATATCCGGTGTATTCGAGTCTCACGTATTTCAATACGCCGGAGTTGTCGTTCTCTTCATTTCCACCATAAACTGCATTTCCGATTTCGGATGTAAGGGACTCTCCGGCGTTTGCGGCCTTGTTTGAATGAGCCTTTCCGCAAATGTGGAGACCACCCCAGGCCCCTGTGGTCTTGGAATCTGCCGTCAGGACAATCGGGGATGAGGCTGTTCCGGATGCATTGATCTTGGCTCCCTGTTCAATGAGAATGTAGTTGATTTCGCCATTGTCTGCTGCAGAAACGGTCACGCCCGGTTCAATTGTCAGAGTTGCCGGAGCTACCACCTGGAGGCTGCCTACAAGATGGTAGGTCTGGCCTGATTTGAGTGTGAGATCCGAAGTGATACGTCCGGAGATTTCATTGTTCTCGATACCTCCTTCTTTCTTGGAATTCTCCTTGTCGCAGGATACCAATCCTGCAGCCATTGCCGCAATTGCGGCGAAAATTGTGATTTTCTTCATAATGTTGTTGTTAA
>JBJEBV010000021.1:0-15748 GCA_051870395.1 Candidatus Cryptobacteroides sp. | reverse complement strand
AACCTCCGGCCTCCGGGTTATGAGCCCGACGAGCTACCAACTGCTCTACCCCGCGATGTTTTGGTTTTGCAAAGGTAAGCATTATTTATTGGAAAACAAATTTTTTCTTGAAAAATTGCCCTGGCATGCTGATAATCATTCGCAGCATCGACAAAATGGCAGGGGAAGTGACCATTTTGCGGACATAACAGATCGGGCGACTTGGCTGGAGATATACATCAGCGCTTACGGTCGGTCAGGGCCATGAAGGTAACAGCGAAGAGAGTTATGGCGACACCGACTATAACATTGAGAGTCAATGACTCATTAAAGAAAAAGCAGCCTACGGCTATGGCGGTGACAGGCTCGGCCACGCCAAGGACAGAAGTGCGGGTAGCGCCTATCAGACGGGTTGAGACAGCCAGGCAGAGCAGTGACATCAATGTCGGGAAAACAGCCAGGCCTACCAGGCAAAGCCAGCAGAACCAGCCGTGAACACCCTCCAGCAAATGTACACCGGACAGGAGGCCATGGGCTAGAAAAAGAAATGAGCCGAAAAGGAGGGCGTAGAAAGTCAGGACGTGATTGGAAACGGTTCTCAGGCGGCGGCTCCGGTTGACGATAACCAGATACAGTGCATAGACCAGGGCCGAGGCACCGGCAAGGAGAAGGCCGGCCGCATTGAACGAGACACCTGAAGCAGGGAGGCTGAGAATCACCACGCCCGCGAAGGTCAGAAAAATCGAAAGCCATACCTGCCAGGTGGGGTATACCTTCAGGAATACCATTATCAATGCCACCAGGACTGGATACAGGAAGACGATAGTTGTCGCAAGGCCGGCAGGTATATACTTGTAAGAAAAGAACAATGTTGCGCTGCTCAGGGCGAACAATATGCCCAGCATCACAAGGCGCAGTGTCTGGGCAGCATTGACCCGCAGGGATTCCTTCCTCGCCACCAGCCAGATTCCCAGAATGAAAACAGCCAGCAAGTATCTGATGCTCAGCATCGTATCGACGGGCACGCCCATTTCCAGGAGGGGCTTGGCAAATAGCGGATTGAGACCGTAGGTGACGCCGGTTACAATACCAGCAATGTAACCAAGTATCGTGTTCCGCCGACCGGTACCGCCTGAGGGCTGCCTACCGGTACTGCCCGAAGTATGACAATCTATCCCGCCTGAAGCCACGCTACCAGCCACGCCCGAAACTCCGTTCGCAGCCACATTCCCCGAGACCCCGGCCGACTCCTCCAAAGATTCAGACATAGACCCAGACATAACTACCGCCCAGCAAAAAACGCCTTCATACCCTCCACATCATCCTTGGCAAAGGTCTTCTGCTCGCCGGATGAAAGATTCTTGAGATTTACATTGCCGGAGGCGGCTTCATCCCCGCCATTGATTGACACGAAAGGAATACCCTTCTTGTCAGCGTAGTCAAACTGCTTCTTCAGTTTGCTCTTGTCCGGATAAATCTCGCAGGAAACCCCGGCCTCGCGCAATGACTTCACTACCGGGATAATATATGCGAGCGCATCCGAGTCCATATTGGCGAAAAGGACAGTGGCCGAACCGGCAATATCCTTCGGGAACTTGTCCAGTCCCTTCAGCACATCGTAAATCCTGTCCGCACCGAAAGAAATGCCCACGCCTGACATTCCAGGAAGGCCGAAAATACCGGTAAGATTGTCGTAACGTCCTCCACCACAGATACTTCCAATCGCATAATCCAATGCCTTCACCTCGAAAATGGCACCAGTATAATAGTTCAGGCCGCGGGCCAATGACAAATCCATCTCGACCTTCTGGCCAACTCCGGCAGCCTCTATGAAACCGAAGAGTTCAGTCAGTTCATCAAGTCCGAGCAGACCCGTCTCCGACACAATGCCGGATGCGGACTGGCCCTGCATAAGCCCCCTCATTGTCCCAATCTTCTCAGCCGTCGTACCCTCCAGGAGCAGCACAGGCTCAATCACGGCCACAGCCTGATCGGTCAGTCCCCTCTCCCTCATCTCAGCCTCCACGGCCTCCAGGCCTATCTTGTCCAGTTTGTCAATCGCCACCGTAATGTCAGTCACCTTGTCAGGAAAACCAGCAATCTCGGCAAGACCCGTCAGGACCTTCCTGTTGTTGATTTTTATGGCTACATTGATACCGAACTTGGTGAAAACACGGTCCACAATCTGCACCAGTTCCAGTTCATTGAGCTGGGACTTGCTTCCGATTACATCTGCGTCGCACTGATAGAACTCGCGGTAGCGACCTTTCTGGGGTCTGTCAGCACGCCATACGGGCTGAATCTGGAAACGGCGGAAAGGAAAGGCAATCTCATTCTGGTGCTGGACCACATACCTTGCAAAAGGCACGGTAAGATCATACCTGAGGCCCTTCTCGCAAACCTTCATTGAAACCCTGTTGCTGTTCAGGGTCCCATCCTCATTCCTGCACTCCTCGAAATCGACACCTGAGAAAGCATCCCCGCTGTTCAGAATGCGGAAAAGCAGCTTGTCACCCTCGTCGCCATACTTTCCGAGCAATGTGGAAAGATTCTCCATTGCAGGAGTTTCAATCTGGACATAGCCGTATGTCCTGTAAACAGATCTTATCGTGTCGAAAATATAGTTCCTGGCGGCCATTTCCTCCTGGCCGAAATCCCTGGTGCCCTTTGGTATTGAAGGTTTCATAAGATATGCGTTCTAATTATAAATCCTGCGAAATTACGAATTATTGACGAAGAAGAAAAAAATATTGCCGTTGGAATTCCAAAAATCCCTACCTTTGTGAAAATTTGGAACAACGATGAAAGATTTTTTGAAAATGACAATGGCCGTAATAGCCGGCCTCATCATTATGGGAATCCTCAGCACAATGCTGTTTTTCGGATTCGTCGGAGCACTTGCCTCACTTGGTAGCTCCACTCCTGCAATGCCGCGTTCAGGAGTACTCCTGATGGACATGTCCAAAATTTCCATTGCGGAGCAGACACAGGAAAGCGACCCTATGGCAATGATTCAGGGACAGGACATAAGCATCATCGGACTCTGGGATGCGGTCAGGGCGATTGAGAAGGCCGCCGACGACCCTGCAGTTCAATGCATATATCTCAAGGCAGACGGAATGACGGCCGGCGGCATCGCACCTGTCGAAGAGCTCAGGCAGGCACTCGGTGCATTCAGGCTGTCAGGAAAACCTGTCGTAGCCTACACGGAAAATCCCGGAACCGGAAGTTATTATCTCGCCTCAGTTGCCGACAAAGTCTATATGGGCAGATACAAGGGCGGCTCAAACATGCTGGTCGGCGTAGGTACCCAGATGGTATTCCTCAAGGACCTTCTGGACAAGCTCGGAGTCAATGTCCAGCTCATCCGCCACGGCAAGTTCAAATCAGCCGGCGAGATGTACATCAAGAACAAGCCGAGCGAGGAAAACCTTCTCCAGACCAGGGAAATGGTGAATTCTATGTGGGACGGAATGGCTGAGTCAATATGCTCCAGCAGGGAAATCAGCCGTGAGGAACTCGACGGCATGATTGAGGGTCTCAAGCTCAATACGCCTGAAGACTTCCTCGCCAACAAACTCGTGGACGAACTCCTCACCAAGGAGGAGCTCAAGGAAAAAATCACCATCCTCGCAAAGGAGAGCAAATATGAGGACGTGAAATTCATCAGGCTCAATGACTATGTCAATGTCAATGCGCAGGCAGCCTCCTCGGCTAAACGCAAGATAGCCATTATCTTCGCCGAAGGTGAAATCATTGACGGCAATGACAAGCAGGAAGTCGCAGGTGACAGGTTTGCAGGCATAATCTCCTCTGTCAGGGCAGATTCCACAGTCAAGGCAGTGGTTCTCAGGGTAGCCTCCCCTGGCGGAAGCGTTCTGGCTTCGGAAAAAATCCGCACGGAGATTGACCTCCTCCGCAAGGACAAGCCGGTGATTGCATCATACGGAAACTACGCCGCTTCAGGCGGATATTGGATTTCCAACAGTTGCGACAAGATATTCTCCGACAAGAGCACATTGACCGGATCCATCGGCGTATTCAGCATGATTCCTGACTTCAGCGGAACTGCAGACAAGATTTTCCACGTGGGAGTGACCAACGTCGGCTCAAGCAGCCACAGCGACATGTACTCTCTCAGCCGTCCTCTGGATGCAGGGGAGACCGCATATATGCAGAAGTCCGTGGACGACATCTATGAGGCCTTCCTCGACAATGTTGCAGCAGGACGAGGAATGGATAAGGATGCGATTGACGAAATAGCACAGGGCCGTGTATGGACAGGCTCCGATGCTCTCAAGATTGGCCTCGTGGACGAAATCGGCACATTGTCGGACGCAGTGAGATATGCTTCCATCGCCGCAGGTGACACAGCTGCCGACTTGAGCACCTGGAACATAGCTACTTACCCGAAGCCTATGACTACCTTCGACATCATTCTCGAGAACCTCACAGGCAGCACCGACGCACTCGCAGGGACACCTTTCGAGTCAGTGGGCAGGGCCTTCCGCAACTGGGATGCGACATCCACCGGAAAGGTCTATGCCAGAATGCCTTACGTGCTGGAAATCAAATAGTTCTCAGCGAGCGTCCAGGTAAATGACTGATGAGGATGAGCCAGTGACCCTGACAGCCTCGTCAATCCTGCAGAAGAACGAGCCGGAAGAGTAACCGCACACAGCTGCGACATGCTCTCCGGCTTTTTCATTGCCGCTGGCCGGATCAGCATCAATCATTGGCGATACCACCACAAGAGCCCTTGACTTGGCTTCCCTGCCAAGTTTCAGGTCGGTGAAAATGTCACTGAGCTTGCGTTTGCCTTTCATTCCCATCGGCCTCATCCAATCCCCTTCCCTCCAGGTCCTGACGATAAACGGCATCTTCAATGCCCCGGCATCAAGAGCCAAAACGCCACGTGCAGCAAGATCCCTGATCTTGGAAACAGGGGTCTCCCCTGCCTCTTCAACATTGACACTGAAAGACATACCGTCAAACTCATATTTTCCTTGCGTCCTCACTACAGAGCAGGACTCATTCTCGGACAGCCCAGCAGAAAAAGGACTGAATGGCAGGCCTCGCCGGAACGCCTTTGGAGACCCGGAATTTTCATCCTGGCGGAACTCCTTGATTATCAGCATACCCGGCTCAGTAATGAGCCTGAAACCCGGAGCCTCGAAAACCTTCCCGGACAATGTCGCTCCCGACTTGAGCAGGCGTACCACAGGATCCAGCAGCCTGTCCCTGAATCCATACTTCTCCACTAGCCTGTAAAGCACATATTCCCAATGCCTTACAGAGAGAAGTCTTTCCACATTGATACGGAGCCTCTCCCCTTCTGATACAGGTTCGATTACATCGGCAAGCAGGAAATATTCCTCTGCGATTTCGTTCTCCACGGCGAAGACCTCCATCTCCCTGGCGAATGTCCTGAGGAATGCGGGATTGATTTCCTCAAATATAGGGAAAACCTTATGCCTCAGCTTGTTACGTTTATAGACAGTCTCTATGTTGGTATGGTCCTCCCTGTACTTCACCCCGGCAGATGCGGCGAAATCCTCAATCTCCTTCCTTGAGAAACCGAGAAGAGGACGGATCATCCTCACATTTTCCCCTCCCGGAGCCGGAACGAAGCCATCGGCCCGCATACCCGTCAGTCCCTTCAGGCCGGTGCCGCGCAACAGATTGAGCATCAATGTCTCCGCATTGTCATTGGCATTATGGGCAACAGCCAGGACCGGATAACCGTATTTCCCGCAAACTTCAATGAACCAGCCATATCTCAGCTCACGGGCAGCCATCTCAATACTGAGCGAATACTTCCGGGCGTAGGCCTCCGTATCGAAATCCGCCTTATGGTACCTCACACCATGCAATTCAGCCCATTCCCGGACCAGTGCCTCGTCCCCGTCACTTTCCTCATCCCGGAGATGAAAGTTGCAATGTGCCACAGCAAAACTGAGCCCGCACCTGTAAGCGAGCTCGGCCATACACATGGAATCAATGCCTCCACTAACGGCAAGGAGGACTGTCTCTCCTTGAGAAATCAGCCCTCCTGCAATCCTTCCAAACGATTTTTCCATTATCTGTTCCGTGAAGCAATCGTATATGAGAATCCGAATGCGAGGGATTCCTTGAACTGAATCATCTTCTTGCCATCCGGATATTTCTCGATTATCTTGTCCGTCTTGACCATCACCTTGTCATCATAGATAAGGTTGGTCGTAAGAGTAAGGGAGAAATACTTGGCAATCTTCCAGTCAATCCTGTTATCCCAGTTCACACGGATGTTCTGAGGCTTGTCCAGATAGTCGGAAAAGAGGACGAGCTGCGAGGTATATGAGAAATTGTCATTGACCTTGAGCTTTCCGTCAATCTTGAGCTGGGCACCGAACTCGAACCTGGCTGACTTGTAATACACTCCAAGATCATCCGGGAAGGCTTCAGTATCCTTGTATTTCTTCTGCCTCTCCATACCGTTGGCCTTCCTCAGGTCCTCATCCGTAGTGATGACAAAACCTCCGGTGAGAGGTGCCAGGTTGATGGTCAGCCACTTGGTCGGGACCCAGTCAATACCGAGCGCAATGTTGGTGTATGCCGGAGAAAGGAAGCCGGACTTCTTCACGCGGGCATCCTTCCACTCCTTCTTGCCGGGATTCCAATCCTCATCAGCAACATCTTCCGGCTGCTTCGGAACAGGATAGTTGAACCCGTCGGAGAACTGCGACCTGAAGTTGAATTGGGCAGAATAATTCAGATTCTTGGCAGCCTTGTATCCGAACTTGCCCTCATAGTAAATCCGGTCATCACTCTTCTGGATTACCGGCTTGTCAGCAGAGTACAGGAAACCGTAGTCAAGCTGGAGACGGTTGTTGAAGAAGAGGTCATTCTTCTTGTAGTTTGCGCTGGCGTCAATGAACGACTTCATGGTGAAGTTGTTGTATCCGCCGGCAGCCCAGTTGGTGAACGAAGACTGTCCGAAATCAAGCTTGGTCAGGAGAGAATTTGTCCAATAGCGGGGTTTCTTGACCTTAACTTCCGCCTGGGGAGCACCTGCGATGGCCTTGGCAGCCTCTTCAGCAGCCTTCTGCGCATCTGTAACTTCCTGGGCGCCAGCAACGCCGCAGATAAGCGCCGCAAGCAAGGAAACAATGCAAAATCTTTTCATTATAGGTAATATTCTCGAGTACGCCAATGCGGAACTCCGGGATTAATATGAAATTGCAAACACGACCCTCTCGTGGGATGGCTTGCCTGAGTATATGTCCACGCCCTCCTCCTTGCAGACTACGCTGTCCACAGGAATGCAACGGATAGTAGCCTTGGTCTCCTCCTTGATCTTCTGCTCGGTCTCGGCGGTGCCGTCCCAATGGCAGAGAAGGAAGCCTCCCTGCTGGATTTTCTCCTTGAACTCCTCCCAGCTGTCGCATTTCTGGATGCGTGAATCCCTGGCAGTCAATGCCTTACTGTAAATGGTCTTCTGGATATCCACGAGCAGGTCCTCAATGTACTTGTCCACGCCTTCGAGCGAGATGGTCTTCTTCTCGAGAGTATCACGCCTGTGAATTTCCACAGTACCGTTCTGGAGATCGCGGGCACCCATCGCCAGCCTTACCGGCACGCCCTTCAGCTCCCACTCGGCGAACTTGAATCCCGGACGGAGGGTATCCCTGTCGTCAATCTTGACGCTGTGTCCTGCCGCCTCAAGGGCCGACTTGACCTCATTCATCTTGGCAAGCACGGCTGAATGCTCCTCGTCAGTCCTGTAGATAGGAACCATGACCACCTCGATCGGAGCAAGAGCAGGAGGCAGGACGAGTCCGTTGTCATCTCCGTGTGCCATCACGAGAGCACCCATAAGCCTGGTGGAAACGCCCCAGGAAGTAGCCCAGACATACTGGAGTTTGCCTTCCTTGTCAGCATACTGCACGTCAAACGACTTGGCGAAGTTCTGTCCGAGGAAATGTGAAGTACCGGCCTGAAGAGCCTTTCCGTCCTGCATCATTGCCTCGATGGTCAATGTATCCAGCGCTCCGGCGAACCTCTCGTTAGGGCTCTTGTGTCCGACAATCACCGGCATTGCCATATAATTGCGGGCGAAATCAGCATATACGTCAACCATCCTCTGGGCCTCCTCCTGAGCCTCCTGTGAGGTGGCGTGGGCCGTGTGGCCCTCCTGCCAGAGGAACTCGGCGGTGCGGAGGAAGAGTCTTGTACGCATCTCCCAGCGGACAACATTGGCCCACTGGTTGCACATGATAGGAAGATCCCTCCAGGACTTTATCCAATTCTTGTACGTACTCCAGATAATGGTCTCTGAAGTAGGCCTGACAATGAGTTCCTCCTCGAGTTTTGAAGCCGGGTCGACCACTACTCCGTTGCCGTCAGGGTCATTCATCAGCCTGTGATGCGTTACGACTGCGCATTCCTTGGCGAAACCTGCCACGTGCTCGGCCTCGCGGCTGAAGAAAGACTTAGGTATAAAAAGCGGAAAATATGCATTCTGTGCACCTGTAGCCTTGAACTTGGCATCAAGAATCCTCTGCATCTTCTCCCATATCGCATATCCGTATGGTTTTATGACCATACATCCCCTGACTGGAGACTGCTCCGCCAGTTCTGCCTTTACCACGAGGTCATTGTACCATTGAGAATAATTCTCGGAACGTTTGGTGATCTGATCAGCCATTTTACGACAATGTGTTTTTGTTTATTAAATAAAATTCTTAATATTGCAATGATTATGCGGGTATGAATATTGCATTACCTGCACAGTTGCGCAATCAGCGCACAAAGATACAAATTTATTGTAATTAGGAGGGCCTATTATGAAGAAAACTGACATCCTGAACGCTTTGGGAATCCTGCTGGCAATGACATCTTGCGGTTCAGCATCCCAATACGCTTCCAACCAGCAGTACCAGGACGGGTTCTACAGCAGACCGTCCGCTACTGAAACCAGAACCGCCACATTGGCGTCCCGCTCGAAAGTTGATGAACTTGTCGAAGAGACGAAGAATTCACAGATATTTCTCAAGGCAGGTGAGACTGATACTCTCTACGTGCCGGAGAATATGTCCACTACCCTGAAATTCAACAAAGATCAGGGAATCACATCCGTGACAGTGACCAATGAACCTGTATATTCACTCTATCCTGAGAGTTACTATTGGTACGGTCCATATTGGAACACCTGGACAAGACCTTATTACAGTTCGTGGTACTGGGGTGCAAACCCTTGGTACTACTCAAGCATTTACTGGGACCCTTGGTACTGGGATTCCTGGTATTATGACCCTTGGCATTGGGGATATCCGGGCTACTATTGGAGCTGGTATCACGACCCGTGGTATCACGGATATTGGTATCACGACCCGTGGTATCATCACCACTATCATGGTTGCTACGACCCTTGCTGGAACACACACGGCTGGTACAGCGGCGGCAACAGACATTATGTCAACCGCAGCCTGACATCCGGCAGCACTGTCAGGGACGGAATGGGAGTGGCATCATCCGCTACCAGAAGGGCCGCCACCGGAACTGCGAACAGGACTTCAGGGTCAAGTTCGCTGACCAGAAGCACGAGGAATACCTCATACTCTTCAGCCTCAAGGGTTGACCGGGCTGCCTTGTCCACCAGGGGACAGGACAGACTGACTCCTGGAAGGGCCACCGTCTCAAGAGGCTCAGCCACAAGCGCTTCATCCATGGGGAACCCTGCTTCCGGCACCGTCTCCGGGCACAACAGGACCGTAGCATCCAGACCGTCCGGAGTCAATGCAGCACGTCCCGCCGGCTCGACAGTTTCACGCCCTTCCGGCGCCACGACATCACGCCCTTCCGGCACCACTGTTACCCGGCCGGCAGGGAGCACGACCTCGCGCTATGCCGGTTCATCCGCTTCTTCAAGCAGACCTGTGACAAGTTCCCTTCCGGCATCACGCAGACCTGCCTCATCCGCTACCTCAAGCGGCAGCAGGAGCGGCTACACGGGCTCGTCTGGCCATTCATCTTCCACCTACTCCAGCCCGTCTTCCTCATCCAGGAGTTCTTACTCATCCGGAAGTTCATCCTCTTTCCGCAGTTCGTCAAGTTCCTCAAGCAGTTCGTACAGAAGTTCTTCCAGCAGCTCGTCGTATAGGAGTTCTTCCAGCAGTTCGTCATACAGCGGAGGCAGCAGGAGCAGTGGCGGATCATACGGAGGAGGCGCCAGCAGGAGCAGCGGCGGCGGTTCATCGAGCAGACGATAACTTAGACATTCAATGAAAATGAAAAGAATTACTACAATGATACTGTCCGTGGCGGCGTTGAGCGCAGCGTGGAATTCAAACGGGCAGACGGTATGGGACGCATTGCGTTTCAGTGACCAGAACTATTACGGAACGGCGCGTTCCATCGCGATGGGAAATGCTTTCACGGCACTCGGGGGCGACTTGGGTTCCGTGAACATCAACCCGGCAGGCTCGGCCGTAAACAGTTTCTCCCAGGTAACCATCACCCCGGGATTAACGATTTCAGGAAGCCGGGCAAGTTATCTTGCAGAGCCGTCAGCCAATGACAAATACGGCCCGGCATACAAGAACAGCAGCACGAAGTTCACCCTGCCGAATGTCGGCGTGATGATAAACTACAACACCCGCAGGAAGAGCGGCCTGAAGAACGTGACATTCGGATTCGTTGCCAACGGCACATCAAGCTATCTCGACAACACAGCGGCAGCAGGAAAAAACGGAGCCACCACTTTCGCCGGTTCAATGGCGGTCAGGGCTGGCGGTCTCCCGGTTTCCGGCCTGGACTCAGGCGATGCCTACAGCTACTATGACTGGCTTTCAGTAGTCGGACTCCAGTCCGGGATGATAGCAGCATACGGTGGCAAGAGCGATGAATATGCAGGTGTGACTGAGTCCATCTATGACAGCGGCTCCGGAAATTACGATATCCAGCTCAGCGACGTAATAGACCAGAGATATGGGCGCATATCCAGCGGCAGCAAGTACGATATGGTCTTCAACCTCGGATTCAACGTGTCCGACAGATTCTTCATCGGAGCAAATCTCGGTGTAATCTCCCTGGACTACAAAATGGACGAGTATTTCAAGGAAGCCGCATTGGACCCATACAATTTCGGCATAAGCTTTGACGGCGGCCGCACCGGATATTTCGACAATCTCCGCTACAGATATTCATACGATGCCGTAGGTTCCGGTGTATATGGAAAGTTCGGCGTAATCTTCGTACCTGTCCCGGGACTCAGAATCGGAGCGGCAATCCAGACCCCTACATCGACAATCATCAAGGAGCATTGGCAGCACGCAGGTGACACCTATTTCACCGATTCGTACTTCAATGCCAGCGCACAGTCGCCTGTCGGCGAATACAAATACAAACTTGTTTCGCCATACAGAGTCAATGTCGGAGCAGCCTTCACCTTCGGTTCATTCGGCCTGATAAGCGCAGATTACGAGATGTGCGACTACAGCACGATGAAGTTCAAGGAAGCCGAGACCAATGACCACAGCGCATTTGAGGCCACGAACGAAGACATCTCCAGGCTGACGGGCATTTCCCACATGCTCAGGCTCGGTGCAGAAATCAAGCCTGCAAACGGATTCTCTGTCAGGGCTGGTTACAATCTCACCACGACAGGAGAGCGCTACATCAGCGATTTGGGCAGCAAGAAAAGGCCAGGGAAATCATCCCGCAACTCTGTTTCCGCAGGACTGGGATACAGCTCTTCCGGCTCATTCTTCGCAGACCTGGCCGTCAGGGGCAATTTCCTGGCAAGAGAATACATCTATCCTTATGAAGACTACATCTTCGACGGCGCAGGGAATGCTACCAGCCTGACTCCTGAAATCCTCAACAAGAGGAGTCTCTGGGATGTTGTACTGACAATCGGATTCAGATTCTAGATTCCGGATTGCTTCAGATAGACAATTGAATCCGGGCCTTCATTGAAGAGAAGGTCCATTACCGAGAGATCGGACTTGAAGCCATACTTCGCAGCGAATACCTGCCAGTATGGCTTCCCCGTATTCAGCAATGAAGGTTTCTTCGGATGCACAAGGCCACGAAGGTCCCTGATTTCCGGTGCAGTTTCCCCCGGACGTTCATATTCTGTGGTAAAGTCAATGTCGGCTGAAATGCCGATTTTTTCGAGGAAGTAATGTATCAGGCCGAGATTCAGGTCAAAGAGCCTGTCAGGACGGGACTCCAGGATAGCGAACAGACTGTCCCTGTAATATTCAAAATAAGGCGAAGACTCGTATGCGGAGACAATCGCCCTCTCCATTCTTGTGAGCCAGTCCTTGCTCCAGTCCACCCTGATTTCCCGGATTGGAAGCGAGCTGGTACCTCCCTCGTGGACAACAGGCAAGGTGAGGCTTTCCACTCCCCCGGCCGCATAGATACGGCATCTGTTGCGATAAGACTGCTTCTGATAGTTCTCGCAAGCCTCAATGCGGAGTCTGGCCGGCACCAAAGAAACTACCCTGCCGCATGACAGGGTAAATTCTCCAGCAATTGCTGCAAAATATGATACGGGCGGCATGAAAGCCGTTTCAAGCAGCAGCATTAATCTATATCTCCTTTCTCTCCGGGATTGTTGGCCTTGATGATACCTCTCTTGGAAGAGCGGATGAAATTCAGAATCGTGGCCTTCTCCTCACTGTCAGGGAAACCGGCCTCTACCTTGGCGCAGCCGTCAGTGATATTGTAGCCCTGGAAATATATCGTGTCATAGATATCCTTGATGTTCCTGACCACGTCAGCGGAGAATCCCCTTCTGCGGAGGCCTACGATATTGACTCCGGCGTAGCAGATAGGGTCCCTGCCGCAGAGTGCGTAAGGAGGGATGTCCTTGTTGATCTTGGACATTCCGCCCACCATTGCATGGCAGCCGATTTTGGTGAACTGGTGAGCCTTGGCACCGCCTCCGATGATTGCCCAGTCAGCCACCTCAGTCTCGCCGGCTATGCCGACATAGCTGACAAGGATACAGTGATTACCCACAGTACAGTCGTGTGCAATGTGGACGTAAGACATTATCAATGTGTTGCTTCCGACCTTGGTAATACCCTTGCCGCTGGCCTTTGTACCTCTGTTTATGGTAACGCATTCGCGAATGGTGACATTGTCTCCAATTTCAACGTAGGTAATCTCTCCGTCAAACTTCAGATCCTGCGGAACGGCTCCGAGGACAGCACCCGGGAAGACCTCGCAGTTCTTTCCCATCTTGACATAAGGATAGATTACAGCGTGAGGATGGATCTTGCATCCGTCACCGATTTCGACATTCTCGTCAATGAAAGCATATGGTCCGACTTCGACATTGTCTCCAAGGACAGCCTTCGGGCTTACGGTAGCAAGTGGATGAATCTTGTTCATAATGATAGAGTTTATTTTGTCGCGCCGATGGCCTTCCTGATGGCCTTGGCTACATTAGTATTAATACCATGTCCAGGCTTATATCCCGTTATGCGGGCCTTGAGATAGCCCCCGGCGAGCCTGAAATCCCCGATCATGTCGAGAAGCTTGTGCCTTCCGCATTCATTCGGGAAACGGAGTTCAAGATTATTGAGATAACCGCTCTCGTTCACCTTGAGCTTCGGTATATTGAACAGGGCAGCCATCCTTTCGAGCTGCTCGTCGCTGACAGGATGCTCCACGATGACGATGGCATTGTCCACATCGCCGCCCTTGATGAGGTTGTTGGCGAAGAGATACTCTATTTCGTGGAAAAATACAAATGTCCTGCAGGTTCCAATCTCCGCGGCATAATCACGTGACGGGTCCCATTCCACCGTCTGTATACCGAGCACCCTGGAATTGAAGTCAACTGTAAGCCCGTATGAGAGGTCGCCAGCAGGTGTAACCTTGACCCAGGAGCCGGTCTTCTCGTCCTTGATTTCAATTTCCTTATCGAGCGTAATATATTCACGTTCAGCATCCTGCTCGACTGTTCCGGCATTGGCGAATGCCTTTACATAATAGGATGCGCTGCCGTCAAGAATCGGGACTTCGACATTGTCAATCTCCACGAGCGCATTGTCAATTCCCATTCCCGTAAGGGCGGAAAGAAGATGCTCTACTGTGGATACGGATACCTCCCCGCTTGAGAGGAGGGTACATCTCGCAGTATTGGTGACGTTCTCCGCCACCGCATCAATGAAGGCGTCGGGACCGATGTCTGTTCTCAGGAACCTGACCCCTGTATCCTCCGGAGCCGGGAGCACGGTCATCCGGGCCACCCTTCCTGTATGCAGGCCCTTTCCGCTGAAGGAGCAGGACTCCGCTAATGTGCGTTGTTTCATAGACTTCAATAATTCTGGCCGGCAAAGATAGGTATTTTTTGAATGCTATACAACTGCCGGTCCATAAAGGATAACTACTTGGTCTCTCCCTGCTGTTTGAAGATGGCGTAACTGCGCATGAAATTCTTCACCGGAAGAGCCGGGGAGCCAAGGAGGACCTGACCGGACTTGCGGATGTTGCCGATGATGCCGGCCTGGGCACCGATAGTGGTGTTGTCTGCAATGGTAAGGTGACCGGCAATGCCGACCTGACCCGCCAGGATACAGTTCTTGCCGATTTTTGTTGACCCTGCGATGCCGCATTGGGCAGCCATCACGGTATTGTCTCCAATCTGGACATTGTGGGCAATCTGGCAGAGATTGTCAATCTTGACACCGTTGCCAATGATGGTGGACTCCATCTCAGCCCTGTCAATGGTAGTGCATGCTCCGATTTCCACATTGTTGCCGATAATGACGTTGCCCAGGTGCTCGATTTTTTCCCAAGTACCGTCAGGCTGCGGAGCATTGCCGAAACCGTCAGAACCGATGACGGCATTGGAATGGATGATTACATTGTCACCGATGACCATTCCCGGATAGATGCTGACGCCCGGATAGATGATGCAATGTTTCCCGATGACTGTATTGTCACCGATATATACGTTCTCGAAAATCTTGGTATAGTCCCCGATTACTGCATGATGGCCCACGTATGAATGGCTCCCGAGATATACCTTCTTTCCGAATTTGGAAGTGAGGAACCAGGATGACCTGAATCCCCTGTGTCTTCTGTCGGTGCGCTTCTGGGTCGCCACGTACTTGAGCAGTTCGGCGATTGCAGTATATGCATTCTCCACCCGAACCATCGTGGCGGATACTGTTCCCTTAGGTTCGAAGTCCTTGTTTACCAATAGGATAGAAGCCTTGCACGTATAAACGTACTGCTCATATTTAGGATTTGCATAAAAACAGAGCTGGCCCGGCTTTCCGTGTTCAATTTTCGCAAATGAGGTCGCTTTTGCCTCAGGATCTCCATCCACAGTCCCCTTCAGGACTCCGGCCAACTGCTTGGCGGTAAATTCCATATCAAGTAAAAAACCGGCGGTTTTCCAAGTACCGCCCAAAAATCTTATGTGTACACTACGAAGGGACTTGGACCCCTTCAAATACGAAAAAAACCTCAAGTTCCGCACCACGGGGACCTGATTTCTTTCTTTTGTTCTGCAAAGTAAGCATTTTTATGATGAAACTGAAAATCTTTTCAAACATTTTGGCCCATATAGAGGAAAATCCGGACAAAATTTCATTTTTGAGGATTTTTTGCGTATATTTGCACCCGTGAGTTGAGATAGGGGACGGGGCGTCTCCTATTTTTTTATGACAAAGTAATCTGAAAGAATAACTTGCTTCAGATTTGCACCAGATTTCCGAGGTCAGGTTTTCTCCCGAGGATGGTCGTGAGCGGTAAGCCAAAC
>JBJEBV010000020.1:0-3086 GCA_051870395.1 Candidatus Cryptobacteroides sp. | reverse complement strand
AGACGGGACATCCTTTCCAGAAATTCATCCGGCATTTTGATATTAACCTTTGCCAACAGTCGCCACCACCTTTTTGGCGAGGACTTCCGTGTACATACCGCGTCCTTTCACATCCTCGACCGAAGTTACCTCAAACCGCTCTCCGTCCGTTACGATGATGTGGTCGGTGGTAATACCCAGACCGGGGATGCTGCGGAAACGGAACAGATCGGTGGCTTCGGAGAAAGCGGCGAGATTTGCCCACCGCTGACTGCCGTGCCGTCCTTCTCTGTAAACACGGACAGAAGCGAGGACTTCATCCACCGTAGCAGTGAAGCCCTCGCTGTCCTTGACCTTTTTTGTAATAATGATGTCGGCAAAGCCATTCATTTTTCCGAAACTCATAGTCACACCTTCCATTCCCGGTCGAGCCGAAGCAGAAGGTTGACCGTGTTCCAGACCTGCTGACCGGCTTGCACATTATCAGCGAAAAAGCCGCCCGTGCTGCCGTCCCTGGATTCGTAAAAGTGGGAGGACAGCATAATGACTGCCTGCTCGGTAGTAGGCGGCATATCCTTTTCGCTGTAAGTGCCTGCCGGAATATGCTGATAGCTTTCTGCATATGAAACAGCGGCGGTGATGTAGCCCTTCAGCAATGCATCATCCGCCGCATGGTCGAGAATCAGATTCTGTTTTACTTTTTCAAGCAAAGCATCCATCACCGCCACCTCCATTCATTACGCAGTTGCCATCTTGAGCAGCTTGACCGCTTCGGGGAGAATCAGCTTGCCGTCCACACGCTCCTTGGCAATGAAGCCAACCATGCCGTTTCCGGCGAAGAGTTCCTTCAGTTCCGCAAAGGAGCGGGTGCCACGGTCACCGATGTTGTAGTAGTTGTAGTCACCGAAAGCGATGGCAGGCATACCTGCGGTGATTACAGGGAAATAAGGAGAGGTATGAACCTCATAGCCCAGGATGCGGCCAGGCTCACCCGCCTGGATGGAGTCCTGCCACAGATAACGACCGTTCTTGTCGGTCAGCTTGCGGATAGCAGCCAGAGTCTGGTCATTGCAGATGAACTTGGCATTCTTGCGGTAGGGGCGCTTGAGGGAGTACACCAGGTCGATGAGTTCATCAGCAGTGATCTCGGTAGCAGATGCGGCAGTCACGCCAATCTGTGCGCCACCCTCCTCGGCAAGCAGACCCAGGGGCTGACCTACGCCGGTACCATTGAGGAAGGCATCCTCTTCCGCATTGGCCAGAGCCTTTGCAAACTGACGAAGGATATATTTCTCTAACTGGAATGCGTTGTCGTAGAGCAGTTCCTCGGTGACCTTCACAGCAACATGGAGCTTATGGGCATCCAGATTGATCTGGGCGAACTTTGCATCGCCCCAGGTGAGTTCCTCGCCCTCATCGATCCACGCAGCCGCAGGCTTGGTGGCAGCGATGTTGATCTTGCGCTCACCACTGGTAGTGATGGTGTGACCCAGTCTACGGAAGATGTTCTCTTCCTCCAGAGCCTCGATCAGACGGGAGTCATACTCTTCGGGAACCAGGTAGCCACCGTCAGCGTCAATGCCCTCCTGGAGAACATTGCTGACCTGGCGGAAGTTGGTACGGAGAGCCTTGAGCATACCGTCCTTATAGGCATCGGAAGCACGGCCGGTCTTGGGCTTCTGGTCATTCACAGAAGTGCCGTTCATAGGCTTTTCGGTGATGGGAGTAGAAGTGGGCTTGGAAAGCTGTGCGTCCATAGCAGACATAGCTTCCATACGCTCGATTTCAGCACCGTAGTCCTGAACCTTCTTTTCCATCTGGGCATAGGTCTTGGCATCCTCATCGGAAAGCAGACCGTCACTGTTACGCTTGGTCTCTACAAAAGCCTTTGCAGCTTCCCAAGCCTGGTTACGCTTTGCACGCAATTCGTTGATAGTCATAATAAATTACCTCCAGTTTTTGATAAGATTGAGCCGATCCAAAAGGTCATCGGCTCTGTGTTGGTGGGTGGGTTTGGGTTCAATCGCGCACTTGGCAGCGATTTTGTCCATGAGGGAATTGACCACATTGGCCTTGGAATACAGCATGGAGACTGTGGGGGCTTCCACATCTTCGGTATCGCCGGAACGCTTGATGACCTCATCAGCAAAGCCGAGTTCCACGGCCTTGTTTGCGTCCATCCAGGTTTCAGCGTCCATAAGGTGGGACAGCTTTGCGCGGGACAGCCCGGTCTTGATCTCGTAGGCATTGATGATGGAATCCTTTACGCTGCCGAGCATTTCGATGGCTTTCTGCATTTCGCCGGAGTCACCGAAAGCAATGGTCATGGGGTTGTGGATCATCATCATGGATACCGGGGACATCAGAACCTTGGTGCCTGCCATTGCGATAACGGATGCTGCGGAGGCAGCGATGCCGTCAATCTTGACCGTGACGTTGCCCTTGTAGTCCATCAGCATATTGTAGATTTGGGCTGCCGCCACGCAGTCACCGCCGGGGCTGTTGATCCAGACAGTGATGTCGCCGGAGCCTGCCATCAACTCATCCTTGAAAAGCTGTGGAGTGACGTCATCGTCAAACCAACTTTCCTCGGCGATGGTGCCGTTGAGAAACAGTGTCCTCTCCGCCGGAGCCGTCTCCGCCTGTGCCTGGTTCTTCCACTTCCAGAACTTCTTCATCGGGATTTTCCTCCTTTCCGTCATCAGTAGGTGTATTTGCAAAAGCCCCGGCATTTTTCAGCGGGAGCATATTGCCGTTAATGAGATACAGGTCGCCACCTTCTTCCGCAGGAATGCGGTCGAGGTTTTCCAGTTCACGGATGTCGTTTGCAGACATCCAACCGTTCTGGCGACCAATGGCGTAGCCGTTCATGCGGCTCTGGTAATCGCCACGGAGCAGTCCTTCCAGATTGAACTTCACAAAATACTCTGCCTTTTCGCCTTGGGACAGGAGTGCCCTCTGAATGGACTGCTCCCAACGGATGACCCAAGGGTCAAGGGTGTATTTCACGAACTCAAGGGATTGTTGCTCAATATTAGAAAAACTCGACTTTTCCAGATCACCGACCATGTGGGGCGGGACACGGAAAATTCGAGCAATTTCATTGA
>JBJEBV010000019.1:0-55571 GCA_051870395.1 Candidatus Cryptobacteroides sp. | reverse complement strand
ACGTGACTGATGAGGGAGGAAATATGGACCGGAAAGATATGCATAAGATGATGCTATTTATTTTGTGAAGATTACTAAAACCGGCGGCCAAGGGAACAGGACCAAGGCCGCCGGTAATTATCAAAGGACTGTCGTACAGGCTAGAACAGATAGGCTACACCTAGCTGGACGCCGTTACGGCGGAGTGTCGCACCATCAGCCTTGGAGCGGTTGACAATACCGATGTTGTAATTGAGATTCACGCGGACCTTCTCTATCAGGTCGCAGTATACGCCGATGCCGACCCTGAAGTCACCTCTCTTGTACATGCTGTCATCTCCGTATGCATTTACGGAAGTGTCTTCAACCTTTGTCTTGGATGTAAGACCGAGGCTGAGCTCCGGAGCCGCGAAAGCGCCGAGTTCGACGATTTTGCCGAGGTTGAAGCCGTAGGAAACCTTCACAGGAATGTTGAGATACTGCTCAGGGTTCTTGACCCCGTCCTCTGTCTTTGTCACGACCTCATACTCCAATCCCGGAGTTATCCCGAGATGCTTGCCGATATTGATGCCGTAACCGGCCTGGAGATAGAATCCGTTCCTGTCGAATTTCTCGGTAATCTTCTCAACCTTGGCCTTGGTAGGCGAATAGGAATAACCTGCACCGACATAGAGCTGGGCATTTGCGCAAACAGCGGTCAATGCCGCTGCAAGGATTGCCAAAAACAATTTTTTCATATTGCAATATTTTAATTACGGGACAAATATAGACAAAATGATGCAATATAAAAAACTATGCATAGCTATGAAGCCCCCCAAGCAGGTAATTCACCCCGAAATACGTGAACAGCACGCTCGCGAAGGCAATGAGGCAGTAGGCGTTGAAGACTGCCGGGCGCGAGACCATCCGGATAAATCCTGAATGAACGGGTATCGAGTAGATGATTATGGTAATCAGCGACCAGGTCTCCTTGGGGTCCCAGGTCCAATACCCTCCCCAGGATATGTTCGCCCAGACCGAGCCGAGAATCGTACCGCCCACCAGCAGGAACAATGCCGGATAAAGCATCAATACGCTCCTGTTCGCACATTCCCTCGAAGCCCCGCGCTTGAGCAGGCCCGCAAGGGAGTTCAGGGCAATGAGGCCGAAAAGCGTGTAGGAAATCATCATTGCGGATACGTGCAGGCATAGCAATGGCGAGGACAGCACCGGCATCAGGCTGCCTATCTGGGGATTGGACTGGCTCATTGACGAGACCAGGGTTGCGAACCCGCCCAGGAGTATTCCCATTGGCAGGATGAATGACTGGCCGGAAGAATGGAAAAACGCCAGGCCGAATGACAGGCAGGCAATCAGAAGCATGAGTTCAAAGCCGTTCGTCATGGGAATATGCCCGGACACGCCCCACCTGAGACCTATAAGCAGCAACAAATACAGGAATAAGCCCCCTGCAAATATCCGCCACAGGCGGGCCCATCTTCCTCCCCGTCCCAAAATCCAGCAGAAAAACGCCACAAGGCCAACAAGCAGGCTCAGCATTGCCGGGATGCGCGGCAGGCCTATCACATTGTAAAGCCCTTCAGCATTGACCCTGGCGGGTGACGGAATCGCCTCCGGTGCCTTCTCATTCTGCCATTTGATGACCTTGTCGAGTACCTCGCAAGCATTGGCATACTCTCCTTCAATGCAGTAACTCCTCACAAGGGTCATAACCTTGCGCACGAAAAGCCACTCGTCCGCATCCATGTCTCCCGGAAGATGCTCTGACGGCGAATACCAGCATACTGAACCGTCTTCTCCTGGAACCGGGAATATTTTGAGGGCCAGACCGGATGCCACTGACTCCATCACTGCCTTCCTGTCCGCAAGGTCATTTTCGTTCTTGGCCTTCACTGGCTGGTCCCCCCAGCTGTCGTACCAGAACATCCAGCCCATAAAAATCTGCCCCGTGGTATAGCCTGGAAGAGTTTTCCTGCCATAGACCTTCAGCACGTAGTCCTTCATCATAGTCTGCATCGGGGCAATGCGGCCATTGTGGTTGACACTCAGCCTGCTGAATTTCCCAGCCACCTCCACGGGCACGGTCTTCGGGACCCTGGCCGGATTTTCTGCGGCAAGAGGCTGCACTCCGGCCACTGCCAGAACAATGGCGACGGCCGACATCTTCAATGCTGCAGCCCAGCGGCTACGCTTCGAAAAGAAGAATCCTATCATTGAAATGACAATCAGGATATAACCCAGATACACCACGGACGTGCCCCAGGGATCGTATGAAACTAGCAGGACGGAGCCTCGCTCATCCTCGTCATAGGCCGACTGATAGAAACGGTAGCCGCCCTTGCGGAGGATATGGTTCGGCCAAATCCTTATTGTCTCGCCGCAAACCTCCACGGTACTGACATAATTGACAGGATTGCGAGTGCCGGGATAATTCTCCACATTGAAATCCAGCAATTTGATGCTGAATGGCAGTTTCCCGGCAGATCCGCTGTCCGAATCATAGCCGGATACGCTCTCCCCCACCCTAAGATGGAGACGGCCGGAGTCCCCTGACAGCCAAGTCAGAAGGGCCCCGGCAATCACCAGCAAAATCCCGGCGTGCAATGTCGCCAATACAGGTTTCCTGAACAATGATAATAGCCTCATGGTCTCAGATGGCATTGATGAATGCGACCACCGCATCCCTGTCCTCCTTGCTGAGCTCGCGGAACTTCTCCACTGCCCAATGTGCGTCGCTGCCCGTGCAGCCGTGCCACATTATCGCCTCGATTACGTTCTTGGCCCTGCGGTCATGAAGCCTGTAGCTGTGTCCGGCACAGAGCTGGGAAAGTCCCCTTCCCCAAAGCGGGGTGGTGCGGCACCAGCCCGTGCGTATGTCATTGACCATATTGAGCCTGTGCTGAATCATGTCAGTGTACGGCCAGATAACCTGGGACGGATATTTCGGGAGCTGCTTCAACTTGCCGTCAACCACCCTCTTGCCGTTCTGGAAGAAGCCGTTCGGGTCGTATGCCTCGTCATTGGCCGCCGTGGTCCAACTCGGACGATGGCAGGATGCGCAACCTATTTCACGGAAAATCTTGCGTCCCCTCTGAATCTCCGGGTCATCCAGGTCACGTGCGGCAGGCACGGCAAGTCCCCTGTGCCAGATAATGAAGTCGGCATAGTCATTGTCCGACATTTCCACAGGCAAATTCTTGGATGTGAGATAGTTATAAATATCAGTCGAGACATCTCCGGTATAAGGTACACCGGTCATGGCCTCGAATTGATCCTGAGGGAAATAGTCGTAGAACACAGCCTGTACCTCCGGATCCGCAGCCGAAGTGGCCGCATAGTAATCTCCCCTGAGATTGAGGTAATGGTAGCGCCTGTCGCTACGTGTGACATTAGTGATGTTCCAGATGGCATTGGCCCCCGGGCCGTCCTGAATCGCACCTCTAGTAAGGGCGTAGGTGAATTTCTTTGCAACCGATCGAGGGTCGGCGGTATTGAGGGCATTGGTATAGAGGCTTGTCCATTCCCCGTTCTGGAAAATAGCAGGGTTGATGGAAACTCCGGCATCCTCCTCGGCTTTGTACTGAGCCTTGAGATCATCGTCAGAAATGGCATCCAGAAGGCCTGTACCGTATATTCCGATGGTGGATTCAAGTTTGACACCATACTCACCCTCACCAAGCTCGACAGTCGCCCCGTCACGAAGCGCAAGTACCTTTCCGCCGTAGAATGCCGCAAGCGGTATGGTCACTTCAGGGTACTCCAACTCGTATGTCTCCCCGTCAGGGAAACGGTTGCCCCACTCGTCAATATGCCTTCCGCTCCAGTCTATCACTATCATATCCTCGTCAATCGGAGCCTTGAACGGCCCTGTAGCCTTGGTCTGCGGCATGCCGGCCACGGAGGATACATATTGGTCGGTAAGCTTGTCATAGACCACCAGAAGGTATCCGTTGCCATACTCATTGGCCTCGTACTTCGTAGTCCTCGTGCCATAGCCGTAGCCAGGATGGCAGTCAATGCAGGAAGATCTCACATAAACTGGTCCAAGTCCCTTGAACGGAGCCGTGTTCTGGGTATAGTTCCTCTCGAAGAAGTATTCCCCGTACATGAACTCGTCTGTCATCCCGGCAATCTCCACTGCCTGGGTCGGATCCTCGTATGCGGATGCGCTCACATTCATTGTGGTTCCGAGTTCACCGCCGGCCAGGGTCTCGATTGCTATTTCATCCTCGGTCATCAATGACGGAGGAGCCGGGGCCAAGGATGTCTCACGGCAGGAAATCAACATTGCCGCTGCAGCAATTATATAGATATTTCTTTTCATATACATTCACATTTTACAGGAGAGGAATCTGCTTGATGGCGTTTTCCAGCACATCCACGAGGGCAGCGCATTTTGCCATTGCCACGTCGCAGGAAGGATCTGAAATATTGTCAACAAACGGGGACTTCATCCCGGATACAGCAGCCAGGGCTGCCTCTATCGCGGAAACAATTTCCTGATCAATGTCAGAGTCATACTTGCGGAAGAATGAGTGGAAACTCCGGCTTTCGTCCCTAAGTGATTCAATGCCACCGAAATAGACATTCTGGATGGAAATGATATTGTCATAGAAGTCAGCGATGGAATTCTTGCTGTAAGGAGACTCGATATAGGTCACGTCCTCTCCCGTATGGGCCTTGCCAATCTTGCTGGTTCCAACCTCGTCGGCAATGTCTGCGGCGGCCTGAAGTATGCTCTGGGCAGCGTGTGTCCAGGAACGGAATGTGGATCCCGGCTGGCCTGCAGAAAGCAGGTTGTCGCCATAGTGGAAGTCACCTCCGCCTACTGTCACAGGCAGTTCCAGCTCGTCCTCCACCATTGCAAGCCTGTCACCTGCCGCCTCCCCTCGCCAGGCTGCGTCAAGCTGGGCCGTCCTGTTGCGCAGATCCCCGCTCACCGCAACTGCATAGGCATATTCCGACGAACTGATGGACGTCCAGGCCTTGGCTTTCTTGATTCCGGACGGGTCGAAGAGAATGTACTCGATACCGTGGAAACCGAGCAGGTCGTTGCCCAGTTTTGAACCGGCATACACATCTCCGTCCTCCGCAGCAAGCCTGTCGAGTATGGCCGGGGAATTCATCAGATCCTTGAAACCGTCAATGTCCAGCGGCCAGGAGTCAATGTGAGGGTCAATACCGAAGTCCGAGGCGGCTCCGAAGAGGAAGGCCTCGCTGAGCTCCCACCATCTGCGGGCTTCTATGAAGGTCTCGGCAGTCCGGTCCAGGTCAGACTGTGATTGTATATTGCCAAGCTGTTCATGAAGTTCATCAGTACAGTCCGCAAGGGCCTTATAGGTCGGATAGACAGTGTTCTCCAGGAAGCATACGGCTATCTCCGACAGTCTGTTGTCTTTTTCCGAGGCATTGTCAAGAATAACGTCTTTCTCACAGGAAATCAGGAAGAAAGTCAATGCCGCCACGGGCAATAATGTAATTAATCTTCTCATATTTGTTCAGTTATTATAAATTTCAATGTTCAAAGAATCCGGCGTAGCAGATTCCGATATTTATGCTCTGCTCCCGGTTGTATCCGGACGGGAGGAAGCGGCAGGAGTACTCCGCCTTGACAATGATCTGTCGCAAAGGCCTGTAGTTGATACCGAAAGCAATTCTCTGCCTGTCGCTCCAACGGTAATCCTGCACCCCGCTTGCGGGAATGTATGAGTCGTATGCCTCGTAGCGTCCGAATACGAACAAATTCATCTTATGGAGTTTCCCGATGTAGGAGAATATGTCCAATCCGGCCTCGACTCCGGCCGAGAAAGCCTTCTGGCCTACGAAACTATGTTCATAAGGAGAGAATGTGGAATTGTCGGAGTTCTTGTTCGATGTACCTATGGCGGAAGCATTGGAAAGATATCCGAAATCTGCATTGCCCCTCGCCGTGACATGACGTCCGAGATATTCGAAGTCCAGGGCTGCCACCATTGCAGTACCCTTCACGGCCACCGAGGCATTGCCGTTCTTGTCCACAAGACGCGGATAGGCGTCATTGTTGGTGCCTCCGGCATATCCGCTCAGGCCAATCCTAAGGTTGCGCACACTGTAATTGTCAATGCGGAAGGCGGCCGCAGGGCTATTGAAAACAGTGAATTCGTATGGGGAGGCGGAACCTCCGTTAATCCAGTTCGAGGTATTGAAAAGCCTGGAATTGAGACCCGGAAGAAGCTGCAGTTCATATCTCCAGCCATTGACCCTGCCCCAAAGGCTCAGGCCAATCTGGTGCCAGGTACAAGGCAGGATGGTGCTTTCTCCCTCCTGGCGGTAAACCGTGAAGAAACCGTCCGGCTCGTGCCTGTTGTTGGTCAGGCCCACCGGGACGATTATCATTCCCGCCCTGAGGTTGACAGCGGCATCCTTCCACCTTTTCTGGAGCCAGAACTGCTCGAGGAATATCTCACCACCTCGCTCGACCTCCTGCTCCAGTTCCACGGCCTCATCCCCTTCCACTTCGGTGGATACCTCCACGCCACCGTGTTCGAATTCAATCTCAGTTCCCATTGACCAGCCCCGGCCAAAATCATATCCAAGGCTTATGACTGCGTGAGGTATATCCAGGCGGCCGTAACCGGGAGATGAGACATAGCGGTCCGGATACATATACCTGTAAGGGCTGTCGCTGTAGAAATTGTACGAGGCAGCCACCTCGCCGTATCCTCCGATGGTCAGTCTCGGGCGTCTTATTGTTTCGGAAGTGTCGGCCTTCTCTATTGGCTTACGTGACTGTGCCGACACCCCGAAACAAATTGAAAACAACATTATTACGATAATGACTTTTTTCATGCTGCTAATAGTTTGCGTTAATCGACGGCAAAGTTAGCCCTGCTCCCCTGCCCCGGCAATACTCGGATTTCGGTAATTTTTCATCGCTTTTCTGCGTTTATTCACACTATTCAAGTATTGGTTCGGGACTGCCAATGATGTATATTTGCAGTATAGAATATCATATATCAACCGATAAGAATGCTTGCAATGGCTGACGAAAAAAGATTCTTCCCTACCGCAAGAATGCGTGACCTCGTGAAGGACAATCATTCCCTGATAATGGTTATGAGCCGTTTCGGCATACCTCTGGGCTTCGGCGAGAAAAATGTCCGGGACGTGTGCCTGAAGAACGGAGTGGATGTGTCAACATTCCTTGCGGTTGCCAATTTCTGTTCGGGATACCCCTACTCGGCGGATGAAATATCCCTGCCATCACTTACCGGATATCTGAAGCGTTCCCACGAATACTATCTCAATTTCCTGCTTCCAAGCATACGCAGGAGACTCATCGAGTCCATAAACTGTAACGGCAATGACGAGATAGCAATGCTGATCCTTAAGTTCTACGACGAATATGTGGCCCAGGTCCAGGACCATATGGAGATGGAAAACCGGGAACTGTTCTCATACGTGGACGGCATTCTCCACGGGATGCTGTGCAAAACTTTCAGCATTGACGATTTCTGCGGGAAACATCCTTCCATCAATGCCAAGGTCAAGGAACTCAAGGACATCATAATCCGGTACTGCCCCCAGAACAACACCTGGCTCCTGAGCAACGTGCTCCTTGAAATCATTAACACAGAGGAGGATATGAATCTCCACTGCCGCATAGAGGATGAACTTTTCATCCCCGCCGTGAAGGAAGCTGAATCCCGGCTGAAATGCTCCGAGGATGTGAACTACAGGGAATCAATAAACGGCAATGAATCCCTGCCGCAGTTGAGCGACAGGGAGAAAGATATTCTCAGATGCGTTGCCAAAGGATTGAGCAACAAGGAAATAGCGGAGATGCTCTATGTTTCGGTGAACACTGTCGCGACACATCGCCGCAACATTTCCGCAAAACTGGGCCTGCATACTTCCACTGGTTTCGTGATTTACGCCCTGGCCCACAAGCTCGTTACATTGGACGATATCACTTAGGTGGCATTGCGGCATTGCCTTTTACGGCTCATCGCAAGAAGCCCGATGAATGTCAGCAATCCATTGAAAATCAGCAGTTCATAACTGAACTGGTAGCCTCCGAACCATTTCTCCGAATTGAGCTGCAGGACAAGGCAGATCAGAGGTGCTGCGATGGAGACCACAGGCACGGCCTTGTCGCAAGTACGTCGTTTCGTCAGGATGCCGAAGGCGAACATTCCCAGAATAGGCCCGTAGGTATAACTTGCCAGCTTATAGACCGCATCGATTGCACTGGTACTGTTCAATGCGTTGAATATCAATATTGTAACGCCCATGCCCAGGGCCATTGCAATGTGGGTTTTCTCCCTCATTTTCCTGACCTGTGTCTCCGACTTTCCGGAGGTGCCGAGAATATCCACGGTGAACGATGTGGTGAGGGCGGTAAGGGCTGAGCCGCCGGCTGCGAACGAGCAGGATACCAGGCCAATAATGAACATTATCCCGGCAATGACAGGCAGCATTCCGCTGGTGGCCACGGCAGGGAAAAGACCGTCCCCGCTTGCCTGAATCGAGAATTTCCCGGCGAAAAGATAGAGCAGCACGCCAAGCACAAGGAAAAGCAGGATAACCACGGTCTGGAGAAGCGAGCTCGTCACAATGTTCTTCTGCGAGTCCCGGAAATTCTTGCAGGCCAGTGACCTCTGCATCATATCCTGATCCAGGCCCGTCATCGCGATAAGGGTGAACATTCCCCCGAAGAACTGCTTGAAGAAATATTGCGGATGGTTCGGGTCGTCGAACCAGAACATTCTCGCCATTCCGCTGTCCTTCACCGCCGGAACAATGTCCCCGAGGCCGAGGCCCAATGCCCGGCTAATGAACACGGTGCAAAGCACGATGGAAAGCAGCATGCAGCCGGTCTTCAGGAAGTCTATCCAAATCACGGCCTTCACTCCTCCCCGGAAGGTGTAGAGCAGCAGTATCAGTATGGTAATCAGCACATTGACCCAGAACGGAACTCCTAGCGGCCCGAAGACCATGAGTTGCAGGGAAATGCACACGAGATACAGTCTCACGGACGCTCCCAACATCTTGGAAATGAAGAAGAACCAGGCTCCGGTACGGTAGGAGGATACCCCGAGCCTCTCCTCGAGATAGCCGTAGATGGAGACCAGGTTCATCCTGTAGAACAGAGGAATCAGCACAAACGCGATGACCAGTTGGCCGGCAATGAAACCGAGGGCCATCTGCATATAGCCGAAGCCTGAGACAGCCACCATTCCCGGAACGGAGACGTATGTCACGCCCGACATTGCGGAGCCTATCATTGCGAAGGCCACCACATACCAGGACTGTTTCCTGCTGCCGGTGAAGAAGCCTGCATTGTCGGATTTGCGACCAGAAAGCCAGGCTATCAGGAGCACAAATGCGAAATACGCCGCAATTGTGACAATTATTGTCAATGGATTCATTTTCAAACAATTGTAATGCATCACTGTACGGAAACGCTGTCACGCAGTGCGGACACGGAATTGAGCCTTGACAGCGAATCCAGTTCAGCATGCCAATAACGGTAAACCGAATCCAGGGCCGGGAGATTCTCCGGCTTTATCGGCTCTTCGCTCGGAGACTCCATCTTCAGGGGATTAATCGGCTGACCGCTTCTCCAGACGCGGAAATCCAGATGCGGGCCAGTGGAGACGCCGGTAGAACCGACATAGCCGATTACGTCTCCCTGCCTCACCCTTGAGCCTACTGCCAGGCCGGAAGCATAGCGGGAAAGATGAAGATAGGCTGTAGTATAGACCGAGTTATGCCTGATTTTCACGGTATTGCCGCCTCCGCCGCTCCAGCCCTTGCTGATGACGGTTCCGTCTCCGATACTCATCACAGGAGTACCTGCAGGGGCCGCATAATCCACTCCGGTATGCGCCTTGACCACGCCGGAGACAGGATGCTTCCTGTGATAGGAAAAACCCGAACTTATCCTTGAAAACCTCAACGGGGCCTTCAGGAATGCCTTTCGCATGCTCTCGCCTTTCTCATTCCAATAAAGATTGCCGCCTTCCCCCTGGTCGAAGCGAATCGCAGGCATTTCCTTGTCATCGCGGGTGAACATCGCAATATGAATGGTATCAATGTCAATGACTTCCCCTTCGCAGGTCGACTCTGTATAAATCACCCTGAACCTGTCCCCCTTCTGGAGTCCGAAGAAATCTACCGTCCATGCGTAAATATCCTCGAGATGGACAAGGAGCATCGGGGATGCCCCGGCAGCAGTCATATCATTCCAGAGAGAGGACGTAATCGAGACATCAGAGAACTTTTTAGTGCGAGTCACCGGCTTGGTCACCCTCCAGGCCCCGAAGGGAGAAGTGCATTTCAGGACGGTGAGATTTATCCTGTCCCTGTGGTAGACCAGGTACTCAAGACTCTGGAACTCAAGGCTGTCCGTTCTGTAATAAGCCTGCCAGGCATTGCCGGCCCTCATTTTCCTCGGCTCAAACACGGAGTCAGCGACCGCAACGAGACTCATCGCATCAGCCTGCGTCATTCCAAGCCTGGTCATCAGGCCTGTAAAGACTTCCCCGCTGCCCACCTTTCCTTCCACAAGGTCAAATGAATCCGTACAGAAGCCCAATGGATAAATTGTATCAGTATTCTCCTCCGCCTGCGGTTCTTCCGCTCTCCTGCGACAAGAAGGAAGTGCTGTCAATACAATGACGGTCATCATTGATGCCGCCAATATCATTCTGTTCAATTGTTTATTTCTGTCCATACCAAGGCAAATTTATGAAAATATGTCAATAAATGCTAATTTTGTCCCGACAATGAAGCCGGCTCCCGGCAAAAAACAATGACCGCGATGGCAGACAACGACAATACTATCAGCATTGCCCCAGTAGCATATTTCCGTTCCCCGTTCCCAAGCAAATTCGGAGTGCCGAGACAGAGCGGGGTGGTGGCCGAACTCCCCGGCGAAATCGTATTCGTGCCCGGATTCAGGCGCAGGGAGGCATTGAAAGGGATTGAGGAGTTCAGCCATCTCTGGCTTGTCTGGGGTTTTTCCGGCAATGTAGGCCGCTGGCAGATGACTGTGCGCCCTCCGAGACTGGGCGGCAACAAGTCAGTGGGCGTTTTCGCTTCCAGGTCACCGTTCAGGCCGAACGGGCTTGGGCTTTCATCCGTCGTCCTGGACAAGGTGGACTGGGATGCCCCTGACGGCCCTGTGCTCAAGGTACTCGGCGGCGACCTGAAGGACGGGACCCCGATTTACGACATCAAGCCATATATCAGGTATGCTGATTCCCATCCGGAAGCCATTTCCGGATATACCGACAATGTGGAATGGGAGGAGGCGGACGTGCTTTTCCCTCCTGAACTAGAAGCGAAGTTCCGCAGTCTGGGCAGGGCTTCTTCAGATGATGTCACGGTACTGAAAAAGGTCCTGGCCCAGAAGCCTGTTCCCCGCTACCAGCACGACCCCGGGAAGGTTTACGGTATGCCATACAAGGGTTGCGATATCCGGTTCAGGGTTTCCGGGGGTGCGGTCGAGGTCGTGGATGTGGTCGGAGATCCCCGGTCGAGCCTGGGATATCGCAAAGGGGGCAAAGCAGGGGATGACGAAAGCGGCCAATAATCAGTTAAAATAATATCATTATTTCTCCTCCTTTATCATTATTTTTGCAGGACAAATTAATGACAACTATGGCCCAACTTAAGCATACTGCAGCGGAACTATTTGCCGCACAAGCACTTGCATCCCAGCTCAAAAAAGAACTCACCGAAGACATACTCCCATATTGGAGCAAAAAAACCTGCAAAGGCGACACCGGATTCCACGGACGGATCAGCGGAGAAGAAATCATTGACCCGGAGGCCCCGGTGGGAGCCATCATGACATCCCGCATCCTCTGGACATTCTCAAACGCCTACAGGCTCTTCCGCCGTGAGGAATACAGGGCAATGGCAGAACGGGCCAGGAATCTCATTTTCAACAACTTCTTCGACAATGAGCAGGGCGGAACCTACTGGAGCCTGAACCCTGACGGCACCCCTCTCGACACCAAGAAGCAGATTTACGCCATAGCCTTCTGCATCTACGGCCTTGCAGAGTGGAACAGGGCTACCGGAGACGAGGAAGCCCTTGAACTTGCCAAAAGGCTCTACTTTGACATTGAAAAACACAGTTTCGACACCCGCAAGAACGGCTATTTCGAGGCCTTCACCAAAGAATGGGGTACAATACAGGATATGAGGCTGAGCGACAAGGATGCCAACGAAAGCAAGACAATGAACACCCACCTCCACGTCCTGGAGGCCTACACCGGACTTTACCGGGTTTGGAAGGATGAGGGATTGGCAGCACAGCTCAAGAATCTCATTGAAGTATTCCTGGACAAAATCCTTGGCCCGGACTCCCATCTGAGACTGTTCTTCGACAATGACTGGAACTGCAACTACAGGATTTATTCATACGGGCACGACATTGAGGCTTCCTGGCTGCTTCACGAGGCCGCTCTCGTACTGGGCGACGCAGAGACCATCTCGAAGGTCGAGAAGGAAGTGCCGGGGATTGCTGCTGCCGCAGGCGAAGGTTTCACCGCAAAGGGCGGGATGATCTATGAAAAGGACAATGCCACCGGCCACATTGACGGCGACCGCCACTGGTGGGTGCAGGCAGAAAGCGTCGTGGGCTATTTCAATCTCTGGCAACTTACCGGAGAACCGGCCGGACTCGAGAATGCTATAAGTTGCTGGGAATTCATCAAGGCCAACCTCATTGACAGGGAAAACGGGGAATGGTTCTGGAGCATCCGGCAGGATGGCAGCGTGAACCGCACGGATGACAAGGCCGGATTCTGGAAATGCCCTTACCACAATGGCAGGATGTGCATGGAAATCATTGAAAGAACAGCCTTCTTGGCCAATGACAACAAATAACCGCACCACATAAGCACTATGAAACGAATAATTACAACCATGCTTGCCACCATTGCGGCAGCAGGTACAATTACCGCGAAAGTAACCCTTCCGGAAATCATCGGGGACAATATGGTCCTCCAGCAGCAGACAAAGGTCAGGATCTGGGGCAAGGCCCCGGCAGGCAACACCGTCTACATCATCACTTCATGGAGCAGGGAAAAAACAAAGGTAACGGCTGACCGGGATGGAAACTGGCTCGCCCTGATACAGACACCGGCTGCAAGTTACACCCCTCACTCAATGGTCATATCCGACGGGGAAGCCGTGAGACTCGACAACATCCTCATAGGCGAAGTGTGGTTCTGCGGAGGCCAGTCCAATATGGAAATGCCCCTGAACGGCTTCTGGGACTGTCCTATCGAGGGTTCCAATGAAGAAATCGCCACTTCGGGAAGGCGTAACGGAATCCGCCTCGTGAAGATTCCGAAGACCGGAACCCTGGCTCCGTCCGAGACAGTGGAAGGCAAATGGGAATTGAGTAACCCGCAGAATACCAGATGGTTCAGTGCCACGGCCTGGTATTTCGCCCGCATGCTGAACGAGGCCCTGGACATCCCGATCGGACTGGTAAGCTGCAACTGGGGCGGCACAAGAGTGGAAAGCTGGCTGCCGGAGGAGATTGTCCGCACATACCCCGACATTGACTATGACACGGAATGCTGCAAGAAGGAGCAGACCTGGTGGCACTACTCCAACGTCACGATAATGTACAACGGAATGTACTATCCTATAAGGAATTACACCGTAAAAGGCTTCATCTGGTACCAGGGAGAGGCCAATGTCGGGAAGCACGACACCTACCCGGACAGGTTCAAGACCCTCGTGAACCTCTGGAGGGAGAACCAGGGAAGCGAAAGCCCGGTTTATTTGGTCGAACTGGCCCCGTGGCTTTACGGCGGAGACGGCACCTCAGGTGCAAGGTTCAGGGAAATGCAGCACAATCTGGCGAAGGAAATCTCCAACTGCGGCGTAATCTGCACCAATGACCTTGTATATCCGGACGAGGACACCCAGATTCATCCGAGGAACAAGAAGGACGTGGGCTACAGGCTCGCTTATCTCGCTATCAACCGAACATACGGCCAGACCGGAGTGGAATGCCGGTATCCTGAGTACAAGTCATTTACAGTCAATGGAGACACGGCAGAAGTATTCTTCGACAATGCAGATGACGGACTCAGCCCGTGGAAAGGACTCGAAGGTTTCGAAGTTGCCGGTGAGGACAAGGTGTTCCACAAGGCAGAGGCCACTGTTCACACGGGACATAAATCAGTGCTTGTCCGCAGTGACAAAGTGGCCTCACCTGTGGCTGTAAGATACTGTTTCCGGGATTTCCAGCTCGGGAACCTGGCCAGCGGCCGTGACTTGCCGGTGCTGCCTTTCCGCACTGACGACTGGGATTAAGTAACAGATTACTAAAGTTCTACCCGTACCTCCTCCCCACAATAATCAACAGAAGCCTCAATGCAGGCCTCCCCGAAGCCAATACCTTCCCGCACAAGCCTGACATTGAAGAGCCTCCTTACAGGCATGCCCGGATACTCCCCTTCTCTTGTTCCGATGGTCAGGACAGCCCCGCTGTCATCCCAGGATACAGGGATGCGGGAGTATTCCCCCCTTTCGTAGGCATAGTCCAGCCCATTGTCCTCGTACAATGTGAAAGACCCGTCAGCCCCTGCATAGACATACAGGTCAACCGGGCCGGAAGGATTCTCACCGCTCCATTGTACCGGTTCGCCGACACTGACAATTGATCCGGCCCGGACATACAGAGGCATCCTGGAATACGTCAGGGCTACATTCTCCCAATGTCCTCCCTCAATGGCCCTGCCCGTGTACATATCGTACCAGAGAGCCCCGTCAGGGAAGTAAACATCCTTGGTCTCAGCCTTGTACTCAGTAACTGGTGCCACCATGAAGGCCGGACCGAACATATACTGGGAGCCAATGTCATAGACTTCCTTGTCCTGCGGGAAATCCATTGCCAGAGGTCGCATTATTGTATAGTCATCAAATGTCACGCTTCCTGCGAGAGAATAGAGATAAGGCATCAGGCGATAGCGCAGACGGGTGTACCAGGTCATTGACTCATAAGCAGGATGGTCCTCCGGGGCAATATTGTATATTTCCCTGAAAGGCCATTGGCCGTGAGCCCTGAAAAGCGGCACGAAACAGCCGAACTGATACCAGCGGGTATTGAGTTCACGCCACTCCTTCAGGTCCTCATTTTCAATGCCTGTCCTGTCATAGAGCTGCTGTGCGGCCACATAACGGTCTTCCACACAGAACCCGCCTATGTCCATTGTCCAATAAGGCACGCCTGTCACGGAGAAGTTCAGTCCTGCGGTAATCTGGGCCCGCATATCCTCCCATCTAGTGGCAATGTCACCGCTCCACGTGGCAGTAGAATAACGCTGCTGGCCGACAAAGCCCGAACGTGTAAGGAGGAAGACACGCTTGTCAGGGTCCACGCTGCGCTGTCCGTCATAAATCGCCTCCGCATTCATCAGGGCATAAGCATTGAAATATTCAGTGGAACTGCCTAGGGCTGTAGGACCGCAGAGGGCCTTGCGGTAGTCCATATCCACGCAGTCCCGCACATTCGGCTCGCTCGCATCCATCCACCAGGCATCAATGCCAAGCGGGTAATAGTGGTCGTAAATCTGCTGCCAGAAAAGTTTCCTGGCGCCGCTGTCGTAGGCATCGTAGAATGAACCCAGATAGCCTGGGCCTACCCAGTCCCTGATACTGTCCCTGACGGCTCCCTGATACATCCAGCCCTTGCTGTCGAATTCCTTGTAATGTTCCGTGGTGACATAGAACTTGGGCCAGACAGAAATCATGACCCTGGCATTCATTGCGTGAATCGAGTCCACCATCCCCTTCGGGTCAGGGAAACGCTCCCTGTCGAACTCGTGGCTCCCCCAGGAATCCTGCTTCCAATGAAGCCAGTCTATCACAATGTTGTCAATAGGAATCCCCCTGCGCCTGTACTCTGCCACCGTGGCTAGAACCTCCTCCTGGGTATTGTATTTCTCACGGCTCTGCCAGAAGCCCATAGCCCATTTAGGCATCACCGGAGCCTTGCCGGTGAGAGTGCGGCAGCCGTGGATGACCTCATCCGCATTGTCACCGGCAATAAAGTAATAGTCAATGCTTTGCTGCATCTCTCCCCACCAGCACATATTCTCCTTGATTTGTGGATCAACCGGTTTGAAAGCCCTGAGAGAGCAGTAGGCGACATCCCCGTCAGGCTTCCACTGGATGCGCACAGGATAGCGGCGCCCCGCAGCAAAGTCATAGCTGAATTTGTAACTGTTAGGATTCCAGGCAGTTCTCCAGCGTTCAGGAACCACCTCCACTGAATCTATCCATACACGGACATAACCGGAGTAATAGAGAATGAAATCGAACACACCGTCCCGGTCACCCTCCAATTCACCCTCGTATGTCACGACGGCCCCCTTGAGAGGTATCTCCGTCTGGAGCCCCTCTACGTGGCCGAGGTCACCTCGCTTGAGATGGTCGAAGCTGATATTCTCCTCTTTCCGGGCAAGACGCCGTCCGTCTGCAGCCGTGTAAATACCTGTAAGATAGCCGGGAGCGCCATCCGCATCGTAGAGCGTGAAAGCTTCCGAAAGCGGCAGGCTCGCAGCAGGGTTGCCGAAACGGCAATATGAATAACTGTCCCAGAGAATGCCATAGCCGCCTGTTGATATCACGAACGGGACCGAGACCTTGGTATTGTACTGATACAGTTCCTCGCTCTTTCCCTTGTAGTTGAATTCCTCGCTCTGATGCTGTCCCAGACCGTAGATTGCCTCATCCGGGGAAGGCGAATCAAAGCGTTGCGTGACCGTGTACCCCTTGGTTCCCTCCACCTCAATCGGAATGAATTCCCTGCCTCCTGCCTGCTCCGCCAGGATGACTTTCCCGTCCGGTCTAATGAAGCTGACTCTTCCACCGGTCTTGTCCACCACTGCCGATATGCTTGAAGTTGAGACTGTTACTGTCTCCTCACCATTCACTACGGAATAATCCCTGCAGCCGGCCTGCGGTATGACTGCCAATGAGCCCTTGTCATTGAAACGTCCGTCCGGAACGGCCGTAACCCTGATAATCTTGTCATCGATGACCTGAAGGCGCACCCTGGAGGCACCACCGGGCTGGGGATTGGAAATCCTTACCGTAACGGAAGAACCTGCCTGCCTTACGTCCGAGCAGGATGTCACAATCAGGAGAGATGCCGCCAGCATTGCTGACAGCAGTCCGGATATTCTATTTGCGCCCATATTTATTGTTAGCTTTAAGAATCAGTTGAAGATGGCCATTGAATGCCGGGAGGCGGTAGATTGCGGCTTCAGCGGATGAAGAACCAGGTACAGAGAGGCTGATTCCATCCTTCTGGAAATCACCGATTTCCGCCGCGGGATGGTCAGGATATCGGAATGCCGGGTCACCATTGCCCCAGCCAAGCAACTGCCAGGATGGGTTGAGAGCTACATTGACAGTATCGCAGGCATCAGGGACAAAACGCCCTTTCGCATCCCGCAGGTCAACATTGACAATGGTGATATCAGCGCAGCATTCCATTGATGCACAGGCAGAAACGGCCGGGCCAGTGGTCTCTGTACGCTCCCGGGCCACCCGTACGCCATTCTTCCAGCCGATTGCCTCCACACGGCCTTCCCGATAGACGGCATCCCATTCCAGATGGCCGTACTTCGGGCAGGTCTTCCGGCCGAGGCTCCTGCCATTGACCTTCAGCTCCACCTCGTCACAATTGGTATAAACCCAGACCGGCACCCGCTCTCCCTCATGCCCTTTCAGGTTCCAATGCGGAAGTATGTGAAGTACAATGTCATCGGTCCATTGCGAACGGAGATACCAGGCCTCGTCCTTCGGGAATCCGCAATAGTCCAGGATGCCGAACTCCGAACCGGTGGCCGGATAGACCAGCGGATTAGGTTCTCCGCGATAGTCAAAGCCGGTCCAATAGAAAAGTCCGCCGAGCCAAGGCCTTTCGGCATAGAATTTCCAGCCCCGCTCAATGCAGTTGAACAGGCTGTCCGGGCCGTGCGGCTTGCGGTTGAGAGATGCCATTCTCCCGTTTTCAACATCATCGTAATACACTCCCCTGGTCCCGCAGCCTGTAGTCTCCTCAGT
The DNA here is from genome assembly GCA_051870395.1 of Candidatus Cryptobacteroides sp. Classification (GTDB taxonomy): domain Bacteria; phylum Bacteroidota; class Bacteroidia; order Bacteroidales; family UBA932; genus Cryptobacteroides. The sequence continues at coordinate 37,502 of JBJEBV010000019.1, read as the reverse complement.
ACCCACGGCACAGCGCTCCGGATAGTCCAGGCGATGCTGGTCGACAGGGTTCTGGAGAATGTAGTTGTAGCCTGCCACATCGGCTTCCGTCAATGGGGTTGGGCCGCTGCTGGATGCGAATGTCATCATTCTGGTAGGGTCGAACCGATGGCTATACTCCCTCATCGAAGCCGAAATCCGGCTTCCGTGGTCATTCCACTCAATCCCCCATTCCTCGTTTCCTACACTCCAGAGAATGATGGACGGATGGTTGCGGTCACGGCGTATCATCCTCTCCAGCAGGTCAATATGCATATCATTGATGCCGCTTAGACGGTTCTCCTCGATTACCAGGAAGCCGAGGGAATCGCAAGCGTCCAGCATCTGGGGAGTCATCGGGTTATGGCTCGACCGGCAGGCATTGCAGCCAAACTTCTTAAGTTGTTCCAAGCGCCAGACCTGGAGGCCGTCAGGTATTGCACTGCCTACGCCGGCGTGGTCCTGATGAAGATTTACTCCCTTGAGCTTCAATGGTTTGCCATTGAGAACAAAGCCCTCGTCCGGGTCGAAGCGCACCTGCCTGATGCCTGTCACAGTACGGTAGGTATCGACCACCCGTCCGTCCACCAGTACATCGGTCAGGATAGTGTAAAGATTCGGAGCATCACAGTCCCACAGGGCAGGCGAGTCAATCTCCAGTCTTGCGACAATATTGCAGGTGGACTTGGCCTGCAGAGTGGCTCCGGGATAATTCCTTGCGTCTCCGTGACCTTGCGCTGCTGACTCGGCACATACTTTCCCATCCGGTCCGATGACCTTGTGTGCCAATGTAAATGACTGAGTATCAAGGCCTGTATTGCCCACCTCGGTTTCAATTGTCATTACCGCCACGGAAAAATCCCGCTCAGGAAAGTCACAGTGGACGAAAGTGCCGTCAGGAACTACTGCAATGTCAGCGGTCTTGCCCAGCCACACGTGACGGTAGATGCCGGCCCCTTCATAGTACCATCCCTCCTCCATTGAGGCATCGGCACGGACACACAACAGATTGGGCTTGTCATGGCGCACATACTCCGTAATGTCGTAAATCTGTGAAGCATAGCCGCTTGGCTCGCCTCCGAGATAGAAGCCGTTGAACCAGATACGGGAATCGCGGAAGATTCCGTCAAAGCGGAGAAAGAGATGCTTGCCCATGTCCTCCGCAGGTATGTCAATCCACTTGCGGTACCAGCCGACACTGGTCGAAGGATACTTCCATCCCACACATTTGTATCCGTGGGAATGACTTGCCGCAGCCTCGTAAGGAAGGTCTGTCACCCAATCATGCGGAAGGCTGATGTCCTGCCAGCCGCTATCGTCAAACTTGTCGGAATACGGGCCGGCATTGTGGATTGATGCGGCCTTGGTGAGATAATTGAAATACTCGGTCCCGCAGCCGAAATCTTTCTCCGGTGAGGCTGCGTCACCCAATGAGAATTTCCATCCCTCATCAATCAGCACACATTCCCGAATGCTCTGTGAAGCACCCGGGAATGAGATAAGCAACAATATGATAATCAGGGATTTCCTGACAACAGGGCAAATATTCATCACAATGCCAGATTACGGTCAATGAGAGCATTCAGCCGCCTGACTGTCTCCCCGGTCCTGAGTCCGTCCGGCTCCGTGTTCAGGCAGTAATCCACGAGACGGTCAACCGTGGAGGTGGCCACGTGCATCCTCGTATCCGAGGAAGCATAGTAGATGAATACCTTCCCGTCCTCGTCGGCAATCCATCCGTTGGCGAAAAGCACATTCATCACATCTCCGATGTATTCCTCCCCTTCCGGTACCATCAGGAAACCTGCCGGGTCCGCAATTACCCTTGTCGGGTCCTCCAATGATGTCATATACATATAGAGCACATAGCGAAGACCTGAGGCACAGCCACGTACACCGTGAGCGAGATGGAGCCAGCCCCTGGAAGTCTTGATAGGATGCGGTCCCTCGCCGTTCTTGACTTCCTTGATGGTGTGATAGAAACGGCTGTTGATGATTTTCTCCTCTTTGACCTCCGCATTCTCCATCGAGTCCACAAGGGCCCAGCCGATTCCTCCGCCGTTTCCGGCATCAATGAATCCGTCCTGAGGACGTGTGTAGAGGGCATATTTGCCGTTCACAAACTCAGGATGCAGGACGACATTGCGCTGCTGGGACTTGCTCTTCAGGTCCGGAAGCCTCTCCCAGTTCACAAGATCCTTCGTGCGGGCGATTCCGGCGGCAGCAACTGCTGAAGACAGGTCTCCCGGCGCTGCGGAAGGGTCTTTGCGCTCAACGCAGAAAATGCCGTAAATCCACCCGTCCTCGTGGGCGGTGAGGCGCATATCGTAGATATTCGTGGCAGGCTCACCGTACTCCGGCATTGTAATAGGACGTTCCCGGAAACGGAAATTGTCCACTCCGTTCGGGCTCTCGGCCACCGCGAAGAAAGATTTGCGGTCAGCCGCCTCGACACGGACAACGAGGACGTATTTTCCGTTCCACTTGATGGCGCCGCTGTTCATAGTGGCGTGGATGCCGAAGCGTTCCATCAGATATGGATTGGTCTGGGGATTGAGGTCGTAACGCCAGAAAAGCGGGGCGTGTTCGCCGGTGATTATCGGGTATTTGTAACGCTCGAAAATTCCATTGCCTTCAATAGGCTCATTTTTTCTTGCAATGAGGGCTTCGTGTTGTGATTCAAGCCACTCAAGACGTTCTTTGAAGTTCATTGTTTGTTATTTAGAAGAAACTACTAGTCAATCATTCCCACACCCGGCATGGCGGCGAAAGCCTTGAAATCATCTGCAGACAGATGTCCCGGGAAAGGAGCATAGAAATGCTCCGGCTTGTCGCAGGCATTCCTCCAGGTCAGCACATAAGACAGCGGATAGTCCTTGAGGGCCTCATAAAGGGTCCCGGTCCACCAATCTGCCTGGGGTATCCCCTCATAGCCGGCCTCTGTCACGGCCATCATCTTGCCGTGTCCAGCCGCAATCTCCTTCATTATGTCAAGTGCATTCACCAAATCAGCCGTGAACGTCTCCGGTGTGCTGTACTGGTAGCAGTCAATGCCAATCATATCCACCATATCATCACCAGGCCATCTCTCCATATAGATTTCCCCGGTCACTCCACCGGCTCCCGGAGAATAGGACCAAATCAGGTTGCGCAGTCCCCTTTCGCCGCTGAGATAATCGAATGTCATCTTCCACAATGCCTTGTACTCCTCCACGCTGCACAGGTCGCGTCCCCACCAGAACCAGCTGCCTGTATGCTCGTGCCAAGGGCGGAATATAATCGGAACCATCTGTCCGCCAGAGGTTTTGAATGACTCGAAGTAATCGGCTACACGGCCGAGCCAGCCAATGAAAAGGTCGTGACAGCTGCCGCCTTCCAGGATTGAGGCAACCACCTCCTTCGATGAAACGTCCCAGGCATCGCCTCCAGTCAGGGGATTGCGGGGATGCCAGGAGAATGTAACTACACCGCCACGCTGATGATGCACAATGGCAGAGGCCCTCATTGCAGCGAAATAATTGTCATCCAGGTTCTGTTCTGAACCGAGTTCGATTCCGCCGAGGTCAAGTCCATAGACTGCAGGATATTTCCCGCAAACTTCCTTGACATCGGAGCGGAGGAACTCCGCCTCGTCCTGATCAACCCTCCAGGTATGGCCGTACATCAGGTCATCCTGGTGCCCGTACATCATCACACCTTTGTCGATGTTGTCCTGCAATCGGGCCATTAGGGCTGAGGTATTCTCGTCAAAGCGGCCTTCCTGATGCGTGCAGGAGGCTGCCAGGATCATTGCTGTTGTCAAAATCGCTGTCGGTTTCATTGTATTATTGTTTTTATCCTATTCTTTTGTGTCCAGATTTCTCGACTGCGGCAGTTTTTGCCTCCGCCCGAAATGGCATCTACAGTTCCAGCACCACCTCGTGATGCCCAGGCTCGTATGGCAGGAAAACGGACTTCCCTGAGCAGGTATTGCGCACGGTTATGTCATAGACCGCATTCCGGAACACCCGGTGAACCTTGTACTCCCCTATCGACGCAGGCAGGCACGGAGCCACCGTAATGCCGTCATACCCAGGTCTTATTCCCAGAAGGTACTCCGAGACAGCGAGCCAGTTCCACGCCGCCGTGCCAGTCAGCCAGCTGTTCTTGCCCTCGCCGGGACGATATGCATCCTTTCCCGCCACCATCTGGCAATAGACGTAAGGCTCCACCTTGTGCAATGCCTGGTCCTTGATGAAGGCCGGGGAAATCCTGCAATAATGCTTCCAGGCATCCTCCCTGCGCCCCGCAAGCACCTCTCCCACAATCACCCAAGGATTGTTGTGGCAGAAAATGCCGGCATTCTCCTTATATCCCTGCGGGTAGGAGGAAATCTCACCGTAATCCTTTATGTACTTCGTGAACGCAGGATTGTTTAGCACAATGCCGTGTTCGCTGTCAAGATATTTCTTCACGCTGTCAAGAGCCTTGTCACACATTCCCCTGCCGGCCCCGATGCGGGCCATCGTACACCAGCCCTGGCTCTCGATGAAAATTTTCGCCTCGTCATTCTCCTTCGAGCCCACTTTCCTTCCAAAGTAGTCGTAAGCCCTCAGGAACCATTCCCCGTCCCAGCCATACTCCTCGACGGCCTTCTCCATTGACTCAACCCCGGCGGAGACCTCCGAAGAATCCAGGCCAATGCGGTCAAGCAGGCTGGCAAACTCCTTTCCCACAACCACATACAGCCCTGCAATCATCAGGGATTCGGCCTTGCTGCCTTCGGTCTTGTTCTCTGTGGTCTGGAAGGACTCATCCGGATCATCCGAGAAGCAGTTAAGGTTGAGGCAGTCATTCCAGTCCGCGCGGCCGATGAGCGGCAAGCCGTGGGGACCGAGATTGTTACGGGTATATGCGAAACTAATCCTGAGATGCTCCAGCAATGTCTTCTCGCTTCCGGGCGCATTGTCGAAAGGCACCATTTCGTCGAGAATGGAGAAGTCCCCGGTTTCCTTGATATATGCGAAAGTTCCGAAGAGGAGCCAGAGAGGGTCGTCATTGAACCCGCCTCCGATACCGTTGTTGCCCCTCTTGGTAAGAGGCTGGTACTGGTGATAACAGCCTCCGTCAGGAAACTGTGTCGCCGCAATGTCGAGAATACGCTCGCGGGCTCTTTCCGGTATCTGGTGAACGAAGCCGACAAGATCCTGGTTGGAATCCCTGAAGCCCATTCCACGGCCGATTCCGCTTTCGAAGAAAGAGGCGGAACGGGACATATTGAAGGTTACCATACACTGGTACTGGTTCCAGATATTCACCATCCTGTCGAGTTCCGGTACAGGTGACGATACGCTGAACTTCCCGAGAATACCGTCCCAGTATGACCTGAGAGCATCGAATGCGGCATCCGCCTTCTGTGGAGTATTGAACTCGTCCAGAATCGCATAAGCCCTTGTCTTATTTATGATTGCGGAGCAGGAATTAATCTCCGTGCCTTTCGGTTCAATGAATTTTTCACTCTCCGGATTTTCCACATAACCAAGGACGAATACCAGTTCGCAGACCTCCCCCGGAGCAAGACTCATCCCCAGGCAATGTGAAGCCACCGGACTCCAGCCGTGGGCCACACTCTGGCGGGAGCGGCCTTCCAGAACGGCCTGCGGGGAATCAAAGCCGTTGTACATCCCCATAAAGCTCTCCCTGTCGGTGTCATATCCGTCAACAGGCACATTGACTCCATAGAAGGCATAATGATTCCGTCTCTCCCGGTACTCGGTCTTGTGATAAATGACGCTGCCCTCAATCTCGACCTCGCCCGTGGACAGGTTCCTCTGGAAATTCTCCATATCGGTGCTTGCATTCCACAGGCACCATTCCACGAATGAGAACAATGCAAAATCCTTGCGGGATGAAGACTCGTTGGTGAGCGTCAATTTCTGGACCTCGCACCTGAAACCCTTCGGAACGAAGAACAACTCGCTGACTTTCAGCCCGTTCTTTCTCCCGACAATGCGGGTGTAGCCCATTCCGTGACGGCATTCATAGAAGTCAAGAGGAGTCTTGCAGGGTTTCCATCCCGGGCTCCATACAGTGCCGCCGTCATTGACATAGAAATACCTTCCGCCATCATCGGCAGGCACACTGTTGTACCTGTACCTGGTAATGCGGCGGAACTTCGCATCCTTGCAGAAACAGTATCCTCCGGCTGTAGCGGATATCAATGAGAAGAAGTCCTCCGTCCCGAGATAGTTTATCCACGGCCACGGCAATGCAGGGTCAGTGATGACAAATTCCCTGGCCTCATCATCGAAATATCCGTAATTCCTGGTTTCCATTTTCAAAAAATATTACCTTGGGGAGTTGTCATAGACGGATTTGAGCGTATATGAAGGGGTATCGGTGTTGAACGCCTTGTACATTATGTCAATCACCGGTTTTGAATCATTGATATAACTTCCGTCAGCATGGTCAATGAAGCCGAAAGACTCGTTTCCTGTACTCTTGGCACCATTGTCCCAGACCACAGGGCTGAGGCCGTATTCCTTGGCAGCCTTGAAGACGAACTCGAACCAATACTGCTGGAATGCCTTTGCCCTATCATCGACACGGTTTACTGCACCGCACTCACCGATATATACCGGAATGTTCCTGTCCAGATATTTCTCCTTCAGCATCTTGAATGTATCAATGACATTCTTCTCGCTGTGATTAGGGTCCTTCTTGCCGTCAGCCCCGGTGTGTCCCCATTCCGTATAGGCGGAGTTCTGGCCGAGGGCATATCCTGAAGGGTCGTAAAAATGCACGGATACTATCAGCCTGTCCTTCGCCGAATCTTCAGGCAATGTGAGATTATTGGCCGTAAGGGAAGGATTTGCGGAATATCCGAGCAATGCCAGATATCTGCCCGCATTGTTTCCTCCTGTTGAGCGCACCGTAGTAACGAAGGCCTGGGCAAGTTCATTGATTACAGAATACTGCTTTCCTCCGTCCGTGAGGTTTCCTCCGAATCCCCAGCCGCCGTCCTGAAGTTCATTGTAGCCCTCGAATATGAGCCAGTCTCCCTCATCGGCGAATTTCTCCGCAATCTGTTTCCAGACAGCCTTGTAGCGTGCCAGCATCTCTGTCTTGAAGGCATCGTCCTGGGCTGCGTCGCGCACGCGAAGCCATCCGGATTCAGGACTGTCATCGTGATGGATATTCACAATGGCATTCAGCCCTGCCTGTTTCGCATAACCCGCTATTTCGGCCACCCTGTCCAGCCAGGATGATTCAATCATATAATCCGGTGCATCCCCGATATGTCCCATCCAGGTAACAGGAATGCGGACAGTGGAGAATCCCTTCGCCTTCAAATTGTCAAACGTAGCCTGCGTGCATTTCTCATTGCCCCAGAAGGTCTCGCCGGAAACACCGTTGTTCACGGCATCCATCTGGTTGCCCAGGTTCCAGCCGTAGCCGAGTTTCCGTGACAGGGAGATGGCGTCATTGTCCGGCAATGAAGGAGTGTCGAGGAAGGACAAATCCTCCCTGGCAGCCTCCTGATTGACTTTCAGGTATTTCTTCAGGTCGCCACAGACCACAGAATACTGGAAGGACCTGGCCTCATAGCTGTCATTGGCAGAGACGTTCACTGTCAGTTCACAGGAATTGTCCCTGACCGTGGACGCAGTCACGCTGCACCAGTCACTCTGGCCGACAATATAAGGTTTCTCACTACAAGTGGCTTTCACCTTCCACTCTCCTCCCCCAGCCCCGGCCTCAATGATTTCAGGGCTGATGGACAAGTCCACTTTCCCAGGCTCAGGTGCTTCCTTGCTCTGGCAGGAAATGGTCAAGGCCAATGAGGCGAACATTAATGCAATTCTTGTCATAATCAACTATTTATACAAATCATTCGGCAAATCATCCAGGCTGATGACATCCTTGCAGGTCCAGCTCGCTTTCCACCAGGCGATGTCCGCATGCTGGTGCCTGTAGCCCTCTGACAAATCATTGTCATAGTCATACCAAGGCATGAAATAGAGCCAATGAGCCCCGGCAGACCATTGTTCCGACATTGAAGGGACTCCGCCGTGTTCCGACAATGTCACCATCTTGTTCGGGTAGAGTTCCTGGATGAGGGTGAAGATGTCAGCCACTTTTGCAGCGGAAGACACATTGTAAATGTCCTTGCCAATGATATCAACATACTCGTCCCCCGGATAAAAAGGAGAGTCAATGTCATCCTTTGAGGAGGTCTGGCTTGTCCATACCCAAATCAGGTTGTTGAGGCCGGCTGACTTGAAATAGTCAAACATATATCTCCACAGCTTCACGTATGTCTCCGCCCCGTCGGCTCCCCACCAGAACCAGGCCCCGGTCTTGTAGGTATAGGTATTGCCCGCAGCCTCGTGTAGCGGTCTCCACACCACCGGAATACCCTCATCCTGAAGCAGTTTCAGATATCCGGCAATCTTTGCGAGGTCTGCATCAGCCGTCCTTTTCTCCCAGGTTCCGTCCTTGAAAATATTGGCCGGGCGGAAGGTTGTACCGTCGGTTCCGCTGCCCGGAGTGCAGGTGTAACAGGTGTAATCTGAAGAGCCTTCGGAATAAGGTACATTCCAATGCCAGCAGGCACTGACAATGCCGCCTTTCCCGAACCAGGTTTTTGCCGGCGAAATGTCGGAATAGTCAATCCAGTTGGCCGGAGAGGCGAAAAGATGGATGTAGTCGAATGTGGCCATGGCCGGGTACTTTCCTGTCCATTTGTTGACCCAGTCGGCCTCCACCGTGTTCCAGTTCACCTTTGCAATGGCTCCGGATATGGTCTTCACGCCGTAAATGCTCCTGAAATAATCATACAGCTTTTTGGCATTAGCACTCGGATTGGCAGTTACAAGTTCGGCGGAAATGGCAGATTCAGCCTTGTCCCTGGTCCTGAACCTAATGCTGATTTCCTTGGCAGGGTTGTCATTGTACCCGGTCACGGTACCCTCAGGAAGAAGGAGCGTGTAGTCGGTGGCAGGCTGGAGATCGCCCAGTGCTATGGTCACCACCTTTCCGTAAGCGTCAATGGAGGTGATTCCGCCCGAAGGTGATATCGTTATCTCGCCACGCCTGCTTGTCGGGCACATAACATTGACATCGAAGGTCAATGTCGCCGTAAGGCTCAGATAGTCAACATCCTTAGCGCCATCAGCAGGCACGGATGACACCAGTCCAGGGCCATTTACCGGCTCTTCGGCAGGGCCGTCAGGCTTTTGGCAGGATACTGCGAGGCAGAGTAATGCGCCGAGAAGATAAAGTGTATGCTTTTTCATTTTCATAATTGGTTCCCGGGAGGGCGGTCAGGCCCGCCCGGGATATAACTTAAGGAAGCAGAGTAACCTTGGTAACCTTAACCTTGTCTCCGTTAAGGAGGAAGACTCCACCCCACCACTGCTGGGTCATTGCCGCATCATAGATTTCCTGCGTCAATGTAAGGGCATAGCGTCCGCCATTGGCATCCAGGTCATATTCCGTGAACTTACCATCTTCGGTGTCGTTTCCGACAGAGCAGATGCTGGCATAAGTCGGTCCCCAATGGCCTTCCACAATCTGAAGTTTCCAAGCCGGATCAAGAGGAGTGATGTAGAAATAGACTGTGCTGCCTACCTTTGCCCCGTTGGCTGCCAGCTCGGCGCCTCCGTCAGTGAGCAGACTAGGCTGATCTCCCCAATTGTCAGCGATTGCCTCGCCTTCCCAGAGGGTCACATCCATCGGAATCTCAGTCTTGAGAGTAATCTTCGTCAATGTATAATTGCATCCTGTAAGAATGAGTCCGCCGTTGGCAATGAGGTCATCGAGCATTGCCTGGGTCAAAGGAACCTCAAGCTGGGTCTGTCCTGCCTCAAGTTCAAAGAACGAGTTTTCAGGAAGATCCGCCCAGCCGTCTCCGTGACGGAGAGCAAGCTGCCACCATTCCTGTGAACTGTCCTGGGTGAAATCGAATATCATCGTGACGGTTCCGGCAGAGAGGTCCACGCTTGACCAGTCGAAGCCGCCCCAAGCCAAATCCTGATTTCCGCTCCAGGAGCCACAGTCCCAGGACCCACTCCAGATGACTTTCTTCTGGATGTTGTTAGGGATGCAGTCGATAGTATATTCCACAGCACCGTTGGACGAGATGAGTTTCACTACAGTACCCTTTCCTGCCATATCAGGAAGGCTGATGTACAATGTCTTGCCATTGAGCAGGAACTTGACACTCTCGCCGTTCACTTCTACGCTCTCAAGCTTGTCCTCATTCTCGACAGGGACCACAAGCACTGTTCCGCCGAAAATCTCGGTCTCAGCTGAAGGCAGCTCGGTAATGAAGCAGGCTGTAGGCTTGTTCACCGTAAGTGACTCACAGTCAACACTTGTACCATTGGCAAGATTGAGCTTGACAACACCGGTCTCGGCAGTTGTCGGAACAGCGACTGTGATTTCGGTCGCAGAAGCCTCAACCTCCACGGTCAGGTTGCCGCCGAAAGTAACGCTCTTTATGAGGTCCAGATCAGTTCCGCTGATGACAATGTCGGAGCCTGCTGCGGCAGGATTCTCGCTGAATGCTTCAAATACAGGTTTTACGAGAGTGAATGCCACTGTCACGCTCTTGCCATTGGCCATCAGGAGGGTGGCATCACCCTCGGTTGCGGTGTCTGGCATTGCCAGTGTGATGGACTCGGCATACTCATATTCCACTCCGGCAGCACCAGGAAGATCAACGCCGGTCACCAGATTCAAGTCGTCGCCAGTGATGGTAAGGGTTGCTCCAGCCTTCACAGGTGACGGGGCAGCGGCGAGAGATGTAGGGACAACTGTCTCATACTCACCGGCTTCCACCTCGACTCCAGATTTAGCCACGAGGATGGCAGTGCCGTCCTGGGCAGTTGCAGGGAGATCAAATATAATCTCAGTTCCAGCTGCATTGACAGTGAATTCAGTGGCAGGGGCACCAGGAAGATTGAGGGTAGCGACATAATTGAGATTGCGGCCGGAAATCTTCACGGATGCTCCGGCAATGAACCTCGCGGCAGTCATTGAAGTAACCTCAGGCTGTGCTACAACGAGTTCAGCCTCAGAGTAGATGACGTTCGGAATAAGTTCCGCATTCTCCTCAAGAGTCTCGTCAATGTCACCGACTCCAATCACGCCGGTACGGGCCTCTACAGGGACTTTCACCTTGATCTCATAGCGGGTATGGGAGGTGAAATCCTTTTCCGATACAATGACATCTTCGCTGAAGATCACCTCGTGAATAAGGTTGAGATAGTCTCCCTTGATGGTCAGTTCATCGTCAGCCTTGACTGAAGCAGGAGAGAAAGATTCGAGTTCGATAGGCTCAAGATATGTTAGAGCCGTCTTTGTGACGATTTCCTTGCCGTCCGCTGCCACGAGTGTGACCACGCCCGGCTCCGGACCGTCCTTAGGAACAATTATCCTGATTTCTGAAGGCACGCCGGCCTTCACCACATTGATGTCGGTAATCGGATTTACGCCGGGAATAATCACCTGCGTAATCTTGTCCAGATTGCTTCCGAGGAAGCGGAGTTCACCGCCTCTCATAACAGGCTGCGGTCCATAGACATTGAGGGCCACGCCAGCCTCCGCATACTGGTTCGTATCCACCAGTTCATCCTTACAGCCACAGAGAAGGGCTGCGGAAACAGCAATAAGGCTGAATATATTGAAAATCTTCTTCATAAATACTATCTGTTAGGGACTGCTCTGAGATTGTCATACTTGAAGACAGGGGTACATTCCGTACCTTTGACTCCACCATTCCAAGGCCATACGATGAGGCTGGCGAAATCTTCCGGACCCTGAAGCGGGACAAGGCCTTCGGTTCCGTCAGCATTGTACTTGAACTCGCTGAAAGGAATGGTGACGGTTATCCATTCACCTCCGGTATCGAATGAACCGGTCTCGGCCCAAGGAGTATAGAGTGCACGGCAAAGGTCGAGTCCTCCGTTTGCAGAGGTATGGATGTAACTGTTGTTCTGCCAGCTGTCATTGGCGCATCTTGCAGCACTCGTGAATACTATCTGCATGGATCCTGATGACCAAGGATTGCTTGCAGGAATATTGAGTTCGAACTTGAATGCCATGTTCTTGAAATCGCTGAAATCAATGAAGTTGCAGATAGGAATACCTGCGCCGGAGGTGATGCTCATAGGATCACCGCTCCAGTTTCCGCACCAGAACGGGAGCTTGAGAGCCTCCTGCCAGCCACCTTCCTCATCGAGGTCAGCCGGGCCGAGAACCACATAGTCACCACTGATACCGCCTTCGCTGCTGTAGGATGCGGCTATGTTCCATCCCTGTGGAACTACATCTGTAGTACCGTCAAAGTCAGTAATAATGCCTCTGGTATCCTTGTAGTGGAACACGGACTCGGTCTCGCCATAGATGGTGCTTACCTCCACAGGTCCTTCAGGAGCCTCAGGCACCACGAATGTCAATGCGTTCTTGGCAATCTTGATGTCCTTCTTGGGGACAGGTACGCCACCGATGGTGAGAGCAAGAGGAACATTCGGATCATCCACGAAATAGTCTCCGTAGAGAACAGCCTCGCTGCCTGCAAGAGCATACTCGCAGGACATGGATGAGATTGTCGGCCCCGGGACAAGCACGTGAAAATCAGCGGTAACGGTATCCTTTGAAGGAGTAATCATATAAATCTTGTCACTCACCAGGCCCGGGATATTCTTCGGAACCGAGAGAATGAGGGTATGATCCGTCATGAAACTGGTATTGAGAACAGCCTTCTGGTCATTGAACCATACTTCGCGGATGCTCCTGAGATTGTCGCCCACGAAGCAGAGCTGGGCCTCCATATAGGCCTCCGTGAGAAGGGAATCGGCGGAGTTCACGTCCACAGGACGTATGTAGTGAAGCACAGGCACTCCGTCAGCGAGCTTGAAGGCATCCGGCTGGTCCTCGCAGGATACTGCGAGAATGGCCAATGCTGCCGCACCAATGTATGAATATATCTTTTTCATTCTGTTATATGCTATTAGAAGTTATAGGAATATGTCTCACGCACATTGATTTCCTTCGCAGGCTCGAGAAGGTGAGGGTTGTTGACCACGTCCTCCTGAGGGAACGGAAGGGTGAACACACCGTCTGTCACATTAGGAGCAGGAGTGTCACTGTCGTACCTGCACTCGGTTTCGTCAACCTCCCAGGTCTTCTTTCCGGACTCATACCAGGTCTTATAGACTGAATTGAGATTCCACCATGCATTCCTGCGCTGTGCCTTGAGTTCTGCCTTTACTCCAGCCATATCGTAATATGAACGGCGCACGAAGTCGTACCAATAGTCTCCCTCTCCGGCAAGCTCAAGACGGCGCTCCTTCCATATATCCTTGACTGTAATGGATGCAAGAGGAGTTACACCGGCACGTTCGCGAACCTTGTTCACATAGTCAAGTGCAACGGCACTGTTGCCTGTCAGAAGGCTAGCCTCGGCATAAATCAGATATACATCTGAAAGACGGAGAATATGTGTAGGAAGCTCGTAGGCCATCCTGTCTGCAGATTTGCCAAGAGCAGCCTCATGGTCAGCGTTGTTTCCGTAGAGATGCTTGCAGTTCTGGGCTCCGCAAGGCCCGCAGAATTCGCCAGGGCCACCGGCTCCGTATTCGGCGTCATACATAAAGCGGAGAACATCGAAGCCACCCTTGTCCTGCCAGAAGTAAGGATAGAAGTCTCCGGCCATCATCATAGTGACTTTGCGCCGCTTGTCCTGCTCCGTAGCACGTACTGAAGGATTATCCGCAGGAGACACCCCGAATGCGTCCATCAGGTCCACGGAAGGTCCGCCCCACTGGCCCCATACATCGCCGAACTCATCGAAGCCGACCATTCCAAGGTCTGACTGGAGGGTGTTCTGACGGGTCCACTGATTGCCGTCCACTGTCCACATCCAGCTGATGAGAGGTTCACCGGTCTGGTTGTAGAGAGACGGGGAGAGACGGAAGATATCCGAGTAGGTAGGAGTAAGGGTACGTCCCGAGTTGTCAATCACGTCCTTGGCATACATTGCAGCCTTCTTGAGCAGGTCCTGGTCAAGTGAGCCGTCAATGCCGGCCATTGTCAGATAGACCTTTGAGAGCAATGCCTCCGCCGCATAATAGTCAATGCGGTTGTCCCATCCGGATGTCTTCTTCGGAAGAAGGGACATTGCCTTCTCAAGGTTCATGATGATGTATTCGTACGCATTTTTCCTTGTGACCTTGTAGATGTTGTTGTAGTCATTGGTGCCAAGGAGTTCGGAATTGCTGTGAACGATTGGAATCTCGCCGAAAGTCCTGACCATGAAGAAGTATGCCAGGGCCTTGAGTGTGATGGCTTCGCCCATGCACTGGTTCTTGACGGCCCTTGACGGCCCATCAGCTGCATTGATGTTGACAAGCACCGCATTCACGTGGCCGTTGACCGCCCAGAGAGAATATGACATATCCTTGAGGTTCTCATCAGTGGCATTGGTCGTGAAGTTCATATAAGGGCTGCTGCCCCAATACATGTTTCCGGACATAACTTCACCGATTTTGATGAAACCGCGCTGGAAGTCATACCAAGGTGAGTTGTAGATATAGTTCACACCCTGAATGCACTGCTCGTCATTCAGATAGAAGTTCGAGGTGTTGTAGGAGTCCTCTGACGGACGGTCGAGGAATTTCTCGCAGGAGACTGTCCCCAATGCAAGCAGGCCGACCGCAATACTACCGAATATTCTGTTGATTTTCATAATTATCAGATATTAGAATGTAATGTTAAGGCCGAATGAATACATAGTCGGAGCAGGATAACGTCCGTTGTCCAGGCCGAAGGTCAGACCGGTGGAGTCCTGTGTGGATGCACCGACCTCAGGGTCATAGCCTTTGTATTTGGTGAAAGTATAGATATTCTGGAAGTTGAGATACAGGCGGAGGTTCTCAATCCTGGCCTTCTCCATCCATTTCTTAGGGAAGGTGTAACCGAAGGTGAGGTTCTTGATTCTCAAGTAGGATCCGTCCTCTACGTAGCGGTCGCTTATGCGGTCATTGTCATTAGGGTCATTGATGCTGGCGCGAGGGATTTTGGTTCCCTTGTTTGCCACCCTGACATTGGTGATGTCATCATACCAGTTTCCGTACTCATATACCTTGTCGGCATCAATCGGCACAAGCTTGGCCCTGCCGCCTACGGCATTGAGCTGGTTGATCCATGCGCTGTTCATGTGGGTAAGGTTGATGGAATTGTAGTTCATGACCTTGTTGCCGTAGGAACCGTTCAGGAAGATGCTGAGGTCGAAGCCCTTGTAACGGAAGGTATTGGTCCATCCGAATGTGAATAGCGGAAGCGGGGAGCCGATGATTGTACGGTCGTTCACGTCAATCTTGTTATCTCCGTTGACATCCTTGAACTTGAGGTCGCCCACCCATACGGTGTTGGCCCTGTTGAACACGCCGTCGGCCGGGTATTTCTCAGCCCTTGGGGAGTTCTGGATATCCTCGAATGACTCATAGACACCTTCCACTACATAGCCGTAGAAGTTGTAGAGAGGCTGGCCGATTTCAGACACGCATACAACGTCGTTCCACTGGCCGTAGCCGATGAGGGCGGCATTCTCGGTTCCGCTGAGGGAGAGGAGTTTGTTGCGGTTGAATGAAATCTGGAAGTTGCTGTCCCACTGGAACTCACCTACGAACGGATGAGCGTCGAGAGTGATTTCGAGACCTTTGTTGAGAATGCTTCCGTAGTTGCCTTTAGGAGCCTCAAGACGGGATGAGCCGTTGCCCTGGGTTCCCATATATGAAGGGAGCTGCATTGACATTAGCATATCGTCAGACCTCTTGTAGTATGCGTCCACTGTGAGGTTGAGCCTGTCCTGGAAAAAGCCGAGGTCGAGACCTACGTTGTACTGCTCCTGTTTCTCCCAACGGATGGAGGTATTCGGAATATTGGCAGGACGGTAGCCCATGCCGAGTCCTGAAGGCATCTGGCTGATGGCGGAACCCCAGGCGTAACTGCCGATATTGGAATTACCTGTCTGTCCCCAGCCGAGACGGATTTTACCGTTGCTGAACCATTTTTTGGCATTATGGAGGAACTTCTCATTGGAGAATCTCCAAGATGCGGCTACGGAATGGAAGCCTGCCCATCTGTTGTCCGGGCCAAAGTTGGACGAACCGTCATAGCGGTAAGTGTAGGTAGCATAGTAGCGGTTGTCGAAGTTGTAGGTCTCACGGGTGAAGATGGAGGCCATTGCGCCGCTTCCGAAGCCGGAACCGATTTTCGGGGTACCAGTGCCGAGAACCGGGCTGTGCACCTCATTTGAAGGGAGGTTGGTACCCTCAGCTGAAATGAATTCCCATCTTGACTCCCACATTTCCTGGCCGACCATCGCACTGACATTGTGCTTGCCGAAAGTATTGTTGTAGGTAAGATAGTTCTTGATTTGCCAGTAAGTGTTGCGGTTGTCCTGGATGCTGCTTCGGTTGCTCTTCCTTGACCAGGAACCGAGTGTAAGTGCAGGCTCGAACCTCTCACCTTTCGACCATCCAAAGTCGAAGCCGACCTCAGTGCGCCATACGAGGTTCTTCAGGGGCTTGAAGTTTACGAACGGGGTGATGTCAGCATAGATATTTCCCGTAAGTTTCTGGCGTTTCAGGAGAATCTGGTCCTCCATTGCGAGGGCGACAGGGTTAGGATTGTTGTATCCCTCACGGACTGTAGATGAATAATTTCCGTCCACATCGTAGATAGGAATGTCAGGAATGGTGGACAGGGAGTAGTAGATGAGACCCTCGCTCGAGTCAGCAAGCTTGAGGTCATCATTGGTATTGGCGAAGGTTGTACTAAGTCCGAGCTTGATCCAGCTCTTGAGCTGGGCGTCAATGTTGGCGCGCACGCTGAAACGGTCGAAGTTGGAGCCGATGATGGTTCCTTCCTGGTCCATATAAGAACCTGATACATAATACTGTACCTTGTCTGTTCCGCCAGATGCGGAAAGTTGGTGCTGATGCTGGAGAGCGGTACGAAAGATGGCGTCCTGCCAGTTGGTTCCCACACCGAGAATCGAAGGATCTGAATATATCTCATTCGGCTTGGAGAGTTCACCTACTGATACAAGGTCATTGTAGAACTGGGCATACTCGCGGAGATTCATCATATCCAGGCGCTTTGTCTGCTGTGAAACGGCAAACATTCCGTCGTAAGAAATCTTGGCATCGCCTGACTTTCCACGCTTCGTGGTGATGAGTACGACACCGTTCGCTCCCTGTGCACCGTAGATTGCCGTTGCGGAGGCATCCTTGAGGATTTCCATGCTTACAATGTCGGCAGGGTTGAGGGTGGAGAGAGGGGAAATGGTGGAAACCTTGCCGTTTCCGAGCGCATCTCCAAGACCGAAATCAGAACCGGAATTTCCTCCGCCCTGTACAATGACACCGTCTATCACATAGAGTGGTTCCGCATTGGCATTGATGGTAGCCTGTCCACGCACGCGAATTGAAGAGGAGGAACCAGGCGCACCTGATGTAGTCACGGCCTGAACACCTGCGGCACGACCCTGGAGGGTCTGGTCGAGGGAGGTGATGATGGTTGCCTTGAGGTCTTCCTCCTTCATTGACACGGAAGCACCGGAAAGGTCGCTCTTCTTCATTGTACCGTAGCCCACGACTACGACCTCGTCCAGGAGGAGGCGGTCTTCTTCAAGTGTCACGTTATAGACAGAAGAGGTGCCGACCGTTACCTCAACATCCTTGTATCCAATGGAGGAGAATACCAGGACTGCCCCCTGAGGGACATTCAGGGTATAGTTACCATCCAAGTCTGTAATGACACCGTTGGAGGTGCCTTTCTCAACGACGCTCGCACCGATGACCGGTCCTATGTGGTCAGCGACAGTGCCGCTGACTTTCTTAGGCTGGGCCACAAGCGACAAACTCAAAAAGAGCATCGTCAAGCAAGTGAACAGTTTGCTTTTCATTTTGCTGAAATTAGTGTTAATAATATAATGGTCTATTCTAATGCCGGGTCCGGAGCCGGGGCTGCGGACCGTTTGAAATCAATATTCCGGATACGAAGACGCCATCAAGTTCAAGTGATATTTTTATCGTTGCAAAATTACACTGACTTGATGGCGCAAACAAATATAAAATTATCCAATTATGATACTAATTAAACCGTGACTTTATGCTTTTTATACATCTCCCTGAACTCCCGGGGCGTGCTGCCCCGTTTGGCCTTGAACATTCGATTGAAATTGGACAGATTGTTAAATCCGCATTCATAGCAGATTTCAGATATGTTCCTGGTGGTGTCAACCAGCATCCTGGCGGCGAATCCAAGCCTGATGTCGGCAATATAATCTGACAATGTGCGGTTGGTCCGGACACGGAAGAAACGGCTGAATGCCACCGGACTCATCCCGGCAAGGGCGGCCAGGTCATTGAGTCTCAACGGCTCGGCGTAATGATCATTGATATATTGCTTGACCTTCTGGACCCGGCGGCTTTCCTTGTTGCGTGACGTATTGGCAAACGAACTGGAAGCCAGGACCTTGACATCGTCTGCCAGGGAGAGTTCATACAGTATGTAAAGGAACTTGAGAAACTGCATGAACTTCTCCTGTTCCACCGCCAGGGTATCGAGAGCGGAGTAAACCTTCATTATCGCAGAGACGGGGAATGCAAGTCCGTGCTCAGCCCGCGCAAGCATCTTCCTTATGGAAGCGAACTGGTTCTTGGACATTAGGTCATCGCTGAAGAGGTCATGCGAGAACTGGATGGTAATCTCCCTGATATCCTTGGACTTGCAGTTACCCTGTTCCCAGACGTGCTCAAGGCCCTCAGAGCCCACCAGGACGAGTTCATATTCACCGATTTCCTCCACGCTGTCCCCCACAATCCGGCGGACCCCAGCCCCGTGTTCGATGAAGTTCAATTCGAACTCCTTGTGCCGGTGCAGCGGATAGGTGAACTCCGTCTTGTGGCGTTCAACAATGTGGAAGCAATCCTTCTCCGACAACTGGGTAATTTCCGTGAAAACTGAACTCATAGCATAAACTTTTGAGCAAATATAACTAAAATTGTATTATTTTAACATATTATCCTCAAAATTGGCTGCCATGACGTCCCCGTGAAGTCCGCATGAGAATTGCCTAACAATTCCAAGCAACATAGCAAAAACAAACGGAAGGCGCGCACGCCTTCCGTCCAAGTACCCCCAAGAGGATTCGAACCTCTACCGTCAGAACCGGAATCTGAAATCCTATCCATTAGACTATGGAGGCAGAAATGTCCTGCAAAGATAACATTTTTATTGATTATTCGCAATCATCTGAGCACAAACCTGTGCGCAGCCCTGGTCGAGTCACCCGGATAGAAGTCCACAGTCACACCGTCATCAGCCACGTTCATCTTGTAGGACCCTGCGGCCAGGGAACGGGAATACGCCTTCAGGCCTGGCCTGAACTCGTCAAACACTGGCTGGGAGGCCATACGGCCGTATTGTCCGGGTCCCTCGGACTGAATCTCATAGACACCAGTCGCATCATCACGCCAGACGCTGTTCATCGTCATCTGGGTTATCCGGCCGCCATCCCCGTACCAGTCAAGAAACTCCGTCGTATGGGTATGACCGCATAGCACAATGGCATTGTTCCCGGCCAGAAGCCGCCTCATCCGGTCTCGCGCCCAAGGATTCTTGTCCTTCCCGTGATAGTACCATTTATAGGACTTCGCACTGTCATAAGGGAATACCGTACAATGAATCAGGACGAACAGATACCTCGCATCCGAAGCCTCGGCAATGAGCCTCGCCACCTTATCGTCATCAGGTTTGTTGAAGTCAATGACAACGAATGCGTCAGGTCCTACCCTGAAAGAGAAATCAGGCGAGTCAACCGGCACCCCGAGTTCAGAAGACATCCTGGCAGGCATATAGTCCAGATAGGCCTGGCGGGCAAAAGCGTCGTCCTTTGCCCTCACATCGTGATTACCTGCCACTGTAACCAGCGGGATATCAGGAAATTCCACCTTAATCCTATTGAATGCATCATCAAGCATCCTGCGGTGAACTTCAATGCTGCCTGTATCTCCCTGGATAATGTCACCCGTCTGCAGCGCAAGCCTCGTACTGCCGTCCACCAGGCAGGCAGCCCTTTTCAACAGCTTTGGAGAACGCTCCTTCCACATCTCGGCATCACGTACAAACTCCTTGCGGTGGGCCGCCTCTCGTTCAGCATTGGCAATGGTATATCCATCGTGATAGACACTCTCCGGAGAGGTGTCAAAATGGGTATCTCCCAGCATCACCACCGAATAAGAGCCATTCTTCCCGCTTCGTCCGGCACGTCTGGAAGCCGGATTCAATGCAAGTATTTCGGGCGGAAAACCAGACAGGAACAGGCCCGCCGCAGACAGTTCCAGAAATTTTCTTCTATCCATGACTAACTTAAGTTTCGCAACTTGCGAAACTTGAATAACTAACTGATACTCATATCTCAAAATCCAGGCAGGAGCGGACCGCAGTGTAAGGCCGGACCTTGGAATCGGCCACAGCCACGTGGGCAGGATGCACGGCGTATGCCTTCAATGCGTCCTCGGACTCCAATGTACAGTCCAGCATCACATCGGCATTGGAAGAGGCAAGACGGCCGTCAATGATGACATTGACATCGACCAATCCGGGCACAACACCCTTCAGGGACTCAAGCCCCTCCTTGATCCCTGCCTTGACATTCTTCTTTTCCTCTTCAGACAGCTCGCTCTTGAGCGTCCACAAAATTATATGCTTTACCATAATTACAAATTGTTTACAGAGAGCGAATATACGTAATTATTTGCAAATTCCGGTTCTAATTCCTACATTTGGAAATACCAACCAATAACAGGACGCAGCAAATGAAACTTGACGGAAGACGTGTCAGCGGAAATGTCAGGGACATCCGCGGGAAAGGCGGCAAGGCCGCAGGAATCGGCATCGGTGGAGTAATCGTTATCGGCCTGATAACATTGCTCATGGGCGGGAATCCTCTCGAAGTGCTCAATATGGTCAGCACGGGAGACGACTACCAGGAGGCATACATCCCCACAGCCGAAGAAGAAGAGCTCGCAACATTTGCAAAGCAGATACTGGCAGGCACAGAGGATGTCTGGACGGATATTTTCAAGCAGATGGGAATGCGGTACGAACCGCCGACACTCGTACTCTTCTCCGGGAGCGTCCAGTCTGGATGCGGCGGTGCCACGGCCTCCACGGGTCCGTTCTACTGCTCAGCGGACAGGTCCGTATATCTGGACCTTTCTTTCTTCACGTCAATGAAAAAAGAATTCGGCACGGCCGGTGATTTCGCCTACGCATACGTCATAGCACACGAAGTAGGCCACCACGTCCAGAATCTTCTCGGCACCCTCAGGCAGGCCCATACGGCAATGAGCCAGGCCTCATCGAAAACTGAATCCAACAGAATCAGCGTCAGGCTCGAGCTCCAGGCCGACTTCTATGCAGGAGTTTGGGCCCACCACGACAATGAGATGTTCAATTCACTTGAACCCGGCGACATCGAGGAAGGCATTGCCATCGCCTCCCGCATCGGGGACGACTATCTCCAGAAACAGGCCCGGGGATACGCAGTTCCTGACTCTTTCAACCACGGAACCTCAGCCCAGAGGGTAAAATGGCTCAAGAGAGGCTTCGAGAAGGGTGACCTCGACTATGGAGACACATTTTCATTGGACTACAACAGGCTATGATTCAGCACTATACAATTAATAGCAACTGCAAGAAACCATAAACAACCGCAATATGAATCTTTCAATCAAACAGCTCACCGCAATGGTGAAGATGGCCTTTGACATTGCCAAGGCCGATGGAGAAGCCACTGAGAACGAATACCAGATTATATCCACGGAACTCCAGGCGTTCGGAGTCACAAGTGAGGAACTCCAGGGAATGCTGGCAGAGGTTGACACAATGAAATTTTTCGATGCCTGCAGGATTCTGGACAATATGGACGAGGAGCAGAAGCGTGAGGTTTGTGCCTGCCTGGGAACCATTGTCTGCGCCGACGGCAATATCAATGACGAGGAAGTGAAACTCTGGCAGAACATCGGGAACTGGTGCGGATTTCCGTCAATGAGCCTTGAGGAGGCCATCCAAATCTTCAAGGGAGAGGCTTCCCCTGCCCCTGCTTCAAACATTTCAAGGAAGACGTTTGACGGTGGATACTACGAGGGCCCGCTGAAAGACGGCAACTATCACGGTTTCGGAAGGATGGTCTGGGACTGCGGTGATGTCTATGAGGGAGAGTTCGAAAACGGCTCCAGGACAGGACAGGGAAAATACATCTGGCCGAGCGGCAGCTGGTACGAAGGCGGTTTCGAGAAGGCAAAGCTTTCAGGCATAGGTATTTACCATTACAGCAACGGGGATGTTTTCAACGGAATGTGGAAGAATGACAACCGCGAAGGCTTCGGTGTCTATTACTACAAGAACGGCGACGTGGAATACGGCGAATACAAGGCCGGAAAGCAGGCCGGGACCAGCATAATACATCATGCGGACGGTACCTTCACCGTGTTTGACTTCAATGAGGAAGGCAAGGTCGCCGGCAGGAGAGATTACAAGGACTTGAACATTCCGCTGAAATGAAATACCGGTTCGACCCCCGGCTGAAGCAGGAAAAAGTCCTCGCAGCGCAGATCCACGATGCCCTGGAAGGGGACGTCATCGACCAGGTGATGGAATATACCGGTGCGATGGAATTTGACGACTCTGCGATGAGGGCCCATCTGGCAGTCACGAAACTCAGGATTGAGCCAGAAGTGATGCCTCGCCTTTATTCCGTTCTCCAGGAAGTGAGGCAGAATCTCGGATTTGACCGGGAGGTGGAGTTCTACATCACGAATTCGCCACAGATCAATGCCTGCACATATTTCGGCACGACCAAGGGCAGGCCACTCATCATTGACCTGAACTCAGCCCTTATCGAGATGATGTCCGAGGACGAGTTGAAGTTCGTGGTAGGTCACGAGCTCGGGCATCAGATTGACGGCAACGACAGGCTGAACAAGCTTATAAGATTCGTCTATCCGGATTTGGAAGGGATGTCACCTCTGCTCATGAGGCTTAAGGTGAACTTCTGGCAGCAGCTCTGCGAACTGGTTGCGGACAGGTACGGCTTCCTCGCTGTCGGGGATGTCGGAACCTGCGTGTCCGCATTCTTCAAGATGCATTCAGGCCTGAATCTCAAGGGAATGAACATTGATGTCAATGCTTTCATACGTCACAACCGCGAGACTCTCCGCCACGTGACCGAGGGCAATGTATTGAGTCTCAGCAACCACGACCACCCGTTGGACGCACTCAGGGTAGAGGCGCTGGCAGCATTCGCCTACTCTTCGTCACAGGAGGAGCTGGACGGGATAATGAACAGCCTGATATCCGCAATGGCAAGAATCAGGACAGAGGAAGTGGACATGAAACTTCCGTATTTCATCTCTGCCGCAGGACTCATCATAGCCAATGCGGACGGCAATGTCTCCCATCAGGAGGTGGAGCAGATACTCCAGACCATTTCCTCATTCCATCTTTTCCCGAAAGATGTGCTGGACGAGGTGGCAAAGGCCAATCCTGTGGAGATTTTCGCCCAGTCGCTTTCGGATATCCTGAACCTCAGGCCGGATATGAAACCAGCCCTGTTCAGGTTCGTAGTGGACCTTGTGATGAGCGACAACAAGCTGAATATCAAGGAAGTGAACTGTATGGTGGACATTGGCACCAGATATTTCGGATACACAACCGAAGATGTGATGTCAATATTTGCCGGAGCCATCAGGGAGGCGTTCAGGCCATCTTTCAGCGCACTCTGCTGAAATGCAGCCTGGCTCTTACCCAGATTACAGCAGCACTTCGGCCACAGTCCGGATATTGTCGGCACGAAGCAGCGAAGGATGCTCGTATTCTTCCACGATTTCGTGCTGCCAGGTCTGTTCGGCCGGTATGTAAATACCCATTCCGCCTATTTTGAGGACAGGGTCAATGTCGGACTTGAACGAGTTGCCCACCATAAGGAGTCCGGCCGGAGTGACGCCCAGCCTGCCGCAGAGGTCCGAATAGACTTCAGGGACTTTTTCAGAGACAATATCCACCAGGTCGAAATACGGCCTTAGACCGGACCTGTCAAGTTTCAACTCCTGGCCGAGAAGTTCTCCCTTGGTCAGGATTGCCATTTTGTATCTGCCTGATTCCCTGAGTTTTGTCAATGTCTCCACTACCCCAGGAAGCGGCGTGGAAGGATTTCTCATTACCCTTCGGCCTGCATCCACCAACTTCTGGATCCTGGATGCCCCGACCTTGCCTCCGCTGACTCTCACCGCTGTCTCCACCATTGAAATAGTGAAGGCCTTGGCCCCGTAACCGAGTTCTGCCATATTGGACATCTCGGTCTTGAAAAGCTCAGATGCGAGCCAATCCCTCTCCCCGAAATCGGCGAGGGTGTCATAGAATTCCTGCTCCGCAGCCCGGAAAAGCGGCTCATTGCTCCAGAGCGTATCATCGGCGTCAAATACAACTGCCTTAATGTAGGTATACTCTTTTTTCATGGACGGCAAAGTTACCAACTTTTTCAAAAAATCTCTTGGATTATTGTAAAACTATTTCTAAATTGCGCACCAGAAATGAAAAAGAAATGAGATTTACTTGCAACAATACTTGGTGGTGGTGCCTGTTACAACTTAAAAAGTCGTAGGAGGTCAGCACCGTTTTGTATGCATATTGATACATGGAGGTTCCTGCCGCAACTGCGACGGGAACCTTTCTTTTTTTAGATTACTCAAACAGAAAGAAACAACCGAATATTAACAAATAAAACCTTATGATTATGGAAAAGAAAATTCCTTACAAGATTTATCTCGCTGAGAATGAAATCCCTACACAATGGTACAATGTCAGGGCAGACATGAAGACAAAGCCTGCTCCACTTCTCAACCCGGGAACCGGCAAGCCGCTCTCCCTCGGGGAACTCTCCCCAATATTCTGCGAGGAACTCTGCAGGCAGGAACTTGACAATGACACTCCATATTTCGACATCCCGGAAGAAATCCAGGATTTCTACAAGATGTACAGGCCGTCCCCTCTCGTAAGGGCCTACTTCCTGGAGAAGGCGCTCGGCACCCCGGCAAAAATCTACTACAAGTTCGAGGGGAACAACACTTCCGGCAGCCACAAGCTGAACTCCGCCATCGCCCAGGCCTATTATGCCAAGAAGCAGGGCCTGAAAGGTGTTACCACTGAGACGGGTGCAGGTCAATGGGGAACCGCGATGAGCATGGCCTGTGCATACTTCGGCCTTGACTGCAAGGTCTTCATGGTAAAGTGTTCATACGAGCAGAAACCGTTCCGCCGCGAGGTAATGCGCACATACGGCGCACAGGTGACCCCTTCCCCAAGCATGACCACCAATGTAGGCCGCAAGCTTCTCGAGGAGTTCCCGGACACTACCGGCAGTCTCGGATGCGCAATCTCAGAGGCAGTGGAGGCTGCCGTAAGCAGTGAAGGCTACAGATATGTCCTCGGCTCGGTACTCAACCAGGTACTCCTCCACCAGACTGTCATCGGTCTCGAAACCAAGGCCGCATTGGACAAATACGGTATCAAGCCGGACATCATCATAGGCTGTGCGGGCGGCGGCTCGAATCTCGGAGGTCTCATCAGCCCGTTCATGGGCGAGAAGCTAAGGGGCGAGGCCGACTACAGAATCATTGCGGTAGAGCCGGCTTCCTGTCCTAGTTTTACGAGAGGCAAATTCGCCTACGATTTCTGCGACACAGGTATGATTTGTCCTTTGGCCAAGATGTACACCCTTGGCAGCCAGTTCATCCCTTCAGCCAACCACGCAGGCGGACTCAGGTTCCACGGAATGAGTACAATCCTTTCACAGCTCTATCACGACGGGCTGATGGAGGCGAGGGCAGTGGAGCAGACATCGGTATTCGAGGCCGCAGAGATGTTTGCGAGAGTAGAAGGCACGCTGCCGGCGCCGGAGAGCAGCCACGCAATAAGGGCAGCCATAGACGAGGCATTGAAATGCAAGGAGACAGGCGAGGAAAAGACCATCCTGTTCGGCCTTACCGGAACCGGCTACTTCGACCTCAAGGCCTACGAGAGTTTCAATGACGGGACAATGTCGGATGTCATCCCTACTGACGAGGACATTGCGGCAAGCCTTGCCAAACTTCCGGAAGTGAAATAGATTTCTCCACTCGCTTCGCCCGGAGATGACAAAGTGCTTCGCCCGGAGATGACAGAAAGGGGCTATTCGGCCCCTTTTTTTATTCTTTCAATGCAATCGGCCAATGAGACACGCCAATGCGGAATCTTCACTCCGAATACTTCCTTGACCAACTTCTTGTCAAGAACTGAATAATGCGGCCTCCTGACCTTGGAAGGATATTCCTCGGAACGGCAAGGCCGTATTTCGCAACCTGTATTTCCGGCAAAGGCCGCTATTTCCACCGCCAAATCATACCAAGAGCAGACTCCCTCGCCGGAGAAGTGATAAATACCTTCCCGGCCAGTCATATCATCGTCTATTATCTTGATTATCAATGCGGCAAGGTCAGTTGCCGAAGTCGGTGACCCCACCTGGTCGCCCACAACGTCCAACTCCCTCTTCCCGGAAGTGAGCTTCAGCATGGTCTTTACGAAATTCTTCCCGTGCGGTGAATACAGCCAGGCAGTCCTGATTATGATATATTTGCACCCGGAGTCAATGACTGCCCTCTCCCCTGCCAGTTTCGTAATACCATAAATTCCCATCGGCCCCGTCTCGTCCATTTCACGATACGGAACGCAGTTCTCCCCACTGAAGACATAATCAGTGGATATATGGATCAATGTAGCCCCAACCTCCCTGGCGGCTTCGGCTATCCCCGCCACAGCCACGTGATTGAGCAGATCCGCAGCCTCAGGATTGCACTCCGCCTTCTCCACATCGGTATAGGCGGCACAGTTCACTACAGCCGTAACCTTCTCCCTCCTGAGAAATACACCCACTGCCTCATCATCTGTAATATCCAACGCCTGCACACCCGTCCCAGGATTATCCCTCAAATCCGTGAATACAAATCTCACCTCAGGTGTACGAACACAAGAAGCCAGCCTGGAAATTTCCTTTCCAAGCTGTCCCTCCGCCCCTGTTACCAAAATCGTCTGTGCCATATCGTGCAAAAATAGTGAAACTTCATAAATATACCAATGGCCTATTGTAATTTGGATAATTATGCGTATATTTGTGCATACAATGTATATTTATACGACATTAACAAATAAAACCCGATAAAAACCGTAGGAGCGGTATAATTGAAACAAGCGATGGAAGATTTCATCATTGAGGTTGCTTCGGAGAAGCACATTCCCTACATCCCGGAAATCTTGAAGACAATTGAGGATGCGACTAAAGTGAGAGGCACGGGAATAGCCAAGAGAAAACCTGAATACATTGAGCAGAAGATGCGCGAGGGGAAGGCCATCATTGCAATGAAGGCAGATGTTTTCGCAGGTTTCTGCTACATCGAGAGCTGGGACCATGAGAAATTCGTGGCCAACTCCGGTCTCATTGTCAAACCTGAGTTCAGGGGGAAAGGGCTGGCAAAGGCCATCAAGAAAAAGGCATTTGAACTGTCCAGGGCCAAGTTCCCGAACGCCAAGATATTCGGTCTCACGACCGGGGCGGCCGTCATGAAAATCAATACTGAGCTCGGCTACGTGCCGGTAACATTCGACGAACTGACGGCGGATCCGACATTCTGGAAAGGATGCGAAAGCTGCGTCAACTACGACATTCTCACAAGGAACAATTTCACCCGCTGCCTCTGCACCGGAATGCTTTACAGGCCAGTGCCGAAGAAGGTGGTCGTGGCATATAGCGGCGGTCTTGATACCTCATTCACAGTAAGTTATCTGGCTCACGAGAAGGGCTACGAGGTCTATGCTGCCTGCGCTGATACGGGCGGATTTTCGGCGGAGCAATTGAAACAGAACGAGGAGAATGCCCTCAGGCTCGGCGCGAAGAAATACGTAACCCTCGATGTCACCGGCGAATACTACGAGAAGAGCATAAAATATATGATTTACGGCAATGTCCTCCGAAACGGGACATACCCTGTTTCAGTATCCTCCGAGCGCATTTTCCAGGCCATGGCCATCGCCAAATATGCCAAGGAAATCGGGGCAGATGCCATTGCTCACGGCTCAACGGGTGCCGGAAATGACCAGGTTCGCTTCGACATGACATTTCTCGTGATGGCTCCGGAGATGGAAATCATCACACTCACCAGGGATATGGCACTCAGTCGCCAGTTCGAGGTGGACTATCTCAATGCCCACGGCTTCCCGGCCGACTTCGCCAAGCTCAAATACTCATACAATGTCGGCCTGTGGGGCACCTCAATCTGCGGAGGAGAAATTCTGGACAGCCGTGAAGGACTGCCGGAGGAAGCCTACCTCAAACAGGTCGAGAAGACAGGGAGCGAGGAAATCGCATTGGAATTCGCCCAGGGCGTCCTCGTCGGGGTGAACGGAAGAAAATTCACGGACGGAGTCAAGGCCATACAGGCAGTGGAGGAAATCGCAGCACCTTACGGAATAGGCCGTGACATGCACGTCGGAGACACCATCATAGGCATAAAGGGTCGTGTCGGATTCGAGGCGGCTGCGGCAATGCTGATAATCTCCGCACACAAGTTCCTCGAAAAATTCACCCTGAGCAAATGGCAGCAGTACTGGAAGGAGCAGGTGGCCGTGTGGTACGGAATGTTCATACACGAGAGCCAGTATCTTGAGCCGGTTATGAGGGACATTGAGGCAATGCTCGAGAGCAGCCAGCGCAATGTCAACGGCACAGTGACAATGCGTCTGTCTCCGAAGCATTTCGAGACTGTGGGAGTGGATTCTCCTGATGATCTCGTAAAGAACAAACTCGGAGAATACGGTGAAATGCAGAAGGGCTGGACCTCTGACGATGCCAAGGGCTTCATAAAGGTCTGCTCCACCCCGCTCAGGGCTTACTATCTCAATCACAAGGACGAGGCGGACAAACTCGAGAAAGAACTGTAAATCAATGATAAAGGTAGGTATAATAGGCGGTGCAGGATATACCGCAGGCGAACTTATAAGGCTTCTGGTAAATCATCCTGATGTGGAACTGGTGTTCGCCCAGTCATCCAGCAATGCTGGAAAAAAGGTCTGGGAAGTGCATTCCGGGCTCTTCGGCGACAGTGATCTGGAATTCTGCGAAAACACGCCTCTGGACAGCGTAGACGTGGTATTTCTCTGCGGAGGCCACGGAAAAAGCTCGGCATTCTGGCAGGAAAATGAGAGGCCTTCCGGACTGAAAGTCATTGACCTGGCGCAGGATTACCGGGACGAGAGCTGCGGCTACGTCTATGGCCTGCCGGAACTGAACAGGGAGCGCATCCTGAAAGCGTCCCTCATTGCGAATCCTGGCTGTTTCGCCACGGCAATCCAACTGGCAATCCTGCCATTGGCGGCAAATGGGTTCCTTACGGATGATGTCAATGTCACAGCCATCACAGGTTCCACAGGGGCCGGGGTGAAGCCGGGGCCGACCACGCATTTCAGCTGGCGCAATGACAATGTATCCGTCTATAAAGCATTTGAACACCAGCATCTTAAGGAAATAGGAATGAACATCGGCAGGCTCCAGCCGTCATTCGGAGACAATGTCAACTTCATTCCCGTACGCGGGGATTTCTCCAGGGGCATCCTGGCTAGCATACACACCCGGTGTTCAGTCAGCGCCGAAGAAGCGATGGACATCTACCGGGATTTCTACCGCGCTGCCACATTCACCTTCGTCTTTGACCGCAATGTGGACCTGAAGCAGGTGGTCAACACCAACAAGTGCCTGCTCAGCATTGAGAAACACGGCGAGCAATTGCTAATCAACTCAGTGATAGACAATCTGTTGAAGGGAGCATCCGGCCAGGCTGTGCAGAATATGA
Organism: Candidatus Cryptobacteroides sp.; assembly: GCA_051870395.1. Lineage (GTDB taxonomy): Bacteria > Bacteroidota > Bacteroidia > Bacteroidales > UBA932 > Cryptobacteroides. The sequence continues at coordinate 7,485 of JBJEBV010000019.1, read as the reverse complement.
ACCTTATTTTCGGTCTTGAGGAGACTCTGGGTCTCAGGCTCAAGGCATCAGCATTTTAGTATGGAACTTTTCGACGTATATTCACTATTCAACGTAACCCCTGTCAAGGCGAAGGGTTGCAAGGTCTGGGACGACAAAGGCCAGGAATATCTTGACCTGTATGGAGGACACGCAGTTATCTCTGTGGGACACAGCCATCCGGACTATGTAAATGCCGTCTCGGAACAGCTCAGCCGGATTGGATTCTACTCCAACAGTGTCCGCAACCCGCTCCAGGAAGAGCTCGCCCACCGTCTCGGGGAGGCCTCCGGCTATCCGGAATACAGCCTTTTCCTGGACAATTCGGGGGCGGAGTCCAATGAGAATGCCCTCAAGCTGGCCTCATTCCACACCGGCAGGGACAGGGTCGTGGCATTCCGCAAGAGTTTTCACGGAAGGACTTCCGGAGCTGTGGCGGTCACGGACAACCCGAAAATCATTTCCCCGTTCAACTCGGTCCACAAGGTCAGTTTCTGCGACCTCAACGACATTGAGGCTGTGGAAAAGGAAGTCAGCCGCAGGGATGTCGCCGCCGTAATCATTGAAGGCATCCAGGGCTGCGGTGGCATCAACATTCCGGACAAGGATTTCATGCTCCAGCTAAGCGGAATTTGCCGCAAATATGGCACAATGCTGATTCTCGACGAGGTCCAGAGCGGATACGGACGCACGGGAAAGTTCTTCGCCCACCAATGGTACGGAATCAGGCCTGACATCATTACAATGGGAAAAGGCATTGCCAACGGCATCCCTTGCGGAGGCATCCTGGTTTCCCCTGGGTTCAAGGCTGTAAAGGGAATGCTCGGGACCACATTCGGGGGCAATTACCTCGCAATGGCGGCTGCGATTTCAGTGCTGAAGATAATGGAGAAGGAGAACCTCATCGAAAACTCCCTTAAAGTCGGGGATTATCTCAAGTCGGCAATCCCGGCATCGTCCAGGATAGCGGAAGTCCGCGGCAAGGGACTGATGCTCGGCATCGAATTCAATGAGCCGGTGGCGGAAATCCGCAGCAGGCTGCTTCACGATGAACACATTTTCACAGGAGTCTCGGGCAGCAGCACCCTCAGGCTTCTTGCGCCGCTCTGCCTCAGCATGGCGGAGGCCGAAAGATTCGTAAGCGCACTCAAGGAGATATTATAAAACCCATACATTATGAAATCATTTTTTCACGTACAGGATATCGGTGACATTGCCAAGGCCCTCGAAGAGGCCCGCAGCATAAAGGCCAATCCATTCGCATACAAGCATTTGGGCCAGGACAAGACAGTATTGTTCATTTTCTTCAACAGTTCGCTCAGGACCAGGCTCAGCAGCCAGAAAGCAGCATACAACCTCGGGATGAACCCCATTGTCCTCAACATCGGCCAGGACAGCTGGAAACTCGAGACTGAACTCGGCGTGGTTATGGACGGGGACAAGTCCGAGCATCTAAGGGAGGCCATTCCGGTGATGGCAAGCTATTGTGACATTATAGGAGTACGCTCGTTCGCCGGGCTGAAAGACAGGGATTTCGACTATCAGGAGACAATTCTAAGCCAGTTCCTCCAGTACAGCGGCAAGCCGGTAATCAGCCTGGAATCAGCCACTGTGCATCCATGCCAGGCGTTCGCTGACCTCATTACCATTGACGAATACAAGAAGAAGGCCCGTCCGAAGGTGGTCCTGACCTGGGCGCCGCATCCGAGAGCATTGCCCCAGGCCGTGCCGAACTCATTTGCGGAATGGATGAACGCCGCGGATGTGGACTTCGTAATCACCCATCCTGAAGGCTACGAGCTGGATCCTCTGTTTGCCGGCAATGCCCGGGTGGAATATGACCAGATGAAGGCGTTCGAAGGGGCGGATTTCATCTATGCGAAGAACTGGAGCTGCCCGGGAGTGACAAATCCGGAAGATTACGGAAAGGTTCTCTCCACTGACATGTCCTGGACAGTAGATTCGGCAAAAATGGCGGTCACTGACAATGCCTTCTTCATGCATTGCCTGCCGGTGAGAAGGAATATGATAGTCTCGGACGAGGTGATTGATAGCCCGGAGAGCATCGTGATTCCGGAGGCGGCCAACAGGGTCATCAGCATTCAGGCTGTAATGAAGAGAATGCTTGAAGCAACTATATGAAACTCAATGTATTGAAAATAGGCGGAGCCGTTGTGGAGGACGAGGCCGCCCTCAGTGTCTTCCTGAAAGCATTCACCGCAATGGAGGGCTCCAGGCTGCTGGTTCACGGCGGTGGGAGGACTGCGAGCAATGTCTGTGAAAAACTGGGTATAAAGCCAATGATGGCAGGCGGGCGCAGAATTACCGACGGGGATACCCTGAAGGTGGTAACGGCCGTCTATGCCGGTCTCGTGAACAAGAACATTGTGGCAAAACTGCAGGCTGGAGGGGTGAATGCCTTCGGGCTGTGCGGAGCTGATTTCAATGTCATTACCTCGGTCAGGAGGCCCGTTACCGCAGAAGGCCTGGACTTCGGCTACGTGGGCGACCCTGTCAAGGTGGACAATGCAATACTGACCCGGCTCATAACTGACGGGGTTATACCCGTGGTCTCCCCCATCACTCACGACGGGAATGGCCAGCTTCTGAACACCAATGCCGATACCATTGCCTCCGCTGTGGCAGGGGCATTGTCGTCCGATTTCGAAGTCAGCCTCACCTATTGCTTTGAAAAAGAGGGGGTTCTGGATACGGATGGCAGGCTGATAGAGGTGATTGACCAGGCCGGCTATGAGACATTGAAGGCTGAAGGCGTGGTTAGCGGAGGAATGCTCCCGAAGATTGACAATGCTTTCTCGGCGCTCAGGAAGGGCATCAGGGTTGTCCGCATCACTTCAGCGGCGTCTCCTGAAGGCGGAACATTGATAAGACTATGACCCGTGGCAAGTATGAACATAGACGAATTGACAGGTATCCTTAAGGGGCTGGTCTCCATCCCATCCTTAAGCAGGCAGGAAAAGGAGGCAGCTGACTATCTGGAAGGCAGGCTGGCCAGCATTGGCCTGAAGCCCTGCCGCAAAGGCAACAATCTCTGGGTCGAGGAGCCGGGAAGGGGCGACGGAAGGCCTGTGGTATTGCTGAACGCCCACATTGACACGGTAAAGCCGGCTGCGGGCTACAGCAGGGACCCGTTCACTCCTTTGGAGGACGGGGACAAGATTTACGGACTCGGGACCAATGATGACGGGGCCTCGCTTGTGGCCCTGCTGGAGGCATTTGCCAGACTGCTTCCATGCAGCAGGCCGTACAGGCTGATATGGTCAGCAACGGCGGAAGAGGAGGTATGCGGGGAAGGCGGCCTGGACAGCATTTTGCCGGAGCTCGGGAACATTGACCTTGCTATAGTCGGAGAGCCTACTGGAATGAGGATGGCGGTTGCGGAGAAGGGACTCATTGTCCTCGACTGCACGGCGCACGGGCAGAGCGGCCACGCTGCAAGGGATGAAGGTGAAAATGCCATCTACAATGCCATCAGGGACATTGATTGGTTCCGGAATCACCGTTTCGAAAGGGTTTCGGACTACCTCGGACCGGTCAGGATGTCTGTGACAATGATTTCCGGCGGGTTGCAGCACAATGTCGTCCCGGATACCTGCAATTTTGTAGTGGATGTAAGGCCCAACGGTCTGTATTCCAATGCTGAACTGCTCGATATCATCCGAAGTTCGGTATCCTGTGACGTGGTTCCGCGGTCCCTGCGTCACGGCAGCTCCCACATTGCTCCGGATCATCCGGTGGTCAGGCGGGCAGGGAGCATCGGCATTGAACTTTTCGGTTCCCCGACCACGAGCAACCAGACCCTGCTGGATTTCCCGTCGGTGAAGATTGGCCCGGGTGACTCTGCCAGATCGCATACTGCGGATGAATACATTCTCAAATCGGAGATAGCCGGGGCTGTGGACATTTATGTTGAACTTCTCGAAAAATTGACATTATAATGGCAAAAATCTGGGACAAGGGCTTTGACAATGATGCCCTGATTGACCGTTTCACGGTGGGAAAGGACAGGGAACTTGACCTGCTTCTGGCCCCTTACGATATTCTGGGCACCATAGCCCATACCACAATGCTGGAGAAGGTGGGACTTCTTGGCTCCGGGGATTTCAAAGCATTGCTACCGGAACTCAAGAGCCTTTACAGGGATGCCGTGGAAGGGCGTTTCCACATTGACGACGATGTGGAGGATGTACATTCGCAGGTCGAGGCTGAGCTGACACAACGCATTGGCGAAGCGGGGAAGAAGGTCCACACCGGACGTTCGCGCAATGACCAGGTGCTCGTGGACTTGAAACTGTTCTCCAGGGCGGCCATACAGGCTACTGTGGGGAAGGTCCTGAAGCTGTTCCATCTGCTCCAGTCGAAAAGCGGGGAGTACAAGGATGTGCTGATGCCGGGATATACACATCTCCAGGTCGCGATGCCTTCGTCGTTCGGGCTGTGGTTCGGGGCATACGCCGAGAGCCTGACCACGGACATGGCCCAACTACTGGCTGCCTGGGAGATAACCAACCGCAATCCTCTCGGTTCAGCCGCCGGCTACGGATCCTCCGCACCGCTCGACAGGAAACTGACAACCAGGCTTCTGGGGTTCGCAGATCTTGACTACAATTCTGTATATGCGCAGATGAGCCGCGGGAAGACTGAGCGAATCATTGCAGCGGCATACGCCTCCGTTGCCGAGACGCTTGGCCGGCTTGCAAATGACTGCTGCCTCTATTCCAGCCAGAATTTCGCATTCATCCACCTCCCGGACAAGATGACGACCGGCTCGAGCATTATGCCACACAAGAAGAACCCGGACGTATTCGAACTGATTCGTTCGCATTGCAACCGTGTTTGCGGCATACAGAATAGCCTGCGGCTGATGATGACGAATCTTCCATCGGGTTATTTCCGTGATTGCCAGCTGCTCAAGGAGGAATTCCTGCCGATGTTCGGGGAAATGGACGACTGCATTGACATTGCCTGCTATGCTGTGGAGAACATGGAGGTCGAGACGCATATCATGGAGGACAGCCGTTACCGCCTGGCCTTCACGGTGGAGGAAGTAAACCGTCTCGTCAATGAGGGCCTGCCTTTCAGGGATGCCTACCGCCAGGTCGGCCAGTCCGTAATGTCAGGGAATTTCGAGTTCCACGGCCATCTTGCCCACACTCACGAGGGCTCCATCGGCAATCTCTGCAATGACAAGGTCGCCGAAAGGATGGACAATCTCGTCTCCCGCTTCGGCTTCGACAATGTTAATGATGCCGTCGCCCGGCTCGTTGACTGAGATGTACACCCTCTTTTACTGTCTCTAAATCGCCCTAACCTGGCAAATGCTTATTTCTTATATTCGGCTATGAGCGTCCCGTCTTCTGCAAGAAGAATGGTTTTCTTGTTTCTGTGGTCATTGGTACTGAGACCAATCTCATACCAGTTGTTGCCCTCAGCTGTCTCTACGAAAGTGATATACTCTACATTATAGTTGCTGTATGAGTTTTCCACAACGTTCCTGACAGCATCTGGGATATAGGACTCTGATTTCCAGTCAAGTTTCCACTCGCTCTGTTTCCATTCCTGTGACGGCATACTGAACTTCACACTTATTTTTATTCCGTTATAGTTTAGTTCCAGTTCCGTTTCTTTGTCATCTGTGTCACGCTTGGTTATCACAGCACCTGGATACTTGTCAGCCACGAAGGCATTAATGTCATTAACTACTACGGAAGGATTTCCATCATCACCTTTATCGTCACTCTCAATTGCCCCGTCAGATGTGATTTCAATCTCTTTCTCGCCCGTCGCCTTGTCCTTCAGCAGGAATATGTATGCTGTACCTTCCGGTGTCACGATTTCGGTTATTTTCTTAACCTCCATGCCTTTGTATTCAGACTGCGACAATGCCTGCCGGACAGATTCCGGCACATTGTCAATCTTCATCTCCGTTGTCGTGCATACCCATTCGTTATCGCCATCGAAGACAACCTTGCGCACAAGCCTTCCGTCAAGCAGTTTCACTACCGTGTTTCGGCCTTCGCGGTATATTCCTATATACTTTGCCTGTGGGTAGTTGGAAGCCACGAAAGTACTTATGAAACCATCCGGCGTCTGCGGCAACAGTTCTGTATAGTCATTCTCCTCCTCTTCCTCTTGTTTGTAAATTGTGGTTACTACAGATTTCAGGAGCACACCGTCCCCGTCATAGTACAGGCTGACCTTTGATGCATATCCATCGATGACATCCGTTGCCGTGAGCACGTAAATCTCGCTTACGCTTCCTTTCACATAGCGCTTGATATGGTCTATATCCCTGTCGAGAGTCCATGTGGCGTACTCGCTGTTCTCGAATGCTGCTTTGACGGCATCAGGCAGGTTGTCATAGTCACTACCTTTCATGTCCATTTTGCATTCGTTGTCAGCAAAATCGAACCAAGCCTTGCATCTGCTGGCCTCAACGTCTAATGTAAATGAGGCTATAGCATAACCTGTTGTTGCATCCCAGGTTACATCTTTCGCTCCAGAGAATAAGGCATTGAAGTTTTCCACAATAGCAGGAGAAACGACCTCGCTCACATCCTCAACACCGACAGCCCCGATCTCACTGTCATCACTACTGCATGAAGCCATGCAAAAGAGAAAAGCTGCCAATGGCACAATCCTCTCAATCATAAATATTATCCTTTTCATATATGTATATTGTTTTGTCGATGCAAAATTAGTGACAATGAGCAAGATAACAGCAGTTGACTGTGAGATGGGGGACGGATTCAACCTATTTGGTGATGAACGTCAGAGTGTTGCTGCGTGCGTTTCCTTGTGAGACGGAGTAGTTCTGGAAAGCCGTAATCTCGTATGTTAGTACGCTCTTGAATGTCTGTCCGAAACTGACGTTCGACTTGTGTGTATTATACGAACCGTAGGAACTTATAATTGTTTTAGTCTCGCCATCACGTCATCTACATATTTCCTGCCTATTGGCAGTCGTTTTCCTCCTACGGAGAGCACAACCTCCGAGCGTGTAAACTTCTCTATCCTCTTGAATGCTACGACAAACGACCGATGTATGCGCAGGAATTCCTCGCCGCCGAGCTGTTCCTCTATGCTACCCAGCGACATTTTCGACAACAGGGAACCACCATCGGTAAGATGCAACTTGACATAGTTGCCTACAGACTCTACATATAGTATGGTGTCCATGCTAACAGTCACGTTCTTATATTCCGATTTCAGCACTATCTGCCTGGCTCCCGCCTCCGCCATCCTGAGCAGGTCGTTCATGCGCAGCCATTGCTCCGCCTTTTGCATGGCACGGCTGAACCTCTTGTAGAAGAATGGCTTGTGGAGGAAGTCGACGGCACAAGCATCGAAGCCATCAATGGCGTACTGCGCATAAGCAGTCGTGAAGATGAGACAGCAACCCGGAGGTAACTGACGTGCCAACTCTATTCCCGACACCTCGTTCAT
>JBJEBV010000018.1:0-3154 GCA_051870395.1 Candidatus Cryptobacteroides sp. | reverse complement strand
GACGAAACGATTGACAATCGCCAGCGCTTCGAAAACGAGACCCAGGTCAAGATTGTCCGCCTGAAAGAAGAACTTGCCAAGGAGGGCAGTCCCGAATACAGGATTGACCTGTATTCAGCCCTGTTTGAGCAATACAAGAATTACCAGTATGACTCAGCCTTCGTTTATGCCAAACTGATGGAAAGACAAGCCTTTCTGGAGAATCCGGACGGTTCTGCCGGGAAAGACGGGTCGGGCAGCATTTACAAGGCCAAGGCACAGATCGCACTTCTGTACTGTTTCAAGAGTGTGGGCTTTTTCAATGAGGCCTGCGAGGTGATCCGGGCCTTTGACCCCGAAAACGTGCCGGCTTCCCTCTGCGCCGAGTTTTATTTTCTATGTGCGGAAACTTACCAGAATCTCAGCTCATATGTAAAGGGTACCGAAGTCCTGTCTTCCAGGTATGACAGGGAAAGACTCGCATACTACGACCGGGTGCTGAAATATGCGGACGCAGAGTCATATTTTTACGGATATGCCAAACTGGACAAGGCGCTTCTCGAGCATTACTCCGACTCTCTGGCTATTGCCGGACGGGAGAGTTTCATATTGATGAATGATTGGGATGAGCATCAGAAGGCAGTCCAGTATTCTATCCTCTCCGCAGCATACGATGCTGTCGGGAAGTACGATGATGCCGTCTATTACCGTGCGCTGTCGGCAATTATGGATATCCGGTCCAGCACCCACGAGACGACCTCGGCAAGAGTCCTGGCGGGGCATATGTTCGATAGGGGTGACATTAACCGTGCGTACAAGTACATACAGCAGGCACAGTATGATGCGGAGTTCTTCAATTCCAGACTGAGAAAAACTGAAATCAACACTATTCTGCCGGTAATCGAGAGCAGCAGATACAATTGGCTGAACAATCAGCGCCTGCTTCTGTTCATCATTATATTTACCATTGGCATTCTCCTGATTTTCTCAGTATACCTTCTGCTGATACTCCGCGGCAGGAACAAGGTGCTGAAGCAGATTCAGTCGGATCTGGAGGAAAAGACCGGTCTGCTCGAGCAAAGCAACCGGTCTCTCACCGACGCCATTGCCAAACTGCGCGAGGCAAATGAAATCAAGGACCAGTACATCGTCCAGTCCCTTTACGGGAACACCGGCTTTGTCAATGAGGTCAATGATGCGGTGAATGATGCCGTCCGGGAAATCACCCTGAAGCGCCTGGACGAGGCAAGAACGACATTGTACCATATCGGCATAAAGAAGGAGCGCACCAGGATAGCCGCCAGCTTCGACACCGCATTCCTGAAACTGTTTCCCAACTGGATGGATGAGTTCAATGCCCTTTTCCCGGAGGACATGAAGATTCATCTGTTCGAGGATGGGACAATGCCGATGGAAGTCCGCATTTTCGCATTGATGCGGCTTGGAATCGACAATGCTGCCGAGGTGGCCGAGTACCTCAATCTCTCCATCGGCACCGTTTATGTCTACAAGGCCAGGCTGAAAGGACGCGCCCTGGTGGACAAAGACGAATTTGACAGCAGGATAATGGCAATTCCGAAACCCTAAACAAATCTTAATTTTCCCGAGGGGACCTTCCAAGGAAAGCTCTGAATACTAATCATTTATGTTAAGCCGGTATCTTATTCACCGGCTTAAGTCATTCTTTTTGTGAAGAATGACAGGTAGATTTGTAACGTTAAAACCACACGGTTAAACTAAAATTAACGCTTATGAAATCTCACCAGAAAAGAAGAGTATTTGCCTTGGCATTGACAATGGCGATGTGTCTGCTGCCTGCCAATACATGGGCACAGACCGAGTCTGTCCAGGGCACTGTTACCGATTCGTCCAACGGAAGTCCGATTCCGGGAGCATTTGTAATGGTCCAGGGAAGCAGGAGCGGTGCAGGCACCGATACGGATGGCCGGTATTCATTGTCATTAAAAGGTATTGACAATCCTGTCATCGTGGTCAGCTGCATAGGCTACACCACTCAGGAAATCAATGTCGGAGGGCGCAGCACCATCGATGTTGCCCTGACACCGGATTCAGAGTATCTTGACGAAGTGGTAGTCATTGGCTACGGTACTTTGGACAAGAAGGAATTGACATCGGCCATCTCCCATGTCTCAAGCAAGGAGTTCCTTGCCACATCCGGAGCGGACCCTACCATGATGATCCAGGGCAAGGTTGCCGGCGTTTCCATCGAGAACAACGGGGCAGCCGATCCGAACAGCCAGGCAAGCATACAGATCCGCGGTATCTCCTCGAGAAATGCAGGCCTCGGACCTCTCATTGTCATCGACGGCGTGCCGGGAGGCAACCTGACCAACGTCAATCCAAGTGACATTGAATCCATTGACATCCTCAAGGACGGAGCCGCTTCCGCCATATACGGAACCCGAGGCAGCAATGGTGTTGTGCTCATCAACACCAAGAAAGGCTCCAGGGACGGTTCATTCCACACCTCATATGAAATGGTGGCTTCCGCAAATGTGATGGTGAAGGATCTGAAGATGCTTTCCGCACAGGAATTCCGCGAAAAGAAGGTAGCGGCAGGCACTGCGGAGGACTTCGGCGGCAACTATGACTGGCTGAAGGAAGTCAGCCGGGTGGGATTGTCTCACCAGCATACCATTACCCTCTCAGGCGGCAATATGAACAACAATTTCCGCGTCAGTGTCGATTACAGGAAGGCTACAGGTATCGACAAGCGGTCTGAAAGGGAGGAATATGGCGCCCGTGCCAGCTTCAACCACAATTCGAAGAACGGCCTCTTCACCTTCATGGTCAACATGGCCCCAAGGCTTGTAAAGAGCAAAGCATCGGACTGGCATGTATTCCACTATGCCATCGAGGCAAATCCGACATCCCCGATCTATGACCCTGCCGATCCTTCCAGATACTTCAGTTTCCTCGGTCAGCGCGCTGACAAGAACCCTGTGGAAATACTCAATACTGAACTCAATGACCACGAGTACAAGCTTCTGGACTGGGATGCCACGGCGAAATTGAACATCCTTCCATGCCTTTCTACCCAGGTGACTTATTCTGACCAGTATATCGGCAGTGTAGGCGGATACTTCATCCCGTCAACCAACAACAAGACAAACCGTTCCGAGGCGAGCCGGTCTTATGACCAGACAGAAAAGCA
>JBJEBV010000017.1:0-3159 GCA_051870395.1 Candidatus Cryptobacteroides sp. | reverse complement strand
TATTTTTTTAACCGGCAGCTATCTATCCTCCCAGGCCGCTTCCAGCCAAGTACTTTCGACGTATAAGGGCTTAACTACTGTGTTCGGGATGGGAACAGGTGGATCCCCTTAGCCATCACCACCGGATTATGTTGTTAGAAGGTTTGCACCCTCAAAACTTCCACAGAAGAATGAACCTAATTTCTTAAGTCCTCGTTTAACTTTTCATAGTCAAGCCCTCGACATATTAGTATCGGTCCGCTGAATACATTACTGTACTTACACTCCCGACCTATCAACCTCGTCTTCTTCAAGGTGTCTTACTAGCTTTTGCTATGAGAGATCTCATCTTAAGGCTGGTTTCACGCTTAGATGCTTTCAGCGTTTATCCTTTCCGAACGTAGCTACCCAACTATACCCCTGGCAGGATAATTGGTACACCATTGGTTCGTCCACTCCGGTCCTCTCGTACTAGGAGCAGCCCCCTTCAAATCTCTTACGCCCGCGATGGATAGGGACCGAACTGTCTCACGACGTTCTGAACCCAGCTCACGTACCACTTTAATGGGCGAACAGCCCAACCCTTGGGACCGACTTCAGCCCCAGGATGTGATGAGCCGACATCGAGGTGCCAAACCTCCCCGTCGATATGGACTCTTGGGAGAGATTAGCCTGTTATCCCCAGGGTAGCTTTTATCCGTTGAGCGATGGCCCTTCCACTTGGATGCCACCGGATCACTAAGCCCTACTTTCGTACCTGATTGCCGTGTTTGGCTCTCAGTCAAGCTCCCTTCTGCCTTTACACTCTTCGCGCGATTTCCGGCCGCGCTGAGGGAACCTTTGGGCGCCTCCGTTACTCTTTGGGAGGCGACCGCCCCAGTCAAACTGCCCGCCTGACACTGTCCCGAGTTTCGTTACTCCTACGGTTAGAATTCCGATACATCAAGGGTGGTATCCCAACGTCGGCTCCACGAAGACTAGCGTCCTCGCTTCCATGCCTCCCACCTATCCTGTACGTGATGTATCAGAACCCAATGTCAGGTTACAGTAAAGCTCCATGGGGTCTTTCTGTCCAGTCGCGGGTAACCTGCATCTTCACAGGTATTTCAATTTCACCGGGTCCCTCGTTGAGACAGTGCCCAAGTCGTTACACCTTTCGTGCGGGTCGGAACTTACCCGACAAGGAATTTCGCTACCTTAGGACCGTTATAGTTACGGCCGCCGTTCACCGGGGCTTCGGTCGAATGCTTTGGTTGCCCGAACATCCTTCCTTAACCTTCCGGCACTGGGCAGGTGTCAGCACCTATACGTCAGATTTCTCTTTAGCAGGCACCTGTGTTTGTGGTAAACAGTCGCTTGGGCCTCTTCTCTGCGACCACCCTATGCTCCAGGAGCTAGTCCTTTCACAATGGTGGCTACCCTTATCCCGAAGTTACGGGTACATTTTGCCGAGTTCCTTAACGAGGGTTCTCCCGCGCACCTTAGGATTCTCTCCCCGCATACCTGTGTCGGTTTACGGTACGGGCGGTAACTTTCTAACTAGAAGCTTTTCTCGACAGTGTGGGGTCAGCAGCTTCGGAAGTATCTCTACTTCCTCCACATCACGCCTCAGACTTTCGGGTTACGGATTTGCCTGTAACCCATCCTACACGCTTGTACAGGAACTACCAATCTCCTGCCTGCCTGCCCTCCTGTGTCACTCCATCGCTCAAACAATCATTACCGGTACTGGAATATCTGCCAGTTGTCCATCTCCTACGCTCCATGCCTCGGATTAGGTCCCGACTTACCCTGGGACGACGATCGTTGCCCAGGAATCCTTATGCTTTCGGTGGAAAGGATTCTCACCTTTCTTTTCGCTACTCATACCAACATTCTCACTTCTCTGAAGTCCACCGTCCCTTACAGGACGACTTCAGCCCTCAGAGAACGCTCCCCTACCCCACGACTCAATGTCGTAGCCACAGCTTCGGTTCCGTACTTTAGCCCCGGTAATCTTCGGCGCAGGGTCTCTCGACCAGTGAGCTATTACGCACTCTTTAAATGGTGGCTGCTTCTAAGCCAACATCCTGGTTGTTTTAGAGACCCCACATCCTTCTCCACTTAGTACGGCATTGGGGACCTTAGCTGGTGGTCTGGGCTGTTTCCCTTTTGACCACGGATCTTATCACTCGTAGTCTGACTCCCAAGCTCTACAGTATAACCATTCGGAGTTTGACAGGGTTCGGTAACCGTTATGGCCCCTAGCCCGATCAGTGCTCTACCGCCTATACTTACTACTTGAGGCTAGCCCTAAAGCTATTTCGGGGAGAACCAGCTATCTCCGCGTTCGATTGGAATTTCACCTCTACCCACATCTCATCCTAAAGCTTTTCAACGCTCACAGGTTCGGTCCTCCACGCAATTTTACCTGCGCTTCAACCTGGACATGGGTAGATCACTGCGGTTTCGGGTCTACGTACACTAACTATTCGCCCTCTTAAGACTCGCTTTCGCTTCGGCTCCGTGTCTTCCACTTAACCTCGCTAGTGCACGTAACTCGTTGGTTCATTCTTCAATAGGCACGCCGTCGCTTTCGCTCCGACTGCTTGTAGACATACGGTTTCAGGTTCTCTTTCACTCCCCTCCCGGGGTTCTTTTCACCTTTCCCTCACGGTACTATGCGCTATCGGTCGCCATTCAGTGTTTAGGGTTGGAGGGTGGTCCCCCCGGCTTCCCACAAGATTCCTCGTGCCTCGTGGTACTCTGGATACCGATCTCATCGCTCTGCCTTTCACTTACGTGGCTTTCACACTGTCTTGCTTACCTTTCCAGGTAATTCAGTTAGGCCTGGCTTTGATTATATCGGTCCTCAACCCCACAGAGCCGTAGCTCCATGGTTTGCCCTCTGCCCGCTTCGCTCGCCGCTACTGTGGGCATCTCGTTTGATTTCTCTTCCTCCGGGTACTTAGATGTTTCAGTTCCCCGGGTTCCCTTCCTTGCGGATAACTACCCATGACGGTAGTTGGGTTTCCCCATTCGGACATCTACGGATCAATACTTGTATGCAGTTCCCCGTAGCTTTTCGCAGCTTACCGCGTCCTTCATCGGCTGATGGCGCCTAGGCATCCGCCGTATGCCCTTAGTAGCTTGACTATTCAGCTTACTAAGAACATCTACGTTCCTAGTTCTCGTTAACTC
>JBJEBV010000016.1:0-3217 GCA_051870395.1 Candidatus Cryptobacteroides sp. | reverse complement strand
CCACATTGTTGAGCTTGCAGCTTTCATACAGTCCGAACATGAAAGCGATATTCTGCGCCGCCTTATGGCTGCCTGTATGCAACCAGTTACGACGGCCTATAGCGATATGCCGGAAGCACCGCTCAATGGCTATATTGTGCATGTCAATGCGGCCATCGGAAAGGAATCTTTCGAAGGCTTCTCTGTCATCAAGGATGTAATTTACCGCTCTATGTACCATGGCCCCATAATCGGAACCTGCTTTTCGGATCTTCTCCAACCGCTCCATTATCCGGTCAACTATACGCTTGCTCCACCTCTTCCGGAACGCCAACCTCGCTTCCGGACTTGTATCGTCTTCACCCTGAAACACCCGCTCTATGTAAAACAGGAGATTGATCAGTTTGATCACATCTTCAACCCGGTGGTCCACCAGATACGCATCCACCAGATAATGACGGCCGTGGAACCAACAGGCCTGACGCTGGAGATGCTGATCTTCCAGATCTTCGACTATCGCCTGATAGACGGAAAGGCGGTCGGCCACAAAACATTCTATGTTGGAGTCCTTGAATATCTTTTCTTCCTGTACCTCATGGCCTCGCGACCCCTCATCATAGAGCATGACCACCAGCTTCTTCTCCAATGAGAGTGCGGCCTGGATATACTTTATACTGTAGGATACATTGCCCGACTCCTCGTCACGGCTACGTACCAACAGACGGGTGCCGTCGTTGTTGGTGAACTTGGACTGTTTGATCGCTGCCAGGATCAACGGCTCAAGACGCTCGCGTAGGTGTATCATTATCTGATGCATCCACCGGTTCAAGGAGGATTGGGGTATTCTGGTCTTCATCGACTTGAGCATCTCTAGGATACGGTTCTCACTCAGGCCGAAGGCGAACTTGGACTCAAAGTAGAAGCGTGCGAAACTGGGCATCACAGGATTGTCCTCAAGAATCCGGTCGGGATACTTGCTGTTCGCAGGATCTTCGCCCGGGACATTGAAACGGCCTATCTTATACTCACGGCAGATTACCTGGGCTTTCTTGTGGTAAATCAGCCTGATGTACCATACATCTTCACCGCCGTCCTTATCTTTGCGTCTGATCAGTTTGGAGCCTGCTGGGAGGTTGCTGGTATCTATGCCCATCTGCTTCAGGACAGTGGCATCATAGACCCGGCGCTTGCGCTTGCCGGTTGATGCTTCTGTTGAAGCAGCCTCCTTCTTCTGTCTCTTTTTCCCGGGGCGGGGAAACTTCACCTTCTTGGGCTCAGGCTTCTTTTCCGACGTATCACGTTTTTCCTCCGAGGTCCGTTCCATGATGGTCTTGATGACCTCCTCGAACCCCGTCTCTTCCAGGAAAGGATCATTGGGGTCTATCTCACCGTTGAGAAAGCGGGTCGCATCGCTGTTGCGCTGGAAGGTACGGCGCTTGATTACCTCCAGGATATCCTTATAGTCCATGTTGCCCTCCTTGGCGGCATCTGCTATCTTCTGGAGGTCTTTACACTTCTTCAGCTCCTCCTTCAGTCCGGAGATTTCCTTTTCATACCCTGCCGCCTTGGCCGCCTCTTCATCCGCACGGCGGGATTCTGACGCGGCTCTATTCTCGGCAGCTTCAACTTTCGCTGCCAGCACCTCAACCCGGTAGCTCAGCATGTCTATCGTGACTTGACACTCGGCGCGGACTTCCGACTCTATGGTCTTATTCTCCTCCTCAAGGAAGACAGCATACTGACTCAGGCGGCTCACCTCACCGTGAAGCCGCACATTCTCCATCTTGAAATGGCGCATCTGAATCTGTATGTTATCTTCTTTATTCATGCTATAAAGGTACTAATTATCAGAGATATGACCAATTTATCCGTATTAAATAATGTATATAATCATCTAATATTCAGATAATTATGTTAATTATTATATAAGGCCAAGATTGCGCTTGATACGAGCTATCTCGGCTTTTAGCTCAGCAATATCTTGTTCTTTCCGCTCACGCTCTTTCTGAAAAGCATCGGCCTTGGCCTTCATCTTTTCTGCAAGAGCAGTCTGTTCCGCATACTTCTGCTCGGCCTGGGCTATGCGG
This sequence comes from Candidatus Cryptobacteroides sp., assembly GCA_051870395.1. Taxonomy (GTDB): domain Bacteria; phylum Bacteroidota; class Bacteroidia; order Bacteroidales; family UBA932; genus Cryptobacteroides. Next base: position 1,151 of record JBJEBV010000016.1, on the reverse strand, counting down.
GCCAGCAGGGCATCACGTTTCTTTATATAAGCTGTATCCATAGGGCTCTATATGATGATTTTTGTCTGGACTGCCGTAGAAAGCAGCAGGGTCAATACCTCCCTGCTTATCTCATGGGTATTCTTACACTCTTCAAATTCAGGCTTGAGGAACTTGCCGTCATCGAACCACTTGCTGTAGAGCACATAGCCATTGACGTCATAATGAAGGATACGGACCTTCCTGTAATCCTTCGAATAGAACACGAATGCTTCATTGTAATCGAGGGGGTTATGTTCCAATGCTTCTCTAATGATTCTCGCCAAACCTTCACGTCCGTTCCGCATGTCAACGGGTTGGGAACAGAGATAGAATCTGACCCGGTTGCTGAACAGGATCATGGCTATGACATCTTTTCAAGCAGCATAGCCACTACCGACAAACTCGTGCTCTTTATCTCAAGGAGATCACCCGAGGGCGATTGGAGGATGAGTTGCTGAACCTGCCACTCCTTCTTCTGAGGTTCGTCCTGCACAGAGATAGGGACGAACTCCAGAGGAGTTGAGGGTTCCTGTTCCTCGGTGCGTTTCCCCGGATATTCTTTTTTGTACTTGATTAGCCAATTGTAATCGATTCCTTCATCTGTACAATACTTGCGAAGACTGCGTCCATGCCTGAACTGATTGAAGTCTTGCATTACCTTCTCGAAATATGCTTTGCTGTCCATAATGCATCTTTTTAAAACTATGGCGGCAAAGGTATATCTAAGGTCTCACGCTACATTACGCTGTATGGGTGGTTTACCGACTGATGTACCCTTGGTGAGCTTGAAGGCAAAGGGCAGAATCAAATTGATGAAACGGGACTTAACAATCTCCTCGGCGGTAAGGCGAGGCTCATGCTCCGCTATCTCCACCACGACCTTTGCCAACTCCGTGGCGGTCTGGCATTCGCCTATCTGGGTCAGATAGCCGGGGATGTTCTCCCTATTTATATAGATGGAGAGCTTGTCCACCTCGGGGGTTGGTTCTACTTGGGGAGACTCTCTGTTCAACAACTGCTCTGCGAACTTGTCGCCATAGAAGATTTGCTTGGCTTCCGTGGCGTTGGGAAGTATCTGGTTGTTACCCCCGTTTATGGTGATACTTACGTCTGACATAGTGCTTTTATCA
>JBJEBV010000015.1:0-3241 GCA_051870395.1 Candidatus Cryptobacteroides sp. | reverse complement strand
GGTGCGGCTGGATCACCTCCTTTCTAGGGAAGACCTAAGAAGTCGGCACGGAGGCCAATTCATTCATTGTTCAGTTTTGAGAGGTCATCCTCTCAAGAGATAGAGAAGCTGGGGGTGTAGCTCAGCTGGGAGAGCACCTGCCTTGCAAGCAGGGGGTCAGGAGTTCGATTCTCCTCATCTCCACCAAACTTTTTTATCATCGTACCTTGACAACTGCATAAAAATGTTAGAAAATACCTCTTTTTAAAAAGAGATCTTAACGAACCTTGAATTCTTGTTCATCACAACATCCCGTGTGGATGGCGTGATACATGAAAAAATAGTCAAGTAAGTAAGGGCGTACGGCGGATGCCTTGGCCATATCAGCCGAAGAAGGACGCGATAAGCTGCGATAAGCTGCGGTGAGGTGCAAGTAACCTTTGACCCGCAGATCTCCGAATGGGGAAACCCGGCAGCAGTAGTGCTGTCATCCTCTATGAGGAAGGGCACCCGGTGAACTGAAACATCTAAGTAGCCGGAGGAAAAGGAATCAACAGAGATACCCCTAGTAGCGGCGAGCGAACGGGGCAGAGCCCAAACCGGGATGGGAAACCAATCCGGGGTTGTGGACTGCTATCAAATGCATGAGTGAAGCAGAATGAGCTGGGAAGCTCAGCCAGAGAGAGTGAGAGCCTCGTAGGCGTAAGCGAGTGCATGGAGCAGGATCCGGAGTACCACGGGACACGAGAAACCCTGTGGGAAGCTGGGGGGACCACCCTCCAAGGCGAAACACTGATATGGACCGATAGCGCATAGTACCGTGAGGGAAAGGTGAAAAGAACCCCGGGAGGGGAATGAAAGAGAACCTGAAACCGTATGTCTACAAGCAGTCGAAGACCTTTATATGGTCGACGGCGTGCCTATTGAAGAATGAACCGGCGAGTTACTTCAGCTAGCGAGGTTAAGCAGAAAATGCGGAGCCGCAGCGAAAGCGAGTCTGAACAGGGCGTATAGTTAGTTGGAGTAGACCCGAAACCACAGTGATCTACCCATGTCCAGGTTGAAGCACAGGTAAAAATGTGTGGAGGACCGAACCAGTGAGCGTTGAAAAGCTTTTGGATGAGATGTGGGTAGGGGTGAAATGCCAATCGAACGTGGAGATAGCTGGTTCTCCCCGAAATAGCTTTAGGGCTAGCCTCATGGCGAGAGTACAGGCGGTAGAGCACTGAACGGGGTAGGGGCCTATCCGGCTACTGAACCTAATCAAACTGCGAATGGCTGTACTTATCCATGGGAGTCAGACTGTGAGTAATAAGGCCCATAGTCAAGAGGGAAACAGCCCAGACCAACAGCTAAGGTCCCCAATGCCGTACTAAGTGGCGAAGGATGTGGAATTTCGAAAACAACCAGGATGTTGGCTCAGAAGCAGCCACCATTAAAAGAGTGCGTAATAGCTCACTGGTCGAGAGACTCTGCGCCGAAGATGTCCGGGGCTAAAGTACGGAACCGAAGCTTTGGCAATTAACATAAGTTAATTGGGTAGGGGAGCGTTCCTGCATGGGAGAAGCCTGACCGGAAGGACAGGTGGACAGGCAGGAAGAGAGAATGCCGGTATGAGTAGCGAAAAGAAGGGTGAGAATCCCTTCCACCGAAAGCCTAAGGGTTCCTGGGCAACGATCGTCGTCCCAGGGTAAGTCGGGACCTAATCCGAGGCGGAGACGCGTAGGAGATGGACAACAGGTTGAAATTCCTGTACTGGCTGAGGCCGTTTGAGCGAAGGAGTGACACAGGAAGGAAGGCGCGCGTGCGAATGGAAGAGCACGTCCAAGCAGGTAGGTCGGGAGACAGGCAAATCCGTTTCCCATGAGGCCGAGATGCGATGGGGAGCTTCTGGAGACAGAAGCGAAGGGGCTGGCACTAAACTGTCGAGAAAAGCTTCTAGTGAGGACTCAGGCACCCGTACCGAAACCGACACAGGTAGGCAGGATGAGAATTCTAAGGTGCGCGGGAAAACCCTCGTTAAGGAACTCGGCAAAATATATCCGTAACTTCGGGAAAAGGATAACCCAGCGTACGTGAAGTGCAGAAGCGCATGGAGCGGAGATGGGTGGCAGAAGAGAGGCCCAAGCGACTGTTTACCACAAACACAGGCGTCTGCTAAAGCGAAAGCTGATGTATAGATGCTGACACCTGCCCGGTGCTGGAAGGTTAAGAGGAAGTGTTAGCGCAAGCGAAGCAGTGAATTGAAGCCCCAGTAAACGGCGGCCGTAACTATAACGGTCCTAAGGTAGCGAAATTCCTTGTCGGGTAAGTTCCGACCCGCACGAAAGGTGTAACGACTTGGGCACTGTCTCAACGAGGGACCCGGTGAAATTGAAATACCTGTGAAGATGCAGGTTACCCGCGACTGGACAGAAAGACCCCATGGAGCTTTACTGTAACCTGAGATTGGATTCCGGTAAGAGATGTACAGGATAGTTGGGAGGCTGAGAAGTGAGTACGCCAGTATTCACGGAGCCGCTGGTGGGATACCAACCTTGTTTTATTGGAATTCTAACGAGAAGCGTAACGAGCTTGCGGACAGTCTCAGGCGGGCAGTTTGACTGGGGCGGTCGCCTCCGAAAGAGTAACGGAGGCGCCCAAAGGTTCCCTCAGCGCGGACGGAAACCGCGCGAAGAGTGCAAAGGCAGAAGGGAGCTTGACTGCGAGACGGACAGGTCGAGCAGGGACGAAAGTCGGGCTTAGTGATCCGGTGGTAGAGAGTGGAATTGCCATCGCTCAACGGATAAAAGCTACCCTGGGGATAACAGGCTAATCTCTCCCAAGAGTCCATATCGACGGGGAGGTTTGGCACCTCGATGTCGGCTCATCACATCCTGGGGCTGAAGTAGGTCCCAAGGGTTGGGCTGTTCGCCCATTAAAGTGGTACGCGAGCTGGGTTCAGAACGTCGTGAGACAGTTCGGTCCCTATCCATCGCGGGCGTAAGAAACTTGAAAGGGGCTGCTCCTAGTACGAGAGGACCGGAGTGGACCGACCAATGGTGTACCAGTCATGGCGCCAGCCGTGCAGCTGGGTAGCTACGTCGGGGACGGATAAACGCTGAAAGCATCTAAGCGTGAAACCAGCCTAGAGATGAGGTTTCTCATTGTTTAACAAGTAAGGTCCCACAAAGACGATGTGGTTGATAGGCCGGGAGTGGAAGTACAGCGATGTACGGAGCGGACCGGTACTAATAGACCGAGGACTTGACTTAAGCAGAGA
>JBJEBV010000014.1:0-57264 GCA_051870395.1 Candidatus Cryptobacteroides sp. | reverse complement strand
GAGTTTATATCGTTTGAACTCAGACATATTTCGCAAATATAATCTTTTTTGAGAAAAAAGTTATAATTTTGCCGTTTGATTGGGTAATCAGGCACGTGCGGTAAATGACAAACCGTGCCAAAACCGGAACCGAAATGAAAAATTATTTATGATGACATCTAACGAAATAAGACAGAAATTCCTGGATTTCTTCGCATCCAAGGGGCACCAGATTGTCCCTTCAGCACCTATGGTGGTCAAGAATGACCCGACCCTGATGTTTACCAACGCTGGAATGAACCAGTTCAAGGACATCTTCCTCGGCAATGTGACTCCGAAGTCCCGCAGGGCTACCGATTCGCAGAAATGCCTGAGGGTGAGCGGAAAGCACAATGACCTCGAGGAGGTCGGACACGACTCCTACCACCACACTATGTTCGAGATGCTCGGAAACTGGAGTTTCGGGGACTATTTCAAGACAGAGGCCATAAGCTGGGCGTGGGAGCTCCTCACCGAAGTTTACGGCATTGACAAGACCAAACTTTACGCCACCGTTTTCGAGGGCAGCGCAGAGGACGGCACCGAAATGGACGAGGAGGCAAGACAGGCCTGGCTCAAGTATCTTCCTGAGGACCATGTGCTTCTCGGAAACAAGCACGACAATTTCTGGGAAATGGGCGACACTGGTCCTTGCGGCCCTTGCAGCGAAATCCACATTGACCTGAGGGACGAGGAGGAAATAGCCAAGGTTCCGGGCCGGGAACTCGTGAACAAGAGCGACCCTCTCGTCATTGAAATATGGAACCTCGTGTTCATGCAGTACAACAGGAAGGCCAATGGCGAACTTGAGTCCCTGCCTGCCCGAAACATTGACACGGGAATGGGCTTCGAGCGTCTCTGCATGGTGCTCCAGGGCAAGAAGAGCAACTACGATACAGACGTTTTCACCGGAATGATTTCCAGAATCGAGGCGCTTTCCGGCCATTCATACCACGAGTCGGAGAAGACCGGGGTGGCAATGAGGGTCATCGCCGACCACATCCGTGCCATCAGTTTCTCCATTGCAGACGGCCAGCTTCCTTCCAATGTGAAGGCCGGCTACGTCATCAGGCGTATCCTCAGGAGGGCTGTGCGCTACGGCTACACCTTCCTCGGATTCAATGAGCCGTTCCTCTGCAGGCTGGTTTCCCAGCTCGCCGGCGACATGGGCGATGCCTATCCGGAACTCCGCAGCCAGCAGGCCCTCATTGAAACAGTCATCCGCGAAGAGGAGATGTCATTCCTCCGCACCCTCGACAGGGGCATCAGGATGATGGACGACTACCTCGCCAAGTCAGTTGACACCAAGGTAATCGAAGGAAAGGACGCATTCGTGCTGTACGATACTTACGGCTTCCCGATTGACCTCACCGAGCTCATCGCTTCGGAAAATGGATACACTGTGGATCTCGACGGTTTCAATGCGGAACTCGCAAAACAGAAGGAAAGGGCCCGCCAGGCCACTTCAAACGAGTTCGGGGACTGGATCCAGTACCACGATGCCGAGGGCGGAGAGTTCATCGGCTATGACTTCCTGGAGCTCGACGGGGCAAGCCTCATCAAGCAGCGCACAGTGAAGCAGAAGAACAAGGTGATGTACCAGCTCGTATTCGACCGCACTCCGTTCTATGCGGAGATGGGCGGCCAGGTGGGCGACACCGGATATATAGAGTCCGCAAGCGGCGAGAGAATCAATATCCTCAACACCGTCAAGGAGAACAACCTCACGATTCACATCGCGGAGAGGATTCCTTCGGACTGCACAGAGGCATTCTCCCTCCACGTGGATAGCGGAAGGAGACTGAAAATCGCCGCCAACCATACTGCGACCCACCTTCTCGACTATGCCCTGAGAGAGGTTCTCGGCAAGCACGTCGAGCAGAAGGGCTCTTTCGTCGGCCCGGATTATTTCCGTTTCGACTTCTCGCATTTCTCCAAGATGACTGACGAGGAACTGGAGAAGACAGAGCAGCTGGTCAACAGTCTCATCCGCCTCGACTCCCCTCTTGAGGAGAACAGGGAGGCCACGATGGAGGAGGCCAATGCAATGGGCGCAATCGCATTGTTCGGAGAGAAATACGGGGACAAGGTAAGAGTGGTCAAGTTCGGTGACTCAGTCGAGCTCTGCGGCGGAACACACGCTTCCGCAACCGGCCGCATCGGAATGTTCACTATCCTGTCGGAGGGTGCCGTGGCTGCCGGAGTGAGACGTATCGAGGCAGTGACCGGAGAGGCAGCATGGAAGCATTATCACATGCTCGGAGAGTCCATCAAGGATGCCAAGGCCTTCTTCAACAATACCCCTAACCTCGTGGAGGCCATAAAGAAAATCATTGATGAGAATGCGGGCTACAAGAAGGAAATCGAGGATTTCGTCCAGGAGAAGACCGCCAGGATAGCTGAAAAACTCGGCAAGGAGGCCAAGGAAATCAATGGCGTGAAAGTTGTCGAGTTCTCAAGCCCGACGGACCCTAATGTCATCAAGAATGCAGCTGCCATTCTCCAGAAGAAGACAGAGAACTTCATGTTTGCGGCCGCATTCGAGTTCGAGGGCAAGCCAAGTCTGGTGCTGATGTATTCCCAGGACCTCGTGGCCAAGGGACGCAATGCAGGCAAGGATATCCGCGAGGCAGCCAAGCTGATTCTCGGAGGCGGAGGCGGACAGCCGGGCCTGGCAACCGCCGGAGGCAAGAACACAGAGGGTCTCAAGGATGCTCTCGCCAAGATGATTGAACTCGGCACCGCCTAGAGAGTTAAGCATTCCTCATTGATGCGCAGGTAATGAAGAAACTGGACAAATTCATAGTGAAGTCTTTTGCAGGGCCTTTCGCGGGCATCCTGCTGATTGTGGTCTTCATCATGATGATGCAGTTTCTCTGGCTCTACATTGACGAACTGGTGGGCAAGGGACTGGGACTCAAGATTATACTTGAATTCCTGGGCTGGGGAAGCGCCACCATGCTTCCACTCTCCCTGCCTCTGGCCACGCTGCTGGCATCGGTGATGACTGTGGGCCAGCTGGCGGAGAACAACGAGCTGATTGCGATGAAATCGGCCGGAATCTCACTCACGAGAATCCTGACTCCGCTCATAATCTGCGCCGCCATCATCTCCGTCATTGCATTTTTCACTGTGAACAACCTGGTTCCGGTGGCATTCAACAAGATTTACACATTGAGGGATGACATCGGACGCACGAAGGAGGAAATCAACATTCCTACCGGCACATTCTACGACGGAATCGACGGGTACGTGCTCAGGGTGGACAGCAAGGATGACAAGACCAAAATGATGCACGGTGTGCTGGTATATGACCATACCGGCAACAAGGGCAATACCAGCTTGACCATCGCCGACTCCGCAATGATGAAGATGTCCGCCAGCAAGGACTTCCTCACATTCAAACTGTTCAGCGGAATCAACTACCAGGAAACCAACAAGATGAGTTACAGGGACACCTCCCTCCAGCTGCAGAAGATTACATTCGGCAGCCAGGAGATGATTATCCCGCTGGAGAACTATGCGTTCCAGAAATCGGAGGGGGCCAAGTTCGGCGACCAGGTCAAGGCCAAGAGTCTGGACCAGCTCCGCCACGGAAGGGACTCCCTGACTCATCTCAATGACTCGGCGCATGCGGTAAATACCGAGGCCTTCTTCAAGAAGAGGCTGCTAAGGTACGCAAACCAGCTGGACACCACCACTCATTTCCAGGGTACCACCAATTTCGAGGACAAGCGCCTGTGCCAATGGGAGAGGGAGTCGGACGAACTGGGAGCCTACCAGAATGCCAAGAACATCGCCACGGACTTCAAGATGCAGATAAGCAGCTATGAGAATGATGTTTACAGCTATCTGTACATTCTCCGGAGGACGGACGTGGAAATTCTTAAGAAATTTGCGGAGGCATTGGCCTGCTTCATACTTTTCTTCATCGGGGCGCCTCTCGGGGCATTCATCCGGAAGGGCGGCCTGGGAGTATCGGCCATCATTGCCGTGATGTTTTTCGTGCTTTACTGGGTCATTGACATTACCGGAACCAAACTGGCGAGGGACGGAGCGATATCGGCAGCGGCAGGAGTGTTCATATCCACAATCATTCTCTTCCCTCTGGGCCTGTATTTCACCTGGAAGGCGGTACACGATTCCGCAATCATCAATACGGAAAACTTCGGCACCTGGTGGAGGAAGATAAAGAGCAGATTTATGACAACATTCAGAAAGACAAGAATCGTATATATGGGTACGCCGGAATTCGCGGTTGCCCCTCTCAAGGCCCTCATTGACGCCGGCCACAAGGTCGTGGGTGTAGTGACTGTGGCTGACAAGCCTAGCGGTCGCGGGCTCAAGGTCAATGAAAGTGCGGTCAAGAAATTCGCCGTGGAGCAGGGCATCCCTGTTCTCCAGCCCGTGAAGCTCAAGGACCCGGAATTCCTGAAGGCCCTGGCCGACTTCAAGGCAGACCTTTTCGTCGTGGTGGCATTCAGGATGCTTCCTGAGGAGGTCTGGACAATGCCAAAGCTCGGTACCTTCAACCTCCACGCCGCCCTTCTGCCACAGTACCGCGGAGCGGCTCCTATCAACTGGGCTGTCATCAACGGGGAGAACATGAGCGGTGTCACGACCTTCATGATTGACCACAACATCGACACCGGAGGCATCATTCTCAGGCAGGAATGCCGCATTGCCAGGACGGACACCGCCGGGGACCTCCACGACAAGCTTATGTCCATAGGCTCGGAACTGGTGGTTGCTACTGTCGAGGGCATCATTGAGAAGAATGTGGAGACCCGTGTCCAGAGGAGTTTCATCCAGGGTTCGGAGGTACTGAAACCGGCACCTAAACTCACCAGGGCCCTCTGCCACATTGACTGGAAGGATAAGACGACGGCGATTTACAATCTCGTCAGAGGCTTGAGCCCGTATCCGACAGCATTTACGGAACTCGTCCGCATTGACGGAACGGGTACACCACAGCAACTGAAGATATTCTTCGGCGAGGCTGTGACCGGAGATGAGTTCGAGTCAATGAAGGGCAGGAGCATCGGAGCCATCTCCGGCAAGCCGGGCAGCATTCTCTCGGACGGAAAGACATTCTTCGCCGTCACGACCGCCGACGGGGCCCTCTCAATCACGGACATGCAGCTCTCCGGCAAGAAGAGAATGGGCGTGAAGGCCTTCCTCGCAGGGTTCAGGAATCCGGAGCAGTTCACCACCACTGCCGGCACGTCAATGGAGGAAATCAGAAAAGTTTCTTCTTCGACAAGGTAGGGACGAACTGCTTGAGATAGAAAGGTTCGGAATATGCGGTGTCCAGGAAATCGGATGCCGCATATTTCAATTCAGCCAGATGGAGCATTGACTTGGCCTCCGGGCAGGTATCGATGAATGTCGCATTGGTGGACTTGATGACATCGGCGCACTTGCGGGCACCGTCACCGATGAAGAGCACCGGGCCCTCGGCCAGAATGTCGGAGAAACTATCCCCAGTCACGATTTCCGGAGCGGTCTCACGGACCTGCCGGCCATCGGGGTCGAAGACTGCGCTGTACACCTCCATTCTCCTGGCATCAATCATTGGCACAATGTGGCGGCAGCCCGCGGGAAGCAATTCCCCGTCAATGGCCTGCCAGACAAGCGTGTCCAGGGAACCGGCCCCGATCATCGGAATGCCGGCTCCGAAACAAAGCCCCTTGGCTGTGGACACCCCCACCCTGAGACCGGTGTACGAACCCGGCCCCATACTCACGCAGACGGCATCGCAGTCCTTGACGCCGAGACCATGCTCATCCAGCATTTCCTTGACGAAAGGTGCGGTCAGGGAGGCGTGCTTGCGCTCATCATTGGTGCGCATCGAGATTATTTTCCCGTCCCTGGAAAGGGCCGTGGAACAAAGGGCCGTGGAGGTCTCGATATATATGATTGTAGCCATATCAGGAAATCAGATTTTTAAGATAAGGAAGGATTGCGATGGAGGCACTCCTGAGATGGGTGAATACCGGTGAAGCGGCCAGGGTCTCCTCGCTGACGAAGTGGAATGTATTGTTTATGCTGGTGAAAATTACCGCCAGGATGCCCAGGACAATGGCCGCCTTCAGCAGACCGAAAACTGCTCCCAGAAGCCTGTCCAGCCAGCCCAGGGTAATAAACCGGATACTGGCCTGGATGAGTTTGCCTATCAGTTTGAAAAGGAGAATCACAAGAACCAGCATCAATATGAATACCAGCACCTTGAGGAAGTTCACCGGAGCCCCGATCAACGGCTGGATAAAGTTGCATACGACATTTGTGAATTTCAATGCCGCCCAAGTGCCGGCAAGTATTGCGACAATGGCGACAACCTGCTCCGTGAAGCCCTTGAAGAGGCCGTGAATCAGTGAAGAGACCAGGATGATGGCCAATATGATATCCAGTATGCTCACGTTTTGTTAAAAATCAATATTTCACTATCTTTGCAGACTAATATATAGCGGAACTGCGTTCCGGAACGCAAAATTAGATAAAAAATATGACATTCAAAGAGTACAAGGGTCTGGATCTGGTAAGCACCGGCAATGAGGTGCTGGAAAGATGGAAGAAGAACCACGCCTTCGAGAAATCCCTCGAGGTGAGGGAAGGTGCGCCTGAGTTTATTTTCTTCGAGGGTCCGCCGTCCGCCAACGGCATGCCGGGAATCCATCACGTTATGGCCCGCTCTATCAAGGATGCTATCTGCAGATACAAGACACAGACAGGCTACAAGGTGAACCGCCGCGCCGGCTGGGACACCCACGGGCTGCCCGTGGAATTGGGCGTGGAGAAGAAACTGGGCATCACGAAGGAAGATATCGGACACAAAATCAGTGTGGAGGAGTACAACAAGGCCTGCCGCACCGAGGTGATGAAATATACCAAGGAGTGGGTGTCGCTCACGGAGCGCATCGGCTACTGGGTGGATATGAACGATCCGTACATCACCTACGACAACCGTTACATTGAGACCCTCTGGTACCTTCTCAAGAAGATTTACGACAAGGGCCTCCTCTACAAGGGATTCACCATCCAGCCATACTCCCCTGCCGCAGGAACCGGACTCAGTTCCCACGAGCTCAACCAGCCGGGCTGCTACAGGGACGTGAAAGATACCACTGCGGCAGCACAGTTCGAGGTAATCAAGGACGAGAAGTCCCAGAAACTCTTCGGCTGCGAAACACTGCCGGTATTCTTCATCGCCTGGACTACGACACCTTGGACATTGCCTTCAAACACAGCACTTTGCGTCGGCCCCAACATTGACTATATCAGGGTCGCATCTGCCAATCCTTACAGCGGCGAAGAAGCGATTTACGTGGTTGCGAAGGCATTGCTCCCGGTATGGTTCAACGGCAAGGTTCCTTTCAGGGTACTCGACGGCGAATTCAAGGGCAGCGAACTTGCAGGCATTTCCTACCACCAGCTCATCCCTTGGTTCAAGCCGGAGACCGACGGTGCGTTCAAGGTCATCCCCGGAGACTATGTGACCACTGAGGACGGTACAGGTATCGTTCACATTGCGCCGACCTTCGGTGCCGACGATGCCCGCGTGGCCAAAGCCGCAGGAGTACCGGGCATCTGGGTCAAGGACGCTGACGGCAACCTCTCCGCCCAGGTGGACAAGCAGGGCCGTTTCTTCACCCTCGGAGAAATGGACGCCGACTACAGGAAGAATTATGTCAATGAGGCTCTTTATGGCGAGTATGCCGGACGCTTCGTCAAGAACGCATACGACCCGAACCTCAAGCCGGACGACCCTACCCTCGACATTGACCTCTGCGTGATGCTCAAGCAGCAGGGCAAGGCTTTCCGCATAGAGAAGCACGTCCACAACTATCCGCATTGCTGGAGAACGGACAAGCCGGTGCTCTACTACCCTCTCGACAGCTGGTTCATCAAGGCCACCGCTGTGCGCGAGGAGATGATGAAGCTCAATGAGACCATCACCTGGAAGCCTGAAGCCACCGGAACAGGCCGTTTCGGAAAATGGCTGGAGAACATCCAGGACTGGAACCTCTCCAGAAGCCGTTTCTGGGGTACCCCGCTCCCGATCTGGCGCACAGAGGACGGCAAGGAAGAGAAGTGCATAGGCTCCGTAAAGGAACTCTATGATGAAATAGAGAAGGCCGTTGCTGCCGGAATAATGGCAAGCAACCCATTGAAGGACAAAGGTTTCGACCCGGCTGACATGAGCAAGGAGAACTATGACCGCATTGACCTTCACAGGCCTTACGTAGACAATGTCTTCCTCGTTTCCGACTCTGGCCGGAAGATGGTCAGGGAGAGCGATCTCATTGACGTATGGTTCGATTCAGGTGCAATGCCTTACGCCCAGGAGGGTCTCCGCAACCTCGGCTCAGGCAAGTTCGGCTGCACCGCCGACTTCATTGCCGAAGGCGTGGACCAGACAAGGGGCTGGTTCTACACCCTCCACGCCATCCATACGATGATCAGCGGGACACCGGCATTCAAGCGAGTCATCTCCAACGGTCTCGTTCTCGACAAGAACGGGGACAAGATGAGCAAACGTCTCGGCAATGCCGTGGATCCGTTCTCCCAGATAGACAAGTACGGCGCCGATGCCGTGAGATGGTATATGCTCACCAACTCCCAGCCTTGGGACAATCTCCGCTACGACGAGGCGGGAGTGGACGAGGTCAGGAGAAAGTTCTTCGGCACTCTGTACAACACATATTCATTCTTCGCACTGTACGCCAACATTGACGATTTCGACCCTAAGGCCCAGGCTGTTCCTTTCAGCGAGCGTCCGGAAATCGACAGGTGGATCATCTCGCTCATGAACACCCTTATCAAGGATGTCAGGGCAGCCTACGAAGACTATGATGTCACCCTTGCGGGCAGGCTGATACAGGATTTCGTCTGCGACCACGTCTCCAACTGGTACGTACGCCTGAACAGGAAGCGTTTCTGGGGAAGCAATCCGGACAGGGACAAGCTCGCAGCATACCAGACATTGTACGAGGTGCTCAGGAACATTGCCGTACTCGCCGCCCCTATTGCCCCGTTCTTCATGGACAGGCTATATCTTGACTTGGTTCCGGACGGAGAGGAGTCGGTACATTATGCAATGATGCCTGACTGCGACGAATCCGTCATTGACAATGATCTTGAAGAGAGGATGGAACTTGCGCAGAGAGCATCTTCAATGGTGCTCGCACTCAGGCGCAAGGTCAATATCAAGGTGCGCCAGCCGCTCTCGAAGCTCGTCATCCCTGTCATCTCCGACAAGGTGCGCAGCCAGCTCGAGAAGGTCAAGAACCTCATCCTCGGGGAGGTCAATGTAAAAGAGGCGGAGTTCATCTCCGACACCGCAGGCATCATCACCAAGAAGATAAAGCCGAACTTCAAGACTCTCGGCAAGGTTTACGGCAAGAGAATGAAGGAAATCGCTTCCGCATTCGCAGAAATGGACCAGCATATCATCAATGAAATCCAGGATGCGGAGACTGCCGGGACAGCCTACAGCCTCGCACTTCCCGGGGGAGAGGTTATCCTCAATCCGGGAGACTATATGATTTCCTCGGAGGATATGCCGGGCTGGCTCGTGGCTTCTGAAGGCGCTCTCACCATCGCCCTTGACATTGAAGTAAGCGAGGAACTGAAGAATGAGGGAATTGCAAGGGAGCTGGTGAACCGTATCCAGAATCTCAGGAAGGAAAGCAACTTCGAGGTCACCGACAAGGTGGACGTGCGCATTTACGCAGAAGGCGAAGCATCAGAAGAAATAATCACTGCGCTTGCATCATACAAGGACTATGTCGCCTCCCAGACCCTCGCCCTCAGCATTGAGACGAGGCCTGCTCCAGAGGCCGGTGAAAAGGCCGTGGAAGTGGAATGGAACGACGGTTCAATCCGCATTGAGGCCGTGCGCAGATAATCATTAATATTATGGAAGAGAACAAACTTAATGCCAGCGAAACGTCTGGGAAGACCCGCTACAGTGATGAGGAACTCGCCGAGTTCAAGGCCATCATCATTGAAATGCTTGAAAAAGCCAAGCAGGAATACAATACTCTGAGGAAGGTCGTGATGAACAACGGCAACAATGACATTGAGGACACTACCCCGTCCTTCAAGACTGTCGAGGACGACGGTGCGATGCAGCTCTCCAGGGAGGAGGCAAGCCAGCTCGCCCAGCGTCAGTACAAGTTCATCCAGAACCTTGAGGCTGCTCTGGTAAGAATTGAGAACAAGACCTACGGCGTATGCCGCGTGACGGGAAAACTCATTCCTAAGGAGAGGCTTCGTCTCGTTCCGCACGCCACCCTTACAGTGGAAGCCAAGGAGAAGATGTCCAGAAAATAAGGTTATGAAAATATCCAAGGGCAGGTGGCTGCTCATTCTCGGAATCGTATTGGTAGTGATTGACCAGGTAATCAAGGTCCTGGTCAAGACCAATATGTCCATCGGGGAGCATTTCAGCGTCATCGGAAACTGGTTCCAGATACTGTTCATTGAAAACGAGGGCATGGCATTCGGAATGAAGTTCGGAGGGATGTTCGGAAAATTCCTCCTGACCACCTTCCGCCTCTGCCTCTTCGGCTTCCTCTGCTGGTGGATTACCGGCCTTGTACGCAAGGGATACTGCACGGGCAAGGACAGCAGCGGGGAGAAGCAGTATGTAAAGGTGCCTACAGGTGTGCTGGTCGGCCTGACCATCATCACTGCGGGAGCCCTCGGCAACATCATTGACTGCCTGCTGTACGGACAGATATTCTCCGAGTCCACCAGGACGGCAGTCGCCGAATTCGGCGGCAGCTATGCGCCGGTGATGTTCGGCAAGGTCGTGGACATGTTCTACTTCCCCCTGATTGACACTACCTGGCCGGACTGGATGCCTGTCATCGGAGGCAGGCCGTTCAGGTTCTTCGAACCGGTGTTCAACTTCGCGGACAGCTGCGTCACAGTGGGGGCCGCATACCTGGTCCTGTTCCAGTACAAGTTCTTCACGACAGATGTTGATGGGAAGATAACAAATCCCAACCAAGGAAAACAGTCGTGATTAAAAACGTTTAATCGCCTGATTTTCGGCAGATTTAATGATTTTTGCAAATTTTTCAAATATTTAATTTCCGCCTGATTTTTTGGCAAATTGCTTTCAATTTATCAAAAATCAGGCGGAAATTTACGTTCATAAACTGTTTTACCCCCCCCCCCCCGAAATAATAATCTGTTAGTTAGTAGGCATTTACGGGCTGTTGTTTTTCACATTTTTAATTTTAAAATTTGCCGTTGAGAAATTAATTTTTGTGTTAAACTAGTTATGCTTATGAAAAGAATTGTACTATTTCTAGTAGCAGTTCTGTCGGCTGTTGCCATGTCAGCCCAGACTGTGAAGATTTCAGGTACAGTCTCCGATTCTGACGGCAATCCGCTCCCTGGAGTGGCAGTGCTTGTCGAAGGCACAGGAATCGGAACTACTACAAATGCTGACGGCCAGTACTCAATGGTAATCCGCTCTGACCAGTCACATCTCGTTTATTCCTGTATCGGCATGCAGACGATGAAGGTCCCTGTGATGGGACGCACCGTCATTGACGTGAAGATGTCAGAGGACGCAATCGGCCTCAGCCAGTCCGTCATCACGGCAACAGGCCTCACGAGGTCAGAGAAGGCACTCGGTTACGCCTCTACTACCGTCCGCTCAGACGATATAACCAGAGGTCATGCAGCTGACGCCCTCACCGGTCTTGCAGGCAAGGTCGCAGGTATGCAGGTATCTTCTGCCGGTGGTACCGGTACATCCCAGAAAGTCATTGTCAGAGGTTATTCCTCCATATCAGGAAGCAACCAGCCTCTGTACGTCATAGACGGCGTCCCTGTATCCAACACCACTATGGGTACCCAGGATTTGAACAATGCAGTTGACTTCGGTAATATGGCCGCCGACATCAACCCTGAGGACGTCGAGTCCATAACCGTGCTCAAGGGCGCATCCGCAACCGCCCTCTACGGCTCACGTGCGGGCAACGGTGCCATCATCATCACCACCAAGAAGGGTATCCAGAATGAGGACATTACCGTAACATACGACGGCGCATTCACAGCAAGTTCAGTACTCAGAATTCCTCAACTCCAGAATCTCTTCGGACAGGGCTGGTACTACAGCTACGAGGGAAACATCTTCGAAAACTGGTCCCCTACCGAGAACGGTTCCTGGGGTAACCTCCTTGACGGCAGGGACCACTATTGGCGTCCGGGTGCCAACTGGTACAACGGCGCGGAGGAGAGCATCAAGCCGTTCTCTTACGTAAAGAACTCTCTCAAGAACTTTTATGACACCGGTTTCGAGACCACCAACACCGTTACAGTAAAGGGAGGTTCAGCATCCACCGGGTTCGTGGTTTCATACGGCAACGTTTACTCCAACGGTATCCTCCCGGGCAGCAATGACTACTACAAGAGGAACAATATCTCCGTAAGGGGCAATACCAAGATCAAACAGGGAGCAGCCTGGCTCAACTACGGTCTCAACTTCGTACGCAAGGACAGCCGCAATGCTATGGGCGGTCAGGGTGGAAACGGCTCGACCATCTATAACGACATTCTCCAGTACCCTGTAGATGTGGACTATGCTGATCTCAAGGACTACCACAATATCTATAACAATGCTGACAACTTCTATACCCCGTATGCGCAGAACCCTTGGTGGGTACTCGACCACAACTACTCAACATTCAGCGACAACAGGGTTTACGGAAACATCGAGGCAGGTATCCAGATTATCAAGGGCCTGAAGGCCATCGGCCGCTTCGGAGGTGACTTCTCAAGCTCAGTCCAGAAGACTTACAATGACATCTGGAAATTCAATCCGGGTTCTTACGCCAGTGACGAGGGTGCCAGCCAGGAGCAGGGTGCTTACGAAGAATACAACTACAGGAGCAGCCAGATTGATGCCAATGTCCTCCTCAATGCCGACTACAGAATCAAGGAGAAATGGACTATCAATGCAGTGGCAGGCTGGAACATAAACCAGAGGGCTGCCGAAGCGATGTCAGGTTACCTGACAGGTCTTGCCAAGGAAAACTGGCCAAGCTTCAGCAACACCAGCGGAATGACTCCGACAGCAAGCTCAAGCATCAGCAAGAGACGTCTTGTAGGTGTTTACGGACAGGCTGACTTCGGCTTCAAGGATGCCGTTTACATTACTCTCTCAGCACGTAATGACTGGTCATCCACCCTGCCGATTGATGCGAACTCATTCTTCTATTGGGGAGCCAACGCTTCAGTTATTCTTACAGAGCTCTTCCCTGCATTGCAGAACAATGTTCTCAGTTTCCTCAAGATCAGGGGAGGTTACGGTGAGACAGGTAACGACGCATCACCTTATATGACTTCGAGCTACTACTACCTCGCAAGCGCAGGCGGCGGTTTCGGCTCATTGACAATGCCTTTGAACGGCTATTCAGGTCTCGCACAGTCATCCAGGATGCCTTCTACCAACCTCAAGCCTGAAATTTCCACCGAGGGTGAGTTCGGTATCGACCTCCGCCTCTTCCAGAACAGGTTGAACTTCGACTTCGCATATTACAACAAGAATACGAAGAACCAGATTATCTCAGCCAACCTCTCACCTGAATCAGGTTACACTTCACGCGTAAGGAATGTCGGCAAGATCCAGAACAAGGGATTCGAGCTTGCTGTAGGTGCAGTTCCGGTACGCACAAAGGACTGGGAGTGGCAGATTGGCTACACCTTCTCGAAGAACAACAACAAGGTCGTCGAACTCTGGGATGACGTAGAGGAGACCACCATTTACGGACTCACGACCGGCGTACAGCTCAAGGCCATCGTGGGCGAGCAGCTCGGAACCTGGACATATTACAAGAACGAGACCGTCACCGACGAGAACAGCCCTTACTATGGAAAGACCATAGTCAATGCCACGACAGGATTCCCTGTAGTATCATCCTCAGAGGAAGAGATTATCGGCTATGCTGACCCTAAGTTCACAATGGGATTCAACACCACCCTCAAGTGGAAAGACCTCTCGCTCAGCGCATCCCTCGACTGGAGAAATGGCGGCAAGATGTACTCCGCCACCACATCTATCGTTTACTTCAACGGTAACGCCGAGGAATCAATGTTCAACTACCGTGACTCGTTCGTTTATCCTGACGCAGTCTATAAGGGAGCTGACGGAGAATACCACGAGAACAACATCCCTGTCAACAACTACTACAACATAAACTACTACTGGTACAGCAGTACCAACAAGGAAATGTACAAGAAATGCCTTATTGACAAGACCTATCTCAAGCTTCGCGAGGTCAACCTCTCCTACAGGCTTCCTGCAAAGTGGTTTGACACTGTGAAGTGGGTTCAGGGCATCGACCTCTCCATCTTCGGAAGAAACCTCCTTATGTGGACACCTGGGCAGGGTATGATTGACCCGGATACCACCAACTACGGAAACGACCTCACCTCACAGTTCGGTGAATTCTATGCCGCTCCTTCCACAAGGACATTCGGCGGAAGCATCAAGATCGTATTCTAATGTAACTTTTAAACTCAGAAAGAATGAAAAAGTATATATCAACAGCCCTCCTGGCTCTGACACTCGTTGCGACCGGCTGCCGGGACTGGCTTGACATAAATGACAATCCGAACTATGTCAGTGAGGCTGAGATGAGCGATCTTCTGCCTACTGTACAGCTCCTTACTGCCACCAAGGTGGGTTATGACCTTGGCCTCGTGGGCAATTACTGGTCCCAGTACGTGGTTCAGTGCAACGAGACTAACCAGTACAACAACATCATGGACTACAACCTCGCTGTCAGCGAGTCTCTCTTCAGCTCTATATGGAGTTACTCCTACTCCAGGACACTGCCATCGCTCAAGAGCATTCTCTCCAAGAGCGCAGCCTCTGGAAACAGCTCAAATTTCGAGCTTGAGGCCAAGACATTGGCCGCATACAATATCTATCTCCTGACCAGTCTCTTCGACAAGGTTGCCTTCAGCGAAGGCTCCTTCAGCGACAATCCGGCTATCGAGCCGAACTTCGACAGCGGAGAGGACGTTCAGGGCTCACTTGTCAAGATGCTTGAGGATATCAGGGCCATCGATGTAGAAAAAGCCGCAGCGGACGAAGCCGAGAACGCCTCCGCGGCATGCGATATGATTCTGGGCGGTGATGTGGAAACTTGGCTCCAATTTGCCAACACCCTCTACCTCAAGGTCCTCATCAGGGATTTCACAGCCAATAAAAGCAAGATTCAGACACTTCTCGCAGAGGATAACTTACTCGCTTCCGATGTAAAGTTCGACCAGTTCTTGAACCAGGCTGACAAATCCAATCCTCTCTACGAGAGCGACAGAAGGCAGTTGAACACCACTGAGAACATCAGGTGCTGCTCAGATATCCTGAACATCCTCGATGCCTCAGACCCCCGTCTTGCTTATTTCTATGAGGGTGGCCCAGCAGGTACGGCTTATGGAACCAAGGGCAAGCAGAAAGAGACCTCCCGCCTAGCCATTGAAGCTACGGACCCTGTTTATTTCGCCACTGTCGCAGAAGCCCTCTTCCTCAAGGCCGAAGCATACGCAAGACTTGGCGATGCTGCAAAAGCCAAGGCAAACTACGATGCGGCAGTTGAAGAGTCCTTCACAAGATGCGGAGCTGACGGTGCTGAAGAATTCCTTGAGGGAGCATACAGCTTCAAATCCGGTTCAGCCGAGGATATGGTTCACCAGATTATCAACCAGAAATGGGCTTCCAACGTCCGTTGCATGCCGATTGAGTCCTGGTTCGACATGAACCGTACAGGATATCCTGTAAGAGGGACTGACATCACCTTGTACACCGGTGTGCTCGAGGCCCCTGCCTGCAGGTACCTTTATCCGGAATCATCAGCCCTCTACAACAGGAATTCTCCTGAGGTAGAGCCCCTTACCGCCCCAATGTGGTGGCACAAGCAGTAAAAATGTCCAACTGTAAATGAAATTTGAGATTATGAATAAGACAATACTTAAAGTTCTGACTTTCGCCGCCGGACTTGCAGGCCTTGCTTCCTGCGAGACCTACACGGTGGATGATCCGGAGACGACAGCCGTGTCCGAATTTGACGGACGCTGGGTATGTTTCGCCTATCCGAAGGACAACCCGTCTGAACCGGAAGATGTGTATATGATAGACATATTCAACACCACCAACAACGACGCTGACAAGTTCTGGATCAGGGTAATCAATTGCGCACCTATGTACAGCATATTCCTTGACTGTCTCCAGTTCCAGGCATCCTGCGACGGCAAGGCCCTCGCATTCGAGGCTAATAACGTGGCTGCTGAGCAGCCGAGAGCATGCTTCAACTGGATATATGAGCAGGGCTATTACACTGCCGGTTATAAGGGATATGTCCCGGTAACAGGCTACACGGCCAGTATAACCGGAGGCAAGATTCTGAAGAACTCTGTCGAGACTGCGGGCAAGACCAAAGCTGACGGTATAGAGTTTAGTTATAAACGTGTCGATCCAGACGGATCAGTATCCGAGTACACCATAAAGGGTATGAAGAACACCGGCTGGTCAGAAGATCTTCAAGAGTACGTCGATTTTATGAACGAGAACTACTAATTGAAGAATTTTGTATAACTAATTATTGATACGGGCCCGGTCCCTGGAGTGATCCAAGGGCCGGGATTTTTTTATTGGGCTCGAGGCAGATGTCTGGAGGGCAGATTGGAAGCGTGACGGCCGTATGGGCAGAGGATTGGAAGCGTTGCGGCTACCTGTTCAAAACTGCCTTGACAAGTGCAACTCCTCCATTGTGCTTCCAATTGTCGTGCAGATATTTCGGAACAAGATACAGGGTCTCCCCGTCATAGTCCTCATGAATCACCAGAGGCGTATTGCGGACAAGGACATCCCCTTTCCGGCCATCCTTGAACTCCCAGAAATCCTTGTAGCCTCCAGCTGCTATCTCTTTCTTGAGCTCCTCGGCAAACTTCTCCCCCGCCATCTGCTGGAAAGCATCCTCACTACCGCCACGGTTACCAATCTTGTCCAGGTTGGAATCCTCATACCTGAACTTCACCTTGGCAACCTCATAAGGAGCAAGGTCAATTCTATTGTTGACATATCTGACTCCCCCGTCAACAAAAAGACAATCGAAATCCTTCCTATAGGCAGCGACAAGCTCCGCCCAGGTCATACCATTGCGGGTATTATTCTCGGCCGGAAGAAAATCCTTATCGAAATAGAACACGCCGTTACCACGCATTCCATTGACCCACTTCCCATATTTATCAGACGGCACAGGTTTCCTGATAGCCCAGAACCGCTCCAGCATATCCCGCATCTCAGGGCACAACCTGTCATAAACCGAATCGCTCTCCGGCTTCCTCTCTTCCCAGAGGTCAGCCAATGCTACAATGGCCCGGCACTTCTCGGCAATGCTGGACTGCCCGGAAATCAATATCTTGCAATACAGGGGTGTCAGGTTGTTGCAGGGGCAGGGTTGAGAGTTCATACCGTATCGTTGTAGGTCGTCGCTATGCACGGACATTCATAGATGCAATCTGCTCTTTAACGTCATTCAACTGCTTGTGCATCTCATCACGTTTTTGAGTGGCGGCTTCCAATCTCGTGGATTTGTCTTTCAACTCATTCCGACATTCTTCAACCAAATTCAATTGTTAATTTTACCAATGAATGAGAAAGAGGTCTTCGAACGGCCAGTCCTGGCTCCATTGCCCCAGCCATGCGGAATAAGCGCATCGGCGATTACAGACCATTTCCCAGCATTGATTCCCGCATCAGGCAGCATCCCGGACGTCATTGTCCCGAAGAAGCGCAAACTTGGAGGCTCAGTCCTGGCCGTGATGTCAGTCTGGCCTGAACTATCATACGGAGCATCCTTCTCGATATTCGAAAAAAGCTGTGGCTGGGGAGGTTACGTCAAGTTTCACAGCAACTTCAAGAGTGACAGCCACTCCTACAACTGCAATTCGGACGGCAACTGGGACGGGGGCAAAATCTGGCCTTCCGGCAAAAGTTCAGTTTCCTGCCTGCAGGCAAGCGCCGGTATGCGCAAGAATCTTTCTCAATGGTGCGGTATGGTAGCCGGCACCGGTTACGGGAAGAAAACCCTGTTATGGGAGGATGTGGACCAGTCCTGGGCCAAGGTGAAGGACAAGAGTGTCTCCGGCATCTTGCTGGAATGCGGCCCTGTTGCCGATATTGGTCCGCTGGAAATCCAGGCGGTTCTGTCCACGATTTCCTTCAGGACGGTCGCCATCGAATTTGCCATCGGATTCAGATTCTGATCTAATTTTCGGGACAGAAGGCGTTCCAACTGCAATTTGTCCCGAAAATCGGCGTTCCAGGGGACAAAATAGCATGGCGACTCCGTCATCCCGTACCGCAGCGCTACTCCGCCACCTCAAAACCGCAGTGCTATTCCGCCACCTCCAAATCCCCCGGCAAAAACTCCCGCACCTCAGTGGAAGCCGCACTGACTTCCCGGATGCTGGAGGCAGCCAGGACTCCGGCAGCACGGGCCTGGAGGAGGGCATTGCCCATTGCGGTACCCTCTACCGGACCGCAGATTACAGGGATGCGGGCAGCGTTGGCAATCTGCTGCATCAGGTAGGCATTGCGGGAACCGCCACCTATTACGTGGAGAACATCTATCGGGTGGTCGCTGAAGTCCCGCAGAGAAGACAACATCTGGGCGCAGCGGAGGGCTAGGCTGCGGAAAATGCAGCGGCAGTAGTCTGCTGGCGTTACAGGGGCTTCCTGGCCGGTCGCACGGCAATACTCCCTGATTGCTCCTGTCATTGACTCCGGATGGCTGAACATAGGATCATCCGGGTCTATTACAGCACTGCAGGAACTTGTTTCAGCACTGCTGACCAGGCTGACAACATCATTCGGCACATCCTTGAATTCCTTCCTGGACTGCTCGAAAATCCAGAGACCGCAAATATTCTTGAGGAAACGGATAGTACCGTCGATACCGCCTTCATTGGTGAAATTCTGACGGAAACTCTCCTCACCCACAATCGGTTCCGAAGCCTCGATTCCAAGAAGAGACCAGGTGCCGCAGCTCAGGTAGGCGAAATTTTTCGTGGCGGCAGGAACGGCTGCAACTGCGGATGCCGTGTCGTGACCGGCTACGGCAACTACCGGAATCGGGCCAAGCCCGGTGGCCTTCTGCACCTGCGGCGAGATCGTCCCGACTATGGTTCCCGGCTGTACCAGCCTTCCGAACTGCTCCCTCCTGAGGCCCAAAAGGGCAAGAATTTCCGGGTCCAGATCTCGCTTGCGGACATCGAGGAGCTGGGACGTGGAGGCAATGGTATATTCGCATACAGCCTCGCCCGTAAGCATATAGGTCAATGCGTCCGGCGTAAAGAGAATCTTGTCCGCCACATCCAGAGCCGGGCAGCCATTGCGCCTCAGGGTATCAAGCTGGAATACCGAATTGAAATTCATGAACTGGATTCCGGTACGGTCATAGAGTTCCCTGGACGGCATTTTTTCGAAAAACAACGGCTGTGCCCCTTCCGTATGCGGGTCACGGTATGAATAAGGCAGGCCAAGAAGCTGGCCGTCGCTCCCGAAAAGGGAGAAGTCGCAGCCCCAGGTGTCAATGCCTATGGATTCTATTTCAATGCCTTCCTGTGCGACACGGCCCAATGCCTTCAAAATCTCATTGTAGAGATGAGGAAGGTTCCAGAACCAATGTCCGGATATCGGGAGAATGGGATTCTCGAAGCGGCTGAACTCGGTGAGAGTCATCCGCCCGCCTTCCAGCCTCGCAAGAACCGTACGCCCGCTCGTGGCGCCCAGGTCAACAGTGAAAAAAGTATGCATCCAACTATAGTCTATCCTTGATGAACCGTCTCAATGTTGCCTCGTCCTTGACGCCCGGAGCAGGAGTCAGCTTGCCGTCAACAATGAAGTAGGAAACCGGCAGGGACTGCACGTTATAGGTAGCCAGGGCGACTGAGGCGGTGCCTGCGGCATCACAGACATTGACCCAAGGGAGATTCTGGTTTCTTACAACGGCTGCCCAGGCGGATTTGTCCACATCCGCACAGACGCTGTAGATTTCGAAGCCATTGTCCTTGAACTCCTCATAGACAGGGAGCATTACATCCGTATTGAAAAGGGTCTGGGCGGCATCAGTGGAAGTCCAGAAATAGAGCATGACCACCTTCGATGAAGCCACTACTGAACTGAGTTTCACCTTCTCGCCCTTGATATTGCCAAGCTCAATATCAGGATATCCGGCCTCTTCAGCATTGTTTATCCTCGTGCTGAGATTCAGGTACTGCTGACGGCGAGCCGCCTCCTTCGCGAGGGCCTTGACATACCTGGACTCCGGATATACAGTCATCAGGGAGTCGGCCATATTGCTGAAATGAATGGCGTCGGTCAACTGCCCGAATACCGGAAGATCATCTCCCACAACCTGGTAGAGAACAGGTATGACGGTGAGGGAGTGAGAGTTGGAAAGAATGTATTTCACCCTTCCCCTGTAATAGGCGATGTAGTCCTGGGTCATCTTCCTCCTGAGCTCAGCGGCCGCCTCGGAGTTCTCCGGAAGGTCGCGGAGCCTGTATGCGGAGGCAAGCAGGCTGTTGGAGAAATCCGCCTCATCCTTCTCCACATCCATAAGTTTCAATGTTTCATCGGAGCCGCTTACGGAATATGTGCCGAGAGTGTCGGACGATACCGTCACCTTGTCTCCGGCTTGGAGCAGGAGGGAGGCAATCCTGGTGTCCTTGTAGAAAATATAGATGAACTCAGGCTGTCCGGGAGCCACGTTTGCCTTATAGGAATAACGGCCTGACGCATCGGTCTTTAAAGTATCAAGAACCTGGTATTTGTTTACATCCAGGAGCTTCACGACAACCTCCGAAGAAGCTCCGTCAGTCAACGTTCCCTCAATCTTCGCCTGTCTTGAGCAGGAAACCGGTACCAAAAGGGAAAGCGCAGCGAAAGCGGCTGTAATCTTACTGTAATTTCTCATATTCTGCCAGTATTGAATCAGCGATGGATTTGAACTCTTCCGGGGAGAGTTTAAGTTTCTCCCTTCGGAAATCCACGTCACTCTCCTGCTGGAGAGGAATGAGATGGATATGGGTATGCGGAACCTCAAGGCCAAGCACACAGACACCGACCCGCTTGCAAGGCACGGCGGCCTGGATGGCCAATGCCACCTTCTTCGCAAATGCGCATAGGCCCGCATAGGTCTTGTCGTCAAGATGGAAGATGTAGTCATCCTCCACATTTCTCGGAATGACGAGGGTATGACCCTTCACGAGAGGGTTGATGTCGAGGAATGCGTAAAAGTCCTCGCTCTCCGCCACCTTGTATGACGGAATCTCGCCTTTCGCAATCTTAGTGAATATTGTTGCCATAGTCCTAGAGCGTAATGTCGAGAATCTTGAACTTGATGACTCCTGAAGGCACATTGGCCTCGACAATGTCACCCTTGGAATGTCCGAGGAGCGCCTTGGCGATAGGCGTGGTGGAAGCCAACTTGCCCTTGGCGAAGTCAGCCTCTGTCTCACCGACGATGGTGAATTCCATCACCTTCTTCATTGCAAGATTCTCCACCTTGACCTTGTTCATCATCTGGACACGGTCGGTTCCAATCTGCGACTCATCGATAATCTTGGCATTTGCCACCAGATTCTTGAGATTCGCTATCTTGAGCTCGAGAAGCCCCTGGGCCTCCCTTGCAGCATCGTATTCGGCATTTTCAGACAAGTCTCCCTTTTCCCTCGCTTCTGCAATAGCAGCGGCGATGACCGGACGCTGGGCCAATGCCTCAGATAAATCCTTCTTGAGTTTGTCAAGCCCTTCCTGGGTCATATAATGATTTTCTGCCATAATAAAATTTTTAAGCTTCAAACAATTAAAAATGAGTTCTGCCTGTCGACAGAACCCGTTCGTTTTATGCAAATATAATAAAACTTTGTTGAAATTCCTTGAACTTCGGCGACAATATCTCAGACTGAAGCACAAGATTTTTCAGCAATAAGCGAAAGACATCTGTCCCTGTCGGTGCGAAGCTGGCCAGCCAGGCCTGCCAGGTCAGGGAATTTCACCTCGTCACGTATCTTCGTAATGAAGGTCAGCCTTATGTCAAGGCCGTAGATATCCTCATTGAAATCGAAGATATTGGTCTCAATGGTCATGGAATTTCCGTTGCCGACAGTCGGACGCACACCTATATTGCACATGCCGAAATACTGTTCCCCTACCGTCTCCACCTTCACGAGATATACTCCCCCGGCAGGAATGAGCTTCAGCGGCTCATAAAGCTGCATATTGGCCGTCGGGAAGCCCAATGTGCGTCCGAGCCTGTTTCCCGCAATCACGACCCCGTGGAGACTGTATCCGTACCCTAACATTTCATTGGCCTTCTCCACCTGCCCTGCGGAAAGGAGATTGCGGATCTTGGTCGAGCTGACCACAATGTCCTCCGGCCCGGAATAGCGCTCGGCCCTGATGACTTCAAGTCCGAGGCCCTCCGCAATGAGAGCCGTCTCTTCAGGAGTTTTCAGGTCGGAGCCGATTCTATTGTCATAGCCCAGCAGGATGGTCCTGCCGCCAAGACGCTCGATGACCCAGTCACGGAGATACTCCTCCGTTGTCATCCGGCTGAATGACTTGCTGAAAGGGATGACCTCGACATAGTTGACACCTATCTCTGTCAGGACCCTTTTCTTCTCCTCCATCGTAGTGAGCAGCCTGAGATTGCGGGCATCGTCCTGCAGGACATTGCGCGGATGAGGCCAGAACGTGACGACCATGCTCCAGTCCCCACGTTCCCGGGCAGCCTTGACCAGCTGTTCCAAAAGAAAACGGTGCCCGAGATGGACACCGTCGAAAAATCCTGTGGCTACAACCATCTCACAAGTCCGAAGTCCTGTCTATGAGGCAGGAGAGGATTCTTAGGATAAATCCTGGCCGCTACCTGGTACATTCCAGTACGTTCAGGCAGGAGTGAGGCCTGGTACTTGACCACGCCGTCCTTGCTCTCGACAACATTGAATTCGCATCTGTCCTGTATGTGGAGCTGTCCCTTCCTGTCGGAAACGGCGAAGAGCATCTCGACTCCGATATCCTCAGGATTGAGGTTGCCGATATTGAGGACAACCTCGGAGTTGAAGAGGCTGTCCGGGGACAATGTGTACGAAGAATCAGGCTGGGTGTATGAGATAACCTCGATTGAAGGCCACTCCCTGCGTACATTCTTCTTCCAGGCTGCAATCTCGCGGGCGAGCTTGAAGTTGTCTGCAATCATGCTGTCAGCCCTTTCTGACTGAGGGGCATAATACTGGTTCACATAGTCAGTGAGCATCCTGTTCGTAGTGAAGTTGCAGGCAACCTGTGCGACTGTGTTCTTGATGTACTCAATCCAGCCGGCGGAGCGTCCGGTAGTCTTGTCAATGTCATAGTAGAGAGGAGCAATCTCATTCTCAATCGTGGTATAGATTGTGGCTGAGTCGAGCTCATTCTGGTAATGCTGGTCGTCGTAGGTCCTTTCCTGAGGAAGAGCCCAGCCGGCGCCCTTCTTATAGCCCTCTACCCACCATCCGTCAAGCACGGAGAAGTGCATTACGCCGTTCATGGCGGCCTTCTCTCCGGATGTTCCGGAAGCCTCCTGAGGACGTGTAGGGTTGTTCATCCATACATCCACGCCCTGGACAAGTCTCTTGGCGAGGGAGATGTCATAGCCCGGCACGAAGACAATCTTGCCTATGAATCTCTCGTCCTTGGAAATCTCCACAATCCTGCGGATGAGGTCCTGGCCGGCCTTGTCGGCAGGGTGGGCCTTTCCGGCGAAGAGGAACTGTACCGGCATCTCCGGATTGTTCACAATCTCGCTGAGCCTGTCAAGGTCGGAGAAGAGAAGGGTAGCCCTCTTGTATGTTGCGAACCTTCTTGCGAAGCCGATTGTGAGAACGTCATCGCGGAGAGTCTCCTTGATGGTCACAATCTCGCTAGGAGAGTAGTGGTTGGTAACAGCAGGGTTGGAGAGTTTCTCCTTGACCACATTGATAAGGGTGGTCTTGAGCTCCTTCCTGGTGTTCCATATTTCAGCGTCATCTATCTTGTAGATGCCCTCGAAGCATTTCTTGTCATAGTGGTGTGTCTGGAACTCAGGCCCGAACACCTTGGCGTGAATAGCCTTCCACTCCTTCGCTGCCCAGGTCGGATAGTGGACTCCGTTGGTCACGTAGCTGACGTGGAGTTCCTCCGGAAGATAGCCCGGATACATAGGTGCGAAGATGTCCTGGCTGACCTTGCCGTGGAGCATTGACACACCGTTGATATTCTGGGAAATGTTGGCGGCGAGGTTGGACATTGAGAATTTCTCATTGACATCGGAGCCGTTGAGTTTGCCGAGTCCCATCATTGTCTCCCAGTCAATCTTGAGCAGCTGAGGGAAATGGCCGATGTACTTCCTGAGGAGGCCCTCATCGAATGCATCGTGGCCGGCAGGTACCGGTGTATGGGTAGTGAAGAGGGATGATGCGCGGACGATTTCGAGTGCCTCAGGGTAGTCGAGGTTATACTGCTCGATATATTCGCGGAGCCTCTCGAGTCCGATGAAGGCGGCATGGCCCTCATTGCAATGATATACCTGCGGATTGAGGCCGAGCTTCCTGAGAGCGCGGATACCGCCGATACCGAGGAGGAGTTCCTGCTTGAGACGGTTCTCCCAGTCGCCTCCGTAGAGGTGATAAGTCACCTGACGGTCCTCGTCAATGTTGGCCTCGTAGTCTGTATCGAGGAGGTAGAGGTCAGTACGTCCTACAGCAACCTTCCAGATGCGGGCAGTGATGTTCCTTCCAGGGAATGCGACACTGGTGGTAAGCCAGTTGCCGTCCTTGTCCATGACCGGCTCTGCAGGAATCTTGGTGAAGTTCTGGGCATCGTACCTGGCCACCTGGTCTCCCTGGGCTGAAAGCACTTGAGTGAAATAACCGTAACGGTAGAGGAGTCCTACAGCGACGAGGTTCACGTTCATGTCACTGGTCTCCTTGAGATAGTCACCGGCGAGGATACCAAGTCCACCTGAATAGATGCTGAGAGATGAATCCAGGCCATACTCCATACAGAAGTATCCGACTGAAGGGTCCTTGCGGTCCTTCTTGAGATCCATATACTCATTGAAGTCCTTCATCACGCTCTCATACTGGGCCATGAATGAGGCATCCTTGGCGAGAGCCTTGAATCTCTTGAGGCTCACCACGTCGAGAACGGCCATCGGGTTATGTCCCGAATTATGCCACACCTCGGCGTCAATAGACTTGAAGAGAGCCTTCGCATTCTCGTTCCAGCACCACCAGAGGTTCTTTGAGAGGGTTTCAAGGCCCTTGAGAGCCTCAGGAAGGTGCCTGGTCACCATTACACTTTTCCAGGACGGGTTGTTGATAGGTAATTGTTCGTATTTCATAATCCTTTTTTCTTTTGATTCCGGGAATGCACCCCTGGCTGCCACCACCTTGTCGAGGGCAAGTGAATAGGCCTCCTGGTAATAACGTATCTGATTCTCCCACAACGCAATATTGGAGACGTCACGGGCATTGGCCATATACTCGGCACGCTGGTCGTCAGGGATAAGAGCAATCTCCCTGATGCGCGATGCCACTGCATCGACCACCTCGAAGTAGTTGTTGTCATCCCTGTCCACGACGGTGATGCCCGGATGTTCTTTGCCATAATGGGTCCTGACCCACTTGCCGAAACCGGCAAGGCTGGTTGTCAATGTAGGCACCCTGAAGGCAAGGCTTTCGAGCGGAGTATAGCCCCAAGGCTCGTAATATGACGGGAATAGAGTGAGGTCCAGACCAATGAGAAGGTCATAGTACTTCATGTTGAAGACTCCGTCATTGCCGTTGAGATAGGACGGGATGAAATAAATCTTGATATTGGAATCCGGGGTATTGCAAAGGCCGAGCTCACGGAACCTGCGGGTAATGGTGTCGTATTCCGGATTCATCAGATAATGTGAAACCTGTGTCCGGTATGACGGGTCACCCTTGCCTGAAAGCTTTGAGACGAGGTTTGTATCGGCTCCGTTGTGGCCTGACGGTATCATTATGAATGCGTGGATTTCCTTGCCCTTGAAGTCGGAGCGGCGGATTTTGTCCACTGCGTCAATGAAAACGTCTATTCCCTTGTTTCTGTATTCATATCGGCCCCCTATGCCAATGAGAATGGCATCCTCGGCGACTTCCATACCCGACATGGCTG
Source organism: Candidatus Cryptobacteroides sp. (assembly GCA_051870395.1). GTDB lineage: Bacteria > Bacteroidota > Bacteroidia > Bacteroidales > UBA932 > Cryptobacteroides. The sequence continues at coordinate 30,992 of JBJEBV010000014.1, read as the reverse complement.
AGGCCACCTGCCTCAGTTTCAGCCTGGCGGCCGAACGTTTGGAGACATATTCCTCCTCCGTAGCCGGGGTAAAACTGTTCTCGAAGCCGTTTGGTGTCACCACATCGATCTCCCTGCCGAGGAAATGGCCGCATTCCACTGCGGTAATCTCGCTCACTGTCGTGAAAACGTCGGCATACTGCGCTGACTTGCTCTCCAATGAGTGGAGGGCCATCACATTGAAATGCCTGGCCTTCTCATCCGGGTTGTAAGCATCCATTGACTCATACAGCCTCAGGTTGTTGCCGGCAAGACAACGTCCCACGACAGTGGCGTGAGTTGTAAAGACAGTCGCAACAGGCAGTCCGGAATACTTCAGATACAGGAGACCAGCTCCCGTCTGCCATTCGTGAAACTGGGCTACCACCTTGTCGGACGGATCGAGAAAGAAGTTGTAGTAACTCTCGATGACCTTTCCGGCCACATAGCCGAAGAGGGCTGATTCCTTGTAATCCCAGTTGCCGGTGATGGAGTCCACCCCGAACCTTTCCCAATATTCCGTCAGGATATCATTCTGACGGGTGAGGAACTGCTTGAAATCCACAAGCACCGCTACGGGGCTTCCCGGTACGTTCCACTTTCCAATTCTCAGCCTGAGACCCTTGGAGGCGGCATCAATCCGCCAAGCCTGCCAGAGCAGCGGGTCTTCCTGGAAATCGGGATTCGCATCCGTATCCATCCAGACATCCGGGCCGATGAGTATGTGATGTCTCTTGAGCTGAGACTTGAGGAACAGTGATTTGGTCGCAATTACGGTATAGATTCCTCCTACTTTATTGCAGACCTCCCAACTGACCTCAAACAAGTAATCCGGTCTGTTGTTAAATTCTGTCGTTGTCATTTAATTATTTTTTCCTTTTTACTGCCGGAGCCTCCTTCTTCTCCGCAGCGGTTTTCTTCGCCGGTGCTGCTTTCTTCGCCGGTGCTGCTTTCTTCGCCGGTGAAGCCTTCTTGACCTCCTTGGCAGCCTTCTTGGCAGGGGCCTTCTTCACTGGCTTTGCAGCGGTCTTCCTACGTGCCGGAACTGCAGGTTTCTCCTCCTTTCCAGGAGCAGCCTCGACCTTTTCGGCAGCAGGCTCCGCATTTGAAACTGCAAATTTAGCAACGTTTGTCGAATATTCCTCATTTAAGCGGATAATAAAATCGCTCAAAACGTTCATATAGTTTATGAAGGCCTCGTATGGGGTGTCATACGGGTTGAAATATTTGTGAACATCGCCGTCGGAGAAGAACTTCGTGCACATATAGTAGAAGTGGTCGCTCTCCTGGAGATGTCCGAAGTCATTGGTGAGGGCCGGGTCATTCACCAGGGCAACCTTCTCATACAGGCCGTAGAGCTTGTTGAAAGCCTCCTGCTGGAGTTCGTTGCCGAGCCATGCTGTCACGTCGCGCTCCTCGTCTGCCCATGAAATAGGCTCCATTACCTCGAGGGCAGAAATAGGCTTGTGGGCTGCGGCAGCCTCTGAAGGGGTCGCAAATGCGAATGTGCCGTCATTGATGATAACTTCAGGAAGATAGCGCATAAAGTCGAAGATTCCGGAAGCGGCCTTCTGGTGCTCGCCGAAGGTCTCGTAGTCCATGAAGAGATTGACTACATCGCCATCCTTGGCGTCGCTCTTGAGCCAGGCAAGATATTTCTCGCCGGTGAGAGGCCACTCGCTCCATCCCCTGTTAGAGAATCTGAATGCGATATCGTCGCTGAGCTTGTAGTTCCTGAGAAGGAGCCTGAGCCCCTCCTGCCTGTCATTGACATAGACGAAGTCCGGGCTTCTCCATCCGAGGATGTGCCTTGCGCCTTCGGTAAGCATTGTATTGAATCCGAGCTCGTGTACCCTCTCCCCGATTGCGTCGGAGTAGATGAGCTCAGTATTCCTGAACGACACCGGAGTAACGCCGAAGTAATGCTCAATGGCAGCCTTGTGCTTGAGGACCTGATGCTTGAACTCAGCAGGTGAGGCAAGCGATGCGAGGGAATGATAATATGTCTCGCAAAGGAACTCTGCGCAGCCCGTGCCAGCGAGCTTGCGGAAACTCTCAATCACTTCCGGGGCATATCTCTCGAACTGTTCGAGGGCGGAACCGGAAATCGAGAAGGCCACCTTGAATGCGCCCTTGTGCTGCTTCACCAGGTCGAGGAGGAGGCTGTTCATTGGGAGATAGCACTGCTCTGCCACTCTCCTGAGGATGGTACGATTGGTGAAGTCATCGTAGTAATGCGAATCCTTGCCTATGTCGAAGAACCTGTAAAGCCTGAGTCTGGCAGGCTGGTGAATCTGGAAATACAGGCAAATGCTTTTTGACGGTTTCATAGCGTATAAATATTTGCTGAAAACAACCTGTTTCAAAGTCGTTTTTGAAAAATTACTTTATCACTGATTCATAAACATTCTTGATCTTCGCTGCGGCATTGTTCCACTTGAGGGTATTGACCTCATCGTAGCCGTATTTGGAAGCGAAGTCGGCGAGAGCCGGGTATTTGAGGAGGGCGTAAATCTGGTCAGCCATCGCATCGACATCCCAGAAATCCACCTTGAACGCATACTTGAGCACTTCGGCGGCACCTGACTGGTGCGAAATGACCGAAGGAACTCCGGAACGCATTGCCTCAAGAGGGGAGATTCCGAACGGCTCGGACACAGAAGGCATCACATAGACGTCCGAGAGAGCGAACATCTTCTGCACTTCAGCACCCCTGAGGAAGCCGGTAAAATGGAATCTGTCAGAAATGCCGAGACGGGCCACCTGGCGGATGGAGCGGTTCATCATATCGCCGCTTCCGGCCATAACGAAACGCACGCCCGGACATCTCTTGAGAACCTTGGCTGCAGCCTCGATGAAGTATTCCGGACCCTTCTGGAAGGTGATTCGGCCAAGAAAGGTCACGACTTTGTCCTTGACTCCCCTCTCGACCTGTATCTCGCTCCTGCCGCTGAAGTCCACGGCATTGTGTACTGTCACGACCTTGTCCGGATTGATTCCGTACTTGGTGATGACAATGTTCCTGGTCAAGTCGCTGACGGTTATTACCCTGTCGGCGGCCTCCATTCCCTTCTTCTCTATCTCATACACTCTCGTGTCAATGTTCTGGTCGCTGCTCCTGTCGAATGAAGTAGCGTGAACGTGAACCACGAGTGGCTTGCCTGAAAGTCGCTTGGCGGCAATTCCGGCCATGTAGGTCAGCCAGTCGTGAGCGTGAATCACGTCGAACTGGCCCTTGCGGGTCATCGCTATGGTTCCGCCCACCATCGCATATCTCGCAACCTCCTCCATGAGGTTGGAGCCGTATTTGCCGGAGAACTTGTAAGTACTTCCGTAACTTACAGAAAAATCTTTGACCTGGCGATGCCTGTCAGCCTCCACGAGGTTATGGAACGCCTCCGGGTCAAGGTAAGGAACCATATTCGTACCGATATGCACGAACTGGACCTTGTCAAGGAAATCATCGACTGTCATGGAGCCGGTGACTTTAACCGGAACATCGCTGGCATTCACGATGTCAGCCACCTGCTTGTCCTCATCCCCGGATGCGGAAGGCATCACGAAAATCGTCTCTACCCCGTTCTTGACGAGGCCCTTGACTATACCGTAGCAGGCCGTTCCCAGTCCTCCTGCAATATGAGGAGGGAACTCCCATCCGAACATTAGTACTCTCATCTCGATTCCTCCTTGTATTTATTGATCAATCTTTCAACACTGATGAGCGCAGACGTGCTCATTGCCGAAGAAATGGCGCCGTGAGCCTCGTGTGGCGGATCTCCGTCATAGAGCTCGGAGAATGCGCCGACACCGTGCTTGTTGAGGTCGGCGAAGAAGCCTTCAATAAGCCACTCGGCCTTCTTGCAGAATGACGAGCCTCTCATCCTGAAGCATACGGTAGCGTAAGGCAGGAGCAATGCCGGCCAGGCACATCCCTGGTGGTATGCAAGATCCCTGTCTCTCTGGGTACCCTCGTAAACTCCCTTGTATTTCACATCGCGCGGAGAAAGCGTACGGATACCTCTTGCTGTAACGAGCTCACGCTCAACGATATTCATTATGCTTCCGGCAATGTCGTCCGAAATCGGCGAAGCGGCCACCGACAATGCGAAGAGCTGGTTCGGGCGGACATCCATATTCTGCCCGTTATTGTTCACATAGTCAGCGAGATAGCCGCAGGACTCATTCCAGAATGTCCTCTGGTAGTTCTCCTTCACGAGGTCTCTTACAGGAGCCCAGGCAGCGATGAATTTGCTGCCGCGCTGGCCGTAGAGTTTCTCATTTTCCAGGGCGAAGCAGAGGGTGTCATACCAGAATGCATTGGTCTCGACCTGGTAGCCTGCCCTTTCGGTAACCGGATGGCCGTCGGTGTAGGCGTTCATCCAGGTAAGGGCCACATTGTCCTTCTGTGCCCAGAGAAGGCCGTTCGGCTGGAGGGAAACTTCCTTCCTGACTCCCGGGCCGTAACTCTCGATGATGCCCTTGACAACCTTTCCGTATTTCTTCCATACGGCCTTGGCTGAAGCGCCATAGTCAATGTACTCCCTGAGTGCTCCTGCAAGCATGAGCGGAGCCTCAATCTGGGTCGTCCTCGAATAGAAACGCTCCTGGTTATGCTCAATCAGGTCATCAAGTATCTCCTCGAATGCCTCCGGCTTGCCGGCGTGAATGGTAAGGCCCGGCAATGTGAACAGGGTCTCCCTGAGAAGTCCGGTGTAAAGCCAGGAGAATCCGGCCGTCACTGTCTTTCTTCCGTTCCTGTCCCTGATGAGGACATTGGCGCAGTGTATGAGCTGGTCGTGCAGGCTCACGATGCCCGGAATCGACTTGAGGGCCGCATTGTAATTTCTCTTCAGCATTGAAGGATTCTCCTCCACGAGGGATGCCGAAAGCACTACTGAGTCGCCCTCCCCCATTGACAGTTCGAAACTGCCCGGAACGAAGAGATCCTCCGTGCAGGCAAATCCGCGGCGGGCCTCGTCGGAGTATGTAATCGCATTGTACCAGCAAGGTGACGGCTTGTACTTGAAGGCTGCCGTGCTGAGCTGCAGGTTAAGGTCAGGGAAGCCCTCGTACATATTGAACGAGGCTCCGTTCTTGACCTGCCTGTAGTCGGTCCTTGCTGAGGAATTCTGTGATGTCAGGCTGTGAACGCTCCTGAACGCCAGGAAAGGCTTGAGGCTGAGACGCAACTTTGCTGGAGATTTCGTCACCTCATAGCGAAGCATCACCTGGTCCTTGTCAGGAACGAGGAGAATGCTCTTCGTGAACTCTATCTGGCCAACCCTGTAGGTGATTACCGGCACAGGATCAGCTGCGAAATCCACGATGTACTTGTGTCCTCTCGGTTCATAGATGTCCCCGTAGCGGTGGATGCCGAGATTGAACGCCTTGCCGTTTACCTCAAGGCTCTCATCCACGGAGGAAAGCAACATATACTTGCTGCCTCCGAAATTGTCCACAGGAACGCTCAGAAGGCCGTGATAACGTCGTGTATTGCAGGCAACTATCGTTGTGTTGCAATATGCTCCCGTCTTGTTCGCGCAGATAATCTCCCTCTTGAGAGAATAAGACAGGTTCACGAGTTCGGCCTTGTTGAATTTCAGAAATGCCATATCGGAAATATTAATGTATTTTCTTCAGTACTAAAGCACACCTGGAAGGAAGATAAAGGGACATTTTCCCGTCGGACCAATGTCTTTCCCCCTTCTCCAGCCTGCTGAAGCCGTCATAGTCCTCGTCATCGGAGTCGAAAACCAGCTCCCATTCACCCTCCGGTGCCTTGAATTCATAATCCGTAAAAGAGGCGGAAGGGTTGAAATTGAGCGCAAAGATACAACTTTTTCGCCTGAATATCAACACTTTTTTAGCCTCGTCGGCCAGGATTGGCTCAGGCGGGAAGGCCAGAAGGTCCTCCTTCTTGAAGAGATGAATCATATCCCTGTCGAAGTTCATCAGATACCTGTAACGCAGGTAACCAGGTTCCGAGAGCGACCATTGACGGCGGGCATATTTGTAGGACCAGCCGTTTCCCTCGCGAGGGAAGTCAATCCACTCCGGATGGCCGAATTCATTGCCCATGAAGTTCAGGTATCCATCTCCGGCAGTGGAAATTGTAGCCAGCCTTATCATCTTGTGAAGTGCCATTCCCCTGTTCACAATGAGATTCTTCGAATCCTTGTTCATCGAAGTGTACATCTCCTTGTCCATCAGCCTGAATATCAATGTTTTGTCCCCGACAAGAGCCTGGTCGTGGCACTCTGCGTAGCTGATAGTCTTCTCGTCCTTGCGCTTATTGGTAAGTTCCCACCAGATTTCGCCCATGCTCCATTGGTCGTCGCTCTTCTCCTTGAGCCATTTGATCCAATGGTCGGCCACACCCATCGCCATGCGGAAGTCGAAACCCAGTCCGCCTGCCTCGTATGGGGCGGCAAGTCCCGCCATGCCGCTCATGTCCTCGGCAATGGTAATGGCATCCGGATTTATCTCCTTGACCAGCAATGCGGCAAGGGCCAGGTAGGTGACTGCATTCTCGTCCACTCCGGAATTGAAATAATTGTCATATCCGCAGAAATCCTTGCCGAGACCGTGGTCCCAGTATAGCATGCTGGTGACGCCGTCGAACCGGAAGCCGTCCAGGTGGTACTCCTGCATCCAGAACTTGCAGTTGGAGAGAAGGAAGTACTTGGTCTCATCCTTCCCGTAGTCGAAACATCTTGAGCCCCAGGCAGGATGCCTGCCCTGAGGTCCCTTGTAGAAGTAGAGGTCCTCCTTGCCGTCGAAACGGCTGAGCCCCTCGGCCTCATTGTCCACACTATGCGAATGCACTATGTCCATCACCACCGCAATGCCCCTGGAATGGGCATCATCCACCAGGTGCTTGAACTCCTCCGGGGTGCCGAAGCGGGAGGACAATGCGTAGAAGTTGGAGACCTGGTAGCCGAACGAGCCGTAATACGGATGCTCCTGGAGGGCCATTATCTGCAATGTGTCATAGCCCAGGGCCTGGACTCTCGGGAGGACATTGAGCCGGAACTCTTCAAACGTGGCCACCTTCTCCTGCTCCGAACTCATCCCGATATGACACTCATATATGAGAGGATGCGGCCTCGGCCCCGGTGACGGATTCTTCCATGCGTAAGGCTCGGCGGGGTCCCATACCTGGGCGCTGAACACCTTGGTCTCCGGGTCCTGGACTGCCCTCCTGACGTATGAAGGCAGCCTCTCCGCTCCGCCTCCCGGCCACTCGATGAAGAGCTTGTAGAGATCACCGTGGCCCAGGAACATCCCGGGAAGCCGGATTTCCCAGTTGCCTCCGCCAGTGGGCTTCAGCTCGTAGGCCGTCGTCCTCTTCCAGTTGTTGAATTCCCCGATGAGATAGATCCTGCTGGCATTCGGAGCCCATTCCCGAAAAATCCAACCGCCATCCCCGTCCCTGTGAAGGCCGTAGAAGAGGTGATTGTTCAATCCGTCCGATAGGCTTCCGTCCACGGAGATCTTCTCCCTGCAGGCCTCTATCCGCTCATGCCGTGCCAGAATAGCCCTCTTGTACGGCTTGAGATACGGGTCAGCATCGAAAATGAATTTGTTTTCCTCCTTCTTCATTATTCCTCCTTTGTTATTAATTATTCAAGTTTCGCAAGCCGCAAGTGCTTAACATTCAATGGCTTTTCCGTGTTAAGCGAGCAAGTGCTGTCGCCACGAGTATTGTCCACGCTACCCTATCCCTAAATCCCTTTCCCCGGGAAAGGGACTTACCCAACGGCCTTTCGGCCTCTAGATAAGGTTGTTTCGCACCTGCGAAACTTAAGTTAATTATCCGTCCAGGCCGGCAGCCTTGTCACGGGCTGTCCGCAGGTAGGCCCTGCATCCCGCAACAAGTTCCCTGGACCTCTTTATATACTTGTCAATGTCTGCGAGTCCGGCAGACGGGTCCTCCGCCCTCGATGCTATCTCCTCCAGTTCCTTTACGGCTGCTGCATAGTCAAACTCTTCCATCATTTATTCTCCTGTTTCAATTGTATTCCCGCCACACGGCAATCCAGAGTACCGTCAGCGAACATCACTTTAATATTGTCCCCGGCCGAATGTCCGGCCGCATTCTTCATCACGACCCCGCCGGCATCGACCACGAGAGCATATCCGCGCTCCAGAATCCTGCGGGGATCAGCCCCGGCTATCCTGGACTCCAGCACATCCACCCGGGACGACATCAGGGAAATCTTGTTCAGGAACGCAGTCTTGAGCCTGCCGGCAAATGAGGATATGTACTGGTCCTCATCCGCATATATATCAATAAAGGTGTCGGCCAATGCAGTCGGCGTCTTCACGAATCTACAGGCCACCATATCGCAAATGTGGAAATCCTGGTCGTGGCCCACTGCAGTCAGGACGGGCACAGGACAGGAAGCGATGGCCACCGCGACCCTGTAGTCATCGAAGCAGGACAGGTCCAGATTGGACCCTCCCCCTCTCAACACCAGGAGCGCATCATAAGGAATCCCGGCAGAGGCGGCCTCACCGATAGCCATGCTGATGGAATCCGGAGCCGAAGCCCCCTGCATCACGGCCTCGAACAGCACAGTTTCGAACACAAAGCCGTATGCATTGCCCTTAAGATGACGTTCGAAATCGCGGTAACCGGCGGCATCGGGAGCCGACACTACTGCCAGCCTGTAAGGCAATGCGGTCATCTCCAATGTCTTCTGCCTGTCAATGAGGCCCTCCTTCTTGAGTCTTTCAATGGTGGCGAGGCGCTCCTTCTCCTTTTCGCCCAAGGTGCAAACGGCATCAATGTCATCCACAATCAGGGAAAACCCGTAGAGCTGGCTGTAGTTCACCTGGACCCTGAGCAGCACCGTCAGGCCCGGCTGCAGGGGAGTTCCTGCGACAGATTCGAAATACGGGCCCAGAACCCTGTACTTCGAGGCCCAGATTATGGCAGAAGCCTTGGCCACGAGACCGCTTTCATCCGTCTGGGACAGCTCCAGATAGCAATGCCCCCCGCTCCTGACCTTCACGGCGCTGACCTCAGCCCTGACCCAGATCCGGGCCGGGAAGGATGACTCCAGTGCCTGCCTGACTTCCGTCTGCAGGGTAAGCAAATCAATAAAATTTTTCTCCATCATTCTTAACGGATAAAATCGTATTCTTAATTATGCGGTCCGGATACAAATTTAATCTTTTTTCGTATCTTTGCGCAAATTTTCAGCGGCATAATCATAAATTTTCAAAAAATGAAGATCTCCAAGGCAATTTTCGCTGGCAGCAGCACCCGGGTCGAACAACGTCCCGCCCGCAGGCTACCCGAATTCGCATTCATCGGGAGGTCCAATGTCGGCAAATCCTCACTTATCAACATGCTCTGCGGATCACGGAACCTGGCGATGACTTCCAGCACTCCCGGCAAGACCAAGCTGGTCAACCACTTCCTGATTAATGACGAATGGTATCTTGTGGACCTGCCCGGCTACGGTTATGCCAAACTGCCCGACAAGGAAAGAGCCAAAATCAAGGATGTCATCCGGGACTACCTGCACAATTCTTCAGAGATGCAGCTGCTCTTCGTCCTCGTGGATATCCGGCACGACATAGGGAAGATTGACATTGACTTCATCAATGAACTGGGAGAGAACGGCATTCCATTCGCCATCATTTTCACCAAGGGCGACAAAATCGGTCCGGTGGCAAGGGAGGCCCAGGTAGAGAGAGACAGGATTATCCTGTCGGAGTTTTGGGAATCGCTGCCACCCTGCTTCATCAGTTCATCAGCCAACGGTCTCGGGAAGGAGGAGATTCTCGACTACATCGGCTCAGTGTTGTCGGACGTTAAAGAAGGAACACAAACCAAAACAACATTATGAACACTGAACACAGAATGGAACTGTTTGCCTGCAGGGCATCGAAGGATTTCGCTGAGAAAGTCGTAAAAGAACTTGACGCTATCAGGGAACCTGGTTCAAATCCTATTCACCTCGGATTATCGGAAGTCACCTCCTTCAGTGACGGAGAATTCCAGCCTTCATTCACGGAGAGCGTTCGTGGCGCCACCGTATTCATCCTCCAGTCCACATTCCCGCCGGCCGAAAATCTGATGGAGCTTCTCCTCACCATCGATGCGGCGAAAAGGGCCTCAGCCTACAAAGTCATTGCCGTAATGCCTTATTTCGGATGGGCAAGACAGGACAGGAAGGACAAACCGAGAGTATCCATCGGAGCAAAGCTCGTGGCAAATCTCCTCTGCGCTGCCGGAGTAGACAGGATAATGACCTGCGACCTTCACGCCGACCAGATCCAGGGATTCTTCGACATCCCGGTGGACCATATATATGCCAGCAAGGTATTCATCCCTTATCTCAAATCCCTCAACATTGACAACCTCGCAATAGCAGCCCCTGACATGGGCGGCGCCAAGAGGGCCAACACCTACGCCAAGGACCTCGCCTGCCCGGTCATCATCTGCCACAAATCCCGCGAAAGGGCCAATGTTGTGGCATCCATCACCGCCATCGGAGAGGTTGAGGGCAAGAATGTGGTAATCGTGGATGACATGATAGACACTGCCGGCACATTGACCAAGGCGGCCGACATCCTTATGGAGAAGGGAGCCAAGAGCGTAAGGGCCTGCGCGACCCACGCCATCCTTTCCGGCCCGGCATACGACCGCATCAACAAGTCAAGCCTCAGCGAGGTGTATGTAACCGACACGATTCCGCTCACAACGGACCCGTCAGTTGACACCAGCAAGATAAAGGTTGTTTCAATGACCGGAACATTCGCGAGAATCATCCGCAAGGTTTGCGACAACGAGCCTATCAGCCCTGAATTCATTTTCTAAGGCATTGAACCGCAGATGCGGTATTGAGATAATTAACTTACGTTTCGCACTTGCGAAACTTGAATAATTAAGTATGAAAGTCTTTCTGGCAGCATTGATCCTCATCGGGATAGGAGTCTTCGGGATGTGCTTCAACATCATATTCCGGAAGAACGGCCAGTTCCCGCAGACAGATGTGGGAGCCAATGAGAATATGCGCCGGCTGGGCATAAGATGCATGAGGGAGGAGGACGACGAGCGTTTCGCCTCCCGCAGTGACAAGGACTCCGGAGCGCATTGTTCCGGAGTTTATTCAGACTCCTGCGCTTCCTGCGGGCTGTACCCGGGGAAAGAGGAGAATATTAAATAACCCTCGTGAGAGGATAAATAATTCTTTATTATGAGCCTCGTAGCTATTGTAGGAAGGCCGAATGTCGGCAAATCCACACTTTTCAACCGCCTCGTGGGAATGAGGCAGGCTATTGTCGATGAAACGGCAGGAGTAACACGTGACAGACATTATGGCAAATGCGAATGGTGCGGCAAGGAATTCTCTGTCGTGGACACCGGCGGATACACCTCCGGTTCCGATGACGTTTTCGAGGAGGAAATCCGCAAGCAGGTCGTCATTGCCATAGAGGAGGCTGATCTCATCCTGTTCATGACCGAGGCGGCATCCGGCATCACGGACTATGACGCAGAGATTGCCGCTCTCCTGAGAAAATGCGGCAAGCCTGTCGTAACCGCTGTCAACAAGGTGGATTCCGGGGAAAAGATGTATGATGTCTACCAGTTCTACTCGATGGGCCTCGGTGAAATCTTCGCCATTTCCGCGGCAAACGGAGGCGGCACCGGCGACCTTCTCGATGAAATCACAAAGAAACTCCCTGAGGACACGGAGGCGGAGGACGAGCACCCTGGCGTACCTCGCATCACCATTGTCGGAAAGCCTAATGTCGGGAAATCGTCCCTGACCAATGCCCTCCTCGGCGAGGACCGCAACATTGTGACCAATGTAGCCGGAACCACAAGAGACTCGATATCATCTTATTACAATAAGTACGGACACGAGTTCGTGTTCGTGGACACCGCCGGCATCAGGAAGAAGAACAAGGTCCAGGAGAACCTGGAATTCTATTCCGTGATGCGTTCCATCAGGGCCATAGAACACAGTGATGTCTGCATCATGATGATTGATGCCACTACCGGCATGGAGGCCCAGGACATGAACATCCTCAACCTCATCAAGAAAAACCGCAAGGGCTGCGTCATCGTGGTCAACAAATGGGACCTTTTCGAGAAGGACAGCAATACTCTCAAGGAATACACCGAGGGGCTCAGGGCGAGAATCGCTCCGTTCAATGATGTCCCGATTATCTTCACTTCAGTACTGAAGAAGCAGAGGATTCTCGACGTGATGAATGAAATCGCCCACGTTTACGAGAACTATTCCAGGAGGCTTGCCACATCCAGCCTGATGGACACCATGCTTCCTGAGATAGAGAACTACCCGCCTCCGATGTACAAGGGCAAGGTAGTGAAAATCAAATACATAACCCAGCTTCCGACCAAGTTCCCGGCATTTGCGTTTTTCTGCAACCTGCCGCAGTACATCAAGGACCCGTACAAACGCTTCCTGGAGAACAAGCTCAGGTCTCATTTCGACCTGACCGGCTGCCCTATACAGATTTTCATCAGGCAGAAGTAGCCGGTTTCGGATAACGGACAGTGAAGCAGGCACCCTGCAGCGCAAATGACTTGCTGTAGAAAATTTCTCCTCCGCATCTCTCGATAATGTTCTTGCAGATGGCAAGGCCGAGGCCGGTGCCGCTGCTCTTGGTAGTGAAGTTCGGCGTGAAGAGATGGACCCTGTCCGCATCCTTGATTCCGGGGCCGTTGTCCTCCACCACGATGTCATAGAATCCGTCTTTGGAACTGTTCCTCAGAGACAGCACAATGCGTCCGCGGAACGGTTCCTTTTCTGTATCCCCGCTATCCTTGGCCCGGGCTTCAAGTGCCTGGACCGCATTGGTGAGAAGATTCACGAAGACACGTGTAAGCTGAGGCTTCGGTCCTATCACCCTGGCCCCCTTCAGCCCGTAGTATTCGAACTTTATATCCTCCCGGTTGTCAAACATTGAAATCTGGTCGGATGCCAGGGCATCGAGATCGATTTCCACCATTTCCTCGGAATAGAGCTTGGCGAAGGTGGAGAACTCATTGGCAGTGTCAGTAAGCACGTCAATGCTGTCCAGGACTACTCTTGCCGCATCCTCGAACCGCGCCTCCCATTTAGGGTCATTGTTGTGCTTCATCCGGACCAGGCCCTGGATCTTGAGCTTCATCGGAGTAAGCGGATTCTTGATTTCGTGGGCCACCTGGCGGGCCATCTCGCTCCACGCCCTCTCCCTCTCGGCCTGGGCTACCTGTTTGCTGGATTCATAAAGGTCGTGAACCATCAGGTTATATGCCCTGACGAGGCTGGAAATCTCATCCTCCTTGTCATAAATGATGTACTCCAGCCCGCCGGTCCTGGCCGAAAGCATCTTGCGGCCCATAACCGACAGCGGCCCGAACATCTTGTCAACCACCTTGGTGGTAAAGAACCTGGTCAGGATGATGAGAATGAAGAATACCGTGATGACGAAAATGGAGTGGAACACGGCATCGGACTTGAACGAAAGCCCGGAATCGGTGTAAGGAGCGCTCAGGATGGCGAGGATATCTCCCTTCTCATTGAGAAGAGGCGCATACATAGTATAGAAAGATTTTCCCGCAACCCTCTCCCTGTGGATGAAGAACCTCTTTCTGTTGTACATTATGTTCCTGTACGCCTCCGGATTGGTCCTGGAGCCGATTATCATTCTCTCGAAAATTTCCAGGGCAGTGGAACAGAATACCTTTCCGCCAGGGCTGTAGAGGGAAATGTCAGTCCTGGTGTACCGGGCCACCTCATCGAGAACCGCTGACATATCCAGTCCGGACATATCCTTGTATGATGAGATACTTCTCACCCGGTCGGCCACAAGAGACTGGATAGTGGTAATCTTGCTGGACATGAGTTTGTGGACATTCTCGTCATTGCGCTTATAGACGAAGAAGACCATTATGGAACTCATTGTCACCAGCGTCATCGTCATCGCGAACAGCAGCACGGCATTGACCCTCGACTTGTAATAATTCTTCTCGAAATCCGAGTTCTTCTTCCGGCCCAATGAAAATGCGCTTATCCAGAAGAATGCCAGCAGGAACAGGATGAAGCCGGATACCATGTACCTGAGGATTCCAATTCTGGCCCGGGATATGACAATGCTCTCGTCATCTGAAATCTCCTCGTAGAAATGCACGTAATTGCCGTAGGCGGCCCTGTCGGCAGAGTTCTTGAGGGCAGCCTTGAACTTGCCGCCAAGCACTGTAGGATAAGGGTAATCACCCTTGTAACTTACCAGTTTTCCCCCGAGATACTTGGCATAAGAATATTGCGGAGGTATCACCACGCCACCCGGAGTCCGCTCATCCAGGATGAAGGAATAACCCCTGTCCTCCTTGTCAGCCTTCGAATTGAGTCCGACAATGAGCCTGTACACTCCCGAGTCCGGGAAATAGTACATGAAGAGACCCGTGTATTGAGGCCTGCCGGAACTGGTCTTGCCGTATGAGAAACGGGAACCCTGGGCTATCGGTACGGAATCCGAGAACCTGTCGTGAAAATATTTGAGAATCTGCGGGTCGCTGATATCGTCCCTGAAGAGAATCACCGTGATGTCATAACCCTTCGAAATCCTGTTCAGATAGGCCTCCGAGATACGGTTCAGGATAATCTTGTAGTCTCCCGAATTCCTGACCACCTCGGCTATGACATTGTCGGAGGCAATGGCATTCTCGACTTCCCTGAGCCTGATTTCCAGCCCCAAATCCCTGTCCATAGCCAGGCGGCTGGTCCATATCTGCGCCCTGTCACTCTCACGCCGTATGCCCAGCAGCGAGAATGACAGCAGGAGCTGGGATGCGCAGAACAATGCATACAGGCTTCTGCCCCATCGGGAAAAAACATCATACTTGAAGCCATAGAAATGGAATACCAGCCGCCTTGCTGACTGCAGGAGCAATGGTACCAATGACAACAAGGAAAGATACGATATATATACGTACAGGGAATATTTCGAAAGGGATGCCAGCTTGTAGAGTTCCAGGGAGATGTTGGAATTGAGCATCAGGCTCCTGAAAGTCAGCACCGCATACACCACGAGCAGCGTTGCCAGGAAGAGAATATTTGCCGTGAATACAGCGGCCCGCCGCCTGTTCCCGCTGGCAATTATTCCACCTGTGATTTCCTTCCTGACCAGGAAGAAGCAGGCTACAATCAATGTTATCCACAGATTAATCAGGAGAAGGGCTCCCAGGGAATACAACACTGTACCTCCTGCGTAGAGGTTCGGGGAGAATAGCGTGGACGTGGACTGCATTCCCATCCCAATGAAATAGAACACCGCCGTCACAGCCGTGATGGCCAGCATTGAGCCTGCCATCATCCATATTCTCTTGTTGAAACTGAGGATAGTGAGGACCAGTATCCCGAACAGCAGCATCACGACCCAGAGCATCGTGGAGTCCGGAAACAACGGATCGGAGGCCGTATGCTCCCTGATCATCTTCAGCACGGGAACCCCCGAAACGGTAATGGCAATGCCGCCTGTGGAACTTATCGGATTGAGCGAATATTGGTCTGCGAGACGGAAACGCGGATTGATTCCTGTCACGGACCTCCTGTCCATCGTGTTCCTGACCTCAAGTCCGCCAATTACCCGGCATCCCCTTCCGTCATCCATAGCCTTGGCCAGATACCATCTCGAACCCATATTGATGTATGTGACCGTAGTGTCAACAGCCGCAAGAGGCGATATGATATTGTAGCGGAAATTGACAAACCGCTGAATCATCAGTTTCTTGCTGATGTCGTCATTGTCCAATGAAAACTGATTGCACCAGCATTGAAGCGAGTCATCAATATATCTGTAGATGACCATATCGTCATCCAGCCCGTCGAACTCAAGCCATTCCCCACGGTTCTCGGTCATGGCCCTGTGCATATACGACTCCAACTTGTCCATCCTGCCGTTTATGATGCGGGAGACACGGCGTGCTGTGACTGAGGACAAATCCGTCCTGCCTGCAATCCAGAACAAGAGCAGCAGCACAAACATGGCGAATGTCAACAGAATCGGCCAAAGTCCGTACTTGGAGA
Organism: Candidatus Cryptobacteroides sp.; assembly: GCA_051870395.1. GTDB lineage: Bacteria > Bacteroidota > Bacteroidia > Bacteroidales > UBA932 > Cryptobacteroides. Next base: position 14,916 of record JBJEBV010000014.1, on the reverse strand, counting down.
CAATCCTCTTCAATCTATGTGACAGTTTATCGAACATTTCTAACCTTCATGATGATAAGGCTCTCCCCTGATTATGGTGAAAGCCCTGTAAAGTTGCTCTGCAAAAATCGTTCTCACCATCTGGTGGGAGAAGGTCATATCGGAGAGGGACATCATCGACCCTGCCATGGAGTACACCTTTTGGGAGAAACCGTAGGCCCCTCCGGCCACAAATACCAGATCGGCGCCCCGGTTGAGCCTCTCCCTTATGTATTCGGCAAACTCCACAGACCTGTATTTCCTTCCCCTTTCATCCAGCAGGATTACGAAATCCCCGGGTGACAGGGCTGAAAGAATCAGCTCCCCTTCCTTTTCCTTGATCTGCTCCCTGGAAAATGCGGAAACATTCTTCAGTTCAGGGATTTCCCGCAACGAAAACTTGACATAATGCGAGAGACGGGATACGTAGAGTTCAAGTCCCTCACGCACCCAGCGGACATCAGTCTTGCCTACAGTCAACAATGTAATTTTCATATACCACAAATATACTCACGTGGCTCAATATTTGCAACAAAACCGGCGTTCTCAAAAGGTGAAAATATGAATCTTCGGACGACCTTCCTGATTGCGGCCATTTCCGCTGCTCTTTTCAGCAGTGTTCCAGCCAGTGCCCAGTCTGTCGGCTACGATGTCTTCATCCCCATTGCAAAATACATCAGGATGGGTGATGCGGACAAACTTGCCGCCTGGTTCGATGACAATCTGGAGATTTCCATATTGTCAAGCACCAGTGATTCCAGCCGCAACCAGGCTCTCCGCATCATCAAGACGTTCTTCAACAATTACAGCCCCCGGGAATTCGACATCACCCATACTGCCGGCAGATCCAATATGAAATACGCCCTCGGAAAGCTCAATGCGGGAGGTGAAATATTCGAAGTCACCATCTTCGTATCCTGCAAAGGCGGAACATATCTGATTCAACAATTAAAGATATTGAAGAAAGAATAGGGAATCTTCCGGGCCCGTTGTTGCGGGAAACCAATATTTTTTATATTTTTGTGGCCCACCAGCGGATTTTGCAATGCATATTCCAGATATCAAAATAGCAGTTGACGGTTACTCGTCCACAGGGAAAAGTTCTTTTGCCAAACTTATTGCAAAAGAATTTTCTTTCTTGTACCTGGACTCGGGTGCATTGTACCGTGCCGTAACCCTGCTTGCCATACGCCAAGGCCTGACCGGCGATAATGGAAGCGTGAATGTGGAGGCTTTGACCGCATTGCTCCCTGGAATCAAGCTCAGTTTCCGCAATACCGGAGACGGCAGCCACACCTACATAGGCGACGAATGCGTTGACCAGGCCATACGTACCATTGAGGTATCCTCATACGTCAGCCCGGTCGCTGTCATCCCGGAGGTCAGGGACTTCGTGGACAGAATCCTGCGGGATTACGGAAAGGCCGGCAGAGTGGTTATGGACGGACGTGATATCGGCACGACAGTGTTCCCTGATGCGGAGCTCAAGATTTTCATGGTGGCCGATGTGAATGTCAGGGCAATGAGAAGGCTCAAGGAAATGCAGGCTGCCGGCTCGGATGCCGACCTGGAGACCATCCTCGAGAATCTCAAGACCCGGGACTACATTGATTCACACAGGGATACTTCCCCACTGAGGCAGGCTGAGGACGCAATAGTCCTGGACAACACCGATATGACATTGGAAGACCAGATGGTCTGGCTCAAGAACATTGTCAGGGAAAGATTCGGAGATTGATATTCAGCAGGAAATGGCGTTCAATGTCGAAATAGACAGTCACTCCGGATTCTGCGGAGGTGTGATCAGGGCTATCAGCAATGCCGAAAAATTCCTTGACGATGCCGAAGGAAAGTCCCTCTATTCCCTGGGAGCGATAGTACACAACGACGCCGAACTCACCAGACTTGAAAACAAAGGTCTGCGGACCATCGGGAAGGAGGATCTGGAAAGTCTTCCGAAGGGTACCAGCGTGATGTTCCGCGCACATGGGGAACCGCCTGAAACTTACAAGATGGCTGATGCCCGGGGCCTCGACATCATAGACTGCACCTGTCCCGTAGTTCTGGGACTCCAGAAAGAAATCAGGAAAGCTTACGAAAGGGTAAGCCCGGAAAATGGCCAGGTCATCATTTTCGGCAAGACCGGACATGCGGAAGTGCTGGGCCTCGTCGGCCAGACAGAGGGCAATGCCATAGTGATAGACAGCACAGCAGCATTGAGAGAGGCCATTTCCGAAGGCAGAATCCGCTTGTCAGGACCGGTGGAACTGTTTTCCCAGACCACCAAAGGGCCGGCCGAATATGCGGAAATAAAGGCAGTGCTCGAGGAGAAGATGGCATTGGAACACGAACTTCCGGTTGTCAGGTTCCACGGAACAGGTTTCCTGAATGTCCACGAGACCATCTGCGCCCAGGTGGCATTCCGCCATAAAGAATTATCCGACTTCGCCCTGGGCCACGACATAGTAATCTTTGTTTCCGGCAGGGACAGTTCGAACGGAAAAGTCCTCTGCGAACTCTGCAAATCTTTGAATATCAGAACATATCACGTTTCGTGCGAAGATGATGTCAGACAGGTGTGGTTCCGCAATGACGACCGGGTGGGTATATGCGGTGCCACCTCCACTCCTCAATGGCAGCTGGAGGCTGTAGCCGACAAAATCCGGAGTTTCGCTTACTGAAAAATTTTGTAGTTAGCCGACAAATATCTAAATTTGCGGCGCAATCGTGCAATGCGGAACCTTCGTAAAACTGTGCATTGCAAATTGTTAGGAACAAATAAATTGCTCGGCAAATAATTTATACACAATTTATATGGCAACAACAGCTGATTTCAAAAACGGAATGTACCTGAATTTCAACGGCAAACCTTGTATGATCGTGTATTTCCAGCACGTGAAGCCGGGAAAGGGTCCAGCATTCGTAAAGACAAAACTCCGCAACCTTGAGAACGGACGCATCCTCGAGAACACCTTCACTGCAGGTGCGAAAATCGAGACCATCAATGTGGAAAGGCGTCCATACCAGTTCCTCTACTCAGACGAGGACGGATTCAACTTCATGCACGAGGAAACCTTCGAGCAGATTCACCTCCCTCACGACGTAGTCGAGAATGCTGACCTTATGAAAGAGGGACAGCACGTGGAGATGATGTTCGTTGTAGATGAGGAGAGATGCCTCACCTGCGAGCTCCCTACCTACGTAACCCTCAAGGTTACCTACACCGAGCCTGCCGTAAAGGGCAATACCGCTTCTACCAGCGCCCTTAAGGAGTGCACACTCGAGACCGGTGCCAAGATTATGGTTCCGCTCTTCATCAACCAGGACGACACCATTACCGTGAACACCACAGACCGTTCATACGGACAGCGCGTATAATCTTTCACGGACAGATATTTCAGGTCGGACGCAGGTATTTGCGCCCGACTTTTTTGTTTGTTGAAGAAGAAAGTACGATATTTGCACAGGGACGACCCGGATTAACTTTATTTGAAAATGAAGATTCTTATTGTTGATGACGAGAGAGCCATCAGAAACTCGCTCGGGGAAATATTGACCGATGAGGGATATACGGTTGAATTGGCTGACAATGGACAGACTGCCATTGAGATGGCGGAGAAGGAAAAATACGATGCCATACTCTGCGACATCAAGATGCCCGGAATGGAAGGAACCGAAGTACTCGAGCGCCTGGTGAAGGACGGCGTCGAGTCAGCCATAATAATGATTTCAGGCCACGGGGACATTGACACGGCGGTGGAATGCATAAAGAAAGGCGCATTCGACTTCATCCAGAAACCGCTCGACCTCAACAGGATACTGATTACGATAAAGAATGCGGCCGAGCGGACCACCATCATTGCCGAGAACACCACATTGAAAAAGAAGGTGCAGGGGAACAGGGAGATGATAGGCGAGTCGGCCCCGATGGTCCATCTCAGGGAAATGATTGAGAAGGTGGCCCCGACCGACGCAAGAGTTCTCATCACCGGCTCCAACGGCTCGGGAAAGGAACTCGTGGCAAGAAGTCTTCATCAGCAAAGTTCCAGGAGTTCAATGCCTTACGTGGAGGTAAACTGTGCGGCCATCCCGTCGGAACTCATTGAAAGTGAACTGTTCGGACACGAGAAAGGTGCATTCACATCGGCTATCAAGCAGCACAAGGGCAAGTTCGAGCAGGCTGACGGAGGAACTCTCTTCCTGGACGAAATCGGGGACATGAGCCTAGCCGCCCAGGCCAAGGTGCTGAGGGTGTTGCAGGAAAGGAAACTTTCACGCGTGGGCAGTGACAAGGACATTGAGGTGGACGTGAGGGTAATCGCCGCCACGAACAAGGATTTGAAGGACGAAATTGCGAAGGGCAATTTCAGGGAGGACCTATACCACAGGCTCAGCGTGATAGTGCTGCACGTACCGTCACTGGACGAGCGCAAGGATGATATTCCCCTGCTGGTAGGTCACTTCATCGGCCAGATATGCAATGAGACCGGCCTCCTTCCGAAAGAATTCTCCCCGGAGGCCGTCAAGCTTCTGCAGGAGAAGAGCTGGACCGGAAATATCAGGGAGCTCCGCAATGTGGTCGAGAGGCTGATGATTCTCGGAGGCAACCCGGTATCGGCGCAGGACGTCAAGGATTATGTCTATATAGGATAGCGGAAGGGAGGGCTAAGCCTTCCCTTTCTCGTGTTCCGCGCGGGCACGTTCCACGGCCGGGGAACGCTTGAGGACGAAGCCGGAGCCAAGATACTTGGTGCGCACATCCTCGTCAGCGGCCAGAACCTCAGGCTTGCCTGCCTGGAGAATCGTACCTTCGTAAAGCAGATATGCACGGTCAATGATGGCGAGCGTCTCACCCACATTGTGGTCAGTGATGATGACACCGATATTCTTGTACTTGAGTTTGGCAATGATGTACTGGATATCCTCCACCGCAATCGGGTCCACACCTGCAAACGGCTCGTCCAGCAGGATGAACTTCGGGTCAATGGCCAATGCCCTCGCTATCTCGCATCTTCGCCTCTCTCCTCCTGAAAGCTGGATGCCCAGGCTCTTGCGGACCTTGGACAGATTGAACTCATCTATCAATGACTCAAGACGTTCCTTGCGCTCCTGCTTGGTCATGTCCGAGAGTTCCATCACGGACATAATATTGTCCTCGACCGACATCTTCCTGAACACGGAAGCCTCCTGGGGCAGATAACCGACCCCTTTCTGGGCCCTCTTGAACATCGGCAGGCCGGTTATCTCCTCATCGTCGAGGAAAATGCGTCCGGCATTCGGAACTATCTGGCCTGTTATCATATAGAAACTCGTGGTCTTGCCCGCACCGTTAGGTCCGAGAAAGCCGACAATCTCACCCTGCTCCACTTCCATCGAGACCCCCTTGACGACGGTCCTCACACCATATTTCTTGACTAGATTTTCGCAATGCAGTTTCATGCTGTAATGTTGATTTTAAAATATTGGAACCGTCACTTGACATCGAGACCGAGATCATTGACCAGATTGCGGACCTCCTCATTGCTGTCAACTACAATCTTGGCCTTGTCCTCAGCAAGATAAATCTTTTTCTCTACAGCATCCTCGGGCATCACCTCCGGATTGAGCCGCAGTTTATTGGTATTCAACATCTTCCAGAGAATACCCTCGATATTGTGAAGAAGATTCTCCTCCACCCATTTCTTCTGGCTGAGGTTCATGAGGTAGAAATCCACCCTCTTGTAACCGTCCATTTCCACGATTTCCACCTTGGCAGTGGCAAGGGTGCTGGCCAGTCTAGGACGGGAGGCGAACTGCTCCGGGAGACATTTCCATTTGGCCATAATCTCCTCGTCGCCCGGTATCCGGGCATCTTCAGGAATCTCCGGTGCAGTGTCAGCCTTCGCCTCATTATTGTCCCCGATTGAACCCAATGAGAGAGAAGATGCTGCCGTCCTGGCCGTCCTGCGCCTTGCTGGCCTGGCTGTTTCAGTGGCCGGTGAACCGGATGAAGCGGCATTGGTATCAGGCGAAGCAGTATCAGGTGCAGCGGCATCGGTTGCAACTGCTTTGGCACCTGATGCGGGAACGGAATCATTGACTGCTGAAGCAGGGGCCTGAACCGCCGGGGAAACCGGAGCCGCAGCCTTCGGCGCAGCCTGTGACTTGGCCGGGGCAGCTCCACTTGACGGGGCCTTTCCGGAAGCAGGTGCCGGCCCGGCAGCCCCCGGATGTGCCGTACCTGCCGTCTGGACAGGCCTGAGTGACACCTCGCCACCTGTAAGGAAGCAGAGTTTCATCAGGGCGAACTCAATGTGGAGCCTCGGGTTGATGCTTTCCTTATAGCCTGTTTCGCACTGAACCGTAACGGAAAGCGCATCATACAGGAACTGGAGCGGGCATTTGTCCGCCTGCTCCTTATATCTCTTCTTGAGCGAGTCCGGAAGTTCCAGAAGAGCATCCAGGGACCCGGTCTTCGCAACCATCAGGTTTCTGAAATGAGTACTCAGCGAAGCCACGAAATACAGGGCGTTGAAACCTTTCGAAAGCACGCTGTCGAACTCCAGAAGCGCTGAAGGATAATCATTTGCAAGCATTGACCCAGTCAGGTGGAAACAATGTTCGTAGTCGAGGACATTGAGATTCCGGATGACATCCTCGTATTTCACGTCATTGCCGCAGAAGGCCACCGTCTGGTCAAAAATCGTGAGCGCATCCCTCATTGCCCCGTCCGCCTTCCTGGCAATTATATGCAGGGACTCATCGTCAATGAGGATGTCCTCCTTCGATGCTATAGCCCTGAGATTCTTCACGATATCAGGGATGCTTATGCGGTTGAAATCATAAGTCTGGCAGCGGGAGAGGATAGTCGGGAGTATCTTGTGCTTCTCCGTGGTCGCCAGGATGAAGATGGCGTGGGCCGGCGGCTCTTCCAATGTCTTCAGGAACGCATTGAAGGCGGCCTGGGTCAGCATGTGCACCTCGTCAATGATATAGACACTGTACTTGCCGACCTGCGGAGGTATCTGGACCTGGTCCATCAGGGCCTTGATGTCATCCACGCCGTTGTTGGAGGCAGCGTCAAGCTCATGAATGCAGTAAGACCTTCCCTCGCGGAAAGAAACGCAGGACTCGCATTGGCCGCAAGGTTCCATGTCCGCCGACGGGGAGGAGCAGTTGATAATCTTGGCGAAAATCCTGGCCGCACTGGTCTTGCCGACACCTCTCGGTCCGCAGAAAAGATAGGCGTGGGCCAGTTTGCCCCTGATGATGGAATTCTTCAGGGTACGGACAATATTGTCCTGGCCAATCAGGTCCTCGAAAGAATCCGGCCTGTACTTCCTCGCCGAAACTATATATTGTTGACTATCTGCCATATATCATTGATTATCAGCATTTAACAATTCATCAAGCGACTTTCGCAGGTCATCTGCGCCCGTGAACACAATGCCCTTTATCCCCAGGGCGGCAGCCGCTGCGGCATTGGCGGGATTGTCGTCAATGAAGACCGACTCCCCTGGTTTCAGGCCATATCTGTCCAGGAGAATGCGGTAAATCTCAGGAGACGGCTTGATGACGTGTTCTTCCCCGGAGACCACCTTCCCGTCAAGCAGGGAGAACACAGGATAGTTGCCGCAAATCCGGTAGAATGTCTCAGCTGACCAATTGGTCAGGCCATATATCTTCAATCCCTTGTCTTTCAGCGACTTGACCAACTCCAACATCCCCGGTATCGCATCCCCCATCATATCCTCCCACCTGTCCCGGTAGAGTTCAATCTCTTTTTTCCATTCCGGATGCAGGGCTGAAAGTTCAGCCACTCCCTGATCGAAAGGCTTGCCCGCATCCATCTGCGAATTCCACTCCGAATTGCAGATTTCAGTGAGGAAAAAGTCCGCCTTGGCCCTGTCCCCGAAATAGTTGTCAAAAACATAATGGGGATTCCAGTCAACCAGGACTGCCCCGAAGTCGAAAATGATATTCCTCGTCATATTCTTTTAGCGCAGAATTCTTACAAATATACCTATATTTTTGTAACTTTGCTCCTATGAGAAGGATTATATTGACATTGACAATGCTGGTCCTGGGCACGGCGGCATTCGCCCAGGCGCAGATAACGACCAAGAAGGAAAAAGTCAGCGACTTCATGGTCAGGACAATGAAGGTGGCCCTCACGGGCAACGATTTCATTGACATTCCATTCAAGGAGGCGGTGAAGAACACCTGGACCCTCTCCCCTTTCGAGTTCTGCACAATCGACGATTTCAAGAAAATGATGAACCGCGAGGACTTGTATTTCCTTGTACCCGTCAAGGCCAGATACAAGACGGAGGCCACTCCGGGTACCATGATGCTGACCCTCTACAAGGGTCGGGCCGGGGCCAAGGATATGAGCAAACTGGTGGAAGTGGTCAGCATACCGTTCTGCTCTGCGGACAGCCCCTCGGGAAGGGAAGCTGCAATGATGCCGGGGATAATGGACATTCTCCAGGGCTACATCACCAAATCATTGTCCGGAAGATTCTCCCCGATTTCCTCATGTGTGAGGAAGAAGCCTTCAGGATGCAAGGTGCATTTCGCGGAAAGCGAAGTATCCGGCGGAATATCCCCCGACATTCTCGACAAACTCCGCGGCAAGGGAGTCCTGATTGACAGGGACGAGGTGGCTGACAGTATTTTCATGGAGGGTGAGGCCGGCACGGCGGTGAGCTATCTCATCAGCCCGGCATTCCCGGAAAAAGGCTCGGTCTGCTGGAAAATGATTATCAACTCCAGGACCCACGAACTCCACTATCTGAAGAAAGAAGTATTGAAAGGAGAGGAATGCGGGTTCAGCAAGGGCGAGATATCCAAATTCAAATAATAGCGCAATGATTTCAGGGACAACAAGTTGCGGTATCAAATACGCTGTCCGCAGAAGCGGGTCGGCCGTGGCCTACTGTTCGCTCAGCATAAGCGCCGGGACCAGGTATGAGGGCGGATTCAGCAGCGGAATAGCCCACTTCACCGAGCATACTCTTTTCAAGGGAACCGGCAAGAAGAGCGCCTCTGTAATCAACTCCTACCTTGACAGGCTGGGCGGCGAGCTGAACGCCTACACGACCAAGGAGGAGATTGTGCTGCATGCGACGGTATTGAAGGAAGATCTCCGGAAGGCGGGCTCCCTGCTAATGGAACTCGCCACCAACCCGAAGTTCCCGGAAGACGAAATCGCGACCGAAAGAGGTGTCGTGATTGATGAAATCAATTCATACAAGGACAGTCCTTCGGACGATGTCTATGACCGCTTCGAGGAATTGCTGTTCAAGGGTCACGCCCTGTCAATGCCGATTCTGGGCACTCCGGAGTCGGTAAGGGGCATAACCCCGGACGAATTGCACCGCTTTGTCAATGAGAAATTCAGGCCTGGGAGAATGGCCTTCTCCATAGTCGCCGACATTGATGAGAAGAAGATGGAAGCACTGGTACTCAGGATCTCGGAGAAGTTCTTCCCTGATGCTCCGGCATTGGCTTCAAGTATTATCGGCGTGCCGGAAAGGGTGGAAATCGCCAATGTCTTCGACAAAACCATTGTAAAGAAGAACCATGAGGCCAATGCTGTATTCGGCGGCTACGCCCCTTCATTGTATGACGAAAAGGAGAGAATGGCAGCCATCCTCCTGTCCAACATCCTTGGCGGGCCTGCCTCCAACTCGGTACTGAACAGCGTGTTGCGGGAAAAACACGGATGGGTGTACGGAGTCGAGAGTTCCTATACGCAGTATTCCGACACGGGAATAATGGCTATTTGCCTCGGCTGCGAGAAGGAAAATCTGGACCGCTGCCTCGCCGCCGTGAAGAAAGAAATTGTCAGGATGCAGGCAATCAATCTGTCGGACAGGGCCCTGAATGCAGCCAAGAAGCAGCTGCTCGGCCAGTTGGCCATAAGTTCCGACAATGGCGAGGCTCAATGCCTGAGTATGGGGAAGAGCCTGCTGGCATACGGCAGGATCCAACCAAGAGAAGAGACCGTGAGACAGATTGAGGCCGTGACGGCGGAGGAAATCCGTATGGCAGCCTGCTCAATTTTTCCGCACGGAGGTACTAGCAGATTGATATTGATATAGTTATGGAAACCCCTCAGGATAAATACCTGGATTCGCATTGCTCCTTCCGGAATGATGCCCTGGACTGGCTGGAAAGGCAGACAAATATCAGGACGAACTACCCGAGAATGCTTTCAGGCAGGGTTCAGGGGGCTTTCCTGTATATGCTCGCAAGGATGGCCGGGCCTTCGGATGTGCTGGAAATCGGCACTTTCACGGGTTACTCCACCATCTGCCTGGCTCTTGGACTTCCTGAGGGAGGACATATCGACAGCCTGGAGGTCAATGACGAACTCCAGGACCTGATCGAGGAGGGATTTGAAAGGGCCGGGGTAGCGGACAGGATATCCCTGCATATCTGCGATGCCGTACAGTATCTCAGGGAGGCCTGCGAAGCCGGGAAAAGGGATGTCTATGACTTGGTATTCATTGATGCCAACAAGAGGGAATATCCTGATTACTACGAGTTTGCATTGACATTGACCCGAAGCGGGGGCTTCATTGTCGCAGACGATGTCCTTTGGGACGGGAAGGTCTATGCGGAGAATGTTCCGGGCGACAGGCAGACCCAAGGCATAGTCCGGTTCAATGATTTGACGGCCGGGGACGACAGGGTGGAAACGGTGATTCTGCCTGTCAGGCATGGACTCGGCATTGTCAGGAAGAAATAAGGTAATATTATGGCTAATGCAGTGATTGTGGGGAACGGGCAGTTCCCGAAAAAGGAATATCCTCTTTATCTTCTGGAGAGTGCGGACTATGTCGTATGCTGCGACGGGGCCCTGGATACGTATCTGAGGCATTTTCGGAGCAGGACATTGCGACGCCCGGACGTGGTGATAGGGGATATGGATTCGCTGTCGAAGAAGACGGCGGCGAAGTTCAGTGACATTGCCGTGAGGATTGAGGAGCAGGAGACCAATGACCAGAGCAAGGCTTTCCACTATGTCCTGGAGCATTTTCCGGATGTGGACACCATTCATATCCTGGGCGCTACAGGCAAGCGTGAGGACCACACGATAGGCAATCTTTCGCTGCTTATGGAGTATGCCAGGGAACTGGGCGGCCAGGATGGCGGGGGCGGTGTAGCCGGAGGCAGGGCGGTGTTCGTGGACATTGTCTCGGACTGGTCCACCGCCTTCGCCATCACGGACACCTGTGACCTGAATGTCGGGGAAGGCCGGGGCATATCCATAATCAGCCCTGACAACTCATTGAAAATCAAATCCAAAGGCCTTGTTTGGCCGACGGACAATGTAATATTTGACAACCTGTGGAAGGCTACATTGAACAGGGCATCGGCCGACTGCGTGAGCCTGGAATTCAACCACCCTTCCATCGCTTTGATTATATTGAACTAATTCATACGCAATATGCTACGCAAGATTAGAATCATCCTGGCGGTGATAGTGTTTATTCTTTGCACCGCCCTGTTCCTGGACGGTTCCGGAACTGTCTCGTCCTGGTTCGGCTGGATTGCAAAAATCCAGTTCCTGCCGGCTTTGCTGGCCCTCAACCTGGCCGTAGTCATTGTCCTCGCCGTCTTGACATTGATTTTCGGAAGATCCTACTGCTCAGTCATCTGCCCTTTGGGGATAATGCAGGACGGCATCTCCCGCATCAGCGCAATGCGGAAGGGCAAGAAGGCGAGGTTCCGCTGGTCTCCTGAGGTCAAATGGCTGAGATACAGCGTATTGGCATTGTTCATCATTGCCCTTGTCGCAGGCCTCACATCCGTTGCCGCATTGCTGGCACCTTACAGCGCATTCGGCCGCATTGCCACCTCCCTGGCAAGACCTGCTCTCCCGACCGCCATCATTGCCGGAGTGACCCTTCTCGTGGTCGGCATCCTGGCCTGGATGGGCGGCAGGACTTATTGCAATACCATCTGCCCGGTGGGAACGGTATTGAGTTTCTTCTCGAGATTCTCCTTCCTGAGGCCGGTGATTGATGCGGAAAAATGCCGGAACTGCCACGTCTGCGAGCATAAATGCAAGGCTGCCTGCATAAATATTGAAAATCACGAGATTGACTACAGCCGATGTGTGGACTGCTTCGACTGCCTGGATTCCTGCAAGTTCGGGGCGCTGAAATACAGGAAGGCGTGGGGCCGGAAAAGCGGGGCTGGGGCGGCCGGTCCATACAAGGCAGCGGATGCCCGGGTAGTTCCATCGGCCGGGAACAATGCTTCCGGCGGAAATCACGACGCAGGCCGCCGGGCTTTCATTTCGTCATCGGTAATTGCAGCAACTGCAATAGCCCTCAAGGCGCAGGAGAAGAAGGTGGACGGCGGATATGCTGCCGTGACAGCCAAGAAGGCCCCGGAGAGGACCAACCCTATAGTTCCGTTCGGAGCCGTGAGTCTCAAGCATTTCCACCAGCATTGCACAGGATGCCAGCTATGCGTATCCCAATGCCCGAATGATGTCCTGAGGCCTTCCACTTCGCTTGACAGGCTGATGCAGCCGGAGATGTCGTACGAGAATGGCTGGTGCCGTCCGGAGTGTACCAAGTGTTCAGAGGTATGTCCCGCAGGCGCTATCCTGGAGATTACCCCTGAGGCAAAGACTGCGATTCATGTCGGCACGGCAAGCGTGGATTTGGACCTCTGCGTAGTAAACAGGGACAATGTACATTGCGGTAACTGTGCCAGACATTGCCCGGCGGGCGCAATCAAGATGGTGAGAAAGAACCCGGATGACAAGAACTCACTCCGCATCCCTACCGTCCTCGAAGACAGGTGCATTGGCTGCGGAGCCTGCGAATTCCTCTGTCCGTCAAGGCCTTACAGTGCCATTCACGTAAACGGGCGCATTGACCATGCCGATAACAGATAATTATGAACTTGCGAAACTTGAGCGATAGATTATGGGAAGCAATATAAACAGAAGAGATTTTCTCAAGGCTACCGGAGCCGGAATCGTCGGCGCGGCGGGCCTGGGTTCATTGGCAGGTTGCGGAAACGGTCCTGCAAAGCAGAGTGCTGAAGGCAGCGGGCAGATGGAATACCGCATTGCACCGGACGGAGGCAAGGTTTCCCTGCTCGGATACGGCTGCATGCGCTGGCCAATGGTGAAGAACAGCGAAGGGAAGGATGTCATCGACCAGGAGGCCGTGAACGAAATGGTGGACTACGCCTACTCCCACGGTGTGAACTATTACGATACCTCCCCTGCCTATCTTCAGGGCCAGTCGGAGGCTGCGGCAGGCACTGCATTGAGCCGCTATCCCCGTGATACATACTACATTGCGACAAAAATGTCGAACTTCAATGTCTGGACCAGGGAGGCTTCCCTGAAGATTTACCACGACTCGATGGAGCAGCTCCGGACCGACTATTTCGACTACTATCTCCTGCACGCTATAGGAAGCGGAGGGGTCCAGGCGTTCGAGGACAGGTACGTCAACAACGGCATGATGGATTTCATGCTCAAGGAGCGTGAAGCAGGCCGCATAAGGCATCTTGGCTTCTCATTCCACGGCAAGCAGGATGCATTCGACCATTTCCTCTCACTTCACGACAAGTATCATTGGGATTTCGTGCAGATTGAGATGAACTATCTCGACTGGGAACACGCCAAGGTTCCGCGCAATGTCAATGCTGACTATCTCTACGACGAACTGGACAAGCGGGAGATTCCAATCACGGTGATGGAGCCTCTTCTAGGAGGCCGCCTGGCATCTGTGCCTGAACGGCTTGCGGAGATGATGAAGGAAAGGGAGCCGGAAAAATCCATAGCATCCTGGGCGTTCCGCTTCTGCGGCTCGTATCCGAGGGTATTGACCGTGCTCAGCGGAATGTCGTCAATGGACCCTCTAATCGAGAATGTGGAGACATACAGCCATTTCCAGCCGCTGACGGATGAGGAGAAGGATTTCCTGAAGGTAATCGCAGGCCTGATGGCCGACTACCCTACCGTTGGCTGCACCGACTGCAAGTACTGCATGCCTTGCCCTTACGGCATTGACATCCCGGGCATATTCAAGCATTACAACACTCACGTGAACGAGGGCACGATAGCGCAGAATTCCGAGCAGCTAGGTTTCGCAAAACTGAGGAGGAACTATCTCCTGTCCTACGACAAGGCCATCGAGACCGTCCGCCAGGCTGACCACTGCATAGGCTGCGGTCAATGCGAACCGCATTGTCCTCAAAGCATCCAGATTCCGCACGAACTGCACAGAATTGCAGCTTATATCGAAAAACTCAAGCGGGGAACGTTGTAATTTACGGATTTTTTGTATATTTGCACTCCGTTTCCGACGGAACGGAGTTATTGGAGAGATGCTCGAGTGGCTTAAGAGGCACGCCTGGAAAGCGTGTATACCCCAAAAGGGTATCGGGAGTTCGAATCTCCCTCTCTCCGCAAAGTAAAGATTATCAAAGAGTTCGCATCGCGCAAGCGATGCGATTTTTGTTTCCGTCCGCAGCCGTCAAAAGCTAGCTTTTGTAAGGCCGCTTCCGAAAACAAAAAAAGCGGCCCAAGGCCGCACAACTCCTTGATAATCTCTACTTTGCAAGGGCCCCTCCGGCAAGGAGCAACAGATGTGCAAGGCTGCCAAGCAGCCGAGCAAATCTCCCCACCCTGAATACCGTCCTCAGTTTGAATCCCAAGCGTGGAAGGTCCCCCTCCCAATAAACTAGACGCATCTCACATACCCCAAAAACGTTCGTGCAAAACACCGAGCAACAGCACATATTGATTTTCAATGAGTTAGCCTCGAAAATCCTGCTCGATGGTAATCTGATTGGAACATTCTGTACGAATAGAGAATAATCTTTAGATGATACAAAAAGTAGCACTACATAGCCCCTCCAAGGAGTTTTGCCCTG
>JBJEBV010000013.1:0-3299 GCA_051870395.1 Candidatus Cryptobacteroides sp. | reverse complement strand
TACACACTTTTGAGAGGTGGGCGGCGCAAGCCGCCTACTTTCTTTCATGAGCAGGGCAAGCGGAAAAAGAAAGTAGCAAAGAAACCGTTGTCCTAATCTGCGATGCCTGTCTCTTTTAATGGCAGAACCCAATGAGGCACAAACGGCTTCACTGGGTTCTCTTCGTTTTCATACCTTTTTATGGAACATACAGCAGCGCAAACTCCGCTTTCCTACGTTTGAGCAGCATCTTGTGCCTTTTCCCTTTGTAGTTGCAGAAAGCGATATACTCCTGATAGATATTTCGGTCGCCTGTCTCTAACTTCCTTATCAGCTTACTTTTGGGTATCTTGTCGCTTCCCAAGAGCCGATATGGACCGACATTGTAGGCCAGCGTGGCAAGCAAGAGAGAATCTTTCCCGAACTTGCGGAACATGGCACAGAACTTTCGCAAATCCTTCCGCAGCAACGCCTCGCCCTGTTTGCGTGTCATTGTCTTTGCCGAATACCTTTCGCCCGGCTGCAATTGATGACCATACCCGACATAGTACTTTTCGTTATGCCAGCCCTCGAAGAACTTGATGCAGCGCACCGCCCGCTCAAACCGTGGCAGGCGATAAATCCTTGCCGCCTCTGTGCGGTCGCCCTGTGCAAGCAGAGGGCAGACCGTCAGGAGCGCACAGCAGATAGCCATGAATATCCGCATCATCACGACAAGGGCTTGAAGTTACCGATGGGGACTACTGACAGCGTCTCGTCCTTCACATTCTGGTTGTTGAAGTCAAACTCCAGCTCGTAGGCATTCCCGAAATTGTCCTCCACCACCACGATGAAGTTCTGCGCCTCGCTGCATCCCGAAGTGTAATACAGGCGGAACTTTTCGTTTTCGAGCAGGTAGCGGTCGTTGGGCAGGAACGTAATGCCGTTGTCCATCTTCAGCGTACCCTCACCCTCAAACTGGAAATAGCGGATGGTGTAGAGCGCATTGGCATAGTTGCCCTCTTTCTTCATCTCGCAGCGGATTTCTACCGTCTGCCCCTTCGTCACCTTGTTGGGCACGGGCATCGTCTCCACCGTGAACGGATAGGACTGCTGGATGTCCAGCTCATCGTCGCAGGAAGCAAGGAAACACCCCATCAGCCCCACGAACAGGACGGTTGCCATACTCATAAGTTTCACTCTCAGGTTCTTGTTGTTCTTGATATTCTTGATGTTCATTGTCATTCTTTGTTTTGATGGTTACTGATTTTCTGTTTGGCCACAAGGTACTCGTTCAAGTCCTTGTAGCCCGAATAGAGTCCGGAATGGTCTGTCACACACTTCCCAAAGTGTTTCCGCAAGACTTCCACCGTCCTGTGTCCGGCATCGTCATGGTCAAGGTGGCAGACTATTTCTTGGTAATCCTCCAAAGCAGGTATTGCCTTGTCCACATTGGCTACGGAGTTTAGCACAAGGCTGTCCTCCGTAGTTCCAATACCCAAAGTCAGCGCAGAAAGCCAATCCATAAAGCCCTCGTAGAGGTGGCAGCTACTGCTTCCCTGTCTGAATGAAGTGATGTCCTTTGGAGGTATGCACCCCTTGAAAAAGCGGTTGCGCAGCTCAAAACCACCGCAACGATTTCCGAAACCGATGGCAAAGTACCGCTTGCCGTAGAGCCGGAAATGGACTTCCTTGCAATGTTGTTTGGCAATCGCCGGAGCAATTCCACGCTCCTCCACATACGAGAGCAATGCCCGATGACTTAACGGCCTTATCTCCATCTCCTCAAAGACAGGCTTCTTTTCCACGGTCTTATGAGGACGAGGTTCTATCTGCGGAAGCGGAACGATGCCCGCTTCCGTGATGAACTTTGCCTGCTCCATGAAGTCGCTGCTACGCACAAACTCGCCAGCCAGCGTGAAGATGTCACCACCCTTGCCCAGACCGAAGTCATACCAGAGTTGCTTGTCCACGTTCACACGAAACGAGGGAGTACGCTCCGTGCGGTAAGGTGCAGCATACCACCATTCATTGCCTCGCATCCTCAGCGGCTCGTGTCCGAGCCTTGCAAGAAAATCGGCCAGCGGTATCTGCCTCAATGCGTCAATCTCCATACACCATATCAGTTAATGATGAACTTCACGCCCACGCCAAACTGCGTATGGAAATGTCCCGTGGAGTTGCCCCAGAGACACCGTTCCCGAAGGTTGGCGAGCAGGGCTACACGGTCGGCCACATAAAACTCCACATCGAGTGTCAGCGCACCACCATAGATGAAAGCATCCTTGTCGTGGAGCATCGCCCCGTCATGCAGCACCTTGTCGCCCCAGTTCACCGTCTCATAGCCTGCAAGAGCCGAAACCCCGGTATAGACAAAGAGCATCTTCCTTGCGTCCGACAGCACTTTCAGATAATAGCCACCCTCCGCCGTAAACTGCGCCACGGGTATCTTCTCCTCTTTGTAGGGCTTGTTCTTCAGCAGATATTCGCCACCGAACACCCACTTGTTGCCCCCTTTGGTATAGGTGGAGAGTGCCGCGCCAAGACTGTACCCGCCATCATTGCCACCAAGTTTGAAGCCGTCCGCAATGTTCGCCCTCACCTCAATGCCCTGCATCTTCGGCAGGCATCGCTGGGCGTGCGCCTGCCCCGTGAACAGGGCAAGCGACGCGATAATCATTGCTATATACTTTCTCATAGAGTCAGCGCACTTGAAGTTCGTTGATGGTATTGGCACGCACCAAG
This sequence comes from Candidatus Cryptobacteroides sp., assembly GCA_051870395.1. Taxonomy (GTDB): domain Bacteria; phylum Bacteroidota; class Bacteroidia; order Bacteroidales; family UBA932; genus Cryptobacteroides. The sequence continues at coordinate 596 of JBJEBV010000013.1, read as the reverse complement.
TCCTCGTTCTCAATCACGAACGACTGGTGACGGCCACCGTTCTTCTCATTCAGTTCCACCACGAGGCACTTGTCGTCAGGGATGGTGAACTTCGCCATCGTGAACACCGTGCGCTCGCTCTTCTTGCCCGGCACACAGGTAGCATAGTTCTGCGCACGGAGCGGCAGGATAACCTGCTCCTGCACGGCGGTGCGCTTCGCCACCTTCTTGTCCACAATCTTCCATGTCACGTAGTCCACATCAAACGGCACGTTGCTCTGGTTCTTGATTTCCGTGTGGAAATACAGCAGTCCGTTGTGCGTATAGATTCCTTTCAGCAGGTACTGGATGCCGAAACGCTTGCAGCCGATGTGCTTCACCTCACGCTTGTTCTGCTTGTGGATGGACTTCATGATAAGTCGCACCAGCATCGGACTCTCGCTGCCCAGTTCCTTCAGGTAAATCTCCTGCGCATTGTTCGGACGGTTCACCGCCTCGCCGTCGTGGATGAAGTCGCACATCTCCACGTTGAGCAGCAGCGGCTCCTTGGCATACTTCACGTGTAGGCTCGGCAATGGGCGCCTTGCCATCTTACGATGGTAGGTTTCCCATGACCT
>JBJEBV010000012.1:0-3307 GCA_051870395.1 Candidatus Cryptobacteroides sp. | reverse complement strand
GTTCAAAGGGCTTTCTTGCCCAGGTGCCTTTTGTATGGCAAAGGCACTCAATAAAACCGACCGCATAGTCAGCGGCATCCTTATCGTAGTAGGAGCCTTCGGACATGAACCTGGTCGGTTTGTATTTCTTCAGCTTTCTGATATGCGGTCACCTCCTTCAAATGAGCATAAAAAATAGCCGCCACCGTCATCGGTGCGACTTTCCGTATACGAGGAACAGAGCCTCTCGGCTCCATCCCAGGGCTGTGGTGTGGTTTTTTACTTCTTGGTGGGGATAGGCGGCTTGCCTGTGGTCAGCCAGGCCAACCAGCATTGTTCGCAGGTAACCTTGTCGCAGGCAACCGAGCCGCCTTCTTCAAAGGGTGGATGACCCTTGCTGATGATTTCTGCGATTTCTCCGGCAGTGGTGTCCAGTGCCTTGATGATTTCCAGTCCAGTCTTTGCCATAATGTTTCCTCCTCAGATTTACTTCACCTGTGCCATGCACCAGGCAATTGCGTGGCCGTTGTCTTTGAACCGCTCATCGGTCTTTCCCCAGGGTGCAAGTCTGCACTCAATGTCGCCAAGCCCGGTCTCATCTGGGGTTTCAACGAACTCGTAAATCTCTGCCGTAAAACCGCCTTTCCAGTGGCAGTCCGTAACAAAGACCTTGTCGCCGAACTGAATGACCGCGCCGTAGCTTGCGGAAACCTTCATTTGCAGCCGTTCCATCGTTGTGAATTCCATAATGTTTTCCTCCGTTTTTCTGTGTTTTCCCTTTCGGTGTGACACATATTACCTCTGAAAGCACATAATATCCAGGGGTTTTGCGATAATAAACTACACGATTATTCAGCCATTCTTGCGGGGTGAGATTGTGTAGTTTATGACTCGCCCGTGAGGATGAAATTCACATATTCGGAGCGATGCTCCTCAAGGAAAATCACCAGTTCATAGAACCGCATTTCATTGGCAATGTACTGCACCATCGGAACATCAAACATATTGGTACGGCCAGTCTTGCGGACTGCGAGGATCTGCTCTCGGATTTTATCGGTCATCGGTATTCGCCACCTTTCGACAAACATCGACACCGTAGGCAACATTCAAGCCAGAGCCGGTATCCCAGGCAACCATGATGCTGCCGATATCATCAATACCAATCACGGTACCTTTTGTACCAATAGGCGGTGCCTGCGGATCATCCATCTGCACCAGTTCCACCCGTGTACCCTTTGGGTAGCGCTCACGGAGGGCTTGTAAGGCTTCTCTGGAGATTACTCGCATACTTCCACCTCCTTGGGCTGACCGCTTCTGAAGGCAGAACTGCCCGCCAGGTTGCGGAGCAGGATTTTTCGTTCGGTCTTGAACTCTGCACCGATGAAGCCCAAGCGGAGAAGGAAACAGCGGAATGCGTACTTATCATTGTCCGTTTCCTTTTCTTTTGCCACCACTCGCTTTGCGTTCCGTGCCATTTCGCACAGCTTGCAAATGAAGGTGTCATAGGCTTTCAGTTCCTCTGGAGTAGGCACTGCCGGAAACCAGGGGAAGGAAACTTTCTCGTCCGTGACCTCAATTTGCGGGTCATCCACACCCAGAGCCTTTTTGATGAGGTTGCCCTTGGCTGCGATGAGTGCCTTGAGGTTTTCCAGGCTGCTGTCGGTGAAAAGGCTGCGAGGCATGGAAATGCAGATGCCGCAGGCTTCGTCCGTTTTCACATCTTCGTCGGCATCGTCTGCGATGCAGTCTGCCAGAGGGTCTTCAGCCTGGAATCCCTTCTCACGCAGGAAGCGGATGAGCGGTGCGGCGGTGCTGTTGTCCTCGATGGTGACCTTGCCGTCCACACTGACGGTGAAACCGCCGATCTGGTAGGCAAAGCCGGGTGCGCCGAGGTATTTGGCTTTTTCGCCGGTGTGTTCAGCAATGGCTGCGACCAGTTGCTTGCGGTCGTAACCGCTGACGTTGTAGTTGATAATCATAATGTGTGACCTCCTTTAAATTTGGTAGTCACATATTCGCTCTAAAACCGAATAATATCAAGGCCTATAACCACAGAATAGTGTCAAATTATCAGCCCTCGGATTGTGTACAGTACACGATGCCAGACAGCACAAAAACCACGCAAGGAAGTGCGACACCGTTACCCCACATTTTATATTCTGCGGCATCCGAATGGGGGTCGCGCAGCCACTTGGCAATCTGCTTCAGAGACTTGGGCTTTGTGGAACTGCCCACGATCCTGCGATGGGTTTCAAACACATCATGCCAATAACGAATATCCTCCATCGTAGGCTCGGCAATGGCCAGGTCATCGCACCACCAGTCTGGGAAGCCCTGCAGTCTGGCACACTCTGTAGGAGTGAGCCTGCGGACGGTGTACCCACTCTGAATAGCACCGGGGCCTTTGGCAACGAGGGTGGGCTGAAGTTCCTCTTCGAAGGTAGGAGCAAACTTGGCATTCTTGCCTTGGTTGCAAGTGTCTCTACCGATGCCATAGCAAACGGCGGTGGGGTCTTTATAATCACGGGCAAGCACTGTGGGAGCCTTATCCTCGGCAACTTGGGTGAAGCTGCCTGTAGTCATGGCGTATACGGTATGACGGTCGACCGTATTGAGAGTAAAACTGACATCCTCATTGATGCCATCACCCTGGGGACCATTCTTATTGTTGCGACCGATCATAGACCCCTGGATGGCATAACTTTCCACTACAGCGATGCCGCCTTGGTTACAGCCGGGGTTGCCGCCGTTGCCGTCTATGGTGCGAGATGTTTCGGCCTCATAGATTCCGCTGTGAGGATTATCCGATTTCATAGCATTGCTTTCTTTTGAGCAAATACCATAAGCCTTCGGCTCAAACAAAGTCTGGTCATTGTTACAGGAAAGCGTGGCGGATTTATCTGTCTGGATGAGAGGACCCTTGCCGCCACCTTCACAACCAGAGCGGATCTTCATAACAAGCGGCACATTTCCACCGCCTGTCCCCATGCGGGAGGTGAGAGTCTGAACCTTGCCGTCCTCGGCAATTTTCACTCTGCTGTCGGTCGGATGGTTTTCCAGGGCAACTGCAGCAGGAACAACACCCGCTCGGAGTGTAGGAGAGGTTTCTTCCTCATAGCCGATGCTGCGACTCTTGGCAGAATGCTCGGTGCAGAACCCTGCGGATTCCAGAACGCATGGAGGATGGTGGGCTTCGGCGCGGAGCGTGGCGGTTACATCATCCGTCACGTCCATACGCTGACCGCCCTGGTCATTTAAGCAGAGGCTTGCTGTTCCAGTGCGATCCGCAGCACTTCCGGCAGTTCTTTGCCACGAGCGGAAGCTCTCC
>JBJEBV010000011.1:0-17460 GCA_051870395.1 Candidatus Cryptobacteroides sp. | reverse complement strand
ACCCATACGGAGCCCTTCTCCTTGCCCTTTCCGACCATTTCCATTATCCAGGCCTCCTCCTTGTCAGCGATGGAGAATGACTCGCCCTCGGAAAAATAGCCGTATTTCTGGGTCAGTTCATCCATCAGCTTTATGGCCTCCCTTGCGGTCCTGGCCCTCTGGAGGGTAATGTAGATAAGCGAGCCGTAGTCCATCCTGGCATCCGGATTGTCGAGTCCGTGACGTCCGCCGAATGTGGTCTCTGCGATTATGAGCTGGTGCTCATTCATGTTGCCCACGGTCTTGTAGGTATGCGGAACCTGCTCAATTTCACCGAGATACTTGCCTGAATCCCAGTTATAGACCTTGAGCTTGGTGCCGTCTGCCCAGTCGGCCTGGGGCTTGAAGTACAACTCTCCGTAAAGCCAATGTGAGTCAGCTGCATACGAGACGAGGCAGGAGCCGTCGGCGCTTGCTCCGCGGGTAACGATGACATTGGTGCAGGCCTCGGACCTGTTGCCTGCGGCGAAAAAAAGCGAGGCGACCATTGCGGCGGCCAGGATTGCTCTATATTTCATCTTGCACTATAATATTTATTTGTTAAATTTGCCCGCTCAGTAATCCAATTTGATGCTTACTAAAAACGATTGCAAATCTATGAAATTTTTCGCTAAGAGACTGACCTTTTCGGCAGTATTGTCCATTTTATTTCTGATACCTGCTTTTTCTTACGCCCAGGAGCAGCAGAAAGAGCCTACGCCTGAAGAGATGGCGGCCAAGGAGGCTGACCGTCTCGCAGAACTTCTGGACCTTGACCCGGGACAGGTTTTCTACGTGGATTCGACCCTCCAGCACGACTATGCGGCCTGGAAGGAGGAAGTGACCAAACTCCAGAAATCCAGGGTGGACAACATTGACATGTACACTGCGACACGCGACAAGTGGATGCAGCAGATTGATGACACCTACCGCCGGATTTTCACCGACGAGCAATGGGCCGCCTATCTCAAGAGCGGTGCAGCCAAGAGCCAGAAGGCCAGGGAGAAGCGCAAGGCCAAGATTGAGAAGGCCAATGGGATGAGCCATGAGGCCGCCCCCGGGAAGAAAAAGCCCGAGGGCAAATGATGAATGATTGCTGAAAAATCATTACATTTGCATTCTTGAAAATGAATTTTGACAATGAAAGAGCAGATTGAACAGTTGCTTGAGGAGGTGAGAAACCTCACTTGCAAGACGGAGAAAGATATTGAGGACGCCAGGGTGCGTCTTTTGGGCAAGAAAGGTGAGATTACGAAACTTTTCGACGAGTTCCGTACCATCGCCCCTGATCTCAAGAGAGAGTTCGGCCAGAAGTTGAATGTCCTGAAGAAGGAAGCGAGCGCCAAGATTGAGGAGCTCAAGGCTTCTGCACAGTCAGCGGGCCAGGCTGCCGACGATTCGTTCGACGCCACCCTTCCGGGAGATATCAGGGACCTCGGTTCAAGGCATCCGGTATCGATTGCAAGGCAACAGATTGTCAGCATTTTCCGCAAGTTCGGCTACGACGTGGCCGAAGGACCGGAGATTGAGGACGACTATCACGTTTTCGAGGCCCTGAACTTCCCTCCGAACCATCCGGCCAGGGATATGCAGGATACATTCTTCGTGTCTGCGGGCCATCCGAACCCGCTTCTGCTCCGTACCCATACTTCCAGCGTGCAGGTTAGGGCAATGGAGAAGATGCAGCTTCCTATCCGTGTCATCTGCCCTGGACGTGTGTTCAGGAACGAGGCCATCTCGGCCCGTGCCCACTGCATTTTCCATCAGGTGGAGGGTCTCTACATTGACGAGAATGTCACCTTCGCTGACTTGAAGCAGGCCATCCTGCTTTTTGCCCGCGAGATGTTCGGCCCTGATACACAGATACGTATGAGGCCATCTTACTTCCCGTTCACGGAGCCGTCCGCAGAGGTGGACGTGAGCTGCAACATCTGCCACGGCAAGGGTTGCAATATCTGCAAGGGAACCGGCTGGCTGGAGATTCTCGGCTGCGGCATGGTGGATCCAAATGTGCTTGAGGCATCCGGCATTGACAGCAAGAAGTACTCCGGATTCGCATTCGGAATGGGTATTGAGCGCATCGCAATGCTGAAGTGGCAGGTCAATGACCTCCGTCACTATTTCGAGAATGACATGCGCTTCCTGAGGGAATTCTCTACCTGCGTTGAGGTGTAGTTTTCTCTATCTGATTACTTGGCGGGCGTCTCGATGATGTTCCTGGCCAATGTGTTGGAACACAGGAACTCACGGAGTTGTGGACATTGTGTGGAGAGGATTGAATGGCGGTCGCCCTGCCAGATGATTTCCCCTTTGTAGAGGAAGCCGATATTGTCACCTATCTCCATTATCGAATTCAAGTCGTGGGTATTCATTATCGTGGTGATACCCAGTTCTTTGGTAAGCGAGCTGATGAGATGGTCTATCACGATGGCCGTCTCCGGGTCAAGTCCCGAATTTGGCTCGTCACAGAATAGAAAGGTCGGATTCAGGGCTATGGCTCTTGCGATTCCGACCCTTTTTTGCATTCCGCCGGAAAGCTCGTCAGGATATTTGTCCTCGCTGTCCTTGACATTGACCTTGTCCAGAAGATATCTGGCACGCTCCTCCTTCTCGGCCTTGCTCCAGTCGGTGAGGAAATCCATCGGGAACATCACATTGCCAAGGACGGTCCGGAAGTCGAAGAGGGCGCTGCCCTGGAAGAGCATACCAATCTGCTGGTGAAGATGTTTCTTCTCGTCGCGGTTCATCCGGGTCATCTCCCTGTCGCCATACCAGACCTCGCCGCAGTCAGGCTCGACCAGGCCCGAGATAATGTTCAGCAGCACGGTCTTGCCGGAGCCGCTCGCCCCGATGAGCATATTGCATTTACCCGGCTCGAAATTCATGTTTATGTCTTTCAGGACGGTCTTCTCACCGAAACTCTTCCTGACATCCTTTACTCTTATCATATACTATCTATCTTAAAATCAATGGTTTGGTATTGCTTCAATAAAGCATCAGCTGGGTCATGATGAGGTCTGACATAAGGATGAGGATGCTGGCGGCGACAATGGCTTTGGTGCTGGATTTGCCGACGCCGAGGGAGCCGTCCTTCGCATTGAAGCCGTGATAGGCCGCCACGGAGGAGATTATGAAGCAGAACACCGCCGTCTTGATGCAGCTGTAAACCATATAAAATCCTGTAAAACAATACCTCAGGCCATCCATGTACTTCACGAACGGAATGATTTCCGTCAGCCAGGTAACAAGGCCTCCTCCCACCAGGCCAAGGGCGAAACTCATCAGGCAGAGCAGCGGGCTGACCAGAGTTGCAGCAATGATTTTCGGCCTGGCCACGAACGAAGCGCTGTTGATGCCCATCATCTCGATAGCGTCCAGCTGCTGCGTAATCCTCATGCTGCCGATTTCCGAAGCAATGCTGGAGCCCATCTTGCCCGCCAGAATCAATGCCACCATCGTCGAGCTGAACTCCAAAATCATGCTCTCGCGGACCATATAGCCTATAAGCATCTTGTCAAGTATCGGATTTGACATATTCGAGGCCGTCTGGATAACCAGCACACCTCCCATAAAGAGCGAAATGACACCGACAATGACGATTGACGACAAAATCAGCCTGTCAATCTCCTCGATTACCTGCCTGCGAATCATCTTCCGGCTGTCAGGCTTGCGGAAAACCTGGAACAGGAACATGCAGTATCGTCCTATTGAACTGAAAAATCTGTCTTCCATAATCTGTATTTTCTCTTCCGGCCGGGCAATTTCTCCCCATATTGAGGAATTACGCCACATTTGGAAGAATCTTTAATTTTCCACTGTAAATTTTAAATTTTTTGGACGGAATCCGGGCATAAATTTATGAAAAATTCTCAAAATTATGCTAATCAACATCAATTGTGCGAAATGTTCCGGTATCCAGGCCGTGCCGGTGACAGTGGAGGTGGACATAAGCAGCGGCATTGGAATCCACCTTGTGGGCCTTGCCGACATTGCCGTGAAAGAGAGCCTGCTGAGGATAATGACGGCACTTCACAGCCTCGGGTACAAGGTCCCGGGCAAAAAGATAGTAATCAATCTCGCCCCCGCCGACGTGCGGAAAAACGGCAGCGGATACGACCTCCCCATTGCCGTGGGAATACTTGCCGCTTCAGGTCAATGCGACATTCCCGACATTGACAAATACTTGATAATGGGAGAGTTGGGCCTGGATGGTTCTCTAAGACCAGTACCCGGGGCAATCCCGATTGCGGAATACGCATCACTGGCAGGATTCGACGGTTGCATTCTCCCGGCCGATTCAGCCTACGAGGCTGCGGAACTGTCCTCCGGCATCCTCTATGCGGCCAGGGACCTCGGAGACGTGCTGCGCATTCTGGAAGAGAAAGAAGATGTTTCCGGGCTGATGGTCGAGAAAGGCTTCCATCCCGCTTCTGTCACGGGAGGCCCGTCGGACGACTATATGGACTTCTCGGAAATCATTGGCCAGAAATCAGCCAAGAGGGGACTTGAAATAGCTGCGGCAGGCGGGCACAATGTAATTATGGTAGGTTCCCCGGGCTGCGGAAAAACCTCGCTGGCCAAGGCAATGGTGGGGATAATGCCTCCCCTGCGGAAGGAGGAAGCCATCGTAACCAGCAAGATTTACTCGGTATCCGGAATCACGGCCCTTGAGGGCGGACTGGTCAAGAAAAGGCCATTCCGCGCCCCGCATTACAGCGCATCCCTTGCAGCCATAATCGGCGGCGGCAACGGAGACAATATCCAGCCCGGCGAGGTTTCCCTGGCCCACAACGGAATTTTGTTCCTGGACGAGTTCGCCCAGATGCCGAAAAGTGTCACGGAGGCCCTCAGAGGCCCGCTTGAAGACAGGAAGGTAGTGATTTCGCGCCTCCGTTCCAAGATAGAATACCCGGCCTCGTTCACCTTGGTAGCCGCCGCAAATCCCTGTCCCTGCGGCTATTACGGAGTGGGAGACAGGTGCACTTGCACGCCGTCCCAGAGGCAGTCCTATATGAGCAGGCTATCCGGCCCGATAATGGACAGGATTGATATTCAGCTATATATGGAGATGGTCAGCCCGGAGAAACTGGTGAACCGGGTCCGTGAGGAATCCTCGGCGGACGTGGCAGCCAGGGTAATGGCCGCGCGCAACATTCAGATGGAAAGATTCGCAGGGACTGAGGTTTTCGTCAATGCGGAGATGACCAATGCGATGATGGAGCGCTTCTGCCATCTTTCTCCTGAATGCCGCGGGATAATGGAGAGAATGTCGGAGTCGATGGGATTCTCCGCCAGGGCCTACGGACGTATCCTGAAGATAGCCAGGACAATAGCGGATTTGGAAGCGGTGAACTGCGGTTTCCGCCGGGCAGGAGAAATCAGCCCGGAGCATCTCATTGAGGCCGCCGGGTTCAGATTCCTCGACCGCTTCCGGGGGATTTGATCAGCGGAGCCAGAGCTCCGGGTTCTGCGGCTTGGTACCCTGCCAAATCTGGAAATGAAGCTGGGTCATGTTGTCGATGGTGTCAATCTTGCCGATGACATCACCGGTGGAAACCTTGTCCCCGGCCTTGACTGAGACAGCTCCCAGACGGCAATAGAATGAGAAATAGTTGCCGTGCTGCACCAGAACGCATTTACCGTATCCCGGCATCACGACAATTTGCTTCACTACTCCATTGAACACGGCCTTTATGTCGGTACCCTTCGCCAGGGCGATATTGACACCGTTGTTGAAAGGAAGCTTGACCTTGGTGAATACTGGATGATAATGCTGGCCGAAATGGTCCACGACAGGTCCTGTGGCCGGCCAAGGCAGTTTGCCCTTATTCTTGGCGAACTCCGCATCCAGCTTGACATCCACAGGTTTGGAGGTCTTGGAACCGGACTTCCCGCCGACCGCTGACGCAATAATCCTCTCGATTTCACGGTTCAGGGCATCCACCTGCTTCTTCTTGGCCGCCAGCTGCTGCTGATACCGGGTCTGGTTGCGTTTCAGAGTGGTGACCAGTGCCGCAGCCTCCTTCTCCTCGGCCTGCAGGGAGGCCAGGTCAGCCGCCCGCTGGTTCCTGACTTCCTGGGCCTTGCTCTTCAACACCAGAAGGGAATCGGTCTCCGACTGGAGTTCTGCACGGGCAGCCTTGATTTTGTCGCCCTGCCGGTTCAGATTGGAAGAGAGGTTGCGCATGTAGCCAATGCGCCTGAAGGCCTGGCCTACATTGTCGCTGGCGAGGATGTACATATACCAGACACGGGAGTCACGGTTGCGGTATGCGCTGGAAATCAGCTTGGAATAATATGCGGAGAGGGTATCCAGACGGCTCTGGATCCGGTCAATCTCAGCTTTCTTTGACTTGACCGCAGCATTGATACGGGACAATTCCCTCTCGCTCCCGGCCAGGAGTTCCTTCCTGTCTGCGACCTTCTTACGGACCAGTGTCAATGTATTCAGAGCATTGCCACTCTTCTTCGCATTCTCTTTCAACTGGCTGTCTATCAATGCTATCTCCCGCTCCAGGGCAGCCTTGCGGCTTTCCTGCGCCCTCGTGTCCTGAGCCATTGACCTCAACGGCAGAAGCAGCGACAATATCAGTATGACAATGACTTTTCTCATTCCTCTTCCTCCCCGGCCTTGGCCTCGGCCTGCTTCCTGTAAACCGCAGCGAGATCGTTCTCTCCAAGAGCCTCCAGGACAATGGCATAATGCTTCATTATCGTGGCGCTTTCCTTGCCCCCGTACATCATGGCATGCTTGAAAACCGGCTTGGCATCTGCCGGGCGGCCAAGGAGATAAAGTATCCAGCCGTAAGTGTCCAGGTAAGTTACATTGTCAGGCTCGGCATCCACAGTCTTCTTGCTCATTGCCAATGCCTTCTTGAGTTTCTTCCCGTCTTCGGCAAGGAACCAGGCGTAGTTGTTAAGCGCAGGGGCATAGTCCGGATACTGCTTCAGCAGGGTGTCGTAGGCCTTGAAGGCAGCCTTGTCGTTCCCAAGCTTGTGTTCCATATCCCCGATTGTACTCAAGGACGATACGAATACCGCACTGTCGCCAGGGCTGGCAATCAGCATTTTCGAGCAGTTTTCAATGATTTTGCCGTAATTTTTCAACTGGTACTCAGCCGTGTTCGCAAAATCCAGGAAGCCGGGCTCATTGTCGAACTTCTTGAAGGCAGCCTCGCTCTCCTCCACGGCTTTTTCCCATTCCCTGCTGTACAGGAGAATGCGGATGTACTCGGCAGCGGGAACCGGATTGTCAGGATTGAGCTCCTTCATTGTCCTGAATGCCTCGGCGGATTTCTCCTTGCGGCCGGTCGAGAAATAATAAAGTCCCGCCGTCTCAAGTATCGAGGTATCATTGGGGTGCACCCGTGAAGCAATGCTCATGGTCGTGTCGAACTGCGGCCTGAAAGTATTGATGAACTGCCTGTCAGCCTGCCTGAACACTGCCTGCAGATAGTCCGCCTTGGCTCCTGCCGGCACCTGGGGATTGGACGTGAGGGCATCCAGGGCAGTAAAATAATCACTGTATTTCCTGGTCATCCTGTAGGTCTCCGCCTTGCCCAGAAGCGCAGGAGCATAATCCCTGTCAATGTCCAGCGCTGCGTCATAGCGGGCCAATGCCGTAGAGTCGTCATACATCCCTATCGCATAGTCTCCAAGCACCGTAAGTACCTGAGGGGAAGAATATTCCTTGCTATATTCGTCCAGTACCCTGAAGGCCTCCTCGCCCTTGTCCTGGCGACGGAGAATATTGAATTTGGTCATCACGGTACCGTCATTGCGTCCGAACTGAGTCTCGATTTTCTCAATGGTCTCGAGGGCTTCGGCCAGGTCGTTCTGGCCAATGTAAATCTGCGCAAGGCTGTAGTACAGATCGGTCTTCTTCGGGAAATCCTTCATCAGTTCCTTGTACATGTCGATGGTCAGTTCCGTCCTGCCCGTCATGCCGTAAAGCCCGGCGAGCATATAGCGGTACCAGAAATTGCCCTTGTCCAGGGAAACGGCCTTCTTCAGGTCAGCCTCCGCTCCGGAGGCATTGTCAAGTTTCAGCCTGGTCATGCCCCTGTAATACCAGGCAGCATCATTGTCCGGAGAAGCGGAACATATCCCGCTTAGCAGGGACTCGGCCTCCCGGAGATGGCCTTCATTGTAGAGCGAGACTGCATCAATCAATTGATTGTCAATAATATCCCTGTTCTTTTGTGCAAATGCGCAGTAGTCGGGAATGAGACTGAGCAATAGAGTAATGACGGTCACTGCCGCCGCTGTCGATATCTTTTTCATTGATTCAATTTCCTATAATACGGCCCCTCACGGAGAGGCCTGAAGGGCAAATATATGAATTATCTGTCAAGCCTCAAAAGATATGCCGTCAAACACCAATGTATTGTCAATGAAAATGACTAATTTTGGGTCCTGCGGGATAATTGGAGCCGAAATGGAATCTCCAATGCAACATTTCCGCTTAAACTTGCATCTTATTAACCGGACTATTTCACCGAATGCCCCGTAGGAATGGAGAAGCCTGATTACACAGAGCTCATCGAAGGCTGCAGGAAGGGTGACAGGGCGGCACAGAGAAGTCTGTACAATGCTCTGGCATCCAAGATGTTCGCTGTTTGCATGCGATATATGGGCAGCAGGGATGAGGCGCAGGACATTCTCCAGGACGGTTTCGTAACATTATTCTCCAAAATCGGGAACTATGACGAGAGGGGGTCATTCGAAGGATGGGCAAGGAAGATCTTCGTCAATACTGCACTTATGTCCCTTCGGAAGAATGACGCCCTGAAAGTGAGCGATTCCATAGAGACGGCCTGGGGTCTTGGCGACAGCCAGCCTACGCCTGTCCAGGAAATGGGATATAAGGAAATGATGCGTCTGGTAATGTCTCTGCCTGCCGGCTACAGGACTGTTTTCAATATGTTCGTAGTCGAGGGATATTCACACAAGGAAATCGCGGAGGCACTCGGAATAACATCCGCCACCTCCCGGTCCCAGCTGAACAGGGCCCGCCAGATGCTGCAGGAAATGATAAAGAACAGAACGTGATGAGTGACAATTATAAAGATTTCGACGAACGCTTCAGGACAATGCTGGAGAATGCTGAGGAGGATGTCCCTCCGCAGCTTGCCGACAATGTCTTCTCAAGGCTGGATGCCATGGCCGGGGAGGCAGAACGCAGACGCGTCCTGCCTCTTTGGCTGCGCCGCATTTCTGCCGTGACAGCCGCTGCGGCAGCTGTTCTTCTGGCAGTGGTTCTCTGGCCTGGAAGAAATGAGGAAAGTCTTGTGTCTGAAGACATTGCAATAGACAAGGAGAAGACAGGGGAGGCGTTGGCAGACGTGGTGGAAACGCATCAGGATATCACTGCTGCCGAAGATACAAAGGCTGAGGCCGGCGGGGCAGTTTCCGGGGAGAAGAGAGAGGCTTCCGGAACGACTTCCGTAAGTGGCGCAGTGAAGGTGACAGAAGATGACGTGCAGTACGGTGCTGACCTGCAGGAGAATGCTGCCGAAACTCAGGACGAGGCTGCTCCGGAGACTCCGGCAAACGTGGATGATGAAGCCCAAAGTATCCGGGAAGACATTGACAATGAGAAGGTTGCGGATGAGGTGGCAGATTCCGGAGACGGAGATGACGAACTTGAATACATTGATTGGGAGGAGCCGAATGACAAACGTTCTGCCGGAAAGGCTGCCATTGTCCTGAACGGGGATCTTTCAAGCAACGGCAATGCCAGGTCACTCAGCCGTTTCAGCGGGCTGAGAGCCCCCGCAGCCGGAGTCAGGGACCGCACTTGGATAGAGCAGACAGGCAAGGATTCCAGATATGCCATACCGGTGTCCGTCGGAATCGGAGCCAGGTATCAGTTCACCAGAAGATGGTCTGTCGGTGCAGGAATCAACTACACACTTCTCAGCAGGACATTCTCAGGCGTCTATACCAAGATTGAGACCGGTGTCACTCTTTCCCGCATCAGCACGGATATCAGGCACAACATTCACTATATCGGAATCCCTGTCAATGTCTATTACAACATTCTCGACTCGAAAAGGGTGAAATTCTACGCCTATGGAGGCGGGGCCCTGGATTTTCCGGTATCGAATATTTACAGGGTCAAGGCATCGACGGAAGATATTGTCATGAAGGAGAAGACAAAGGGAGTACAGTACTCGCTGGGTGCCGGAGTCGGAGTGGAGTTCATGCTGGCCAAGCATCTCGGCCTCTATCTTGACCCGGGTTTCAGATATTATTTCGACAACGACCAGCCTGTGAGCATCCGCACTCAGCAGCCGTTTATGATGAATTTCGAACTCGGCTTCCGTTTCGACATCTAGAAATCTGCAAGATTGCAGGCCTCATATTACTTGGCAAGGTGGAATTCCCATTAAAAGGCTGCCGAACGCCAATAAGGTTTATCCGTCTGCAACTCAATAAGTTATAATGGTCACCACAACATAGTGGAATCTTCTAACCTAAAAAATTCATACATTTGTGGTGTAAAGTCCCGTATATTGGTGAAATATTTCGGGGCTTTGTTTTTTATGCTTTTCTTCGCCAAAAAACTTGACGATGAAGAAGTGTTCATTAATTACCAGAAGCCTGGCCGCATTGGCCATTCTGACTGCTGCGGGAGCCTGCGCCTGGCTCGATGACGTAACAGGATTTACAAAATCGAGATTGGAGACGGGGCCTCCTGCCGGCGGGAACAGAGGGTCAACAGGCGTACCGGCATCACCCAAAGACAGCTCACTGATGGTAACCGCCGTGGTATTTCCCGAAGGATATTGCTGGCAGAGAGACAGTTCCGGGGAAAAGGCGGAATGCCGGATAGTGCTGTTCTGCAACGGGTCCGTGATTGTCGATATCCCTGCAGGTGCGGGTCATCCTGCCAGCAGTGACCCTGACATGCACAGATGCATTGACGGGAAACTCTACACCGATTTTTCGACTGCGGACAGAACTGCCGTATATGAGAACGGGAATCTCCTGTTCAGTTATGAGGGAAGGGAAATGATTTGCGGCTTCCTGGTCAGGGATGGGGATATCTACACCCTGGGGCAGAACCGTAGCGGAGAAGGCTTTTCCTTCAGGAAGAACGGCAAAGCCATCTATTCATCCATGACCGGCCGGGTTTTCGGGACGTCGGGCAACCCATCCGGCAAGACAGGTGCATTGTACGAAGATGCGGGGGATATAGTATTCTGCTTCAGCAGCACGGTGGTGTCGCAGGGAAGCGCCACGACATCCTACCACATTGTACGTGAGGGAGTTCCGGAGACATTGACCTTCCCTGACGCTGTCAAAAAAGTCTATGACATCAGGCAGATTGAAGGCAGTATCGTGGCGGCTGTCCAGCACATTACTCCGGCAAGATATCCGGCCCTGTTAGTCGACGGGAAATTGAAGTCACTGCCTGTATCATTGAACAACAGCCTGATTGGCAACTGCCAGCTGCGCTGGGACGGAACCGGAAGTATATGGCTCAATGTCACCTACAGCCAGGACAACTGGAAAAGTATTCGGTATATGCTCATCAGGACATCCAACAATTCCAGGATAATGTTCAATGCCGGAGTGACCGTCTATGATTTGTGGACAAGCGGTGTGGACTATGCCTTTGCGCTTGATACAAACGGCAGTATATCATTGATTTACACTATTGGAGGCGCAAAAAGGGAGGTGGAACTGAAGGATACCCGCTACTCATTGCTCAGCCCCGCCTGCATGAAATTCAACGGGAAGAAAATCATCGCCGGCCTCTCTCCTCGGGACTCGACAGGATTCCCCGTGATAATCAACGGTACCGGGACGGAGACCCTGAAAATCAACGGATATATTACTTCCGTGGATTATTACGAGACGAAATAATTCCCCGGCATTCCCGGCAGTCGGGACGCAGCAGGGAAAGCATTGGAAAACCGTGCCTAGTCCTCCCAGGACAGGGTGCGGGACTCGTCCGGGTTGACTCTGATGCTGACCCGCAGAGTCTCCTCCGGAAGGAGGTCCTCAATGTTCTCGGGCCACTCTATGAGGCAGAGACAGCCGCTGTCCACATAGTCGTAGAAGCCTATGTCCAGTGCCTCCGAGAGATTCTCAACACGGTAGAAATCAAAGTGGAAGAGCGACTCGCCGGCTGCGGTCCTGTATTCATTGACAATAGAGAATGTCGGAGAACTTACGGCATCCTCATTGACCCCGAGTACACCGCAGATGGCGGAAGTAAAGGTGGTTTTCCCGGCCCCCATCGGAGCGAAGAAGGCTATTATCTTCCTGTCCCCGATCTCCTGGAGAAAGGTCCGGGCAGCCCCGGCCAGATGCGCCGGGTCCTGGATAAGAATTTCGTGCTTCAATGTATAAGATTATTCAGACTCTCCGACAACCCATACAAGGACGTGCCTGTCGAACGTAATGTATTCAAGGTCAAACTCTTCCTCGTATCCGTCCTTGGACACGAATGTAGCCTCGAGCTCGCCCTCCCCTCTCGGGTGGAAACGCTCCACCTCAATTTGCTCGGCGAAGTCCACATTGTAGAGGGACACCCTTTTGAAGACGGCTTCCTTGGCGCACCAGTAGATGGCCAGCTGCTCATTCCTCTTGTCATCGTCGAGGTCCTCGATTTCCTCCTCTGACAATGCCTTGAGCTCCACAGCGGAGAAATCCCTGTCGAGGGACTCGATGTCAATGCCGACATCCTCATAGTCGTGAAGAATGATGGCGACGTATTTGTCGGTGTGGGTGATGCTTATATTTGTCACCATATTCTCGAGGAAAGGCTTGCCATTGTCGTGATGGCTGAGATATACCTTCTCGTCGAACATTTCGTCAAGCAGGGCGCGGACTGCAAGTCTCTGCTTGCGCATGGACTCGCTCTTGATCCAGGAAATCTCCTCCATCTCATCATTCGGAACCGAGCACAGGGCCTTGAGCTCCTCTTCGGTCTCCTCTATTTTCCAGACAGCAATTTCAGCTTCGTTTTCAAGTGTTTTCTTAAGATATAGTGCCATAATATTCAATGCCTTATGATTCAATGTGACCGCCAGTTCCCAAATACATCAAACCAGTGAGCGGGGAGTACTCGCACACAACGTAACCACCATCCTGAGGGTCATCAGGATGGCAGGTCACTATAAGATATGTGTCGCTGCAATTGAATTCCGACAATGGATCGTCCGCAGGTTTGCCTGCTGACATTGTCTTATCACTATTTACAGAACTGGGAGGTTCCATTTTTTAAAGGCGTAATTGTTACGGCTGCAAATATAGTGCTTTTTTTTCAATGCAGAAAATAATTCGGTCCCTATTCCCCTTCAGCCTCCTCGACTGCCTTGAAATAGCGGTATGAATTGACCTTGAGCTCGCCGACGGAGAGTTCATCACATACAATGGTTCCGTCAGGATGGGCCTGAAGGCCGGAAACTGTGCAGTAATGTGAATATGGGCCTTCCACCGCATCCTTGATGGCGCGGGCCTTCTTGCTTCCGAATGCGAGAATGACTACTTCCTTGGCACCGAGCACGGTGGCTACGCCGACGCTGAGGGCCTGCTTCGGAACCTGGTTCACATCATTGTCGAAGAAGCGGGAGTTGACCACGCGGGTGTCGTAGGTAAGGGTAACGACCCTGGTCCTGGACTGGAGTGAGGAGAACGGCTCGTTGAATGCGATGTGTCCGTCCTCGCCGATGCCTCCGAGGAAGAGGTCGAATCCGCCGGCCTCCTCGATGGCCTTCTCATAGTTCTCGCACTCTGCCTTGAGGTCAGGTGCATTGCCATTGAGAATATGGATATTTTCAGCAGGCTCGTCAATGTGGTCGAAGAGATATTTGTGCATGAATGAGTGGTAGCTCTCCGGATGCGACTCCGGAAGGCCCACGTACTCGTCCATGTTGAAAGAAATAACATTCTTGAAGGATACCTCGCCGGCCTTCACCATGCGTATCAGTTCGGCGTATGTCTCTATCGGGGTGGAGCCGGTGCAGAGTCCGAGTACGAAAGGCTTGTCGCTGACGGCTGCCTTTTCATTGATTTTCCTGGCTATGTGATGTGCGGCCCAGAGTGAGCCGGCCTTGCTGTCATCTCTAATTATAAGTTTCATTATATCAATCCTTTATAAAAAAACAAGTCCATTAATAAAGTTTGAGGAACACCTCCATGGCCTGGTACTCCGCCATTCCGAGTTCGTCGTAGATGCGGGCGGTGTTCTGGGTGCGGTCCTCCGCTCTCTGCCAGAACTCGCGAGGGTCATCTCCAGGGAACGGCACGATGTCCTTCTGCGAGAGATGGCGGAAGATGGCGTGACGCTTCTCCACCACCTCGTCCGGGCTGAGAGGCACGGCCATATCCACGCGGCCGATTTCCCACTCCATCCAGGCACCTCTGTAGAGCCATACATGGGTATTCTCAAGCCAGGTCTCGCCTTCTTCCTTGAGCTGCTCAATGGCCTCCAGGGCAGCCTCTGTGCAGACGCGGTGTGTTCCGTGAGGGTCCGCGAGGTCACCGGCCATGAACACCTGGTCAGGGCGCAGTCTCTTGAGCAGGTCCTTGATGATGTCGAGGTCAGCCTGGGTGCGAGGCATCTTCTTCACGCCGCCGGATTCGTAGAAAGGCAGGTCGAGGAAGTGGACATTGGTGTTGTCATTGAGGCCGAACGAGCGGTCTGCCCCGCGGGCCTCGCTGCGGCGGATGGCTCCCTTGATGGCGAGAAGTTCCTTAGGCTCAGGCTCTCCGGGCACCTTGGAGTCGATGATTGCCTTGATACGGTCGAACTCGTCCGCAAAGCCGAGCTGATGAGCCGCATCCATGTGCTGGAGAACCACATCGTCGTGGACGGCGAGGTCTCCGGATGTCTCATAAGCCACGTGGACATCGTGTCCCTGATGAACCAGGCGGATGAATGTACCTCCCATGGAAATCACATCGTCATCCGGATGCGGCGAGAAAATGAGGACCTTCTTCGGATAAGGCTTGGCGGAGACAGGCCTCTGGCTGTCATCGGCATCAGGTTTTCCGCCCGGCCATCCGGTAATGGTATGCTGGAGGTCATTGAACACGTCAATGTTTATCTTGTCATAAGGCCCCCTCCGGTCGAGCAGTTCTCCAAGAGAATGCTCAAGATAATCTTTCTGTGTAAGCTTGAGAATCGGCTTGTGAACCTCCTGGCAGAGCCATACGACAGCCTTTCTCATGAATTTCCTTGTCCAGTCGCAAGGCCCTACCATCCAAGGAGATACAACTCTCGTAAGGAGGGATGCGCCGGTCTCGTCGGTGTAGCAGGTTATGTCAGGATGAGCCTGGAGCAATGATGCCGGGTAATCGCTGTCCGGCTTCATCTCGGCAACTCTCTTCACCGCCTCGGCCTTGTCCTCGCCCCATGCCATGAGGATGATCTTCCCGGCTGTCATGATGGTGTCCAGACCTACTGTCAATGCGGCCGCCGGGGTATGCTTGAAGTCCCCGTTGAAGAACCGGCCCTGACGCTTCCTGGACTGATAGGAGAGAAGCACTGTCCTTGTACGGCTCTTGAGGGAGGTTCCCGCCTCATTGAAACCGATCTGTCCCTGCTCTCCCATTCCGATCACGAGGAGGTCCAGGCCTCTGAAAGCCTTGTCATACTCCGCACAGTATTCGCTGATTCTCTCCTGCGGAACACTGCCGTCCGGAATGTGAATGTTCTCCTCCGGAATGTCAATGCCGTCGAGGAGGGCGGAGCGGAGCCTCATGTTGCGGCTCTGCGGCTCGTCCTTGCCATACGGATAATACTCGTCAATGGAGTAGACCTCAACATTCCTGAATGATACCCTTCCTTCATCATAGGCCCTTTTGAGCCTTGTGTAGAGCGATGCCGGAGTGGAGCCGGTAGTGAGGCCAAGCCTGAAATTGCGGTTCCGGCAGGCGTTGATGGAGTTTACGATAATGTCGGCGATTTTGTCGCTGGCGGTGGAAGACTGGTCATAGATTTCAGTACGGATTCTCTCAAAACCATGGAGAATGTCTGCAGGAATCCCTTTTTCAATCAGACCACCTTCCTTTGGCAATGTAAAGTGTTTCATAAATTATGCAATAATTTGCCCCTACAATTTGGGGTTTACAAAGATATTGAAAATATTTTGAATGGTTATACGGCTTGCCCAGGATTGGCGCAAAAAAATCCGGGCGGAGCTTTTGCCCCGCCCGGAATGATATGTGTTATTTCAACATCCGCTACTCGGTATAGTTGACTGTAATCTTCTGCAGACCAATCTGAGCGGAAGTAGAGCTCAAAGTCATCTTGAAGGCATTGGTTCCGTCCGGCATCGTCACATTGTCCAGGGAGAATGTAGAAGACTCGGCTTCAGCCGTCGATGCAAAGGTGCTTCCGCCATCGGTGCTTGAGAAAATAGAGGCCTTCTGCGCCTTCGTACCCCACTGCTTGAGCAAAACAGAAACTGATACAATCTTTGCATTTCCCTTCATTTTCAGTACAAGAGGAGGGTCTCCAGCACCCTTTGTTACTGGGCAATCATCAATAGTTTGACCCGCAGCCTGTTTATCCCACTTATTCAACTGAATGGTACAAATATCTGTTTCGACAATATGCTCAGCATAAGATTGTGTCCAAGAATCTCCATCAGCCACCGGGAACTCCCAGCCGACGAAATTGATATCCGCAGTTTTCACTCCCTCTGACAACGGAGCAGCCTGTGTCAACTTCAGTTCAAGGGTATATCCCGGAATTTCAACAGATGTCACCTTTATAGTATAATGGCGCGCTTCTCCAGTATTAGGACCATCGTCAATTCTAATATGCAAATCTTGGGTGCCAACTGCGCTACTTGTATACATAATACTCGGTTCCGCATAATCTGCTTCAATACTAACCTCCCATGATACATTTGACAGAATCTTGAAATTTGCCTCAGTCTGCGTAGCCGGGATGGTGATTTCAGTCTTCTCAGCCCTGAGATAAGGTCCACTCTCGACGCTGACAGGGATAACCTGCCAATAATTATTGGTAGAATGGAAGGCGTAGATA
This sequence comes from Candidatus Cryptobacteroides sp., assembly GCA_051870395.1. GTDB lineage: Bacteria > Bacteroidota > Bacteroidia > Bacteroidales > UBA932 > Cryptobacteroides. The sequence continues at coordinate 428 of JBJEBV010000011.1, read as the reverse complement.
TATCCTTCAAAAGTCACCTCCATATCAGCAAGTTCGGTGTAAGAATCGTCACAGTATGAGAACTGTATATCATGTTCAGCATCGGCTATCTTAAGATAGTATCCTGAGGCTTGCATTACAGCTTTGCACCTGACATAGGTAGGTACAATATTTTCAAGATCCGGAGCGAATGCATTGAATTTTTCAACAGTGGTAAGATCTTCAGGAGCGGGATAGGTAGGTATGGCAGTAGCACCATCATTATTCTCTATGCTGGCAGAAATGATTTCGATGGATCCGAATGACTTGGTTGTCGTACCTGAAATGACGATATTGTTGCCAATTTGCACTGTAGGAGCTGTCTTGCCCGTATAAACATAGATAACCCCCGTGTTGTCGCCAATGATGTAACCCCTCTGGTGCCTTGCCATCACAGTACCCTGTGTTTT
>JBJEBV010000010.1:0-17750 GCA_051870395.1 Candidatus Cryptobacteroides sp. | reverse complement strand
AACAGCAGCGCGAATCCATCGTTTCACTCGAGGACAACGTGCTGGTGATAGCCAGTGCGGGCAGCGGAAAGACGATGACCTCGGTCGGGAAGGTGCGCTATCTCATCGACAGGCAGGGAGTGGACCCTTCGAGGATACTCCTCATAACCTTCACGAGGAAGGCGGCGGAGTCCCTCTCGGAAAGGCTCGGTGAGAAGGACCTCACCTGCGTCACCTTCCACAAGCTTGCCCTCAATATCATCGCAAAGGCCACCGGAGAGAAGCCGACCATCGCAGGGAGTGATTTCAGTGTTCTAGTCTACCATGACCTGATGGACAATGACCAGACATTCCGGGAGGCCATCTCCGACTATATCCTCAATTGCCGCTACAGGATGCCCGACCAGTTCGAGTACGACTCTCAGGAGGAGTACATCAAGGCCCGAATGAAGTACGGCGTTAAGTCCTACTACAGGGATATGGACAGGCGTCCGGTCTTCTGCAAGAGCGACGAAGAGAGCCGCATATGCGACTACCTCGGCAGGCACGGGATCAGCTTCCGCTACGAAGCGCCTTATGAGGTGAACACCGTCGATCCAGAATACCGGCAGTACTGCCCGGACTTCTCCATCTACTTCACCGACGAGTCCGGATGCCAGAGAAGGATATATCTGGAGCACTTCGCGGTCAACGGACAGGGCAACTGTCCATCATGGTTCTCTGAGGAGGATTCCATAAAGTACAAGGAAGGCATCGTCTGGAAGCGAAGGCTCCACAGGGAGCACGGGACGGTACTCCTCGAGACCAGCAGCGCAGACTTCCAGAGGGGCGATGTCTTCGCAAGGCTCGGAGAGCAGCTCCTCGATGCAGGGGTATCATTCAGTGACCGGTCGCAGGGCGAGCTGGCAAGGGAGGTGGCCCGACAGGAGCAGAGCATCCTCGGGATGCTGACTGCATTCAACTTCCTCTTCAAGTCCAAGGGGTACTCAGAGGAGGAGATTCTCCTTTCAGCCTCCCGCAATGACCTCCAGACGCTCCGCTCCATAGTCTTCCCTTACGTGAGACGCTACCGCGAGATGGCGCGCGAGAAGGGCGTGATCGACTTCACAGACGCCATCATCAGGGCCACGGCCCTTTGCAACGGTGGCCACAGGCCGGACTACGACTATATCCTCGTCGACGAGTTCCAGGACATCTCCCTGGACAGGTACAAGTTCCTGCAGGCACTAAGGCGCACGACCCCTCTGACGAAGCTCTTCTGCGTCGGGGACGACTGGCAGTCCATCTATCGCTTCGCAGGCAGCGACATGGCACTCTTCAAGCGGTTCGGCAGGTACTTCGGATACACCAAGGAGTGCAGGATGGAGACTACGTACCGTTTCGGAGAACCCGCCATAGGGATGACCACGAAGTTCATCCTCACCAACCCGGAGCAGAAGACAAAACAGGTACGCCCGCTTAGCGGGGACTGCCACACGGATATCCGCTTCGAGGCATACGGCGAGAAGAGCGAGGCGCAGGCCGTCCGGGAGATCATCTCATCCATCCCTGCCGGGAAGAGCGTCTATCTGCTCGGCAGATACTCCTTCGACGTGAACTCCCTGAACTCAGATGCGTTCACCATCGTACAGGGCCGTGACGGCTCCACCAAGGTCATAGTGGACGGCAGGGAGACCTGCTTCATGACCGTGCACCAGTCGAAGGGACTCGAGAGCGACTACGTCATCCTGCTCAACTGCAACGCCGGGGTGACCGGGTTCCCGTCGGACATCGCCGACAGCCCGGTGCTCAAGTACGTCCTGAGCGAGCCGGACGGCTACGAGTACGGAGAGGAAAGAAGGCTCTTCTATGTAGCCCTCACCAGGGCGAAGAAGTGCACATACGTCCTGTATGACATGAACAACCCTTCCCCTTTCGTCTCCGAGTTCGTCGAAGGAGCAAGGAAAGAGACTCATGATATCCCGGCGGAGGACCGGTGTCCAAAGTGCAAGTGCGGCCAGAGGCTTCTCCTGAAGAAGGGCAAGGCCGTCAACGGCAACCCGTACTTTGTCTATGGCTGCTCCAACGAGGCCTACGGATGCGACTACCGTGAGACGAAGTTCGTGAACCTGAACAGACCCGTCAGGCGGTCGTCCAAACGATATAATTGACCACTTTGACGACATCTGTCAAACCCCCGTGGTATCTTACGCATCGTAATCAGTTGAATCCATGGGAGTCTTTTACGGAATGCGTTGCCCGGTGTGCGGGAAGGAATTCAGCCACTATGCCGGTGTGGGAAGCGGAGGGGCGGAGCCTCTGGACGGTCCCTGCAGCCCGCTGGACCCGTTCAGGTGTCCGGCGTGCGGGCATGTATTCACCCCTGCCGAGGACAGATTCAAGGCAGACGTGATAGCCCACGGACTCTGGTGACATTAACTGTGAACGATTATGAAAACATTCATCCTGAAATGGAGACCGCTCATCTCCAGCTACAAAATGGAGCAGTTCGAGGAAGAGATGCACTACGTCGAGTACGGCGAGTTCAACTGGAGCGTGCACGAGTGGGAGAAGGCCCGCAGCGGGGACAACTTCTACATGGTGAAGGTCGGTGAAGGCCGCACCGGCATCGTGATGAAGGGCTTCTTCACCTCCGCCCCCTATGAGGCGGCGGACTGGTCCGGCAGGAACCGGCAGGTGCACTACATGGACCTCCGTCCGACCTTCATGATTCATCCGGACAGGTGCAGGATGATAACCACCGAGGAGCTGACAGCGGCCATCCCGGGGTTCGAATGGGACCGCGGGCATTCGGGGATGGAACTTTCCCAGGAGCAGGCCTCGAAGCTGGATGCCCTGTGGGAAGAATACATCGGGAGCCTTGACGGGAACGTGTGGGATACGGAGAGGGGGTCGCACAACCTCATCCCCGAGGCGGGCATCGATGATGCCCTGAAGATTGCCACCGATGCCCATTACGACACGAAGGACCTCGACGGCCGGCCCGTCATCCTTCATCCCCTTTCCGTCGGGATGTCCGGGAGCAATGACGAGGAGATGATCTGCGGATTCCTGCACGACGTTCTGGAGGACAGCGAATACTCCGCAGGAGAACTTCGGGAGAACGGTTTCTCCGAGCACATCGTGGACACCCTGATGCTCCTGTGCCACGACAAGAGCGTCCCCTACCTCGACTACGTCAGGAACATAGTCGAGTCCGGAAACAGGACCGCCCTTGCAGTCAAGTTCAATGACCTGCACCACAACCTCGCCAGGGGCAGGGCCGGCGGACACCTCAAGCAGGTGAAGAAGCACACCGAAGCCCTGGAACTGATACGGCAGCTCACCGGGAACGACTGTTGGCCGGATGAATAAAAGGCTTTTTTATATGCACGGTATTATATATATTTGAATAAACAATTCAGCAATATGCAACAATCAAACAGAAGGTGGCTGGTATTTGCCAACAATAATAAATGTGATCACGAACGTGCTTTCGCAGAACTGGGTTTTGTTAGCTGGAATTCCCATTCAAGAAAATTCTCTGTAGGAGACACGGTCTACCTCTTTTTTTCTAAGTATCGTGCAGTGCGCGTCAAGGCAGAGGTGGTGGAGACGGGCGTGCCGAGAAAGGATCAAGCATACTGGTCAACGCTACCATCAGATGACCTTACATGCAAATTGAAATTTATAGCGGAATACGAGGGAGATGCATTGAACGAGGCCGAATTGATGGAGCATGGCTTCAAAGGTGGAGGGAGCATTGAACTGCCTTTGTGCGGAAACGCTCAACTGCTTGATTATATTGAGTCAAAGTTCAATGAGAAATAGAAGCACATGTCTAACAAGGTGTTCGCCCTGCCGTTTGCAAAGGTTTTCCCCCTTCTCATAGCCAAGGCAGAGAGAAAAGGGCGCACAAGGGAAGAAGTCCTGTTGGTCACAGGCTGGATGACCGGATACAGCCCGGAGCAACTGGAGGAACTCCTTCTGTCCGATGCGACCTACGGTGAATTTCTCTCCGGGGCTCCGTCAATGAATCCTGCACGTCTTGGTGTCAAGGGCAAGGTCTGTGGCGTGCAGATTGAGACGATAGAGGACCCGATGATGCGGGACCTTAGGATACTGGACAAACTGGTTGACGAACTTGCGAAGGGATGGCCGATTGAGAAGATTACAGGAAAAAGATGAAGATCGAAGAAGCTATATTGTATGTCCTTGCAGAACGTAACGGGGGCCTTCGCACGGAGCAGATTGCGGATATCATCAACCGCAGGAAGCTGCACGTTCGAAGAGACGGCCAGCCGGTGACATCAGCACAGGTATATGCCGTGGTCATGCATCACCCGGACACCTTCGTCAAGGCCGAGGGACGGATAATGCTGATGATTTGAGACAGATGACAGTGAAGGCACCCATATACAGCATCAGCCGTCTGCGCTTCGGCACGGACGGTAAGGGCATAACGTCCCTGGTAGCCTTAATGGGATGCCCGCTGAGATGCCGCCACTGCATCAACGGATGGTGTCACTCGGATCCGTCACGGACGAGGCTTATGAGTCCTGAGGACCTGTACGGGGAGCTGATGATAGATGATATATACTTCCAGATGACAGGAGGCGGAGTCTGCTTCGGCGGAGGAGAACCAACCCTCTATCCGGAGTTCATCCGGCAGTTCAGGAGGGTAAGCGGCAACAGGTGGAGGATAACCGTCGAGACCGCCCTGACCTGCACTGAAGACGTCATCCGGGCAATGGCCCGGTCCGTCGACAGATGGATAGTCGACGTGAAGGACCTGTCTGAAGAGATATACGAGGGATATACCGGAAAGCGGAACGACATCCGCTCCAAGCTGAAGGTGCTCCTTGATGTTGGAGCGGAGACCACCGTCAGGGTTCCGCATATACCCGGCCACAACAGCGATGCCGATGTGGCCAGGACCATAGGCGAACTCCGAGGCATGGGGTTCGATGACATAGACGAGTTCACATACACCACAAAATGACGAACGTATGGAAAGAGGAAAAGAAAAATGCCGACGCCTCAGGGAGATAAGGCGAAGGATGGCTGACATATCCGGGATTGAGTACGAACCCCATGAGTGCGAGCACGAGGGGGACTGCCCCGGGACCTGCCCGCTCTGCGATGCGGAACTTCAGGAGCTGAACAGGATGATGCGCGAGAAGGGAATAACCGACCTTGACATGCAGCCGGAGCTACTGGAGGGGATGGAAGAGAAGTTCTCTCACGATTATGAGCCACCACTTGCCGGTATGCCCGTTCCTCCGGAGGATGAGCAGCTGATGGGGGAAGTCCTCGTCAAACTCCCCGGGAAGAATGGCTGGGCCGATGACCGTCTCTTCATGAGTTGCAACGTGGCGGGACTGCAGTTCCGTGACACGACAGAGGTACTGGAGGAACTGTACGAAGGAGCGGAGCTCGCGCTCGTGCGTGAGAGAGGCAACAAGTATGACTCCAACGCAGTCGCAGTCGCCTGTCCGGACGACTACGACGGCGATCCGGACAGTTTCGATTTCGCATTCGCCATCGGATACATCCCTCGTGACTGCAACGCCGCCCTCGCCACCATGATGGACGCCGGATGGGAGGACATCTTCACCGCAAGGGTGTCCGCGGTGAAGACTCACGGCCCCTGGAACGAACGACTCTCCATCGACATCTATGTACGGGACAGGGAGGAAGCGGAGCCGAGAAAGGATGTCGTCAGGCTGATGTGGGCTAACGACGATATGATGGAGAACATCACCGGACAGCTCTATGACAAGGGCACTGTCTACCTCAGGTGGCGGGAAGTTCCTAAGGACGAACACAACCTGCCTTCAGATGGCGACAAGGTTGTCATCCTCCACCGGTCCGACGAGACACTACGGGCCTACCTGATGATGGTGCTCCCTGAGAAATGCATCTATGAGGTCCGTCCCGACATCCTCGAAGACCTTGGAAGAAAGGACGACTGCGGGCCTTATCTCCTCTCACTGATAAAGGGACCCGTGGAAGTGGAGGATATGAGTTCCCTTCATTTCGAGGAGATGGAGGTATGCGTCAGGCAGCCGGAGACGGTTGCTCCCGAAGACATACTGGAACAGCTGCACCTTGATAAGGAGAACCGATAATGAGCGAGCAGGCAATTTCATCACCCTCGCAGGTGACCATATACAACCCTAACGAGATAATCAACCTCTTCTCCGAGTCCCTGTCCAGACGCGGGCCGGGAATCGTCAATGTGCGGGGTATCTACCGCAGGGGAAAGGGCGGCAATTACGGCGGTTACTTCTATGACTCCCTCAAGGACGAGTTCAGTCCCTATGAGATGTCCATCAAGATTCCCGAGGGGCTCCGAAGCGGACTGGAGGACGGCAACCTCGTGGAGATGCGAGGCACCATCGACCGCAAGTTGAACAACTACGATAATGTGAGCATGAGAGCCTCCGCCTTCAGGCGGGGGATGAAAGCGGACTAAACCTTCTTCTGGTCCTCGATGTATTTCCTGATGGTCCCTTCAGAGATATGGCCAATGGTCTCGCAATAATAGGAATGCGTCCATAGCGAAGGCAGACGACTCCGAAGCCACGGGAACTCATCCCTTAATACTCGTGATGAATAACCCTTGAACTGGCTGACGATGTGATGGACGGGTATTATCGGATTTGACTTCACGAACAGATGCACATGATCGGGCAGGACCTCCATAGACTCGATTCTGACATCAAGTTCTGCTGCCTTCTCTGCCAGGAGTTCCTTCAGCCTTGTATCAACTCCGTCAATAAGTACTGGCCTCCGGTACTTGGGGCACCAGATTAGATGGTATGATATGTTGTATACACAATGCCTGCTGGTTGTGTATCTCCCGGATGCGTTTGACATATTGCAAATATACAAAAATTATTATATATTTGTAATGCATCTAATATTGCTTGAATGCTGACATATGAGTACAACATATACCGCTCCGAAAGAAACCGCCATCTGGAGCTGATGCTCGCCGAAGCGGCTTTCGTCTGGAACCATGCCCTGGCAATCCAAAGACGGTATTACTCCCTGTTCAAGGGGTATGTCGGCACGGTCAGGATGCAGAAGCACTTCCAGAAACGGATAGCAAGATGCCGCCTTGGCGCGCAGACGACGCAGGAAATCCTCCAGAGGCTGGATGCTTCGTATCAGCGGTTCTTCTCGAAACTCGCGAAGCGTCCCCCAAAATTCCGGAAGGCTGCCCAATTCAGCAGTTTCGTCTTCAAGCAGGACGGCTTCAAACTGAATTCGAACATACTTGTAATCAACAAGATAAAGAAACACTTCAAGTTCTCATACTCCAGGCCTTACGAAGGCAGGGTCAAGAACGTGCGCGTCAAGCGCGTGCATCCAGGAGAATTCAGGCTTTACATCGTCACGGACTCAACCCCTGAGCCATACCATAAGACACACGATGGTGCAATGGTGGGCATGGATTTCGGTCTGAAGACTTTCCTTACACTCTCCGATGGAACATCAATTGGCTCCCCACTCTGGCTCAAGCGCAACCTGCGGACCCTTCAGGTCCTCCAGCGCAAACACGACCGTGCTCAATGCGAGTGGAACCTAACCAATCCGGACGGCTCTCATCCCAAGGGTGCGAGAATCGTCCGAGAGTCAAACCACCGCAGGGAGATTGCGAAATCCATATCAAGACAGCATGAGCGAATAAGCGATCTCAGGGACGACTGGCAATGGAAAGTATGTCATGATTTGTGCAGGAGATATGACACAATCTGCATCGAGGACCTGAACATCGATGGGATGAAACGTCTTTGGGGACGCAAGGTGTCAGACCTTGCATTCTCCGGATTCGTGTCAAAACTGGAATATATTGCCTCGAAGTATGGCTGCGAGGTGCGCAAGGTGGACAGGTATTTCGCATCAAGCAAGACCTGCGGCCATTGTGGGTATGTGAACAAGGAACTAACGCTGCGTGAAAGGACATGGATATGTCCTGATTGCGGTTCCGCTCTGGACCGGGACCTGAACGCCGCGAATAATATCCTGAGGCAGGGCATTGCCTCATCAGGGAGTCCACGTAAGACGAAGGTCACCCTTCGCAAGGGGCGCTAGCCACCTGAGAATCTCCGCCCTTCAGGACGGGGAGTATGTCAACATGACTTCTTTGAGGCCCACGCCGGGGAGTTCAGGAAAGGGTGATGACCGTTTCAGATGCTGAAGACGCTTCGGTATGGTGTCTTCTCTGATACTGACTTGACGATACTATAGCAATACTTCGTTAAAAATTTAACAATCGAAGTCATGGAACTTTTTCTGACCATACCAAACCGCATCAACTTCCTTCAGATGGGGAGGTTCGGACGCTCGTCTGAACAGCGCTTCCGCCGTGAAGTGGGGCCTCGAACTTATGGGCTTCGGGCCGCTGTTTAACTTTTATATAATTACCGAACTATTGATTCAAGCTAATATGGGAAAATGATAATAAGCGAGTCAACCAGTCCAGACCGGAATTAGGCCACAGTCGAGGATGGCGAGGGTCTGGAACCAGCTCATCCGGGCGGAGTCGTCCTGGACCACATTGTCCCCCACCTTCACTATTATGATTGGCGGCAGTTGTACGGTTTGCGGATAATCATTAAAAAAATTGATTAACTTTGCAAGTCAATCTAGCAATAACATTAGAAATGGATAAACTACAAAATTGTGCAGTACTGGTCGTTGATATGCTCAACGACTTCGTAACAGGTGCCCTTGCATGCGACAGGGGCAAGGCCATAGTGCCAGCTACATCTCGTCTTCTCGACGCAGCCAGGGCAGCCGGTGTTCCGGTAATCTTTTGCAACGATGCCCACATCAAGGGCATAGACAGGGAACTCAAACTTTGGGGCGACCACGCAATTGCAGGTACCCCTGGTGCCCAGGTAATCCCGGAACTCAAAGTTTCTGAAGCTGACTATATAGTTCCTAAGCGTCGTTACAGCGGCTTCTTCCAGACAGATTTGGATATCCTTCTCAAGGAACTTGGAGTAAAGACAGTTATTATGACCGGTCTCCACACCCATATGTGCGTACGCCATACTTCAGCTGATGCCTACTGCCTTGGTTATGATGTTGTCGTTGCAAAGGAGGCTACTGATTCCTTCACCGAAGAAGACTACGTCAACGGTCTTGCTTATCTGAAAACCTGCTATGGAGCTGACGCCTATAGCAACGACGAGCTCATCGCGGCATTTTCTAGATAATTGTTATTCACAAGTTAATTCTAAGTTCGAGGGTGGCAATGTAGTCACCCTCGTTCCTTTTGTGGGCCTATCCTTCATTCCTCATCCATTTTCATCGCACAGACAGCCTCGGACAATTCATACTACTGCACGCCATCCTGCCTCGTCACGAAATATTACTTTGTCCGTTTTGGTCTAATTTTTGTAACAAGTTGAAAGGGTCGTCAGACCTGATTGATATCACTTGAATTTTCAAGGAAAATATTGTGTAATCAATCAAATCTTACGGCCTTATGACATATTCTGACTCCAGGAACAACAACACGTTCAAGAGCAAAGATGGAAAAGAGATTCATTACTCGGTCCTGATCAATGTAGTGGACAGTTATCTCCCGCACCTCAAATCGCAATATAATATCATGGACACATCTCTTCTCAATGACATCCGTCAGGATGCCCTTATGAAGATTGTCCGAAGTGCCGGCTCATACGATTCCACGAAAGGGACGCCGTACGTCTGGGCAAGGCGTATCTGTCCATGTTTGGAATCGCCTAAGACTGAACGAAAAACAAACGAGGGAGAACCATCACGGCTGTCCCTCGGCAAAACAATACAACTATATAGGGCTTCGTGTTGCGTGAAGCGCAATTTGGAGCCCTGTTGTACGAAGCCCTATATAGTTAAGGGAAATCGTCAAGGAATCTGTAAAGAAAGTCCTTAATGAGAATGTTGCTCTTGCATTAAATTACTATGAAGAACCTGAGCCATTGGTTGAAATGGCAAGGATTAACATGAAAGAGTTAGGTATGATTAGTATATTTCCGCTTCATGCTTGGGAAGTTAAGATATGGAGTGATGACCACGAACCTCCACATTTTCACATAAAGCGTAACGGGTGGAATGTTTCTTTTACCATAGAAACTGGTGAGCAAATGGAGATATTGGTGAAAGGTTCTGAAACTAATGTACTTGATTATATGCAAGCGAATGCAAAAAAGTGGCTTGGTAGCCCGTCAGCAATCCTGCCCCAGATTGCTAATAGACAAAATGCTTTCGCTCAATGGATTCAGTTACATGGATAGAATCCCATAAACACGAAAAATAGAGCCGCAGGAGAACCTACGGCTTTTCTTATATCCCATTTTGGACAAATTGTAATAACTCTCTCTTTTATGAATACTTAGTCTTTGCGTCCGGCAAACAGCGTGTCCAGTTCGCCAACATTTGATACCAGCAGCTTGCGGGGCTCCGACCCCTGCATAGGACCGACAACACCCAGTTCCTCGAGTGTGTCCATTGTCTGTGTCGCCTGATAGTATCCTATGCCGAAACGGTGCATGATGAGCGATGTGCTTGGTGTCATCTGCCCGACAATATATTTCGCAATGTCATAAAGATTCCGCCACTGGATCTTCAAGTCAATGTCCCATCGAAGCTCATCCAGTCCGCTTGCGGCATTGAACTCCATTGTCGCATATTCAAGAAATTCATCCGGGCGGGCCTTTTCCCAGGCCGGGTTGTCTATGCACTCCTCCTTGAACCTGTTGACGAAACCGGTCCTCCCCTCTTTATCATTGCCACGCCTGTCACGCCACCTGAAACCCTTGGGTGCCAGGATACTGCATTGGAGACCGCATTCCTGCGCGGCCCTGATGCCGGCCTCGTCCACTCCCGACTGGCCTCCGGAACGCACCTCGACAATCTTGACGCCTATCTTCCCGCATGCGGAGAACACCTTCACGAGCAGGGACGTGACCATATCCGTATCTATGCCGGACCTGAGCAATGTCACAAGCCCGTTTCCGGCAATGTTCAGCCGCACGCCCTCCTCCTTGTAACAGGAATGCGACCTGATCATCCCGGCAATTTCCCCTGCCTCCCTTGCCGCTTCCTGCTCAAAATTGAGAATCCGTTTGAGATTGCGCGTCAGCTGGTACCGGAGATGCTTGTCCCCCGCTGCACGCCTGGTGGTTATTTCCCCCGGCGAGGAGAAATCCGAGGCCAATGCCAGAGTAATGTCAGACCAGGCGGCATTGGCCCAGGTCCTGTGCCCATAGTTCCTGGCAGAATCTTCCATGATCCTGGGCTCGACATCATTGATCCAGCGCCATTTCGTGAACGGGCGCGCCGCCGCAAGTTTCTTGTTGCAAAGCTTCGAATAACTGTCGCAAGCCTTCTCATAGAGCCTGGACAATTCGTCAAGTGACTCCGCCGGTTCCGGCTCAAGTTTGCCTCCACGGTAAAATGGGGCCGTGTCGTCGTGAAATTTCAATGTCATAGGATTGTATGCTTTTACAGTTATTACCGCCAAGACATCGAAATCTTTCAAAAAATCTTAATGATTATCTATTATGCTTTTCAACCGGAACCATTTCAATCTGTTCCAGAACCCTGTCCAACTGACCTACATAATAGAAAGGAAGGTTAATCAGCCTGAACGGTTTGTTCTCCGGGGTGGGAGTATGCAGGTCCTGTATGAAGAAGTCCCCGCTCCACACCCTGACGGCAACGACATCGTGGGTGCTGTTGTTCACGAAAGAATGAATTGACCGCAGATGTGCATTCGTGCCTGACTTGACCTCGATTGGCACTATGCCGGTCATTGACGGCCAGATGAAATCTACCTCCGCAGTAGTTCCCGCCTTGTCCCGCATCCAGAAACACTGTTCCTCCTTGTAATGCCTGTCGAGAACCGGCTTGAGTTCCTGTGCCACTATCTGCTCGGCAGCCCTCCCCCTCCATGTGTCCTGCAGGTCCTTGTTCTGCAGATACTCCAGCTGGATTCCGGCCACATAGTTGGTCAGCCCGCTGTCCAGCATAATAAGCTTGGGGCTTCTCCTCTTTGCAGGAATGGCCGGCAAAGAAGTAGAAGTGACAGGATAGTCGAGGGACAGCAGATATGCCTTCTCGAGTATGTTCATAGCCCCGTGAATCTGCTTTGAAGAGTAGCTGCTCTCACCGAACTTGTCGAAGGTGATTGTCTGTGCCGCACTCTTCCACGCCGTAGAGAGTATATGCTGAAGAATACGTGACTGCTCCTCCTTCCTGACGAACTTGCCCGCATCCTCCGTATAGCCCTTGACCAGGGAATTGAAGATAGGCGAAAGGCGCTCTATGTCCCCTGTCTCCACATATTCAGAGACTGCCTCCGGCATACCTCCGATCAGCGCATACCTGTTGAACTCCGAAGTGAGGTCTTCATGAAGAAGTGTGTGCGCATTGAGGCTCCGTACCGACTCTGCCCAGTCATCATACCCCTTGGCTTCGAGATACTCCACGAACGAGAACGGGCGCAGGGTGAGATATTCCACCCTGCCTACCGGAAAGGAGATGCGTTTCTTTGTGAGCACCTGCAACCGGCTTCCAGCCGCTATCACATAGACCCAAGGAAGATCCTCATAGAAGTACCTGAGCATCGCAACCGCTTCCGGTACTTCCTGAATCTCATCAATGAATAGCAGAGTCCTCTTGTCCCGGTCCTGGGTGACATGGTGCTTGAGGCAGACGTACTGCCATACTTCGGGAGCGGTCTTGAACCTGCGGAACACCTCGGCATCATCCTTCTCAAGGTTAAGGCTGATGAAGGAGTCGAAATCCTTTCCGAACTCCTCCACCAGGGTGGTCTTTCCGACCTGTCTGGCACCTCTGAGAACCAGCGGCTTTCTTTTCTTGCGCTCTGCCCATCCCCTAAGTTGGGCCATAATCTCGCGTTTATACATAATTACCTATGTTTCAAAGGCAAATATACAAAACTTTCCTAATTTATATGCAGCTAACCCTAAATAATTGCCAAATTTATAGGCAATAAGGTTATTATATCCGCCCAACTTACGCAGTTATTCTCATTTTTCTGAAATCTGCGGAAACAAAATTACTGCTTACACAGGTATACCCTTCCCCAAAATAATCTCATAAAACATTCCTCTTCCCCATCTCCTTACCGCACCAATCCACCACGCAGAGAAGCATGAATACCAAGGAGCGGATGAGATAAGGGAGTTCGCCGTTGTTTACGGAGTTGCGATATTTTATGAAGATACTTTTCTGCTTGTTGTCTTCTTCACTCCTGTCTTCCTGGTTGGGGCCATTTTGTTTCAGCCAGGCGTGGCAGCCGGAATTGACAATTCCGTTTATATCGAATATATAGTTTTTGATATAAACAGGCAAATCCTTGATATTCTTAATGTATCTTCCACATTCGCTGCCAGACCCCCGCAGACTATCCGGCAGCATTTTCATCTCCATCATTCTCTCGAATACGCATTCCAGGACACAGCGGATCTGGTTCAGGCTTTCGCCATTGTCATTGATTCCGGCTTCGGAGGAGACTATCAGGTCAACCAACTCGTTGCTGAAGTTCATTTCTCTGTCATCGAAAATGATGAACAAATCGGAATAATTCTGCCTGATGGTTTCCTTGTTCAGGTCATACCATTTATTACGCAATGCTGACCGCTCGGCAGGATTGAACTTGGCAGCGAAGGCATTGTTTGAGTGGGCTTCATTCACTATGTCACGGATATAGTCCTCCGGAAGATGGACATTGGGAAGGAAGAGGATAGGTGTGAACTGCAGGGCAATGTCGTACTGACTGTTGTCGCCCCTGGCTTTACCTACCGGGGTTGCATAATATTGGCGAGCGGGAAATTCCAGGGCACGATCGCGAGCATACGCCACACCCTTATTAATCGAGGCTATTGAGTCCGAATTGATGAAAATCGCCTTTTTCCCGAAGGTTTTTCTGACTTGCAAACCGCCAATAACATATTCGATTTCCTTAAGTTTGTGCACATATCGCGGTGCGGGCTCAGCAATAGTAAGTCCCATATTGATTGATAATCTAATTCCCGCCTTTAAGTAATCTTCAAAAAATAACCAGCAACATCTTATGCATATCTTGCCGGTCCATATTTCTTCCCTCATCAGTCACGTAGCTACGGATACTGTCCGGTCCGACTGCCGTCGGCTGCTCGCTGCAAACGTCCACCGGACGTTTGACTTACCGCTCACGACCATCCTCGGGAGAAAATCTGTCCTCGGAAATCTGATGCAAATCTGAAGCAAGTTATTTTTTTAGATTACGAAAATACAAAAACCAATCGAAATAATCAATAGAGGGGCAAGCCTGTTTGCCGGACATCCTGAAAACGACAACGGCTGGCGAACTGCCAGCCGTTGTCGTTTAATTAAATCGATTCCAGTATGGATCATCTGCTTCTATGACATAGCAATACGCACCGTATGGAATGACACTTGTATTATTTTTGAAGCAATCGTAAAATTCTTGGGTACAATAAAATCTTGGCCACTGGACGCTCTGAAGCCAATCCGGAAAATGGTATAGGGCATAATCTTCTTTTTGAGCCTGTATCTCTCCCTCATCACCAGTAAAAGACGGTTTCGCCTTAATCCATACTTCGCTAAGTTTGCTGCAACCAAAAAACATTTGTTCATAGCAGAAGTAGCAGTAGTCATCCAACTCCGTGGCAGGAAGCACTGGGGTTTTAGTCAATGATGTGCAAGATTGAAACATATTAGAATAGCAATGATCCGCCAAAGTGGTGGCAGGCAATTCCGGTGCAGTTGTCAGGGCTTTGCAATCGGAAAACATTCCGCTATAGCAAGCTTCTGCCAAAGTCTCAGCAGGCAATTCCGGTGCAGTTGTCAGGGCTGAGCAATATTGGAACATACAATTATAGCAAGCTTCCGCCAAAATGGTGGCAGGCAAGGCTGGAGCTGCTGTCAGCGATTCACACTTGAAAAACATACTCCAGTAGCAAGATTCCGCCAAAGATGTTGCCGGGAGATCGGGTGCGGACGTAAGCTGAGAACAAGAGTAGAACAAACGGCAGAACCGCGCATTGGAAGTATTTGCTTTCTCGTAGTTCTTGTAATCGACAAGGGTCCGGATGTCTCCGCTGCAGCTTACTTTGGCATCATTCCCGAAGCTGATGGTTGTCCATTGTGTGTACTCAATTGCGGCGGTACCCTGGCTGCTGATGCCGCGTAGCTGGAGGTCTCCTTTGCTGCCTCCAAAAGGAATTGAGCTGACCGTAGTGGTGAAACGGTTCCACTCTCCATTCCCCACTCTGTATTCGAAGTACTCTTGATCACCCAATTCGAAAGCAGTAACATCCGAAAACGGCTTGAAATTCATCGTAAATGTCTGCTCACTTTCAGCAGAGAAGGTGACATAAGGATCATAAGGGACATATATTTCTGCTTCTGCGTCATCCCAGTCGGTAGAAGTCCAGTCGGAGACGGTGATGTCGCCAAGTTCAATCTTGTCCTTACCGACATGAACCCTTATGGTGTAGCTGGTGCCGGCTCCAAGAAAGTAGTCGCCACTTGTAACTACACGGGGGCCGTCATCCTCAACATAATAATAGATTCTTAAATTTTGTCCAGCAGGCACAATAGCGCTGTAACTGTAGCCGATAGTGCCGTCATAACTAACGTCAGAATAATTACCTTCCGCATCGCGAATGTATGGAATGATACCGCAGATTTTTAAATTGGATATCAAATTTCTACTCGGATCGTACTGGTTTCCGTAGGAATCGATAACGACTGTGACAAGGGCTTGCCGGCGCTCCATAGTAAACGAAAGCTCGTTGTCGGCAAGCCTTGGAAACGGGTCGCACCCCTGGCAAGTCATATAGTCGGCAGAGGCGATTTTGGCAGCATCGCTCTGGTCCAAAACTCCTATATCAGGATCATTTCCTCCTGATCCGTAATAAGCCTCAATCTCAATGGTCTCGTCGTGCCAGAGAAGGTATTTCCCGTCAGTTGGCTTCCAGCTGCCGCCAGTGAGCTTATAGGTGTACATCTCACCGTCAGAGATGTCCTTAATCGTAATGACATCGCCTTCGTTGAACTGCCTCTGGGCATAATAGTCGCCAAGAGGGTTGCTCCTGGTGCTCAGCACAGCCACGCTCGGGTTGATGGTCACGGCGTTGGGGTCGTTCTCCCCTCCGAAGTGAGGGAGCTCGGTTTTGGCGCAGGAGATCAGAACTGCCAGAATTGCCAGGCTGTATATAAAACTCTTTGTCATACTGTCAAAAATATTCGTTTTCGGTTTCATACGCTTTATTCTGTTTCAAGATTGCTGCTGCCTCCATCTTCCCAGCCTGCAATCGACATTGCCCCGACGGTTGCGACATCCTTTCCTACATTGATGGTCAGGTTGTGCGCCTTGCCCTGCTCGAGAGTCTTGCCTGGAAGGGTGCAGATGTAAGCCGTTCCGTTGACATTGAACGAGATGGAGATATTGATACCGGCCTCAGGCACGAGTATGCACTCCCACTGCGAGCGGCAGCGCTCCTCCTTTGAGTTGGCTGCTGTCCAGCCTGTGCTGTATGCATTGACATCAGCCTTTGGGAGAGAACTTGCAACTTCGACGGTCAAATTATCGGTCATCACCTGATACTTAACAAGTCCCTCAATTGAGGCCTCCTTGATGACAACATCGCTTACAATGTCCGAAATCGGGATATCGATAGCATTGAACTCGGTTGCGAGAACGAAGGTAAGGTTAAGCCTGCTCAGAAGGTGCTGGAACTCGATTCGAACCTTTGTGTCTCCGTTCAGAAGATCTGACGGCGTTCCACTTTTGCACCAACCGATAAGGTCGGAGCCATTGTCAGAAGAACTCTGCTCGGTCTGAATTTGGAATGGGTAACCGTTTCCATATGCAATTGTGCGAAAGCTGTCAAAACTGTAATTCGAATAATTATTCAGCACCGGAGCGATAGCAATCATTCCCACCTCTTCGGTTGAATTCTTCCAAAGAGGAGCATCACCTTCCCATCCCCATCCCTCAAAGGAACTTGGGTCACGAAAGCACTTTTTTGAATAAGTGTATTTGTCAGAATAATAGTTCTTGCTGTAGAACGCGAATTCATTCAGGTCGTCGGTAGTATAGCTGCCTTTGGTGGAAGGCAGGACACTGGCCTCAACGCGGATGACGCGGTCCTCAGGGAAGTTGGAATCCGGGGCTGCCTGCTTGCTGCAGGAGCTCAGTGCGGCCGCTGCAAGGAGCGGAAGTATTATTGTATTTATCCTTTTCATAATCAATCTCAATTTCCAAGATGCTCTGCGGTGATGCCGGAATAGTCCATATTACTGCCTTCTGTGTATCCTACAACAGGAAGGCCTCCGGTCTTGTCGGCATTGTAACTGCAAGAGCTGAATGTGTATAAAGTGTTATCACTGCTTATGAAACCAAAAGCTGCCCCAATGTATATAGTTGGCTCATCTACACTGCCATTGATGTTTATGTAAGAGCCTCCATTGAAATCAATTATCTCATCCTCGTCGTTAATGAACTTGCCGTTGAAATGGCAGTTTGTGAAGGAAGATTTATTTGAGGACTGGAATAATTCTCCGACAAATCCGCCCGCACGTATATCATTTCCTTTTGACTTTGCCAAACGGATATCGATATTTGCAGTACAGTCAGAAACAGTTAACTTAACTTTAGTTCTCTGCGAAAGTAGCACTACATCTGTCAAGCAGCCAAGTGCATTTCGCTAATTTGTTGATTTATAGTATATTTTTTACAATAACCGATTGCAGAT
>JBJEBV010000009.1:0-17866 GCA_051870395.1 Candidatus Cryptobacteroides sp. | reverse complement strand
GTTCACTCCGGAAAAGAAAGAAATCTATAACCAGGATATGAAGAACGAACAGGATTATCAGCAGTTTCGTTAAAACCGACCGGGAAATGTCCTGAACCCCGGCCGTTTTGTCTGTCAGGAAGCAAAATGTCCGTAAATCACGGCATTCCCCGGCCGTTTTCAGATGTCTTTCTTTCACGCTGGAGCCCCGAATCGCGGAAGGCCCGATGCTACATAGTTTGAAAGATTGAGGAAATTTAACCTGTTGGCGGCAGTTGTACGGTTTGCGGATAATCAGTATTGGCATCAATGCAGATTAGTTGACAGCTGTCACCCTTCCTGGCCGGCGGACAGCGGCCCGGGCCGCACGGTGCGCCACCTCAACCATCTCAGGTTCAATGCCTTCAGGGCGGAAACTGTTACGCTTGAGATTGCGGCCGGTCAGTTTGCAGTACCAGGTGCAGGAGGCTATGAAACGGCCGATGGTCGGGCTGAGATGGTAGCCGTCACGGGTCAGGTGGTCGCCTATGAAAGATGTCCTGGCATCCTGCACCGCTGTCCCCACCGGAATGACAATGTCAACGCCGATTAGGTCCGCAGCCCTGTCGGCAGCATCCACGATGGCATTGTACATCTTCATCTGGTCATTGTCATAATTTGCAAACCCCTTGTGCGTGGAAGTCTGCTCGTATGCCCAGGTCTGGTGGATTGCGAAACGGGCATCACCCGGCACGTGCGCCTTCAGGTAGGCATACAATCCGGGCAAAGACTCTTCCCAGCTACTGTAGATTCCGGATAACGGACTAGCCTGCTGCATTGTAACCACATCCCATTTCTCATCAGCGAGTGCATCCTCCAGGCAATACCCCGGAGTCACCCTGCGCACCCCGTCCGCCCCGATTTTCCGATACGAATAGTCCCGGGAAGCGGTCCTGCTATTGTTCAGGTGACGCTCCAGCGAACA
This sequence comes from Candidatus Cryptobacteroides sp., assembly GCA_051870395.1. Taxonomy (GTDB): domain Bacteria; phylum Bacteroidota; class Bacteroidia; order Bacteroidales; family UBA932; genus Cryptobacteroides. Next base: position 16,923 of record JBJEBV010000009.1, on the reverse strand, counting down.
ACCGCCAATGTACATGTTCCCGATTATCATTACCGTGCCGTCAGCCCCGGCGATATCGTGGAGATACCACTCGACGGCATCGTCAGAGAAACTGTTGCCTATGGCCAGAATGCGCAGTGTATCCTTCTGCGCAGCGAATGCGCAGGTCAATGAAAACAGGAGGGCCGCAATTGCCGCTGCGGCTCGGCGGAAGTTGTTTGTGTTCATATCTTTATCTTTAGAGTTCTGCATTCGTTTCGCCCAGTCGAGATGACATATTTATTTCACAGTCATCCCGGCAGGCATTGAGTACATATCCGGAAGATCCTCGCAGAAGAACGAATTGTCCTGATTGTAGAACTTCACGAAATCAGCCTCTGAAGGATGTCCCTTGTACACGGAGAAGAAATGCTTGTCACTCTCATTGGTGCCGACGAACTTGTTGCGCCAGGTCACGACCATACTGACACGCCGCCCGGTCATAGGGGCGTGAATGTTCACAGTCCAGTAATCAGTCGTCTTGAAACCCTCAACACCTGTCTCGGTCACTCCGCAAGGCTTATGCTTGTCGGTAGAGACCTTGGAAATCGCCTTCAGGTTGTTCACGAACACTGAATTATTGATACCCTGGTAGCAGTCCATACCGACGAAATCAACCCAGTTGTCACCAGGCCACCTGAAATAGAAATCTTCCACAGTCTTCGCGCTGTCCATCTGCGGGGAGATGGCATAAATGAAGTTATGCACACCCTTCGTATCCCTGAGATAGGAAATGGTGAACTTCCATAATGCAATGAATTCCTCGGATGTGGTGCAGGAAGAGCCCCACCAGGACCAGGTCTGGGTATGCTCGTGGAAAGGCCTGAAAATTACCGGGATAAGCTTTCCGTCAGAGCACTTCATATTGGATGCAGCCTCGGCGAGATTGTCCAGCCAATTCTTGAACTTGGCATTGGTCTCACTTCCGTCCTCCAGTATTGAGGAAGCAACCTTCTTGCTGGAATTGTCCCAGGAGTCTCCCCCTGTGAGGGGATTGTTGATATGCCAGCAGGCGGTTATAACCATTCCCCTGTCGTAGGCCTCCCTGATGCAACGCATCCTGATGGCATTATCGGCACCGGATGTGGCCTTCCTGTCGTCTGACATTGCAGCGAAGTCCAGACTGTACACTGCCGGATAGTCCCCGCACACATCCCTGGTATCCGAGCGGCCCGCCTCGTTGTACCAATAACGGCCGTACATCAAGTCGTCGTGATGGCCAAACATGAAGCCCTTTTCCTGGATTTTCCAAAGATTGGCATATAGGGCACGTGTCTCCGGAGTGGCGGAACCGTCAGCGAGAACAAGTTCCGAGACCATTTCATCATTTCCGCCATCATCGACTCCCTTCACTTTCTCCACGCTGGAACAGGAAAGGACAAGCACTGCGGCGGCAGCTAATAGTAATCTTCTCATATTTAACATATTATCAATCATTTACCATTTCCGTAAGGAGCATGAAACTCTCCGCCGGAATACTCATTTTCAAGCAGGCATTGGCCGGAGTTACAGACTCGGAAATCTGGCCGGGCCTGCCGAATGAAAACATTGAAGCATTCTCCAGAGGCCTCGGCAGGGTCACATCCACATTGACATCTTCCTCATTGCAGTTCACCAGGGCGACAGTCATTTTACCATTCTTCACGGCTGCGGCGGCGGTGAATCCATATTTATCGCCAGCATTCACCTTGAGAATATCGGAACCGGAAGGGAAATACCTGCAAATCAATGACCAGGTATAATACCAAGGCCTGATTTCCTCCTGCGCCGGGTCTCCGAACACCTCTTCACCTAGAATGTTCCACATTCCCCAGATTTTCAAATCCTCCGGACGGCCAGAATCCCCGTTGGTATGCATTGCGTCATCCAGCATCCAGGCGGCAACTCCGGAAAATCCCCCGTTCATGGCCTCCATCGCCAGAAATAGCATATCCAGTGCGTAGAAATAGTCATATACCAGCATATTGCAGTCGGAACCCTTCGTGTAAGGATGGCCCTCACATCTGCGAATATACTCATTCCAATACAAAGAATCAGCAGGATCGCCCTGATATTTGTAGCCGGCTTCGCCAAGAACAATGCGGGAACCGGAAGGAACATTGGCCTTCATGGAGACCAGCGACTTGCGGAAATCACCGCTCAGGACAAATCTGCGGCCCGGGTAGGCGTGGACGTCATAGATACCGGCAATGTCCCCGAGATCCCTGGCGGCATTGGCCATCCAACCCTCCGCATCATATTCAGATGCAGGATTCCGGTAATTCATCACGGCATCCGGAGCGGCAAGCCTGACTTTCTCCTTCAGCCCCGGGTATTCGGACATTCTCTTGTCGAAGCGGCGGGCCATGGAGAGCCAGAAGTCGTAGTCCCCGTTTGTAGAAGCCCAGTTGCCGTCAGGCTCATTGAAAATGACGAACTGCTTTATACAGTCATATCCCAGGTCATTGACCAGCCAGTTCAGGAAGTCAACTGACATCCGTACCCATTCCTCCGAACCCTTCATATCCCAGCTGGGAGGATTGTACTCTCCGAAAATAACATTCACCGAATGCTTCTGGCAATACCCGAGAAGCCTCTTCAGGGACTCGATATTCCTGGTTCTGTCATATTTCCCGGCAGAGGCATCATAGTAGGTGAAAGGGCTGTTGATCATACATCTGACATAGCCGGGGCGCATATAGTCAAGCCTTTCCTCCAGCTTTGCCCAGTCTTCCCCACTCACCCCAGAGCCCCATGACAGGGCCTCGTCATAAGGGTCCCACTCCACACCGTTGCCAACATAATCCGTACTGACAACATTAGTCCCCACCTCCACATTGATGACATTTCCCTCTGCGCAGCCGGCAAGTACCACAGCGGCAGCAATCATTGAATATTTATTCATAATCAAAGCATTAGCTCACAGGGGCGGCCCGAAAGCCGCCCCAAGCATACATCATTCAGCAGGCGCATCCTTTGAGAAAAGCATGACGTAGTTCCTCTGGCCCACTGCGAAGCGGTCGAAATCAGTCCAGAGCCAACCCTGGTCGTAGCCTTCAGGCATTCCGGTGTAGCCGAGATCGAAGTCCAGGGCCACGTCGCTGACTACCAGTTCCTTCTCATTCTCACCGAACTTGTAGGTCCCCGGGAGGAGGAAGCGCACGGTCACGGTAATGATGCCCGAGGTAAATGCGATAGTGCCGGCTTCCGGGTCATACACGAACTTGCTCTGGCCCTTCGGCAGAAGGCCATAAGAAGAACTCAAGTCAAGAGCTCCGGTTCCCCATTTGTTCTTGTCAGCAAGCATAACGCAGTCCCAATAAAGACCGTCCGCACCGGCCTGATAGTCAGCAGTTCCGCTCATCTTGCCATCAGCAGATGTCCCGGCGACCTCAAGCACGAGCTTGTTATCCTTCTCCTTGTAAACGGAAGAGTTCCACATCCAGCTCTTGTCAACAGGATTCACGAAGGCAGGAGAATCGCAGCCGCCATATACGGTAAACCTTGTCAATGAATAAGTCCCGCCCAGTTCAAACACCGGCTCCGGTTCCGGCTCCGGAGGGGTGAGATCGCCCTCTGTTCCCTCTGTCATGGACTCCTGAGGAATCTCGTCCACAGGGCTTACCAGCACGAAATACGCCCAAGGCCTCTTTACGAACTTGTCGTAGTCTGAATAGATGTTGGTCCAGTCATCCTTGCCGGAGAGGGTGAACTTGAAGGCATTGTCATCCACAGTGATGGAATGGGTGTACCCGTCCTGATTGTAAATCTCGTAAGTGCCGCTTTCCATCAGGGTGCAAGTAGTCACCTTTCCCTCAGAGTCAATGAAGGAGATGGTATTGTCAGAATAATTCCTCTTCCAGGTACTCTTCCCTACAGGTATCTGGCGATAGAATTTGTGAAGGTCAATCTGGTCCTTGCCCTCCTTGTTCATCGATGCCTCGAAGATGCAGTTCCAATGCTTTCCGTCCACACCGCCGTAATGTACGCAAGTACCGACAGTATTTCCGTCATCAGTAATTTCATCAAGAGTAAGCTCCAGATAGTCATCATATTCTGCGCTAGGGCCAAAACCATTGGAATTCCAGCACCAGGACTTGGCTGCCGGGTCCATGACTGCGCCACCGCCATACATCGGTCCTGTTCCGCCGAATACCTTCGATGAGGTAATCTTGTACTTTCCGGTAAGTGTCTCGGTAAACTCGGTCATATTGAGCTTGTAGGTCCTGACATCCCCGTTCGGAGACGACACTACGATTTCCGGAGACGGGGCCGTGAAATCAATGGTACCGCCTGATTCCACGGAGCCGGTGGCCTTGTAGGACAATGTGATATACTCCACCTCAACCTTCGAGAGGTCCTCGACGTATGACGTGGCAAGCTGGAGGTCAACGGTTCCGGTCTCCGCTCCGGTATTTGTAATAACCGGGGTTCCGGCCTGTCCCTTGAACTTTATGTCAATGATGGAACGCTCGTGGTTCCAGTCCCCGTCAGCGATATCGGACCAAGGGTCCTTCTGGCAGGATGCAATGGCGACAAACGCAATCGCCGCTGCAATAATATATCTCAGTTTGTACATATCGGTAAATTTACAATGTCGGATTCAAGTCAGTCTCCACCTTAGGTATCGGATAGAACACCAGGTCCTCGGCGGTGAATCCCTGGGCCTTGGCCTCGGAAATGTCAGTGTGAAGACGGTTCCAGCGGCGCAAGTCATAGCAATGATCACCCTCGAAAGCCAGCTCGTACTTTCTCTCGTTCAGGACCGCCTCGCGGAATTCCCCTATACCCAGTCCCGGAGCCAGTTCACCGAGGTTCGCCCTGTTCCTTATATAGTTCACAAGCTCGTAGGCCTTGGCTGTAGGGCCAGCGGCCTCAGCATAGATGAGAGCCACATCTGAATACCTGAGAAGGAAAGGCCTGGTCGATGTCTTGTCACCTACGAACTGCGGGTCAATGAACTTGCGGCAGAAAGGATAGGTTATCTTGCCGTCGGCCACGGATGCAATCACATTGCCGCCCTCGTCATACACCTCGTCGCAGAACAGCCAGTCGTGCCTGAGGTCACCGCTTTCAAACGAAGCATAGAAATCGAGGTCGGTCCTGTACTCGCCCCATCCGTCGTGGGTCTTGATATAAGTGTCGCTGTCACCCTGCCTGAGATATACCGCAGCTCCGGAAATGTAAGGAAGATACATCTTGGAAATCTTGGAATACTGTCCCTCGCTCTCCCCGGTCCTGTCCATTGACATAAGGAAGATATTCTCGGCACCGTCAGGTTTCTCCACATCATAGATATCCAGGAGATTGTCCACGAAGCCGTAGGTGGCCTGCTCCGGATTGTCAACAACCATAGAAGCATATTCTACAGCCTTGGCGTAATAGGACTCCACGTCAAATGTCATCCCGGAGTACTCTGGAACACCGTGATCCTTGGCTGAGGCAATGTAGAGATAGGCCTTGGCAAGGAAGCCGCAGGCGGCGGCCCTGTCTGCCCTGCCGGTCTCGGGCTTCGAATAGAGAGGGAGCAGTTCAACAGCCTTCTCCAAGTCGGAAATGATCTGACCCCACATTGCATCAAGTGACTCCGCAGCCGGAACCGCACTCTGGTCGAGAGTCGTAACAGGCTCTGTATGAATAGGAACCTTGCCGAAATTACGGGCCAGGCAGAAATAAGACCAGCCCCTCATGAAATAGGCTTCTCCCACATAACGGTTCCTAATGTCCTCGTCTATATCCGTCATCGCTCCGACATTCCTGATTACCGAATTGGCCCTGTTGATGGTGATGTAGGAGTATTTGAAGAAATTGCCAAGGGTGGTATTGGTATTGAAATTATTGAGTTTCCATCCGTCCAGTTCCTTGTTAGCTGCCGTAGCATCGCCCTTCGGTGTCATCACATCTGTGTTCATGTCCCCGAGGAACACTATGGAACGGGAATACTCAATGTAGTTGATGGCATCGTAGATATAGTTCACTGCCGCTTCGGCATCAGCCGCAGTCTTGTAGAAATTACCCTCTGAATAGAAGCCGTACGGGTATTCGTCAAGCGAGCAGGAATACAGCGCCGACATCCCCGCAGCCAGAAGTATGATATTTTTAAGTTTCATCGCTGCAATGTTTTTAGAATGTAAAGTCAAGGCCAATGGTCCATTTGCGGAGTCTCGGATAGCCTCCATAGTAGATTCCAAGGATTCCAACCTCAGGGTCATATCCGCCGAACTTGCTGAAGGTGAAGATATTGTCGCCGCTGACATAGAGTCTCACGGATTTGGACCTGTCATTTTTCCTGAATGGAAGGGTGTATCCCAATGTGACTGTCTGGAGTCTCACGAAGGAGCCGTCCTCAATCCACCAGTCGGAGAGTTTGGTCTGACGGTTCGCATTGAGCCTCGGATACTTGTCGGTAGGATTGTCCACGGTCCAGCGGAGAGGAGAGTTGTCAGGCTGGTCGAATCGCTTGGTATTCAGGACATCGTTGCCGAAGACCCCGTTGAAGAACAGGCTGAGGTCAAGGTTCTTCCAGGATGCATTCAATGCCAATGAAGCTGTCCAGTCCGGATTAGGGTCACCGATGATGCATCTGTCATCCTCGTTGATTGTGGTCATTCCGTCCTCATTGTAGATGTCCATATACTTGAACTCCCCGGGCAGGGCATCGTCACCTGAAAGTCCGGCCTCAAGTCCCTCTGCCAGGGACTGTACCATTCCGTTGACCTGATAGCCATAGAACACGTACATAGGCTGCCCGACGGCGAGGATATTGGTGTATGAGCGGAACTGCTCCATACTGTTGCCATAGTATTCGAATTGCATTCCGGTACGCTTGTCAGTATTCAGGCCGGCTTCCAGCGCATTGCCAAGGCTGAGAACCTCGTTCCTGTTGCGGGAGAACACGAAGGTACCGCCCACATTCCAGTCCCTGTTCCTGAAGAATACCCCGTCAATGGTGAGTTCGATACCCCTGTTGCGGATTTTTCCGTCATTGACCCACATCTTGTCATATCCGGATGAAGGGGCTATGTTGCGCTCGCGGAGAAGGTCGTCAGTCACCTTGTCATACCAGTCGAATGTGACATTGAGCCTGTTGCCGAATGCGGAGAAGTCGAGTCCGATATCGACCTGCGAGGTGGTCTCCCATTTGAGACCGGTATTCGGGATACCGCTCCAGACTGCGTAGATTCCACCCTGTCCTGCATATCCTGACTGATAACCTGGGCCTATGGCGGTAACCCAGGCACCATTGTGGAAATATTTGTGCTGGCCGTAACGGCTCAATGTCTGGTAAGCCGATATTCCCTGGTTTCCGGAGATACCGTAGGAGGCCCTGATTTTCAATACGTCCAGCCATTTCGCATCTTCGAGGAAGGATTCCTCATTGATTTTCCAGCTGAATGCCCCTGACGGGAAGAATGCCCACTTGTTGTCCTTTCCGAACTTGGACGAGCCGTCGGCACGTGCAGTGAATGTCAGGAGATAGCGGTTGTCAAATGCATAATTGAGACGTACCATTGCAGAGACAAGTTCCGTCTTGTAGGCCCCGTTGCTGATGGAATAGGTCTCCGGATTGCCTGAGGCCAGGTTTTCATTGCCAAGGGACTCATTCACATAGCCTTTTGAGGCGAGGAACGAACTGCGTGACTGGTAGTTCTCGTATGAATAACCGGCCATGGCGGTGAGATGGTGCTTTCCTCCGAAAGTCTTGTCGAACGTCGCATAAATGTCGGCAACAATATTGTCATCCTTCCAGTTGTTGATGGAACCGTAGCCATCGTTGAATGTTCCGGTCTCGGAGTATTTCTTCGGGAAATACTTGTCAGTCGTGGATTCTCCGTGCTTGTAGTTGAGCTGCGCACTGATGTTAAGGCAATCAAGCGGGTCATAGCTCAATGATACGAACGATATGAGGTCCAGACCGGTGCTGACATTCTTCTGGAGATTGGTAAGCGCGAGAGGATGATAATAATCCTGGACGCTGTACTGCCAATAGTCCCCGTTCTCGTCATAGACAGGGAAAATCGGGTTCCTGTAATATGAGAGGCCATTGTTGTTGTTCCTCTTGTTACGGGTCAGGTTGGCGCTGGCCTTCATCCTGAGATTGTCGTAGATCTTATGCTCCACGGAGAAATTGCCGCCGTACTTCTGGTAGTAATCCTGGATATACATACCGTTGTCACGGTAGTAGTTGGCGGAGGCGAGGAAGGTGGTCTTGTCGTTGCTGCTCTGCACCTGGACGGTCGTGTTGTCAGATACAGGCACATCGCGGAAGACGATGTCGTCCCATCTAGTGTTGGTAGTCCAGGTGGTCTTGAGCTCCTCGATTGAAGGATAGTAAACTCCGTTGGCATTGACAGCACCGACGTATGTCGGGGTAAGGCCGGCATTGATATTGGACTCGTTGGAAAGCATGGCCATCAGCACCGGGTCACGCCAGAGATTGAGCTTCGAGGAGAACTGGGACATTGTAGTCTGCTGGCGCACAATAATCTTGGTATTGTTCTCCCTGGCTTTCCTCGTGGTGATGAGAATGACACCGTTCGCACCTCTTGAACCGTAGATTGCCGAGGCGGAGGCATCCTTGAGGACTTCCATCGATACAATGTCCTGAGGGTTGATCTGCTTGAGGTCGCCGGCATCTCCGTAAGGGAATCCGTCGATGACAACGAGCGGTGCATTCGAGCCGTTCAATGATGAATTACCCCTGATCCTGATGGTGGAAGCCGCTCCCGGGTCCTGGGACGAGTTGATGACCTGCACTCCGGCGACACGGCCCTGGAGGAGTCCGTCAATGGAATTGGCAGGTATATCAGTAAGTTTCTCAGGCTTGACGGAGGCCACCGAGCCGGTCAAGTCGCTCTTCTTCATCTGTCCGTATCCTACCACAACACTCTCCTCCAGGGCCAGTGCATCGTCCTCCAGGACAATGCTCACCCTGGATCTTCCCCCGACAGGAAGAGTAACGGTCTTATATCCGAGAAGGTCCGCAGAGAGAGTGGCATCCTTGGCCACACCTGAGAGATGGAATGCGCCTTCAGCATCAGTAATCGTACCCTTCATTGTTCCAATCACGACGACTGAAGCGCCCACGACGGGTTCTCCGTTACGGTCAACAACCGTTCCGGACACGTCCATACGGTCCGCAGTCTGAGCGAACAGTACTCCTCCTCCGAACAGCGACAATGCTGAAAGGAGAACGAAGATTTGCATTAGTTTCACTCTCATAGAATAGTAGTTATTAGTTCAAGAATTTTATATTGAATTATACTTTTTTGAAGACTTCTATACCTTGCAATCATTTTTAAGATAGTCCAGAAGTTCCCGCAAAGGACAGGTGGCAACCCCGACATATTTGTCTGCTCCGCCATAGTAGAGGAAGAAGGTCCCGTCCACCACGACATTGCCGGTCGGGAATACGCAATGATTGTAGAAGCCTTCCGTCTCATACCATTCCCCAGGCGAAAGAATCGGTTCCGGAGTCCGCGCCAGCACCCTGAGTGGATTTTCCCTGTCAAGCAGCAGGGCACCCACCTGGTAGGCGGCCGTGCCGCCGTCAGCAACACCGTGATAAATCATCAGCCAGCCTTCATCAGTCAATATCGGAGGCGTGCTTCCGCCGATTTTCTCCTCCCATGTCCCTTTCCGTCCGGTTATCAGGAGATGGCTCTTCTTGTCCTCCCAGGCAAGCAGGTCGTCGGAAAACTTGACCCAGATGGAAGGAAACTCCACTCCGTATCCGGGTCCGATATACTCCTTCGGACGGTGAAGCATCACATATTTTCCACCTACTTTCTCCGGGAAAAGAATCACATCCCTGTCATCGAGGGTCGGTGAAGTCAGCCTCCCGAGCCGCCTGAAATGCCTGAAATCCCTAGTGAGGGCAAGACCTGTATTGCCGAGATTGGCAGACCAGGCCCTGGGAGCATCCGGACCGCATTCCGGGAGCCTTACGACATCGTGGGGGAATGTCCAGTAACGCCCCGGCGAATAAGGCCTGTAGGCGTATGTGACATAGAACTCCCCTCCCAGTTTTACGATTCGGGGATCCTCCACGCATCCGCTGTCAGGGCCGTCCTCGCTCGGCGAAAAGGCCGGAGTATCAGACACTCTCTCAAAATGAAATCCGTCAACGCTTTTCGCCAGGCCAAGACGAATCACGTGGTCTTCATCGTCTCCGGCTGCCCGGTAAAGCATATAAAAGATGCCCTCATCATAGATAACACCCGGATTGCAGGTGACAAGGTTCTCCCACTGGTTGTCCGGATTCGGGGCAATGATGGGATTGCCGGCATATTTGACAAGTTTCATATCATTGATTATTAAACAATTAGCAAAGTACAACAAGCAGCAGGATGCAGGCTGCGAGAAGTGCGCCGCCCCATACCCTGTAATTGGAATACCAGGCTTCGTTCCTGAGTTCGGAGGTTTCTTTCCGGAAATCGCCCATCCTGAACATTGTAGTATCCAGTTTTCCCTGCTCCGGGGCGGGCCCGTTGAGGCTGGCCAGATAGATGACAGCCATACTGAATACCAGCAATACAGGTATAACATACAGGAAATGCAGGCCTCCGAAGATTCTGTCTTTCCATATCAGCATTGCCACAGCCACGACAAGGCCGGAAACAAGTCCCGTGAAGGCACCTTTGGCATTGACCCTGCGGCAGAAAATTCCCATCAGGAAGGCTGCCACTACAGGAGGTGCGAGATAGGAGAGCATCTCCTGATAATATTTCACCAGGGAGCCGTATTTTTCAATTTCCGGCGCCCATATCGCGGCAATTACCACAATCACGATGGAGGTGATTTTTCCGACCCTGACGAGCTTTTTCTGGTCAGTTGACGGATTAAGCTTGGCATAGAAGTCCATCGTGAAAAGCGTTGAAGTTGAATTCAATATGGCACTCATAGTCGAAGTCAGGGCGGCAAGTAGCGCGGCCAGCATGATTCCCAGAAGACCTACCGGGAGAAGTCTCATCACCATAGTAGGATAGACCATGTCGCTGATCTCAATTCCGGGGAATAGTTTTCTCGCAATCATTCCGGGGAACACTATTATGAATAGCGTGATGAGGGTGAGAAAACCGGCCAGCATCACGCCTTTGCGGCCTTCATCCACGCTCTTGGCGCTGAGTACCCTCTGCACCAGGGTCTGGTTATTGGCCCAGAAATACAGGCCTGATACCGGCATTCCGACAATCAAGCCGAGCCACGGAGTATCAATGTCGGCCAGCGGGCGGACCAGTTTCATCGAAATGTCCCCGCTGCTGAAAAGTCCGGACAGGTATTCCCATCCCCCGTTGGCGAAACAGGCTGCAGTAAGGATTATGGAGCCAATGATAAGTATCACAGCCTGAACCAGTTCCGCACTTATCGCAGAGGACAGGCCTCCGGGAATCGTATAGGATGCGGCAATGATTGCGAATATCGCGATGATAAGCCTGAGGTCAGCCTCAGGGAACACCAGCTTGATTATCAATGCGGCTGCATACAGGGCTCCGGCCGCATCCAGAAATACATTGCCGATAATGGAAATGGCCGAGAAATAGTACCTCGACTTCCGGTCATACCTCTTCTCCAGGAACTCCGGAATGGTGAAGATTCCGGACTTTATATACAAGGGCAGGATGAAAGTGGCGAAGAAAACCAGTACGACCACGCCCATCAGGTTGTAGTTGAACGGGGCCACTCCCGCATTGTAGGCATATCCAGCCTGGCCAATCAGCGTGGTGCTGGAAATGCTGGCGGCAAATAGCGACAGTCCCACAACCCACCAAGGCATAGACCTGCCGGCAAGGAAATATGAGCCGGCACTGTCCGACTTGGCATGGCGGAGTCCCCACCATATAATAAGAATAATGTAAGCGAGAATGATGATACAATCCCAGATGCTGATGTTCAATGCTCCCATAGAATGTGAATTTGTACTTTGCAAAGGTAAGGGGATATATCCTGCATTCGTTTTAAATCAATGTCAAAACATTATACTTTTTTGAATTATTGTATTGTTTTAAATGAAATTCAATGTATTTTTGCAGGAGTAATCTGATACCTAACATGATGGACATACAGCAGGAAGTAACCCCAATCACCAAAGAGGACCTCTTCATCATCCTCAATTATCCCAATGCAAAATTCGACTATCCGGTGCATTGTCATCCGGAGTATGAAATCAATCTGGTAATGAATACGGAGGGAACGAGGGTCGTCGGGGATTCCGAGGAGAGATTCACGGACTTCGACCTGGTAATGATAGGGCCGAATGTCGGTCACGTATGGAAATCCGAATATGTGACCAACCACGTGATAACCATCCAGTTCTCAGGCGACCTACTGGAATATCCGATATTGGACAAAAGGGTTTTCCTGCCTATCAAACAACTACTTGAAGACAGTATCCACGGGCTCAGTTTCTCTGGTCCCGAGGCTGTCAGGATCAAGGACGAAATCATTGAACTGACCAAACTGCAGGGCTTCCAGACTGCGACCAATTTCCTGAATATACTGAATCTTCTGGCGACGGCAAGCAGGAAAAGGCTGGTCAGCAGCAACTATGACCCGGAAAGCATTGTCCGCTCCTCAAAGTCCCGCAGGATTGCAAAAGTATGCAAGTATATTGATGAGAATATCAGCAATGAAATCAGGCTGGGGGACGTGGCGGAAATGGTAAATATGTCCGAGTCGGCATTTTCCCATTTCTTCAAGAAGCGGACTAACATGTCCTTCATCAACTACGTGAACAACCAGCGCATAGCAAAGGCATGCAACCTGTTGGCTTCCACTACTTTGAGCGCATCTGAGATATGCTGGGAATGCGGGTTCAACAACAAGTCCAACTTCATCAGGACATTCACCAGGAAAAAGAATATGACTCCTATTGAATATAGGAAAAGCATTGCCCAGCTGCTGATTAAATACTGAAAACCCGCGGCCGGCAGCAGAATACCGGGCCACGGGGAAAATAGCATTGGCGGGAGGAGAGCCTATTTGCGATATCCGCATTTAGGGCAGACTCCGTTCTCGTCGAGGGAGATGCCGCAAAGAGGACATCTGTCGATTTCCTTGCGGGAGTCAAACTCACAGCTCGCAGCATTGACACCCGATGTGAAGGTAATCTTGGCGATGTTCAGTTTGTCCTTCAGGAGGTCATAGACAATCTTTATCATACCCTCAACAGTCATTGTCTCCTTGGTAACCACGAGACGGCAGTCAGGATAGGCTGTTGCGAGTTCGGTCTTGAAGGCTTCACCTTTCATTGTGTTGCGGGGATGACCGTTGCGGATACCCTGCTTGTCATATACGTCCAGGATGGCAGGAAGAAGTGGGTCATCCTCCCTGAGAATGAGGGCGTGGTCGAAATTCTTGAGGAGATCCCAGGCAACCTTCTGGATTTCGTTGCAAGGATATACCATGTTTACACCTGGATTCACGCTGTCCTCCACCTCAATGGTAAGGACACCCGTGTGTCCGTGAAGATACTGTGCCTCACCCTGGAATCCGTAGAACCGATGGGCGTACTGAAGGTCGAATGTTGTAATGCTTCTCATGATAATTATTATTTAGAAACTTTCAATTTTATATCCGCAAATTAAATTATAATAATTCAAAATTACAAATATTTTTACAAAATTCCTGAAATTTGGTTAACTTCGCTGAAAACCACACAATATGTACAGGAAAGTTCTGATATCAGCATTGGCGGGGATTCTCGTTTCCGGTGCGATTTTTACAGGTTGCGGCAATGTGGAGGCGGATAACGTAATTCTGCCCCGACCGGCGGAAATCATTGAAAATGACGGTATTTATGCATTTGCCGGAGAGCCGGCGGTAGAGGTCGCTTACAGCAAAGGGCCTGCGGAGGGATATACGCTGAAAATCAGCAGGAAGGGTATCCGGATAATTGCTGCCGACGATGCCGGAGAGTTCTACGCAAGGCAATCATTGGCCCAGATGCTTGCAGCAGCGGAAGAGGTGGAAGGGATGAGGAAATTGCAATGCTGCACTATCCGGGATTATCCGCGTTTCCCTTACAGGGGCCTCCATATCGATGTCTCCCGGCATTTCTTCAGCATTGATTTCCTGAAAAAGCAGGTGGATGCGATGGCAATGTTCAAGATGAACAGGCTCCATCTTCATCTTACCGATGCGGCAGGCTGGAGAATGGAGATTGATTCGTGGCCGAGGCTGACGGAATATGCAGCGTGGAGGCCGGAGGCAAACTGGAAGGCCTGGTGGAACGGCAAGCGGGACTATGTGGAGGAGGGTACGCCTGGAGCATACGGCGGATACTACACCAAGGAGGAGCTGCGGTCTCTCGTGGAATATGCTGCCGAAAGACATATTGTCGTGATTCCTGAAATCGAAATGCCGGGGCATTCTGAAGAGGTGCTTGCGGCCTATCCTGAGGCAGGATGCGGAGGAGAGCCTGAGAGCCATGCGGATCTCTGCATCGGCAAAGAACTGACTTTCAAGATGTTGCAGGATATATTGGACGAGGTCATTGAGGTATTTCCGTCGGAGTACATCCACATTGGAGGTGACGAGGCCGGGAAACTTGCTTGGAAGACCTGCCCTGACTGCCGGAGAAGAATGGAGGAAGAGCGACTGGCCAATGTGGATGAACTGCAAAGTTATATGATACGCCGCATTGAGAAATATCTCAACGGGAAGGGCAGGAAAATTATCGGCTGGGACGAGATACTGGAGGGCGGAGTGAGTGAAACTGCGACAGTGATGTCGTGGAGGGGGACGGAAGGTGGCATTTCCGCAATGAACAAGGGCAATGACGTAATCATGTGTCCGGGGAGTTTCTGTTATCTGGACAAGGCCCAGGATGCGCCGTTCCTTGAGCCGGAATCGATTGGAGGATATCTCCCTCTTGAGAAAGTGTATGGGTATGAGCCGGTTGAGTCATCAATGCCGAAGGACGGCCTGGACAGATTGCTGGGGGTGCAGGCCAATCTCTGGACGGAGTACGTGCCTACGGAAAGCCATGCGGAGCACATGCTCTGGCCACGTGCAGCAGCTATAGCGGAAATCGGCTGGAGCCCTGCAGCAAGTGACGGTTCCCAGCGCGGTTCTTCCGGCCCTGCCGCCAGGGGCGGATATCCGAATTTCAGGCGGCGTGCCCTGCTGGCCATGAACGTACTGAAGGAAAAGGGTTACAATGTATTCGACCTGGCAAATGAATATGGAGAAAGGAAGGCTTCCCTGTCCCCTGCAAAGAGCATTGCGAAAGGTTGCAAAATAACTTATCTGACTGCCTGGAACAAGTCTTATC
This sequence comes from Candidatus Cryptobacteroides sp., assembly GCA_051870395.1. Taxonomy (GTDB): domain Bacteria; phylum Bacteroidota; class Bacteroidia; order Bacteroidales; family UBA932; genus Cryptobacteroides. The sequence continues at coordinate 1,652 of JBJEBV010000009.1, read as the reverse complement.
CGGCCTCCGGAGAAATTACCCTGGTAGATGGGCAGCTGGGCGGATGGGCCAACAATGACGGCCGCTGGATGGGTTTCCTCTCGAACATCGACGTTATCATTGACCTTGGTCAAATGACTGACATTCATTATGTTGGAGCGACATTCCTCCAGTCTTCCGGGCCGGGAATTTTTATGCCGGAAAGGACGGACATCCTGATTTCGGATGACGGTGAGAATTTCGAATTCGTCGGGGAATGCAAGAATGATGTGCCGACGTCGGACCCAAATCTTCTTTTCAAGGATTTCAATGTGGCCTGCAATGCCAAGGCCAGATATGTAAGATACAAGGCTTACCGCAATCCTGAGGTCAAGGCCTGGCTATTTGTTGATGAGATTGTTGTAAATTAATGATTATGAGTGCATTGTCTATATTGCTCCTGGTGCTCCCTTTTCCTCTCGCATTTATTCTTCACGATGCGGAGGAGGTGGTTTTTATCAATGGCTGGATGCTCCGCCACAGGAGCGTTTTGGTTCAGCGGTTTCCAAAGATGGCGTCGCCGCTGGACAGGCTGTCCGGGCTGGGTGCCAGGGGGTTTGCGATAGCAGCGGCGGAGGAACTGCTGATTATTCTCCTGGCAACTGTTTACGTCCTGGTCCAAGGTCCTTATGCCAGGGAGATTTGGGCCGCCCTCTTCATTGCCTTCTCCATTCATCTTCTCGTACACATAGTCCAGGCGGTGATTGTCCGTGGCTATGTTCCCGGGCTTGCCACTTCGATTCTACTTCTGCCGTACGCATTCTACGGTATATACAGTATATGGCTGGCAATGAGTTGGTTACAGATTATCCTCCTTGGGTTGGGAGGCATTGCCCTGATGCTGGTCAATCTCCGTTTCGCCCATTGGCTCGGCGGTCTGGCCAGACGCCGGCAGGCCTGACTAAAGGAGTTGGCAAGCTCGGCTGGTCGGCACGCAGAACTGGGCAGCGGGGCCGACTGGCGGGATGAGGATGCAGAGCCGGCTCGCAGGGAGGCTTCCGGTCACCCTGCTTTTGTTTATGAACAAAAACAAGAAAGCGTGAACCACCTTATGTATTCTGAGGTATCGGCAAACACCTGCAACTACGATAAGGCAATCCACGCCGGTATGCGGTGCGGGTCCCCTATCGCCCGAAGTTGCTCATAAAAATTGCCGATTTTCAGAACACGGTGATAGAAAACGATGCTTTTCAATATTGTTTACGGCCAAAATCTTCCCCATGAAAGACACATTGGCCTGACTCGAATTACAAAGATATAAATTATAGCGCAGTTTCAAAAGACTTCGGTAAAATTTTCACCGGACAGGAACACGTGGAAGGAGATTACTGCTTGCCCGGGCAGCCCTCGACCTGCTTCATAGGCGGATATCTGTCTAGCTTTATTTACGGATACAGAAAATAGGTTTTTCATTCTTCCATAAAAAATTCACGAGGCCGTCGCACTCACTGCGAAAGCCCCGCTACTTAACCTAAACTTAAACTATGAAAAACTTCGCTGCAAATGTAATATTTATTTTTCAATTATGTTATGCTTTTGTCAAAAATATTTTAAAGATTGCTAAATTTGCAGTTCAAGCAATTACAGAAGACAATGGGATATATTGAACTCGGGAGTTTGACACAATATTTTAG
>JBJEBV010000008.1:1640-3492 GCA_051870395.1 Candidatus Cryptobacteroides sp. | reverse complement strand
CTGACAGTCACATAGACCTGATGGTTCTTGTATGTCGTGTTGTCACCGGCGGAAACGTAATCCCCCACATACGTTTCGGCAAACTTGTAGTACCACGGCACATCAGGAACCTCGACGGCCACCTTGTCCGAATAAACGGCACCTTCCGCCGTGGAAGCCACGGCCATAATCCAGTTTGTAGTGCCCGGCGTCACGCTCACAGAAGCATTGACCGTACCGTCCACCGGCTTTACGGAGGTGAAGGATGACTGATAGAAATCGAAATCCGTAGAGGACATCAATCCGGCCTCCGGCCTGAGCATCAGGTTGTTGAATCCTGAAAGGGTGATATCCACGCTGAGGAGTCCGGTGAATTCATCCACCTCGAAATTGTCTCCCAACGAGACTTGTACCGCATCCTTCCGGTCCGCAAACCCTGCCTCGACCTCATCCTTGTCCCCAGCCAGGTCGCAGGATAGAACCAGCAGCCCGAAGATGGACAAAGGCATAATAAATCTCATATAATTTTCAATATGTCTCATAAATCAATTTTTAGAGCGGGTTCTGGTCTTTTTCTGTTATATAAATGTTTTCCTGGAGTTCCCTCTGGGGAATCTGGAAAAGCCAGTATTTGTGGTGAGCCGGCACATCCACGATGATATTGAGGAACTCCATATTGTGGTTGGTCCCCTCGTATGAACGGATGCAGGCCTCGGAGTTGCGCCTCTTGTCATAGTAGGACAAGCCCTCACCCCAGAGTTCGATTCTCCTCTGGAGATGAACCTCATCAAGTGTCGCATCCTTGTTCCAGGCCGGGTCTCTTGTCACAGCGAACTCGGAAAGCACAGCCTGGGCCTCCGACTGTTTTCCAAGATGTATATATGATTCTGCCTCAATAAGATACATCTCAGAAGCACGCAGGTAAATATAATCCTGGAGCCACTGGTCCATATAGCCGAACTTCCTCGCCGCGTATGGCAATGTGGAAGCCACAGCCGAAGCATCCGCAGCTGCATCTCCCCCGTTCGGTCCATTGAAAAGTCCCTTCCTGAGGTCAGTGTTCGGAATCGCATCATAGAGTTTCCTGTCAATCAGTTTGCCGAGCTGGTCAAGCCCCGCATATCCCGGGCAGTCATTGCTCATCTGCGAGAAGAATGAGGCGTAAGTAGTCTGGGTCTCGGCAGTGTGGTTGAAACCCCACATAACCTCGGCATCCTCAATGTCCATAAAGCCGGAATAAAGCCGGTTCGCATCCATCAGGACATAGCCTTTCCTGGCCTGGGCAGCCATGGCGGCAGCCTTTTCCCACTGCTGGGTGTAGAGGTAGTACCTGGCCGCGAGTCCCTGTGCCACCTGCTTGTCAATGAACATCTTGGATGGCCTGACATAGCCGTCGAGAAGAGGGATGGCGGCATTGATGTTTTCCTCGATATGTTCGCAAACTATTCCAAGAGTGTTCCTTCCCTGCCTTGAGGCTATGATGTCCGAACTCTTGGCATCCCTGGTGGCATATACAATCGGTACCCCGGAAGCCTCCTTGTTGAATGCCCCGCCTGCATCCGTAGGGTCCTGGAAATACATCATCAGGTAAAGATAGGCAATCGCCCTGACCATGTAAGCCTGGCCCAGGTTGGCCCTGGAGGAAGGATTGGAAGGATCGACGCCCGGCTGGAAGAAGTCAATGATGGTGTTGGAGTTGTTGATAAGGGTGTAGAAGGTAGACCAGAGCTGGGTAGGCCTCTTGTAGTCATACTCCCTGTAGTCGAATGCGTAATCATACATTCCCCATCCTCTCGCCCCGTGAAGGACAATGTCACCTGCCATCCAGTCGCCTATCATAAGGCAGGAGAGCATTCCGAAGTCATCGTGCTCG
>JBJEBV010000008.1:0-1540 GCA_051870395.1 Candidatus Cryptobacteroides sp. | reverse complement strand
GACATCTGGTTGGCTCCCTGATATGCATTCTGCACCCGCGGCACGTCAGTATCCGTATTCTGCGGAGTCCATCTGCGGAAAATGTCCTTGTGCCAGTTGGTTCCGAGAGAGCCTGCGCTCATCAATGAGGAATATCCCGAATCCATTGACCATCCGCCAATCTGGTATGCGAAAGAAGCGCTGAGATCCACCCCGAAGAACTTGAACGAGGTCGTGAATCCTCCATACAGGTCCGGAATGGCGGACTTTCCAAGTTTGACCTTAGTGGCTTCAGAAACCGACGAAACGTAGCTAACCGACGTAGTACCATCCTCATTGTCAGTATATTTTGCATACATCGGAAGTCCGGATACAGGATTCACGCCCTTCCACTCATACATATAGAAATCGTAGAGGGAGCCACCCGTCGAACGGAAATAAGGATAGGCCTCATATCCCTCCTTAGGCTTGTCGGAAGGGAGTTTGGTCAATGCGTTCTTGTAATGTGTCCCGTTCAGGGTGATATTCCACTGGAAATTCCTGTGCTTGAAGATATCCACGCCGACCTCAAACTCGACACCGGTATTCTTCATATCCATATCATTGACCAGCTGGCTGTTAGGAGAACCCTGGCTGAGGGCCAGAGGCCTGTAGTATATCATGTCCTTGGTTACCTTGATGAAGAAATCCGCATTGACGGTCAGCCTGTCGAAGAAACGGCTCTCAAAGCCCGCATTGAAATTGCGGGACTTTTCCCAGGTCACGTCCGGAGCGGCACGGAACACCCTCTTGATAGAAGGTTCTCCGTCCACCCTCTCTACGGTATAGAGGTCCTGGTACACCTTGGAGACACCAATATTGTCGTTACCCTGGGTTCCGTAACTTGCCTTCAGCCTGAGATAATCCACAGGGCTGACTCCGCGGAGGAAGTTCTCCTGCTTGATGTTCCAGGAGAGGCCGGCAGACCAGAAACTGCCCCACCTGCTCCCGGGAGCGAACCTGGAAGATGCGTCCCTTCTGTAAGATGCTGACAGGAAATACTTTCCGCCGTAGGAATACTCTGCCCTGCCGAAGAAACCCTGAAGGAAATACTCGGCGGTGGAAGAATTCAGATACTGGTAGAATGCGGCATTGGCAAAATCAGAAACAGTCGGGTCAAGGTAGTTGGTCATCTGGCCTGAAAGTCCGTAGTTCCTGTCTTTCTTTATTTCGTGTCCGAGAAGGACATTGAGGCTGTGGTCCCCGAATGTCGGCGACCAGGTCAGGAGCTGGTTGGTATTCAATGCGGTATATCTCGACATAGTCTGGGAGCCACGTCCGTTGACAGTCTGGGCGTCACCGCCGGCAGGAGTCTGGTATACATCGGACTTGGTATTGAAAAGGTCGTATGCGAGATTCACCGTAAACTTGAGGTCCTTGAGAATCTGTACATCAATGTAGCCCCTCGTGGTGAGATTGTCATTGATGGTCTTGTTCTTGGAAGTCATCAGCTGGCCGTACGGGTTGGAGAGCTGGCCGAATGCCCTGTTCTCACCCCAGTCATATTCAGGGTCTCCGTTGG
>JBJEBV010000007.1:0-59775 GCA_051870395.1 Candidatus Cryptobacteroides sp. | reverse complement strand
ACCTGACGCATTACCAGTCCAAGCACAGTTACATTCTGGAAATCAAATACTTGCCGAAGAAGGACTTCGAAACCAAGGCCGCTCAGCAATGGCAGGAAGCCGTGACCCAGATAGAAGGCTACGCCGCCGCCCCGCGTGTCGAGGCACTCCGCCAGGGTACCAAGCTTCACAAAATCGTGATGCAGTTCTGCGGCTGGGAACTCGTGCGGATGGAGGAGGTATAGCCCCCTGTTAAGATTATTTAAAATCACTACTTTATAACTAATTAGTATTCAATTTATTACAATCTGTCTTGTTTAGATTGCAAAAGTTACAACTTCGTCAAAAATGGCGTAACTTTTTAAGTTTACAAAAGACGTTTACGTAAAAGTGTTATTCCGCCAGATTACGAACGATGTTGAAAATGAGAACCCGTCATAAACTATTCGCATTAGCTACGGCCTTGTCAATGGTGATCGCCGTCGCAGGGGGTTGCTCCAACAGAGACAGCATCCGCCATCTTGACCTCGCCGAGTCATGTATGAACTCCGACCCGGAGCTGGCATTGCGCACGATTGACAGCATTGACACGCGATTTCTCTTTTCAAGAAGCCGCAAGGCCAGGTACGCCCTCCTCAAGACAATGGCCCTCGACAAGAACTTCATCGACACTACAGATGTCAATGTCATTCTGCCTGCAGCGGAGTATTATGCCAGGAAAGGAACTGCAACGGAGAAGATGAGAGCGTATTACTATTTGGGTATCGTTTATTCAAATGCCGGTGACGATTCAATGGCCCAATCTTGTTTCATTCTGGCGGATGATGAGATTCCTGAAACCTCGGACTATTATACAGCCGGGCTAATCAAGGCAATGCTTGCCGATATTTTTTCTAGAGAATATAATTCCTCACAGGAGCAAAAGTATATAGAAGATGCCTTGTATTATTCGAAGCAGGCAAATGATACAATAGGTGAATGGTATTATTCAGGAAGATTGGCAGGGTGTTATTACAACAACAATCAGAAGGCTGAATCAGACTCCTTGTATGAGGTCTTTTTGGCGAAGCCAATTCTTGACACAAGCATTTATGTCAATGAACTGCTTTTGTATGCGAAATCTTTGATTTACAGACAAAGTCCGGATTATCAAAAGAGTATTGCATTGTTCACGAAGGCATTGACCTTTCCGGCAGATAGGCTGGACTCTTCCTATTTCGGAGTTTTTGCATTGGCTTCGGAGATGGAGGGTCGGAGCAAGGAGGCTGATAGTCTGTGTGTACTTGCTGATAATTCCGAGACAGCGGATGTGTACAAATACAGGATAGCCAAGCACAGGGGAGACACTCAAACAGCCCTTCAATGTCTTGAACGGGCAATTAATTATCAGGATTCCGTGGTTTTCCTGACATTGAACCAGTCCACGTTGTTCTCCCAGAGGGACTATTATTCAGATAAGGCCTCCTTTATGAAGACAAATCTTTCCAATGAGCGAATGCAGAAATACATGGCCATTGGTTTGGTAATTATTCTATTGCTTATTCTTACATTATTCTATTTGTGGTGGAAATATAATCAAACCCGGAACGAGGCATACATTGCCCAACTAAAAAACCAATTGCAAGAAACCGTTTCCAGCCAGACGCCATCCAACAGCCTCAAGAAGGAATATTTTCAGTTGTTCAGGAAACAGTTTGAGATGATAGACTCGCTGTGTTCCCTCTATTATTCCGACCATGTGAGTAACAAAAAGGAGACAATATTCAAAGAAGTGGAGAATACCGTGAAACTGCTTAGTTATTCACCCGCATCGCAGAAGAAACTGCATTCCTTCATAGATGAAAGGCTGGACAATCTGATGACCAGAATCAGAACGGCTCTGCCGGGGCATTCAGAAAAGGACTACGCCTTCATTGCGTATCTTGTTATTGGACTTGATGCAAAGACCATATCGCTTCTTCTTTCAATCAGTTCGGGTACGGTCTACACGAAAAAGAACCGTATAAAGAAAGAGATAATGGGACTCCCGTCAGAGGAGGACCGTAACTATTTCCTGGTATGTCTGTCGAAGTAAATATTACTTGACTCCGAAGGGGACAGAAGTGCCTCAGTCAAGGTGGTCCAGAAGCCTTGATAGCCTGCGATAAGAACTGTAATTGCGTTTGGAAAACGATTGTTTCCAGAAGAAAGAGCGGTCACGGTGTCGAGAGTCACGTGGCCGGTCTTTCTGTTATTTTTCTAGCCACATAATAGGAGATGCGGCAAATAATGTTTAGTTTTGCAAGAGTACAGAAATTGACGCATTGAAATGGAACAGATCAGGCAGATACCATACGGAGTTTCGGACTTCCGGTCGGTCAGGGAGCAGAACTTGTATTTTGTGGACAAGTCGATGTATATAGAGGAACTTGAGCGTCAGCCGAGATTTCTCTTCTTCATCCGTCCCCGCAGGTTCGGCAAGAGTCTGTTCATCAATATGCTGCATAGATATTACGACAAGGCGTCCGCAGATGATTTCGAGAAGTTGTTCGGGGATTTATATATTGGACAGCATCCTACGCCGTTGAAGAGTCATTATCAGGTGCTGACGATGGACTTCTCCCGGGTTACGGGCAACATAGATGTGCTGCCCGAGCGTTTCAATCAGTATTGCTGCGCCCGGATGGATGATTTCATTGAGACATACAAGGCTGATTATCCGGAAGTTGGAGTCAAGAAAGTTCTTGCGTCGAATGATTTCGTGGAGAAGATAAACCTGGTGAACAATATGGCAATGCGTGCCCAAATACCGCTATATTTGTTCATTGACGAGTATGACAACTTCACAAACGTTGTCCTGAATGAGCACGGGGAAGAAATCTATCACCAGATGACCCACGCCAGCGGTTTTTACCGGGAGGTGTTCAAGTTGTTCAAGGGAATGTTCGAGCGCATATTCCTGACCGGCGTAAGCCCGGTGACGCTTGACGACCTGACGAGCGGCTTCAACATCGGCTGGAACGCCTCGACCCAGCCTGAGCTGGACAAGATGCTGGGCTTCTCGACGACCGACGTGCGTGAAATGTTCACCTACTACAAGAGCGTGGGGATGCTGCCGGCTGGGAGTGACGTGGAGGCGATGATAGAGGAGATGCGTCCTTGGTATGACAATTATTGCTTCGCTGAAGAATGCCTGTCTGACGGGAATCGTGTATTCAACTGCGACATGGTCCTGTACTATCTGAGGAACTATGTCAATAATGGACACGCCCCGAAGAATATGCTTGACCCGAACACGAAGACTGACTACAGCAAGTTGAAGAAACTGATCCAGCTGGACAGGCTGGACGGGGACCGGAAGGGAGTGCTGATGCAGGTAATCGAGGAGGGCCAGATACTGGCGGATCTATACACCTCGTTCTCGGCAATGGAAATGACTGCCCCTGAGGTATTTCCCAGCCTGTTGTTCTACTATGGGATGCTGACCATCAAGGGCTCATACGGCTCTCAGCTTATTCTCGGCATCCCGAACAACAATGTCCGCAAGCAGTACTACAGTTATCTGCTCGAGAACTACGACAAGGTGTGCGATGTCCGTGCCAGCAGGCTGAAGACCGCATTCACGAGGATGGCCTTCGACGGCGAGTGGCGTGAAGGCCTCCAGTACATGGCGGACTGCTACAAGAACCAGTCGTCGGTACGTGACAGCATAGAGGGCGAGCGTAACATCCAGGGCTTCTTCCTTGCCTACTTGAACCTGAACGACTACTACATCACGGCACCTGAGGTGGAGGTCCAGCACGGCTACTGCGACTTCTTCCTTCTCCCGAACCTGACGCATTACCAGTCCAGGCACAGTTACATTCTGGAAATCAAATACTTGCCGAAGAAGGACTTCGAGACCAAGGCCGCTCAGCAGTGGCAGGAAGCGGTGCAGCAGATAGAAGGCTACGCCGCCGCCCCGCGTGTCGAGGCACTCCGACAGGGCACCAAGCTTCACAAAATCGTGATGCAGTTCTGCGGCTGGGAACTCGCCCGGATGGAAGAAGTGTAGGCATCGCCGGCGCTTCTGACGTAAAGTCCAACCCCCAGAAACTGTCCTGGTGTAGATGGTACTTTGACGGAGAAGAAACCAACCTCCCGACCACATCGTCAGATGCGGTTTCGGCAACATTTACCTCACCCTATAGCGTAGTGGCTCTCACTGTCACTCCCAATGACGTGAAAGGCCCCCATTCCAGGGATGTGTACGACAGGGATATTAACTGAAATGTCCGGGTCCTGCCCACTGAATTATTTGCGTAAGTACGATAAAAATCATACATTTGCGGCCGAAAAAATCAATTTCGCAAATGGGAGGACTATTTGGAACAATAACCAGGGAGGGCGAATGCGCCCGTGACCTTTTCTACGGTACTGATTATCATTCACATCTCGGAACCCGTCGCGCCGGAATGGCGACATTCAGCACATCGGAAGGATTCTTCCGGAGCATCCACAGCCTCGAGTCATCATATTTCAGGACAAAGTTCGAGTCTGAACTTCCGAAATTCAAAGGAGCATCCGGTATCGGTGTCATAAGCGACACGGATGCGCAGCCACTCCTGATGAAATCCCATCTGGGACGCTTTGCCATTGCGACTGTCGCCAAGGTCAACAACCTGGACGAAATTTCAGCCTCGTTGCTGGAGAAGAATATGCCTCTTAGCGAGTTCAGTAGCGGAAGAATCAACCAGACCGAACTCATTTCCCTCCTCGTCATCCAGGGGAATGACATTGTCTCCGGCATTGAAAATGTCTTCCGCAGTGTCAAGGGTTCCTGCTCAATGCTCCTTCTTGCCGAGGACGGCATCATTGCCGCAAGGGACAGCTGGGGACGTACTCCATTGATAATTGGCCGTAAGGAAGGCGCATACGCCGTGGCGGGGGAGACCACCTCGTTTGCGAATCTGGACTATGAGATTGAGCATTACATCGGCCCGGGCGAGATTGTTCGGATCAAGGCGGACGGCTACGAGGTGCTCCGCAAGCCGAACAGGGGAATGCAGGTTTGCTCCTTCCTCTGGATATACTACGGTTTCCCGACCAGTTTCTACGAAGGCCGCAATGTAGAGGATATGAGGAATGAGGCTGGCCGAATAATGGGTGAGGAGGACAAGACGGAGGTGGATTACGCCTGCGGCATCCCTGACAGCGGAATTGGTATGGCAATCGGCTATGCTGAGGGCCATAAAGTACCGTACAAGAGGGGAATATGCAAATACACCCCTACATGGCCGCGGTCATTTATGCCGGTGAACCAGGAGATGCGCAATCTCGTGGCCAAGATGAAACTGATTCCGAACTCCGCAATCCTGAAGGACAAGAGGGTGCTTTTCTGCGACGACAGCATTGTACGCGGCACCCAGCTCAGGGACAGCACGAAACTCCTTCACGAACTCGGGGCCAGGGAGGTACACATGCGTATAGCCTGCCCTCCGCTCATCCACGCCTGCCCGTTTGTGAACTTCTCCGCCAGCAAGAGCGAACTTGAACTCATTACGCGGAGGGTCATCCGCGATTTCGAGGGGGACAATCCCCGGAATATCGAAGCGTATTCCACCACCGGGTCTCCTGAGTACAACAGGATGGTAAATGAGATTGCCCTCCGGCTGAATCTGGATACATTGAAATTCAGCAAGATAGAGTCAATCGTGTCGGCTATCGGGCTGCCGAAGTGCCAGATTTGTACGCATTGCTTCGACGGCTCCTCGTTCCATACCCTGGAGGAGGAGAACAAGTAGAGTGCAAATAAACCTACTTCAGCAATCCCTCAAGCTCCTCCCAAGGCAATGTGACCTTGATGATTCCCAGATAGTAAGGCCCTATTTCGTACTGTCCGTAAATGTAGGTGATGCCTGCAGGAGTAACAATGAAATTGCCGTTCGGCTCAATGTCCTTGATGAAGAGGGCATCGTAGGCATCATTGTCCGGCAGGGCCTCCTGGAGATGGGCGGAGAGAAGACTCTTGAGTTCTTCCCCGGAACCGTCCACGAAAAGCTCATCCTCCCCGATTACCTCACCTGTTTTCTTGTTGAAATTGATTCCGGTCTCGGAAGTGGAGCCGTGAGCCCCTCCGGCATAGTCATACCTGCTGACAATGTAAGAAAGAATGTCCCCGTGCTCACCGGCAATGTGGCCATCCACTGAACTCTCCCAGGACAATGCGGCACAAGGCTCTCCGTCATCATTGCCCTCCAGATACTTCAAAAGGTCATTTCCGCTTTCACGGTATTCCGCCACGCAGCTGTCTGCCCAATGCCTTGCCGCTTCCTCAACATTGTCCCCGGAACTCCCGAAACCCATCCTCACGATGCCTTCGGTTATTTTCCCGCAGGATTCACCAGGCAGGCCGGACTCCGGATATTCAATAGATACGCTTACGGTAATAGAGTCAGTGCGTCCCTCCGCAAGGGCCTTGGACTCATTCATTTCGAAATGCCCGGTTTTCAGGACATTGTCATTGCAACTTATGGCGGCGAGGGCCAGGAGACAGGCCACGCCTGCTTTCAAAATGATGTTTTTCATTGTTTCAGTCGTTATTCATTTCTTTTATATCCACAATATCCCTTTCGCTGCAACCCATCAGCCACTCGCTGTACCAGTCCGCAAGCTTCCAGAAGAAATACTCGTTCATGTCCCCGAAACCGTGCCTCTGGCCGGGCAGGAAGAGAACATCGAAGCGCTTGTTTGCCCGGATTAGAGCATTGATGACCCTGATGGTATTGGCCGGATGAACATTGTTGTCAATGTCGCCCGTGCACAGCAGAAGATGGCCCTTCAAATTCTTTGCCAGCTCAGGGTTGGTCTCGATATGATATACGAAGGTGGTGTCCCCCTTCTCGATTCTCTCCTTGATGCCGTGATGCTGCTCGCTCCACCATCTGTTGTAGATGCTGTTGTCGTGGTTGCCGGCGCAGGATACAGCTGCCTTGAAGAAGTCCGGATAGGTCAATATCGCCGCAGTGGACATGAATCCGCCTCCTGAATGCCCGTGGATACCCACCCTGTCAAGGTCAATCCAGGAGTATCTGGCCCCGAGCTGCTGAATCGCATATTTCTGGTCCTCGAGACCGTAGTCGCGGAGATTGCCGTAGCCGTAGTTGTGATACCACTTGGACCTGTTCGGATGACCGCCCCTGTTGCCCACGGTTATGACAATGAAGCCGAGCTGGGCGAGCCTGTCAGTGCGGGTCATGCCCCTGCTCCACTTGATGTTGTTGGCTTCGACCTGCGGGCCCGGATATACGTAATCGCATATAGGATAGACCTTTGTGGAATCGAAATCAAACGGCTTGTAGATGGCTCCGTAGAGGTCGGTAATGCCGTCGGCCGCCTTGACGGTGAACCTTTCCGGGAACTTGTAGCCGGCTGCGAACAGGAGGGAGAAGTCCGCTTCCCCGAGGGTGCAGAGCCTCCTTCCGGTGGCGTCGTACAATGCCGACTCAGGCTTGCAGTCAACCCTGGAGTAATTGGCAATGAAATAATTGCCGTCCTCGGAGCCGATGGCCTCCACATTCATGTCAGGCATATCCAGCAGCTTGACAGGACCTCCCTGGAGGCTGACCCTGTAGGTATGCATCTGGTAAGGGTTCTCTCCCTTCTCCTTCCCGCAGGCGCTGAAGAGGACGTAACCTTCTTTCTCATTGACACTTATGATATCCTCGACATGGAAGGCCCCTTCGGTCAGGTTGCGGACGAGGCTTCCGTCAGCATTGTAGAGATAGAGATTGGCCCAGCCGTTGCGCTCGGACCAGTGGATAATCTGCCTGCCGCCGCCGATGAGCCTCGGATTCCGGCCCTCGACGTATGTATTCATTCTCTCGGCAATGACGGTGCGGGTGGAGTCGCTATCCACGCCCACGTAGCAGAGGTCCATTCTCTTGAGGTCGCGGCTCATCCTGGTCAGGTAGAAACCCTTCTCATCCCCGAGCCATTTGGCTGAATAATACTCCCTGTACTGGTCCTCAACCGTCCTGGTGGCCTTGTGGAAAGACAATTCCTGGTCCTTGAAGGCATTGATCCTGACCGTGTGGGATGTCCAGTCCCCGGTGTTGAAGATATAGAGACGGCCGGTAGGACTCGGTTCGCCCGGCATCTGGTATTTGTAGGTTTCCAATGTCGGCCTAGGCATGCTGAGGGAATTGATGACCCACAGCTCTTTCTGCTTGCCCATATCCCAGCGCATTACTGCCAGATGTCTGGAGTCCGGTGACCAGACCAGTTCGCCCGGGTATGTTCTCTTGGTGGTGTCGGTTTCCGTGTAGCCATAGTAATTGTCAATGCCGTATGCGCATTCCTTCGTACCGTCCAGGGTAATCCTGTGTTCTACAATGGTGCTGTCCTTCGGGTCCTTGGCGGCCTTCCTGAGGTTCAATGTGTCCATGCACCAGAGGTCGGCGTTCTTGACATATACGCCCATAAGACCGTCAGGGGAGATGCTGGCCCATCTCGGGTACTTGTCCTCTTTCTTGTCTGTGGTCCAGGTCAGGTCCCCGTCCGAGAGCCTGTATCTGAAGCGGTACACGATTTTCTCATCCTTCTTCGTGGTCGTGTCCCTTTTCTCCCTCGTGCTTGTAATGCTGAATTTCAGATAGTTGTCATCTTCCTTGTCAATGCCCAGGCCGCTGAATGGAATGTGGCTTGCATCGTAAGGGTCCCTGACAATCTCAGTCAGCCTCATTGCCAGTTTCTCCGGGTCGAATGCCGGTGTCACCTTCCCGAGAACAGGGTCGGCGATGTAATATCGGGTGCCTTCCGCTGTCTTCCATCTGTAGAGGAAGCGCTTCCCGTCCCTGAACCATTCCGGCCAGACTTCAGTGCTGAAAACCATCTGGTTCAATTTCTTTTCCGAGAATCTCTCAGCCAATGCGTAATTTGGGGTGCGGACATATTCCCGTTCCTGCCCTGCGGCAGTTATTCTGCCGGACAATGCCTCCGAAACGAGGAGGGCGGCTGTCAATGCAGCAAATTTCAAGATGCGTTTCATATAGTGTTTTCCTTAAAAGTCGGTGCAAGTTACAAAACTTTTCCGTTATTGGTTCAATTGCGGCTGTAGATTGCGAACAATGCGGAACCGCTTCCGGACATCGAGGCATAGACGGCCCCGGAGTCGTAGAGGGATTGCTTGATGGCGGCGAGTTCCGGGTGGGCCTTGAATACTGTAGCCTCGAAATCATTGACCAGCAAGCCTTTCCACTCTTCAACAGGCCTGGCCAGCACGTCTTTCAGCCTCATTTCCGGGATAGCAGGGGTGATTCCCCGGTAGGCCTCGGCCGTGGAAACGGAGATGCCCTCCGGGACAACAATCTGGAGTTCATAGACCGGTTTCTGCGCAGAGCCGGGTACTCCTTCATTTTCCCGTACGGCGGGGCTTGCGCAGTCTCTTCCGGCATCCAGAATCTCAATGGGCAGTTCAAACGGCGCAAGCACCTCCCCGCGGCCCTCCCCGAACATCGGACAGCCGTGGATGAAGAATGCGCAGTCGCTTCCGAGCCTTGAGGCATAGCCCGCCAGCTGCTCCTTTGACAAGCCGAGGCCGCAGATTTCGTTTAGCATTGTCAATGTACAGGCGGCATCGGCGGACCCTCCTCCCAGTCCGGCCCCGACAGGGGACAGTTTCTCCAGGAAAATCTTGGCCGGCGGAAGCTTGAAGTCGTTGTCCAGCAATGCGTAAGCCTTGACGCAGAGGTCCTTGTGCACGTCCCAGTCCACGCCTTCGGCCCGGGCCACTGTAATCATCAGTTTCCCGTTATCGGATATGCCCTGTGCCAATGCCGGAATGTCCTCGTCCTCCCCTGCAGGCTGGCATCCTGTGAAGCAGCCGCCCCGGTCACCGTATTTGGCAACCAGAGCGGCCATTGTCCTGCTGTAGTCATCCCCCGTGACAATCTCCAGAATATCAGAGTACTGCCTGGATTGAACAAACAGGGTCTCAAGGTCGTGGAACCCGTCCGCACGTTTGCGGAGTACATTCAGCCCGAGATTTATCTTCACCGGCGGATAACCTGTCATTTCATCGAGATTTTAAGCCCCACAGTGCGAGGCTGGTTAATTTCCCGTGAAGATAATGCTTTTTGTTGATTATTTCAACATTGATTCCGGTACCGAAGGCATTGCTCCATTGCAGGTACAGACAAAGGCGGAAATTTTCACAGCCTTCTCGTGAGCTTCCTCGACGCTTTTTCCGAGCAGCAGGCTTGCCACGAATGAACCGGTGAAAGAGTCCCCGGCCCCGACTGTGTCTGCGACTTCCACTTTAGGGGTATGCTGGAAGGAAGTCTTGCCGTCCTCGCAGAATACGTATGAACCGTTGACCCCGCAGGTGAGAATCAGCATCTGAAGGTCGTATTTCTTCATTATTTCACGGCACTGGTCCTCGAAATCCACCAGCTGGAGAGGACTTCCGCCAGGTTTTGCAGTTACTGGCTTCAGCCCTAGCAGGTTTGACACAGTGATGATTTCATCATCATTGAGTTTCAATATGTTGCACCTCTTGAGGGACTCCTCGATAACTTCCGTGGAGAACCAGTTCTGGCGGAGATTGATATCGAACACCTTCAGGGTTCCTACCGGTGCCATTGTATCCAGGAACTTGTGGATTGTGCTGCGGCTGACGGCATTGCGCTGGGCCAGGGAACCGAAGCATACGCCTCGTGCATTCCTTGCGATATCCTCTATTCCAGGAGTCCAGGGGATATTGTCGTATGCTACCCCTGTGCAGATGTCATATTGCGGGATACCGTTCCCGGAGAGAGACACCTGGACTGTTCCGGTAGGGTAGTCCACTTCCTCAAGATGGTATTTCAGGCCCGTCGGCTGGAGCTCAGCCTTTATTTGCTCACCGTTCCCGTCCTTTCCTATCGCTGATACGGCAATGCCTTCAAGTCCGAAATTGCTCACGTGATAGGCGAAGTTCGCAGGAGCACCGCCAAGTTTCTTTCCTTCAGGGAGACAGTCGAACAGGATTTCTCCCAGACCTACTATGTAATTATTCATATTTATTTGCTGATTTTCAATGTGAAGAATGAAAGGTAGACTGCTCCGGCGGCCATTACGAGGACAGCACCGACTGTGCCGATGAAGTCAGATGCGAATCCCATTACGAGAGGGAAAACGGTGCCTCCGAACAGACCCATTATCATAAGGCCGCTGACTTCATTCTGGCGCTCAGGCTCCTTCATCATTGCCTGCGAGAAGATAATCGGGAAAATGTTGGAGTTGCCGTAGCCAATCATTGCAATCATAATGTAAATGAAGATGTGCGAATTGGAGACTACCTCCACGGAGAGCCCGATCATTGCGACAAGTATGAGGAGGGCGGAAATTCCGAAGAATAGTTTGTTGCTGACTTTACGGAGAATGTAAGTTCCTGTGAAACAGCCTATTGTACGGAAAATGAAATAGAGGGAGGTGGCGAAGGCCGCATCGTCAAGTGAGAATCCGAGACGCTCCATGAGAATCTTCGGGGCCGTGGTATTGGTACCTACGTCGATGCCGACGTGGCACATGATGCCGAGGAAGCAGAGCAGCACGAAAGGCTTGCCGAGAAGTTTGAGGCAGCCCAGGATACCTGAGGCGTTGGTGTCGGCCGGTTTCTCCTCAATCTTTACGGTTCCGAGCAGCAATGTGGCCAGTATGGCTATTGACGCATAAATCGGGAAAAGTACTCTCCAGCCAAGTCCGGCGGATGGGATTACTGCGGTGGCGCCCCACATTGCGATGTACGGGGCCATAAATGAGGCGATAGCCTTGATGAACTGGCCGAATGTCAATGTGGATGCCAGCTTGTCACCGGCAACGATATTGCTTACCATCGGGTTGAGGGATGTCTGCATGATGGCATTGCCTATTCCGAGCAGCGAGAAGCTTACGAGCATCACAGGGTAGGATGAACCGAAAATCGGGATGAGCAGGGACAAGACCGTCACCGCAATAGACAGGAGAACGGTGTTCTTCCTGCCGATTCTGTTCATCAGCATTCCCGTAGGAACAGAGAAGATAAGGAACCAGAAGAATACCAGGGACGGCATTATGTTGGCCTGCGAATCCGCAAGTCCGAGGTCCTTCTGAACGTAGTTGCTGGCGATGCCGACCAGGTCGACGAACCCCATTGTGAAGAAGGCCAGCATTACTGAAATATAGGCTATTTTGCTTGTTTTCATGTTGATTATCAGTATTTTAACGAGGATATCCCTAGTATCTGGTTACATTAATCTTGTCGAATTTCGACGACGGATAGACGAGGCTGGTGAGACAGACTTCGCCGTCATTGCCGAACACCTCCACGCTCGTCCTGTCAATGAATATTCTCAATGATGTGAGTTTCCTGTGGACAGGCGCAGTGGCAATCTGGCAGAACCGTCTGGAGAATCCGGTCTCTCCGCTGCGGCTCCGGTCACAGCTGAGGGTCATGGCCTTCTGGTCATAGGCTATCAGGAATTCTTCCCCTGCCTCATTTGTGATTTCAATCTTGCAGGAACCGTTGATTTTGATGACATTGTCGAGACCGGCTCCATCGTATTCCAATGCCGGACGGCTTCCGAGGAAAATCTCCCCGCCGGCGGTGTAGAGGAACGGGTCGCGGGCGATAGTGTTGGCGCTGCGGTACTGGGTCGTCGGTACAATGTTGGCGTAGTCCCAGTTCGACATCCAGGCTATCATCGTATGACGCTGGCCAGGAGCTCCGTAGAAGGAGACGGCTGCATAATGGTCCTTTCCATAGTCCTGCCACAGTGCCTTCCCGTCAGCATATCTCTCGGATTTGTCAGGCGTGAACTTGTATCCGTCGAAGTCCCCGATGAAATATTGGGTTGCTGAGCCGCCGGCCGGGCCGCCCGGATTGATGTTGCATATAAGCACCCATTTCTCGGTCTTTCCGCCGTCTACAGGCAGTTTGAAGAGATCAGGACATTCCCATACGCCGTCGTGGCAACCGAGATTCAGTCCGAAACGGGACTCTTCCTTCCACTCTTTGAGATTCGGGGAAGTGTATATGCGCATTTCCTGGCCGCAGGCGAGGATGAGGTTCCACTTGCCGATTTTCTCGTTCCAGAACATGTTCGGGTCGCGGAAATCCACAATCGGGGCAGTCAGGACAGGGTTGCCCTCATATTTGGTGAACGTGTTGCCTCCATCGAGCGAATAGGCCAGGGACTGGCACTGTACATCTCCTGCACTTGTGTACAGGGCTATCACTGCACCTTCACCGAATCCGGCGGTATTATGCTCGTCCACTACGCAGGAGCCGCTGAAAATAGCTCCGAGTGCATCAGGGTTCAATACCTCCGCACGATGCTCCCAGTGGATCAGGTCCCGGCTTACGGAATGCCCCCAGGTCAAATTGTTCCAAATTGAACCCAATGGTCCGTACTGGTAATATAGATGCCATTCGCCATTGAGCCAGAACATCCCGTTCGGGTCATTCATCCACCCGGTCAGGGGAGTGTGGTGATACTCCGGACGGAAAGCCTCCCTGTTCTCCAGGTCCGGCCCTTCCACCATCCTGAGTTCCGACCAGCAAATCTCATTCTCTGCCTCCCTGACATTTGAACGGTCGGCAGCGGAATGCATCATCAGTTTTACATCCCTGTCCTTCCAGTCTGCGAGGCAGAGAGTTACATAGTAGTCTATCTTGGTGATAGCCAATCGTATATTCAATGTCCTTGCAAGTTCGTTTCCGCAAATTACCTTTACGGATGCCTCCTCGGCGTTTTCCTGAACCGGTATCCGGAGATACTCGGTCTGTCTCGTGGCCGGGATGCGCACCAATGTGTTGTTGCCGGCAAGATGCTCGACTACCTGGGCCCTCAGGCCGATGCACGGGAGAATCATAGCCATTATAATGGAGATTCTCAATAATCTAAAATTCGCCATAACCTGGATTTTGAACATAATTTCTTTCTGAGAACTTGTACTGGTTGTTCGTTATAGGGAGATACTCATCCTTTCCGCTTGTGAACTGGACGCCCTGGTAATAGACCCTTGTATCCATTTCCCTTGCAAAGAAGCGGTTCATGACTTCGCCGGCGATTCCCCAGCGGACAAGGTCGAAGAATCTTTCGCCTTCCATTGCAAATTCAAGCCTGGTCTCGGTCCGGAGAGCCTCCCTGGCAGCCTCTGCTGAGAGTAATTCCGGATACAGGCTGATATTGTAGTTTGCTGCGTAGCCGCCAAAGTCCGGGCATTCCGCATCGTAGCATTTTGAAGGGTCGGTCCAGGCCTTCACGTATTTTGAATTTTTTGCGCGCTGGCGTACCTCGTTGATGAGTTTCATTCCTTCGGCAATGTCCCCAAGCTCAATGTCGGCCTCGGCCTCCCAAAGCAGAATATGGGCGTAGCGGATCATGTGCCAGTTCAATGCGCTGGCTCCCCAAGGCCAACCCGGATACATGTCCGGAGATTCAGGAGACACGACGAAGCGCTTGCTGCAGTTGTATCCGTATGTTCCGCGGTCACGCACCCACTGGGCCAGGCAAGGGCTTTCCTTATAAGTCTTCCAGGTGACATTCGGACGTCCGATTACGAAGTCCAGACGTGGGTCAACATCGTGGGTAAAGTTTGAAATTACGGCTTTCTCGTCCTTCATTTCGATCTTGGCGTAATCCGGAAGCTCTTGATAGTTGGTCGCAGGAAGTCCGTCAGCATCAGTCTGGTAAGCATTGATGAGGTCCTGTGAAGGGATGAAGAATCCGTCTCCATTGTAAGGTCCCTGCGGGGTGTTCAGCAGATGGCTCCAGTTGATTCGGCCTGCGCTCGCGGAACCGTCATTCATGGAGAACTGGATATCCCAGATGCACTCCTTCCCATTGTCACTGGACACGAGGTCAAGGTCCTGGAAGTCATCGAAGAGGCCATATTTCCCGGAATTCCTGATTTCCTTGCACAATGCGACTACCTCCCTGAGCGAAGGCTCGTCCATCGCCACTACCTGGTGGGTTCCAGGGTCCTGCTCATAAGCCCTGTAGAGGAGGACTTTGGCCAGATAGGCCTTGGCCATATAGACATTGACGCGGCCTGCCTCAGTCTGGGATTCAGGAAGATGCCCGATGGCGGAACGGAGTTCATCCGCAATCTTGTCGAGCAGTTCCTCGCGGGAATAAACATTGTTCGGAGTAGTCTGGACAGCTTTGTCATCCATTGTCTCATCGAACCACGGAATGAGGTTGAACATTCTCTGCAGCTCGAAGAAGTAATGGGCGCGGAGTGTCTTCATCTCGGCAATCCGGCAGTCACGGAGCGGAACCTGCTCCAATGTGCACTTGTTGAGAACCTTCAATGCCGAATTGCATCTCTGTATGCTCACGCAGAGGTGGTACCATTTCGAATCGGTCACTCCGTCGGTGGCATCGAGGGTAAAGGTCTCCAGACGGTGGGTCTCCCATCCGTCACCGACTCCGCCGCCTCCCTTGTAGGCATCATCAGCCCTCACGGAGCCGGTAGTCCAGTGTGTTACCGGGTACCACCACACGCTCCAGTCCTGTGGATTAGGTCCCATGAGAGCGGCATAGGCAGATGTGCAGAGCTGGTCCGAGCCTTCCGGAGTCATCAGAAGTTCTTCGCTCACAGTTGCCTGCGGAGGATTGTCAAGGAAGGTGGATTCTTTGCAGGCAGTCATTATAGCCGCGGAAAGTACCGCAATTAGAATATATCTGGATTTCATTTTAAATTCCTTTAGTGTTATCTGTATTGTAGTTTCGATTCCCCGTTCAGGCTTAGAGTCCTACGCTGAGTCCGAACGTGAATGTGCGCGGAAGCGGGTAGGTGTATCCGAGTCCCTCAGGGTCAGCGCCCGTATAGGACGTTATCGTGAAGAGGTTCTGTGACTGCACGAATACCCTCAGGTTGCGGAGCCTGCATTTCGAGAGGACTTTCCCAGGAAGGGTGTATCCGAGAGTCAGGGTCTTGAGTTTCAGATAACTTCCGTTCTCGACGAAGAAGTCGGATGACTGGTTCTCGTTGTTGCTTCCGTCAGTGGTCAATGCAGGGATTGATGAAGGATATCTTCCTGTCTTCTCGAAGGTCTTCCAGGAATCGTATGCCTCCAGAAGGCGTGTGGAGTGGTTTCCGGACCAATATGCCCAGAGATCGGTGTAGAACTTGGAATTGTTCCAGGCCTTGCGCACCATTCCGTTGAAGAAGAGGGAGAGGTCGAAGCCTTTCCAGGATGCCGAGAGATTCAGGCCGCCGATGAATTTTGGCTGGTCGGAGCCGAGTACGACACGGTCCTTGGCATTGATGATTCCATCATTGTTGGTATCGACATATTTGAGTCGGCCAACGCCAGGATTGCCATATTGAATTTCATATTTCCCCTTGTATTCATCGACTTCCGCCTGGGAATGGAATATACCGTCGGTCTTGTATCCGAGCCAGGAGCCGAGAGGCTGTCCGACGTTCGAGATGTTGTCGCCGTTACCGCAACCCCAGGTGTAGTAGACCTGTTCAGGGAGTTCTGTGATGCGGTTCCGGTTGAATGAGCCGTTGAAGGAAATGTCGTAGCTGAATTCTTTGATACTGTCTCTCCAGGTGAGAGTGAACTCAAATCCGCGGTTGCTCATTGCGGCTACATTCTGGAAGGAATAGCCTCCTTCTCCCAATACGGCAGCGTATGCAGGCTCGTAGAGCATGTCCTTGGTCTTCTTGTCGAAGAAGTCAGCCTCAAGGAGAAGCCTGCTGGAAAGGAATGTGGCATCGAGTCCGACATTGGTCTGCATTGTCTGCTCCCATCTGAGGAACGGATTGCCTGAATGGGTCCTGATGGTTCCGGCGACGAGATTCTGGTTGTCACCTATGATGTTGTAACCTCCGTTGTTTACGTCATTCCTGAAGAGAGAGTAGGTGGCGGAGTTGTCAATCATATCGTTTCCGTTGATTCCCCAGGCGGCCCTGAGTTTGAGGTCGTCCAGCCAGCTCTTGGCTGAAGAGAGGAACTTCTCGCGGGAGAGACGCCATCCGAGCGATACGGATGGGAAGTAACCGGAGTTGTTGTTCTTGCCGAATCGGCTTGATGCATCCCTGCGGACTGTAACGCTGGCAAGATATCTTCCGTCATATGAGTAATTGGCCTTTGCGAAATAGGAAACCATTGAGTAAACGCTGGCGGTTCCACCCACATTCTTGCCTGAAGTCACTGCATCCAGATATCTGTAGTCAAGGTCCTCGTATTCCAGGCCTGTGCCATATCCGTGGAAGAAGTCATATCTCTCTTTCTTGGCCTCCATGCCGAGGAGGGCTGTCAATGAGTTCTTGCCGAAATCGATGCTGTACTGTATCTGGTTGGTCCATATCCAGTTGAACTGCTGCGCATTGCTGACATCGAGCTCGTTCGTGGCCACGTTGCGGGAGCCTTCCTGCCATTTCGGGGTGAAGACGGAGTTCTCCTCATTGTAATAGTTCACACCGAAGTTGGAACGGAGAACGAGGTTCTTTATCGGCTCGACCTCGATGTATGCGTTGCCGAAAACTCTCCAATAGATATGCTTGTTGTCGGCCTCGTTGTTGGTGAGCCTTATCGGGTTAGGGGAGTCATTGAGTACATCCACGTAACCTCCGCCGTAGCTGCCGTCCTCCGCATATACAGGGACCATAGGCATCAGCTTGAAGATCTGCTCCTCGATTCCGCCCGGATTGTTGTGCCTGGTCCAGCGTGTTACTGCGATGTTCTCGCCGATGCGGAGCCTGTTGTCCAGAAAATGATAGTCACCGGAAAGCCTTGTGTTGAAACTCTTGTAGTCGGTGTTGCGGCACATTCCATCGTGGTCCATATAATTGATTGACAATGAGGAACTGCCGTTCTCGCCACCTCTGGAGAGGGAGAGGTTGTAATTCTGCAGGAGCGCTGTGGAATAAATCTCCTTTACCCAGTCGGTATCGGCGAGTTTCATTAACGTGTTCCCGCTGTAATAGGTGTCGGCAATTACCGGAGCGTCCCCGTTGCCGAAAAGCTGGGAGTTCGGATTGTTGCCGTTGTTGCCGTTCTGGTAGGCCTGCCAGTAGCAGTCAGCCCACTGTCTGGTGTTGAGCAGGTCAATCCCGGTGGAGAATGTCTGGGCAGTGAGGCTCATGTCCAGGTTTACCCTGATTTCGCCTTTATTTGCTCTCTTGGTGGTGATGATAATGACTCCGTTGGCTGCCTGCGCTCCGTAAATTGCTGCGGAAGAGGCATCCTTGAGGACCTGTATGGACTCAATGTCGGCAGATGCGACGATGGATCCCACATTGTCCCTGGTAGGCATTCCGTCGATTACATAAAGCGGGCTGGAGTTGTTGATGGTGGTGGTACCGCGCACGAGCGTGGAAGTGTTGCCGCCACCAGGAGTACCGTCGGTCGTGATATTCATACCGGCTACTCTTCCCTGCAATGCCTGCATTACGTTACCTGTAGGTATGTCTGCGACATCCTTCATCTTCACGACAGCCACGGCTCCAGTCAGGTCGGCCTTCTTCTCGGCCATATAACCGGTGACCACTACTTCCTCAAGGAAATTGACATCGTCCTCGAGTACGACGACCATTCCGTCGGCTCCTTCCATCTTGATAGTCTTCATTCCGACTGATGAGAACACGAGAGTGGTGCCCGGTGCTATAGAAATCTGGAATTTACCGTCAATGTCGGTGATTGTTCCGACATCCGTGCCATCTACCATAACTGCGGCACCGATGACCGGTTCGCCATAGGTCTTGTCCAGGACTGTACCGCATACATTGACTTTCTGTACAGAGAGGGCATTGCTTTCCTGTGCGTGGAGTGCGAGCCCACAAAGGAAGAATGCGACTGTACATAGACAGAAATACTTTAGTGTCTTCATTTTTTATGTGATTAGTAGTTTGTTTCAATGCCCACGTCGGGTGGACATCGCAAAACTACGCTCAAATGCGGTTGCCGGGCGGAAAATATGTTTCAAGTACTCCTAAAATCGTTTCAATGAAACAAAATTGGAAGTAAATGCAACAAAAATTACAAATTATGGGTCTCGGTAGGCAGCCTGTTGAAATAATCACGGTAGCATTTCGTGAAATAGGATGCGGATGAGAAACCTACGCTGTAGGCAACTTCGGAAATGTTCAATGAGGTCTCGGAAAGCATCTTGTCGGCTTTTGTCAGACGGAGCTGGCGTATGATTTCCACCGGGGATTTCCCGGTCAGGGATTTTACTTTGCGGTAGAGCTGGACTCTTGACATGCATAGTTCCGAGCTGATATCCTCTACTGAGAGGTCCGGGTTGTCCATCATCTGCTCGACAATCTGGGTGAATTTCTGGATGAAGGCACTGTCCCGGCGGACATCTTTTTCCGCCTGTTCTTCATTGTCCTCCTCATTTTGTCCGGACAGTGACAATTCAATGAGCCTGTCCCGCTGTTCCTCCAGTTCGTCCCGCTGGCGCTCAACCTTCTCCTTCTCCGCCTGGAGCTGCTCATTGAGCCGTATTTTCTGACGGAACGCCCTGATATAGAATGCGAGAAGCAATGACAGAATCATGGCAAAAAGCAGAATCATGCCAATGATGACCTGCTGCAGTTTGATGGAGTCGTGCATGCTGCCGGCCTGCTGGTGCATTGTCTTCAGATAATTGCCCTGGCGCACCACTTCCTCGTTCTGGAGTAGAAGGATTCCTGCATTCTCGTGTGTGACAATGCTGGACTTCATAATGACGTCCTTGTCATATTCTTTCCCATTGAGGATGTCGAGGGCGAGCAGCAGAAGTTGATCTCCGTGAGTCGGGTAAATGGCTGAGGCTGTGAGGATTGAATCGGCTACCTGCCGGATTCCACCATCCTCTGACGGGAGTGCGTCCACTCCGAAATAGAGTATGTTTCCATTGATTCCGGCTTTCCTTATGGCTTCCCTGGCTCCCAATGCCATCCTGTCGTTTCCGCCGAAAACTGCGTCAATCGGCCCGTCGTACCGGCCCAGCAGTTCGGCAGTGACTTTCTCCCCGCTTTCCATTGTCCAGTCCCCATAGTCGAATCCTATGATTTTTATGTCAGGATAATGGCTCAGGGCTTTGTTAAATCCCTCGTGGCGTTCCTGTGCCGGGGAGGATTCTTTCAGTCCGCCGATTTCCAGCACATTGCCCCTGCCGCCCAGCTTCCCTGCAAGGCAGTGCCCGATGGTTTCTCCGATTTGGAAATTGTCCGCCCGGACGAATGAGGTGTATTTGGACGAGTTGGTCTTCCTGTCAAACAGTATTACCGGAATGCCGGCATCATAGACCTTGTCGATTTCGTCGGACAGCAGGTCAACCTGGTTCGGGGAGACAATCAGCAGGTCAATACCGGAGCCTGCGAGGCTGTCGATTTGTCGCTGCTGGAGCTCGCTGTCGTCATTGGCGGATACGAAGTGGAGGGTGACCCCTTCATTAAAGTAGGTCGCCATTTCCAACTCCTCCTTGAGTTTCTGTCTCCACGAGTCTTCCGAGCATTGCGAAACGCCTATGGTATATGTCTCTTTTCTGCATTCGCAGGAGATGAGGAGATATGCCACGGCTGTAAACAGCAGCAGATGAAGTGATGTCCTGAATAGTTTCATTTTTCCAAATAGTCGGTAATTTTCGAAAGATAGGTATTTTTTCGGTACAATCCTTTACCTTGGGTCAGAGTTTTTGATATTTGCCCGATAAATGATAACTTCGCACGAATTCAAACTCACATTCTATGAAAATGAAGGATATTTCATTTGTAATCGCTTCAATATCATTGACCTGCGTGGTGGGGCTTACTGCTTTTGCAAGTCCCTTGACACGGCCTTCTTCCGAGCCTGTCTGCCAGTCCCGCTGCATCCCGGTGCATTATGCCGAGGAAACAGAGCTGGTCGCCGTGGTCTGCCATCTTGCCGGCATCAGCGGATACGTTTTCAGTGAGGAGGACGGCGTGCTTCCGGATTATCTTGCCGACGTGGACAGTACCTTCGCGGCTTTCAAGGGGCACAGGGCAGTGAAATTCGCCGGCAGCAAGTTGTTCCGCAAAGGCTTCGCCTGGGATATGCCGATGGCATTTGCACTGAGACTCAGGCTCAATGACGGCCGCATTGAATATAATCATGGCCTTGAGGCGGATTTTGAGGATTACTATTACCGCATCAGCCGAGGCGACGAGAAGAAATTCATTGCAATGCTGGTGGATTTCTACAGGGATTCCGCCTTCGGGGATTTTTTCAAAAGCCATTCAAGCCTCTATGGAGAATGCGAGGCGGCAATGCGGAAAGTCGTTGACAATCTGGATGTTGCGTGGTATGACTCATTCTTCGGCCCCAATGACGGCGGCGAGTTCCGCATTTATCTCGGCCTCCTGAACGGCCCCGGAAACTATGCCGTGCATCAGAGGCTTTTGGGCGGAGGGGAAGTCGTCAATGCCGTCATGGGATGCTGTGACAGGGATTCATCAGGCCGGATTTACTACGGGGAAACCTACACCCTGCCCGTTCTCATCCACGAGTTCAACCATTCCTATTGCAACCCTCTTAATGAAGAATGCTGGGCAAGCATTGAGGCACAGGCCAATGCGATATTCCGGCGTGATCCATCATTCTATGCATCAATAGCTTACGGCTCTCCGCAGCTTGTGATGAACGAGACTTTCGTGGAGGCCTCGATGATAAGATATCTGATGTCCCATTCGATTGACATTGCCGGAACGGGCTTCGGGAATATGCAGGAACTCATTGATACTCTTATAGATATTGACGAGCGGAAGAAGAAATTCGTGCTGATCCGGCCAGTCATTGAGGCCCTCGGCCGCCGCGAGTCTTCTTCCGGACAGTATCCGACAATGCGGGATTTCCTCCCGGAATATGTCTCCGCCGTCAATGCCTATACCCCGGAAGACCAGTGATCTCCACACATCGAAATACCCAAACAGAAACCCATATTATAAATGAAATTAGGAATTATCGGCGCAGGCCATATCGCCATAAAGATGGCCCGTACATTGGCGGGAAAACCGCAGGGCTGTGAATGTTATGCCGTGGCATCCAGGGACTTGGAAAAGGCCCGGGCCTTTGCTTCAGAACACGGGATTCCCAAGGCTTACGGCTCATACAGGGAATTGGTAGAGGACCCCGAAGTGGACATTGTCTATGTCGCGACCCCGCATTCATTCCATTACGAGCATACCAGGATGGCCCTCGAATGCGGCAAGCCCTGCCTCGTCGAGAAGGCATTCACGATGAACGCCCGCGAGGCGGAAGAACTGGTAGCCATTTCCAGGTCCAGGGGCGTTTTCCTGGCTGAGGCCATCTGGACCAGGTATCTGCCCATGTCGCACAAGGTGTCCGAACTCCTGGCGGCCGGCGTGATTGGCGAGCCGGAACTTCTCCGGGCATCACTCTGCTACCCGGTGAGTTACAAGGAGAGAATCCGGCGTCCTGAGCTTGGCGGCGGTGCCCTGCTCGACCTCGGGGTCTATGTGCTGAACTTCGCCCGGATGTATTTCGGCTCCGACATTGTTCGGACCGTGACATCCTGCGTCACCGGGCCCACCGGCGTTGACCTGCAGGAAAGCATTTCCCTGACCTACGGGGACGGCCGCATGGCCAATCTCCAGGCCAGTGCCCGCTGCATCAATGACCGCCAGGGCATAATCAGCGGCACCGAGGGCTCCATCATAGTGGACAATGTGAACTGCCCGTCCCGCATCGATGTCTATCGAGGATACGATCTGGTCCAGACCATCGGGCTGCCGGCAGACTTCATCACCGGTTTCGAGTATCAGGTCTTCGAATGCCGCCGCTGCCTCTCCGAAGGCCTCGTGGAATCTCCAATGATGCCTCACGATGAGATTGTCGCAGTTATGAGGCAGATGGACGGGCTGCGTGCGGAGTGGGGTATAGGATATTGACATTCAGGCAGCTGAACATTGTTGCTATCATCTTGCACATTTCTTCTATTTCTTGCTGAACGTATCGGATAATTTTGTATCGTGAATCAGGAGGCTGCCACGGCCTCCGTGAACTAATGACCGAACAAAATCATTCCAGATACTATGAAGAAGACAATCATCATTGTCCTGCTGCTCGCATTCGCCTGGCTCAAGGCTGGGGCGCAGGAAATCGGTGCCAACTACAATGAACTCCTGGGAGGTCCTCTCGGCGATGTCAGGATGCTCAGGGAGTCGGGTGTCACCTGGGTAAGGGGATTTATTGACATTCCCCTTAAATTCCTCACCAAGGAGAACGGAGTCATTGCCGGAGTCGATGAGGACAAAATCCGCAATTCACAGCTGCTCAGGCAGTATTCTCAGGCACAGGGTCTTCTCGGGGACCAGGTGAAGTTCATGCTTAGCTTCAAGATTCCGTTCCTCAATGACACTGGCCTTGTCCCAGCTGGGGAGACCGGAATATGGGAGCATATTTTCAGGGCCGCCGAGCTCATATTGGAGTCTTACGGCCTTGGGGACTGCATCTCTCTTCTCGTGATGGGAAATGAGCCGATGTGGGAGAACAATGACAATGCCAATACCCCGCAAGCCGAGAAGGAGGTTGCGGCAGCCAACTATAAGGCCTTCCTGAATGAGTTCGCATCCCGTATTGCAGGCTGGAAGGCGAAGCACGGCTGGACCTTCGAGGTGTTCGCTGGCGCACTCAACCGGATTTCCGAGGTTGACAGCCCTGTAATCCAGGCCGTAATGGATGTCGTGAACGGCAATCCGGACGTTGACGGTCTGGATTTGCATATCCATGCCGCCAGGATAGCCCAGTGCGGGGACGACCTCAACCTTGCCAGGACTAAGTACGGGGTGACCAAGAAGCTGATATGCACCGAATTCTCGATGGTGAGGGCGATAGACAGCCACAATCAGGATGCCCTTGGCACATGGGGTAGCCAGCACGGCTATTCTTCCACAATGAAGATATACGAATATCTCAATGCCGTAATCGGCAAGGCCAATGCCGGGACTCCGGTCACCACCGATGAATTCGGAAGCCTGTTCAACGGTCTCGCCTGGTATCCTAAGAACTGGTATTCACAGTTTTATGAGGCGTTCAAGACTTATGGGACTTATGCCATCACGGGCCGCTTCAGCGTAGTTCCGAACAAGGTCGTCTATACCACATCCACACAGATGTGGGAACTGGGAGGAATATACTCCCCGAAATTCTTTGGATACACTGCTGACGGAGCCTATTCTCCGAACCCTCTGGTATATCCTGACTTCATCGCTGCCAGGGACGGCATTGCCGTAAGGCGCTTCATAGAGGGCCAGCGGGATATGCTCCTGGTCCTGAACGGGGCCGCCGCAGAGGGCAGCGTTCTGAAAATAGGGGACAGCCGCACGGTAAATCTTGAGGCCGGACAGGACTGGGTGAAGGTGGATGGCCTTGAACCGGGGACAAAATATCATCTCACATATCTGTCGGGCGGAGGTGACATCCTCTGGGAGCGGGATATCGTGACCCGTGCACTCAAGAGCGGACTGCCTCTTCTTAATGTCGAGGAGGCCGCCGACTACAGGTGGATACAGGTCAGGAACCTGCCTGATGATGCCGTGTCAGTCAAAATCTTCATTGACGGCAGGGAGACCGGAGCGGTCGTCTCCGACATTAAGGGGAAGGTTCTTTCCGCAGAGATTACCTATGACGACTCGTCCGTGGAGACGGTCAGGATGGAACTCTGATCTGGGTCAACATTGAATATATCATTGCAACAAGATGAAAAGAAATCTGAATATTCTGGCCGTGGCGGCATTTCTGATGGCGGGCTGCACGGCTGCGGACCACGGGGCATCCGGTGCTCCGGACATCACGCATACCGATGTCATAGGTCTTTATTCTCCTGACGGGGCGTTCGGCCTCGTGGACAGGCCCGGGATGCAGGTCTGCGTCAATCCCGGCCGGCACCAGTTCAGGCTCCAGAACGGAGACCAGAGCAGTTATGTGGATGCCCGTTTCTCGTCCGGGCCTCAGGAGTCTGCGAAGGTCAATGTGAGCCTGAGGACATCCGGAACCTTCATTCCTTCCGGAGAGTACGAAATGGAGACCGTCAAGGCGGACGGCAGCAGAATATGGCTTCGTTCCGCCACGTTCAACCTGATAATTCCAGCGCTATGAGACATAAAGCATTATCCGTTATTGTGGTCCTGGCCCTTGTTTCCTGCGGCCAGGTGATGGATCTCACTCCTCCGGAGAAGGGGGACGTGACCTTTGATGGAATGCAGGTCTCCCTGTTCGAGACCGGAACATTCGAGTATTATCTTGACAATCCTGAGTATCAGTACACCATCCTCGTTGGCCGCAGCCACGTGGAGAATGACGGCAAGGCGGGATTCGCAGTCCGTGAGGCGGAAGGGGAGTATGTCAGTCTTCCTGAGGCGAACTGGGAACTCAGTTCATTCGATGTCGAGTTCGGAGAGTCCGAGACTGTGAAGGAGATTCAGCTCTTCTTCAAGGATCTCACGTCTCTCAATGCGGGGAAGAAGTACATGCTAGGCCTCGACCTCGTCTCCGATGACCTCAAGGTGGACGAAAGCAGGAAGTCATTGACATTCTGCATCTATCAGGAGGAGGGCGGTTCGGACAATCCGATTGTCATCACTACTCCTGAGCAACTGTTGGCGGTGGAAAGCCGCCTCAAGGCAGGCAAGACTACTTGTTTCAAGCTCGGGGCCGACATTGACATGGCCGGCCGTGCGTGGACTCCGGTTACCACCACCCAGCAGAAGCTCATTGACTTCGACGGCTGCGGCCACACCATCAGCAACCTCACTCTTGACACAGCTGTGAACGGAGACCTGGGATTCTTCTCGTTCTTGCGCGGAAGGATGGCCAATGTGACATTCGAGAATGCCTCCGTATCCGGGGGCGATGTCAGGATGGGCGTGGTGGCAGGACGTGCCGGAGAGGCTGATTATCCTGCTGTCATTGAACGAGTTATAGTAAAGGGCTCAATCAATATGAGCGTGCCGTCAGGCTCCTCCAATCATCCCGGAGGAATATGCTGCATGATGCAGGGCCAGCAAAGCCGGATAAGCCAATGCGCATCCGAAGTCAACATTGTCTCCGACTGGAGCGGTGCCGGAATCTGCGGAGACCTCGAAGTGGGCGCAAACATTACACAATGCCGTTATTCCGGGAACATTACGGCCAGTTCCAGGGCCGGTGGCATCGTCTGCCTGATGAGATACGCAAGCGTTGACAACTGCTGTGCATCCGGAACCATAGAGACCTGGCACGCCACTGTGGGAGCCGGTCCTAATGGCGGCATCGTAGGTTTCACGAGCCCTAACGGAGTCAATCCAAGCTTGATAGACCATTGCTGGGCAGATACCTACAACAATACCAAGAACCAGGTCGGAGGCATTCTCGGCTTCGTTGATCCAGCCACGATAGGTACGCAGATTACCAACTGCGTCGCCTGGAACAGCTGGCTCGGCTCAACCAATGCCCCGAGGTCCGGAAAAGTCAGCGGATATTTCAAACTTGCCATTGGCGTGAACTGCTGGACCAATCCTGACATGGCGTACAAGTTCGTGGCCACCTGGGATTCCACTGATTCTGCTAAACTTCTTCCTGACGACCCGGATTACACCACGGCCGTCACCAAGGACAGGTACAACGGCAAGACATCCGACGTGACCCTCGTCGAGACAGTCCGGGACAAGGCCGGCTTCGATTCGGAAATCTGGGACTTCAGCGGGGAGAAGCCGAGGCTGAAATGGGAATTGGAACAGTAGGGCCATCCGGTCCTGCGACTTGCGAAACTTGAATAAGTGTTTGTTATGAAAATAAAATTTAAAAGAATCACGGTCTGTGCGGTGCTCGCCTGCCTGTATTTCCTGATGCCTGCCGGTATTATGGCGCAGGAGGCTTCAAGGAAGGGCCAGGTCGTGGATGCCACCACTGGTGAGCCGCTTGCCGGTGTGGGAGTCCTCATAAAGGGTACTCTCACGGGAAGTATCACCGATTTGGACGGCTTCTTTACCATCCGCACTAAAGACAACGCCACCCTTGTCATCTCCTACATGGGCTACAAGGAGACCGAGGTGCAGGTCGGTGGACGATCTGACCTAGGCCGCCTAGCCATAAAGGAGGATACTGAACTTCTTGAAGAGGTCGTCGTGGTAGGCTACGGTGTCCAGAAGAAGGCCTCCAGCGTCGGCTCCATCACGGCCACCAAGGGCGAAGACCTGCTCAAAGTCGCCAATGTGAACTCCATCTCCGAGGCCATCCAGGGCCAGATGCCGGGAGTCGTTTCCATCAACTCCACTTCCAAGCCGGGTGCTGACAAGGCCACTATCTTCGTCAGGGGAAAATCCACCTGGGGAGATGCATCTCCGCTTGTGCTCGTGGACGGAATCGAGCGTGACTTCAATGATGTGGATGTAAACGAGGTGGAATCCATCTCAGTCCTCAAGGACGCTTCCGCCACTGCCGTTTACGGTGTGAAGGGAGCCAACGGTGTAATTCTCCTCACCACCAAGAGGGGAATGGACCATAAGCCTGAGATATCCTTCACCTCCAACTTCGGCTTCAAGCAGCCGTCCCGGTCGCCGCAGTATTCCGACTACGTAACCTCGATGAAGCAGTACAATGTGGCCCAGGCCAATGATGCCAACTGGGGTGCCCTCGTGCCCGAGTCCACGATTGCCGCCTGGGAGAATGCTTTCGCAACGGGCAATTACGGCCCTTACAATGACGTGTTCCCTGATGTCGATTGGTGGGACCAACTTGTCAGGAACGTGGGATATGAGCAGAATTACAACATCAACGTGCGTGGTGGCGGCAAGGCCATGAAGTACTATGTCTCATTCGGCTATCTTCACGACGGGGACATTTTCAAGACAGAGCAGCAGGAGGAGTTCGACCCTTCTTTCAGTTACCGCAGGTACAACTGGCGAAGCAATTTCGACTTCCAGATTACTAAAAGCACAAAGCTCCAGGTCAATATCGCGGGAAAAATGGGCTACCAGAACCAGCCGGCCTACAGACCGGGTGACGCCTCTCCTGACCAGTATTTCTTCGGAGCCTTCCTTACGGCTCCTAGCAATGAGTTCCCCGTCAAATACAGTGACGGAAACTGGGGAGACGGCCAGAGCCAGGACCAGAACATAGCCTATCTCATCGAGGAGGGAGGAAGCCGTACAGTGAAGACATATCAGGGCTTCTATGACGTGAAACTGGACCAGAAGCTCGACTTCATCACGGAGGGCCTGTCAGCCCAGGCATCATTGTCCTATACAAACACCTCGCAGTGGCAGACCAATATCGTTACCGGAAAGATTCTCGGCAAGAATGACCTCGACGCCCAGCGTTCGACAGTGAGAATCAACAGGGTGTATGACTACATCAATCCCGTTTACAATGAGGACGGGACCATCACCTACAACTATACCGAGAGCCGTTATCCAGACCAGAACTCACCGGGCTCGCTTCCGGTGGGAGGCTCGTATGACAACTTCCAGTCCTACGTGAGGAATCTCTATTACGAACTTTCCCTGAATTACGCCAGGAAGTTCGGGGACCACGACGTAACGGCCCTGTTCCTGTTCAACAGGAAGATGAACGAGTCGAGCTCCAGCACCATAATGGACTTTCCGGCATACGAGGAAGACTGGGTGGGACGTATCACATACAACTGGAAGGGACGTTATCTAGCCGAGTTCAACGGAGCCTACACCGGTTCGGAGAAATTCGCCCCGGGCAACCGCTTCGGCTTCTTCCCGTCCGCATCGGTGGGCTGGAGGCTGAGTGACGAGCCTTGGATGAAGAAATGGACCAGGGGCATTCTCAACAACTTCAAGATAAGATATTCCTTCGGTATGGTCGGCAACGACAAGGGAGCCACGAGGTTCAACTACATCCAGGTGTTCGAGCAGGCAGGCAATGCGGAACTTGGAAAATGGGTGACCAGCACTTACGGCCCTGTATATGTGGAGGGCAAGCTTGCTGAACCTAATGCCACCTGGGAGACCTCCACGAAGCAGAATCTCGGTATCGAAATCGGGCTCTGGAACAAGCTCAACATCACCTTGGATCTCTTCGACGAGAAGAGGGACGGCATCCTGATGACGAGGCAGACAATCCCTGCCTGGGCCTCCAGCGGAATCTCCTTCCCTCAGGTCAATCTCGGAAAGACCAAGAATCACGGTCTGGAGCTCGACATGAACTGGAACGACAAGGTGGGAGACTTCCACTACTATGTCAAGTACAACTTCGCCACCAGCGAGAACCGTGTCATTTACTACGACGACCCGGCCAACCTCAGCGACTACCTCAAGACCGAGGGCAAGTCCATAGGCTATGTCACCAAGTATCTGGCCAACGGCAACTTCGCATCCCTCGATGACATCTTCAATTCCGCCCAGTCCACGATTGCGAGCGGAAAGCACAATACTCTCGTGCCGGGAGACCTCTACTACATTGACTACAATGCGGACGGAGTCATCAACAGCAATGATATGGCACCTGTCAAGAACCTGAACTATCCGGTCACCACGATGGGCCTGACATTGGGCGGCTCCTGGAAGGGACTTGGGTTCAGCCTTCTGTTCTACAGCGCCCTAAATGTTTACAAGGAGGCCATCAGCGCATATCTCTGGGACTTCCCGAACGGCAATATCAAGGCCCAGCCGGACGTCCTTGAGTCCTGGACCGCAGGCACTTCCGCCTCAGGCCCTGTCCGCCCGACCATCCACGTGAACAATGGGTACAATTCCGTGGCGAGCACTTATTCATACTCAAATCATTCCTATCTGAGGCTCAAGAACGTGGAAATAAGCTATGAACTGCCGAAGAGACTCATCAGCAAGGCCAAGTTGACAAGGCTCCAGTTCTATGTCAATGCCAACAACCTCTTCACCATCTCAGACTGCGACCCGAGGAGGGACCCGGAGCATGGCGGACAGTATATCTATCCGATGGTGAGAAGATATGACCTGGGAGTGAGAATCGGACTGTAAAACACAATGAAAATGAAACTATACAGATTTATATTGTCCATTCTTGCCGCAATGGCTCTGGCCGGCTGTGAGAAATATCTGGACCATTCTCCGGACATGGGACTTTCCGAGGATGACATATACAAGGACTACAACAGCCTCAGAGGCTTCCTCGACAAGATTTATCAGACCTCTGCGAACAACAATACCGAGTCCGACATACTTATTTACATGTATGCCATCAACAGTTACGGCAATCTCTACAGCAATGTCGGCAACCTCTCCGATGAATATGTGACGGTGCGCAACAGCGATGCTTCCAAATTCGTCAACGCAGGTGACTGGCTTGGCTGCGGTACCGGCCAGTTCGAGATAGCTAGTGACGGAAGAACCGCCATTGCAAGGGCCTACAAGGGCCTCCGCATAGCCAACAAGGTGCTTGAGGGCATTGACAAGGTGCAGTCCATCACGGCGGAAGAGAAGAAACTCCTGCTTGGACAGGCTTATTTTTTCAGGGCATATTTTTATTTCGAAATTATCAAGAGATACGGCGGAATGCCGATATTCGACAAGGTGTGGTATGCGTCGGATGATTTCGATGTCCCCCGCAAGACCTATCAGGAGTCCAACGCCTGGATGCAGGAGGATCTGGACAAGGCCGTCGAGAATCTCCCTGACCTCTGGCCAGACGATGAGTTTGGTCGCCCGGACAGGGTTTCTGCATTGGCTCTCAAGGCAATGACGCAGGTCTATGCGGCCAGCCCGCTCATGCAGAACGGACTGGATGCGATAGTGGACAACGGCTACGGGAAGGATCTGGCCGCCGAGGCTGCCCGCACTGCCCAGAAATGCATTGATGCCATAGACGCAAGCAGCTGGTACAGGCTGATGGGCAAGGAGGAGTACAGGAGCATATACCTTATGCCGAACGAGAACCAGTTCGCCCAGCCGGAATATCTCTGGTTCAACCGTTTCCATCCCGGCAACTGGAGCGCATTTGTGAGGGCCCAGTGGCTCACCCAGCCTTATGACGACAAGACCGGAGCCGAGGGTACTCCGTACGATGCCCCGTCACAGAATATGGTGGATATGTTCGAGCGTCAGGGAGAGGACGGATCGTTCTACCCTATTGATGACCCGAGGTCCGGATATGAAGCAGTGAAATACACCGACCCTTACTCGAAGAGGGATCCGCGGCTTTCCAACAACATCATAGTGCCAGGTGAGGCCTGGGGTACGAACCTGAACAACGAGCAGTATTATCTCACCACATACGTGGGCGGTTATTCTACCAACTTCATCACCACGAACCCGTTCACCAACGCATCCCAATGCACCGGCTATCTCTGCAAGAAGTTCGTATGGCCAGAGGCCAGCATCCCTCTGTTCGGGGATACCGGCTTCAATATGTACAGGCTTACGACTGTGTACATACGTGTATCACAGGTCTATCTGGACTTCGCCGAGGCTTCTTTCGAGGCAACCGGTGACCCTGATGCCGTCGTGAGCGGCTGTACGATTTCGGCCAGACAGGCCTTGAACATCATCAGGAACCGCGCCGGTATAGGTGACCTTCCGTCCGGTGTGGACTTCAGGGAGGCCTACAGGAGGGAAAGGGCGGTGGAACTTATGTTCGAGGGCCACAGATGGTATGATATCAGGCGCTGGATGACGGCGGTGGACCTCTTCAAGGAGCAGTATCCGATGAAGCGTGTCCTGGCCTATCCTCTCGACGAGTCGGGCAACGCCTATCCGGGGGACCTCACCAAGGAGGCCTCATGCAAGCTGAAGATACCGTCTTTCCGCTACGAGTATGCCGACGTCACTACGACCGTCAGGGTCTTCAACACCAGGAACTACTGGTATCCTCTTCCGATGGAGGATGTGGCTTCCCTGAAGAACCTGAAACAGAATCCGGGATGGTGAAACATTAAATGACAGAACTTATGAGAATATATCATTTCACAGCAATAACGGTCGTTCTGGCCTTCCTTGCCGCAGGGACTCCTTCCGGGGCCCAGGAACTGGGCGTGGGGGCTTCGGACAGACTGGAGAAGGGGGAGTTCGACACCTTCCCGGAACTCAACCTGAACAATATGCTCCAGGGCAGAATCTCAGGCCTTCAGGTCCGTTCCATTGTGCATGGCCTTGGAAACAACACCGCGGACCTGTATGTGCGCGGGCAGCACGGCATGACGGCCAATACGGCGCTGGTCATCATTGACGGGGTGGAAAGGCCTATGGCGGATCTCATTCCTGAGGAGATTGAGTCAATCGAGGTGCTCAAGGATGCCACCGCCAAGATTCTCTACGGTGCCCGTGCGGCCAACGGAGTAGTGGTGATCACCACCAGGAAGGGCAGGGCTGGAGAAGAGAGAAACTACCGCGTCTCGGCCGAGATGGGAATCACCACGATGACGAGGATGCCCGAATGGCTGGACTCCTGGCAGTATGCCACCCTTTACAATGAGGCCTGCCTCAATGATGGCCTGTCACCTTATTATTCGCAGTCCCATCTTGAGGGCTACCGCAACTCATCAGGTGCATTCGACACCAGGTATCCGAATATCGACTGGCAGAAGGAATTCCTCAGCAGCACATCCAATTTCAGGAAGGTCTCCTTCGAGATGTCCGGAGGTTCGGAGAAGGTGAAATATGCCCTCGTGGCAGGTTATGTCGGCGGAAGCGGCTATGAGAAGGGCATATATACCCCTCAGCTCAACCGGATCAACCTCAGGGGCAATCTCGAATTCAATGTCACTGATTTCCTCAGCGTCGTGGCAGGCGTGTCGGGCAGGATGGAGATGAGGAAGTGGGGTCAGATGAACTGTGCCCAGATGTTCTCCGCAGCCTCTACATACAGGCCGAACGAATATTCTTTCATATTGGACGGGGAGGAGACCGGTCTTGCGGCATCAGAGGATGTTCCTCTGTTCGGAGGCAGCATACTCCGTTCGACCAATGTGTATTCCGAGATGTATTACGGCGGATACACTGACGAGAGATATACCAGGGCCCAGACCGACTTCGGAGTGAAGTTCGACCTTGACAAGAAGGTCAAAGGCCTCAAGGCGGGCGCTTATCTGTCCTTCGACAACTACGACTATCTCCAGCTTTCCCTGGCGAAGAAATATCCTGTATATGCCCCGGCATCTTACACCGGAGCTTCCGGGGAGACGGTGACGGACTACATTCAGGTGCAGAAAATCAATGTCGCCACCGACCAGACCAGGAACAGCACCACCCTCCAGCAGACTCTTGGCTGGAATGCCTACGCCGGATATGACAGGAACTTCGGAAAGAATGCCTTCTCCGCTGATCTGAGGTATCAGTTCAACAAGACCTCAAGCCAGGGCGTATCCCAGGATATCATCAACAGTGTCTCCTCATTGTCCCTCGGCTGGGCTTTTGACAGGAGATATGTGCTTGAGGCTGATGCCGCATTGATGGGCAGCAACCGCTTCCAGAAGGGGAACAAACTCTTCCTCTCCGCTGCCGGAGGCGCCTCCTGGGTAATCAGCAACGAGCCTTTCCTCAGGGGAAACCGCAATGTCAACCTTCTCAAGCTCAAGGTCAGCGGCGGTCTTCTCGGTTATGACAGCGCCACCAGCCATCTTCTCTATGAGAGGGACTGGGAGCAGAGCGGCAGCTTCAATTTCGGCACCACGGCCAATGGTGCAACCGCCTTCATTACAAACTTCATCAAGGATGCCAATCCTGACCTGAGATGGGAGAAGGCTGTCGAGATCAATGTCGGACTCGAGGCTGCCTTCCTCGGGGACAGGCTCAGTTTCGAGGCAGACTGGTTCAGGGAGAAACATTACGACATAATCGGACTGAACGACGCCACCTACGGCGGCTACACCGGGGATTTCGTCACCTATGCCAATATGGGTTCCGTCCTCAATGAGGGAGTCGAGGCCCAGGCAAGATGGCAGGACAAGGCCGGGGACTTCTCCTACAGCATCGGGGCCAATGTGCTCTGGAGCCGCAACAAAGTCCTCGAATGGAACCAGGTCCTTCACGGGGAGAACTACCGTTATGTGGTAGGCAACAGCACCAGTGCGATGACCGGCTACGTGGCCGAGGGACTCTTCGGCAGGGACATTGCGATAGATGGCCATCCGTCCCAGTCATTCGGACATTATCAAGACGGGGACATTGCCTACAGGGATATCAATGGTGACGGGCTTGTGGACGGAAGGGACGTGACAGTCCTCGGAAACTCCTTCCCGGAAGTCACTCTCGGCTTCGACATTGACCTGAGATACAAGGGCTGGGGCCTCTATGCGGTATTCTATGCGGAACTCGGAGTGGATGCCTGGATGAACAATGCGTATTACTGGAACTACGGGGAGAATGCCTATTCCGTACTTGCACTGGACCGCTGGCACCCGGTGAACAATCCTCAGGGAACCTATCCGAGGCTTACCACCACTGACGACATGAACAACTGGCAGAATTCGACATTCTGGCTTCAGAAGACCGACTGGTTGAGACTGAAGAACCTGGAACTCAGCTATACGTTCAGCAGGTTCAATGTCCGCAACCTCAGCGGAATCAAGGTTTTCCTGAGAGGGACCAATCTTTTCACCGTGTCTCCGATGAAGGACCTGGACCCTGAGCTCCCGAATGCCGGGCTGACCAACTATCCGGTCGGAAGGACCTTCACCTGCGGGGTGGCATTCACATTGTAAAAATTAAATTGGAACTAGAATATGAACAAGATATTGATATCGGCCGCCTGTGCGATGATTCTCTGCGGATGTGAGAAGGCATTGGATACCAAGACTACCTGGCAGATAGGCGACGATGACGTATGGAGGGTGCCTGAGCTTGCGATGGGCGTGCTGCACAAGGCTTACTACGGCATTGCCAACCGACCTGACTGCTTCGACGAGAATTTCCTGGACGCAGCCACGGACAATGCCGTATGTTCCGCCCACGGGGCATCGGTATATATGCTCGGCCAGGGAGCGATGACCCCGTTCAACAATCCGATAGGGAACTGGGCCACAGCCTACAACATGCTCGAATATGTCAATTCGTTCCTTGAGAACGGCCTTTCCGACGACCTGCTCTACAACAGGGTTGACTCCGACATTGACGCTTCCATCAAGAATCGTCTCCGCGGCGAGGCATATTTCCTGAGAGCCTGGTGGCATTTCGAACTGCTCAAGGTCTATGGAGGGAAATGTGACGACGGCGTCTCCAGGGGCATTCCTCTGGCAGACCACTTCATATCCGTGGAGGAGGCATCGGAAAACGGCGAGTTCATAAGGCCGACCTATCAGGCTGCGGCGGACTTCATCTGCTCCGACCTTGATAAGGCAATGGAACTGCTTCCGATGACGTATGAGGGCTCTGACCAGTATGTAGGTGTCACCCAGGTCGGCAGGGCTTCCAAAGCGGCTGCCGCAGTGTTGAAGAGCCGTGTCCTGCTGTACAGCGCAAGCCCTGCAATGCAGGATGACAACGTGGTGAAAATCAATGGGATGGGCGATTATGATATTGTCAATCCATCACTCTACCGGAAGAAATGGGAACTTGTGGCCACTCAGATTGCGGAGTTGCTGTCGCTGGACGGTTTCGGGACCTATGTCCCTCTTCTTACCGAGGCGATATCCGATGTGCAGGCTGAAAGTGCCGATTTCGCATTCCGCAGGTATTTCAACAACAATCTTCTTGAGGCCAATCACTTCCCTCCGTATTATTACGGCAAGGCGATGACGGTGCCGAGCCACAATCTCGTGAAGGCATTCTGTGCGAAGAATGGATATCCGCTGTCGGATCCCCGTTCCGGGGCCGGCCTGGATTCTCCTGATGCTGATGTTGCCGCGGCCGTCCTGATGGCCGACGACAGGCTTGCGAGGACCGTTTATTGCCAGGATGATGTTTTCGGCAATACGGATGTATGTCTGGATATGTCCGAGGGCGGGAAGGACTCCCGAGCCTATAACGAGAATGCCACTGTCACCGGATATTATCTGGCCAAGTTCGTCTCCAGGGCGGCAGGTCTGCTCAATCCGGTCCAGAAGACCAACTCTGCCCATTACAATCCTCTTCTCCGCAAATCGGAAGTGCTCCTGAACTATGCCGAGGCTGCCAATGAGGCTTACGGACCGAAGGTATCCGCACCTGGGACATCGCTCACGGCCTACTCTGTCATGAAGTCTGTCCGCACTCTTGCTGGAGGCATTGTCTCCGACCCTTGGATTGACGAGTGTGCAGTCGACAGGGACAGTTTCAGGAAGATTGTCCAGAACGAGAGAAGGATTGAGTTCGCATTTGAAAACCACAGGTATTTCGATATGCGCAGATGGCTCCTCCCTCTGGACGGGGATGTCTATGGGGTGGAAATCTCCAGGAATGCGGACAATACCTTTTCTTTCCGGGAGAGCAAGGTGGAGGAACGGAAATATGATGTCAGGAACTACTATGCCCCGCTTCCTTATGCGGAACTGGTCAAGAATCCTGGCCTTGTGAACAATATGGGATGGTAATCAAGATTCAAATGAAAATGAAGAACAAAGCAATTATGTCATTGGCCGTCGCGGCCCTCTGCCTGACTTCCTGCTACGAATCATACGAGAAGGATTTCGAAGTCACAAGAGCATATTTCGCTTCACAGAAGCCGTTGAGGACATTGGTGGCCGACACGGGAATGTACATCAAGGTCGGTGTTGCCATCGGCGGCAAGAGGGAGGTGGATACGAAGGACTGGGCTACATTCGAGATTGACCCTGCGCTTCTCGATGGCACGGGACTGACTCTCATGCCGGAGTCATATTACCGTCTTGCTGACCCGTCCAGAATGACCATCAGCAATCCTGACCTTGCAATCTGTGACGTCAGGCTCGATTTCAATGATGACTTCTACAATGATGACTTGGCCGCAGGAACCCATTATGCGATTCCGTTCAGGATGACGGGACACAGCCAGGACGAGGTGCTTGCGGACGTGAACGGCAACCTGATGGACTACAGCATCGTGGCCGTGAAGTTCGTGAGCAGGTGGCACGGAACCTACTATGTCCGGGGAAAGATGACGGATCTCTCTACCGGTGAGGTCTCCGAGTATTACAACAAGGATCTCAGCCGCAACATCACGCGTGACCTTGCCACTGTATCCCGCAATGTGGTCCGCCGCACAGGCTTCGGCTCTGTCAATGTGGCCGGGGAGGCTCTGGACCTGATTGTAAATGAGGATCTTACAGTTACCCTGAAAGCGGCCGGCTCCGTAGCAGTCGAGGAGGCATCCGCATCATTGAATCCTGAGGCTGACGGACTTGAGCTTGCAGGCAAGCAGCCTGAGTTCACAATCTCATACGTGTTCGTGAGGAGCGGCGTGAAGTACAGGGTCGAGGAAACCCTCACCCGCCGCCAGAATCCTGAGGCCGATCTCCGCTTCGAGGAGTGGTAGCGGCAGGACTTCTCACTCAGTCCCCAGCGACTTTATGTATTCGGAAGGGGTGATGCCGAATTCAG
This sequence comes from Candidatus Cryptobacteroides sp., assembly GCA_051870395.1. Classification (GTDB taxonomy): domain Bacteria; phylum Bacteroidota; class Bacteroidia; order Bacteroidales; family UBA932; genus Cryptobacteroides. Next base: position 22,419 of record JBJEBV010000007.1, on the reverse strand, counting down.
CCTTGAAGCATTTGGTGAAGTAGTTCGGGTCCGACATGCCGACAGCGTATGCCGCCTCCGAGACATTCATCCCTTCAGAGAGGCATTTCTTCGCCTCCTTCATCTTGAGAGTTTTGATGAACTGTGTTATGGAGCATCCTGCCAGAGCCTTGATTTTCATGTGCAGGAGGCTCCTGCTCACGTTCATGCCGTCCATTATCTCGGCCACGCCGAAATTCTCCTCCTTCATGTTGGCATTGATGAGGCCAACGAGTTTCGCCATGAAGGCCTCGTCCCTCGGATTTCCGGTTATCTGCTTCATGTTCAGGGTGTCCATCTTCCGGACGTGTTCCAGGTTCCGCCTCCTTCCTTCCAGAATGTTGTTTACCAGAAGTTCCAGGTTCCTGGCATTGAACGGCTTGTCAATGTAGGCGTCGGCTCCCGAGCGATAGCCTTCCGTGTGGTCGTCCTCGTCTGTCTTGGCCGTCAGCAGGATGACCGGGATATGGCTGGTCGTCACATCCGCCCTGATGGCCTCCAGCATTTCCAGTCCGGACATCACTGGCATCATTATGTCGGATACGATTATGTCAGGGCAGCCTTTCCCGATGACTGAGAGGGCCTCCTTGCCGTTGAATGCCCTTTTTACATTGAATGTTTCCCTGAATATTCCGCAAATATACTCGTTCATTTCCGCATTGTCCTCCACTATCAGGAGCGTCTGCGCCACGGTCTCCGATGAAGGAGGGGAGAGTTTCTCAGGAACGAGGTCAATGCTGTCCTGTATTCTCCTGCGGTACTTGTCGATTTCATCGTCGGTTATGCTCTCGGTGGAGTACTCCCCGCTGCCGAATGCTGTTTCGGACACGGACAGGGTCACGGTGAAACTTGTCCCTTCGCCAACCTTGCTGCTGACCCCGATGTCTCCCTTGTGCATCTTGATAAGGGACTTGGTCAATGCCAGTCCAAGCCCGAATCCCTCCCTGTGGTCCTTGCGCTCGACCTGGTAATAACTGTCGAATATCCTGCCAAGAGCATCCTCAGGGATACCCCTTCCGGTATCGGTGACCGTAATCAGGGCCTTGGAACCGTTCCCGGAGAGGCTGGCCTCCAAGGTCACCCTTCCTCCCGGAGCGGTGTATTTGAATGCATTGGAAAGCAGGTTGAAAAGGATTCTCTCCAGATTGGAAGGCGAGAACCACACGGCCTTGCCGGATGCCTGGAGCTCCGTCCTGAACTCGATATCCTTCTCCCTTGCCACCATTCCGAATATGGCTGTGGTCTCCCCGATGAAACTGATTATGTCACCCTGCCTGAGCAGTATCTTCTTCTGGTTCATCTCGATTTTGCTGAAGGTGAGCAGCTCGTTGACAAGGTAGTTCATCCTGTTGGCATTCCTCAGGATGATGGAGAGATTGTTCCTGTCCTCGTCCTTGAGACCGGGATTGTCAAGCATTCTCCGGAGAGGGGAGAGAATCAGGGTGAGAGGGGTCTTGAGATCGTGCGACACGTAAGTGAAGAAATCAGTCTTCAGCCGGTTCATCTTCTCGATGCTGAGCCTTCTCTCGTGTTCCGCCTCAAGTCTCATCCTGAGCATCAGCCTGGCCTTGTACCACTTGTATATCAGCCTCAATGCCACCAGCGACAGCAATGCGTACAGGATGCAGGCCGCCGGGGAAGCATACCATGGCGGCAGTATCCGCAGCTTCAGGCTCAGCATTCCGTCCTTGTCCCAGTTGTCCCCGTCGCACCCGGCCGCTATCCGGAATGTGTATCTTCCGGGTCTCAGGCCGGTGAGCCTCACCTGCCTCTGTTTCCCTATCAGCTGCCAGTGCTTGTCCACTCCGGAGAGCATCATGGCATATTCAGTATCCCTGCCGTATTTGTAGTTCATTCCGGAGTAATCTATCTGCAACGATTTCGCATCCCGGTATTTCAGGGTGATTCCCACCGGAAATCCCATTGCCCCGGAGATGATACGCCCGTCCTCCTGGTCAATATATTTGCCTCCTGCCGCAATTCCCGTCACGGCAATCCGGAATGCCTGGCCCTCCTTCCGGACCTTCTCAGGGTGGAAAGAAATCATTCCGTCCACTGTCCCGAAGCACAGTTCTCCGTCCGGCCTGATGCAGGCAGCAGTGTAGTTGAACTGGGTTGACGGGAGTCCGTCCGAGGCCGTGTACCTGGTGCATTTCCTGCAATCTCCGCTGATGCAGACCAGCCCGTTCCCGGTACCTGCCCAAAAGTTTCCTTCCCTGTCCTCAATGATGCTTTTCACCGAGTTGGACCCGAGCCTGTCCTCTTTGAACGCATTGACAATGTTGAAGCCAGGGTCGATTTCATACAGCCCGTCCTGGTCAGTCGCCACCCAGATGCTCCCGGATGAATCCGGGAATATGTCGGTGACATGGGCTTCTTCGGGCAGGCAGGCCCGGGCTTCCACCTTCAGGCTCCTTGTGTCAGCCGTATATAGCCCTCCAATCCTGGCTCCCATCAGGATGGTGGTGTCATTCAGGACCGAGATTACAGGGTACCGGAGCGGAGATATCCTCTCGGGTACATTGGACTTCCTCCTGTCAATCCGGAACAAGCCCGAAGGTCCTGCGTACCAGATGCATCCGTCGGCTGTCCTTGCAATGTCAAATGCGGACGAAACTGACTTCAACGGGGCGTTGTAGTCCTCAATTTCCCCGTCCTTCCGCCAATGCAGTATTCCCTTCAGGAACAGGCCGATCCAGAGGCTGCCGTCCTCGTCCACGAGGAGGGAGTGGATATTCTTGGCCTCGATATGTTTCAGCCTGCTGAGTATGTCGCTGTGTATCCTCCCGTCGGGGTCGATATAGTTGAGGCCTCCGTCCTCTGTGGCCAGCATCAGACCTCCCTCAGGGGTGTTGGCTATCTGTCTTACAGCCTTGCCGCTCAAGTGGTCGTTTCCGTTTCCGTAGCTTCTGTATTTGAACTGGTCGGACCCGGAGAGGAAGTAGTTGACACCTCCGAAATAGGTTCCGGCCCACATATTCCCGTTCTTGTCCCGGAATATGCTGTAGGTAGGGGAGTCGTTCAGTCCGCTGAGGTCTCCCGGCGACTGCTCGAAGTGGGCGATTACATTCCATTCCCGGTCATAGACATAGATTCCGTATTCGCATCCGACCCAGATGTTCCCGGCAGAGTCTGTCTCGGAGCATCTGTATGTCTTGTCCTTCAAGTCTTTTCCAAGGTCCCTGACGCTTCCGTCCCTGGTGTCATAGACAAGGCAGATGTCGTCATTGCTGAGGATTACGAACCTGTCGCCCGCCAAGTCGGTGAACACGACTCCGTCTCCCAGCCCGGTGATGCTGTCAGGAATGCCGGTGTACCTCTCCTGCCCCAGATCATACCTCAGCAGCCCCTCTCCGGAGCCTATCCACATTATGGAGTGACTGTCAATGACCGCCGTCTGGAAATGCTTCCCCGGTGTCCTGGGACCGAGGAAGAGGGTGAAGTCATCCGTCTCGTCATCGTATCGGAATATGCCTATGTCGCAGACCGCCAGGAGAGTCTTTCCGTCCGGGCCGAAAAGGAAGTCCACTATGTCGTCAGTACTGCCTCCGAGACCGTAGTTGGAGAATCTTTCCCGGCTGTAGTCATATCTGCATATTCCTGTGTCAGTGGACAGCCAGAGCGATTTCCTCCCGTCATCATTGAAGAGATTGCGGACGAAATCGTGGCGGAGCGAGGTCGTGTCGCTGTCCGAATGCCTGAGGGTCCCTATGTCGTATCCGTCATACCGGCAGAGTCCGGAGGCCGTGGCCATCCAGATGAATCCTGCCTGGTCCTGGGCAATGGCGAAGACCGTGTTGTGCGGCAGTCCTTCCTTGCCGCCCAGCTGCTTGAACCTGACGTTTTCGTATTGGATGGGGAATGTTTCCGCAAATGCCGGGAGAGTCAGGGCCAGCAATGGCAGAATCAATGATTTGAATACAGTCATAAATATATTGTCTGGGTCAGGGCAAAGTTAGCAAATCCGGAAAAACAGGCAATAGTGCCTGCTGGTCCTGACCTCCTGGGAGACTGTCCAGGGAGCTGAATTGTTCAGGATTGCTGAAATCCTGAACATAATTGCTGATGCTAATCCCTCCGTGTGAATAATTTTGTATCTTGGAATATGATTGAATGCTATGAGAGACAGTTTGTTTACATTGCTGACGTTGTCAGCCCTCCTTGCTTTTTCTGCCTGTGGGTCCTCCAACGTGGAAGCCTACGGTTCAGCGGACACTGCTGATGCCCGTTTGCGGGTCCCGGAGTCGGTGTCCCCGCTCTTCGACCATTGGATGCGTGACGTGTGGGTAACCACCGGTCCGGATGGTGCGTACTACATGACCGGAACCACCGCAGACCCGTCCCGCGAGTTCCCGGGACAGGTGCATTGCTGGGACTGGAACGATGGCCTGTATCTCTGGCGTTCCAATGATTTGGCTACCTGGGATTCCCTCGGCCTGGTCTGGCCCCTGGATGACGGATCTATGTGGCAGAGCGTCCCGAAGGTGTTCGGCCCGGATGAGAAATATCCCCGCAAATCCATCAACGGTGATCCTCTGGACAATCGTTTCCGTGCGGTATGGGCTCCGGAACTCCATTATATCAAGAGTGTAGGGAACTGGTTCATGGTAGCCTGCATGAATGATTCCGGCTTCGGGAAGGGTTCATTCATCCTCCGCAGCGTCAGCGGCAGTCCTGAAGGACCGTACGAGAACATTGAGGGCAATGCGGAAGGTCCGATTTTCCCAAACATTGACGGAAGCCTCTTCGAGGACGAGGACGGGACAGTATATTTCGTTGGACATAACCATTATATAGCCAGAATGAAGCCTGACATGAGCGGCCTGGCCGAGGAAATCCGCCGGCTGGAGGAGACACCTTACGAGCCGGAGCCGTACATTGAGGGCGCATTCATATTCAAGCACGACGGGAAATATCATCTTGTGCAGGCCATCTGGTCGCACCGTACCGCCGAGGGCGACACTTACGTGGAGAAGGATGGCCTCACCTCGAAGGAGACCCGCTACAGCTACGATTGCATAATTGCCTCGTCGGACAATGTCTATGGCCCTTACGGCCCCCGTTACAATGCTATCACAGGCGGCGGTCACAACAATCTTTTCCGGGATGCGGACGGACGCTGGTGGGCGACTATGTTCTACAATCCGCGCGGCTCCCAGGCCTCCGAGTATCCTGTGACCTGTCGTCCGGCCATCGTGCCGATGAAGTACAGCCGGGGGAAGTTCGTCCCGGACCACAGGCGCTGACCCCCGGAACAGTGAATGTGAACTTCTCATTTGCAGACCAGAGCAGATTTTAGTATTTTTGTAATTCGTGACGTTCGGGCACGGCTATTGTACGCATCAATGCCGGTTTGTGCCCGCCGGGCCAACGTGTTATTGAAATACATTGAAAATGAAGAAATATCTGCTCGCGGCTCTTGCCGTATTCGCATTCTCTCCGGCATTCTCCCAGTCGGCCGGTTTCAAGCTTGGCAAATGGACTGAAATCCAGAATGCCGTCATCAAGGAACTGAACAGGTCTTACGTTGACTCCCTCCCCCTGGACCGGATCTACAGGGCGGGCATTGATGCAATGCTGGAGTCTCTCGATCCATACACCATTTATGTACCCGAGGAAGACAATGAGGACTTCGAGTTTATGATAGGCAAGACTTACGGAGGCATTGGTGCAATCATCTACAAACCTGATACTGAAAGCAATGTCGTTATCAATGAGCCTTATGCCGGCTCTCCTGCGGCCAATGCGGGACTGCGTTGCGGAGATGAGATTGTGACCATTGACGGAAAATCCGTGAAGGGCCTGAAGGCGGACGAGGCTACGTCCAGGATGAAGGGCAATCCGGGAACCACTGTGGTTTTCGGGGTGAAGAAGGCTTTCGGAGGGGACGGCTGGGCTGCGGGTGACACCGTTGAGGTCAATATTGTCAGGCAGAGAATTCATCTCCCGGATGTGGAATATGCCGGAATGCTCAATGACACAACCGGCTACATTCTCCAGACCGGGTTTACCGACAGGGTTTCCGAGGATGTTCGCAATGCTTATTTCAAGCTCAAGGCCCAGGGAATGAAAAAGCTCGTCCTTGACCTTCGCGGCAATGGCGGCGGCCTTCTCCAGGAGGCTGTCAACATTGTCTCTCTCTTCGTTCCGAAAGGCTCCGTAGTGGTGTCCTCGAAGGGCAATGCCAACTATCCGGAGGAGGTTTTCAGGACAATGCGGGACCCGGTGGATACGGAGATTCCTATTGTAGTGCTGGTTGACTCCGGCACCGCATCTTCGTCAGAGATTGTCTCAGGAGCATTCCAGGACCTTGACAGGGCTACGATTTTGGGTTCACGCACCTATGGGAAGGGCCTGGTCCAGAGCGTGAGACCTCTTCCTTACAACGGCCAGCTCAAGGTCACCACTGCCAAGTACTATACTCCGAGTGGAAGATGCATCCAGGCCATCGACTACAGTCACAGGAATGAGGACGGCAGCGTGGGCCATATTCCGGATTCATTGACCAGGGAGTTCAAGACGGCGGGGGGAAGACCTGTCCGCGACGGCGGCGGCATTACTCCGGACGATACGCTTTCGTTCAAGAGATATAGCAGGCTGGTTTATTCATTGGTGCTTGGCGGCATCATTGACCAGTATGCCCTAGACTATGGCCGCAGGCACGAAAGCATTGCCGAGCCGGATGACTTCCATTTCTCCGATGCGGATTATGAGGACTTTATACAGTTTGCACTGGGCAGGAAGTTCGATTATCGCTCCGGTGCCAAGGCATTGTACGACCAGATGAAGAAGGAACTCGAGAAGGACGGAATGGCTGATTCGATGAAAGATGAGATTGAGGCTCTCGGGAAGAAGCTGGAGATTGAGAAGAGGGATTTCCTTCTGCTGAAGAAGGATGAGATTATTCCGTTTATCGAGGAGGAGATTGTGGTAAGGTATTATTTCCAGGAGGCCGGGGTGAAGATAAGGCTGCGTTATGATACGGCTTTGCAGGAGGCATTGACCAAACCCCTTATTCCTGTTGGGTAGTTGCTGATGTCGCGCCTTGTATTAGTTGCAGTTTGCCACAGTCTCGCCACTGATGTCGAGTTTGATTACTGTCCATCTCTCGTTGCGTTTGACTGAAAAGCCTGTCATTTCGAGCGGAGCGCACAGTGCGCAGTCGAGAAATCTGGAGCAATATGTTTTTTAATGCTTACTAAATTGCTATATTTGCATCCCGAAACAGGATAATGATTGTTTTGAAAGTATAACACATTAACTATATTGAAATTATGAAGTTTCTTACCAATGACAAACTGACAATCGTCGGTGCTGCCGGAATGATCGGTTCGAACATGGCACAGACCGCCATGCTCCTTGGTCTTACTCCGAATCTCTGCCTTTACGATGTCTATGAGCCGGGTCTCAAGGGCGTTGCCGCCGAGATGAACCACTGTGCGTTCGATGGTGCAAACATCACCTGGACCACAGATCCTGAGGTTGCTTTCAAGGATGCGAAGTACATCATTTCTTCAGGCGGAGCACCTCGCAAGGAGGGTATGACCCGCGAGGATCTTCTCAAGGGCAACTGCCAGATCGCCGAGGATTTCGGAAAGAATGTGAAGAAATATTGCCCGGATGTAAAGCACGTGGTTGTGATTTTCAACCCTGCTGACCTTACCGGTCTTGTTGTTCTTCTCCATTCCGGTTTGAAGCCTTCACAGGTAACGACTCTTGCCGCTCTCGACTCTACCCGTTTCCAGACAGCCCTCGCTGAGGAGTTCGGTGTTCAGCAGTGCAAGGTGACCGGTTGCCACACTTATGGTGGTCATGGTGAGCAGATGGCTGTGTTCGCTTCACAGGTAAAGGTTGACGGCACTCCGCTTTCAGAACTTCTTGGCACTAAGATCAGCGCCGAGAGATTCGAGGAGATCAAGCACAATGTAATCCAGGGTGGTGCTGAAATTATCAAGCTTCGTGGCCGTTCTTCATTCCAGAGCCCTGCCCTCAATTCCGTGAAGATGATTGCCGCCGCCATGGGTGGTGAGAAATTCACTTGGCCTGCAGGTACTTACGTAAACAACGAGAAGTATCAGAATGTTATGATGGCAATGCCGACAGTCATTGACGAGACCGGTGTTCACTTCGGTGAGATCAAGGGTACCGCCGAGGAACTCGCAGCCCTCGATGCTTCTTACGCACATCTCTGCAAGATGCGTGACGAGATTATCTCTCTCGGTATCATCCCTGCAGTGGCTGACTGGAAGAGCGTGAATCCGAATCTGTAGTCTCATCCTGGACAATGCCCTCAGCGGTATTGCTACAATGTTGTTGTGACATCCCTGTGGTAATGCCTAGGTTGCATTGTTCTAATGGATATATCTGGTGACCTGGTTTCCCGGGTCACCTTTTTTGTAAGTGCCTCCAGGATGACGTTCCATATTGCTTTTGTTGCCCGGAACCCAGTGGCGAAAAAAGGAAGCCATCTGTTATTCAGATGACTTCCTTTTCGGTGCGGATGGTGAGACTCGAACTCACACAGGCCAACGCCCACTACCCCCTCAAAGTAGCGTGTCTACCATTTCACCACATCCGCAGGTAGATAATTTCTCTTTGGGACTGCAAATATACGCATTGATTTTGGAAATACAAACTTTTTTTCAACTTTTTTGCTGCCGATAGTGATTGTCCGCTATTCATACAGTTTCATGATTATCCGGAATATTGTCATTTCGAGCGTAGTCGAGAGAACTCTCCACGCACTTCGCTGGTCGAGATGGCAGAGGAAGGTCGCTTGGTCGAGATGACAGACTTTTTGGTTAGTCTCATTCTTTTGTCCACCTGCCAGGGAGGAGGTCCCTGTATGCTTCTGGAGGTGCACGAAGACAATGTCGGGAATAGGCTGGCGCAGACGTTCCCGTCCACCTGGCCGGCCGACCTGGCTTAGAATACCGTAGAGGGCATATAGTCCGGCCAGGTGAATGTCACGAGGACAAGCTTTCCGTACTTAGGCCATCCAGAGCGGGCCGGTGAGCAAGACCCCCCCTGCTACAGATACTTCTGGGGCAGGTCCTTGTTCACTGAAAATGCGTTACAAAAATGATTGCCCGCAAACCGTACAACTGACGCCAACTGGTCACTTTATCTCAATCTTTCAAACTACCTAGCATCTGGCCTTCTGCGATTCTGGGTTCTAGCGAGAAAGGACGATATCTGTAAACGGCCGGGAAAAGCGCGCGGCTGTTCACTGTTTTGCTTTACGAATCCTGAATGTTTCCAGCAAGGTTACGTTGCCCAGTCGTGGCTGGTTCTGGTCCCCAAATGTGGCCGGCCACGGGATTCACTATTACCAAGGCAAGATTCACAGAACTAAGACCACGATTTTCTGTACGCATTGCGGATAATCATTCTGCCGATACTGATAATCAGTATCAGGAGTACTTTATTTTCCCAAATCCCTAAAAATGCTTAAATTTGTGAGATGTTCTCCCGAAGTGGAGACAATCCAAGAATTACTGACACATAATGGAAAACGAATATTCCCTTGTACCCTTACTTTTCGTATTGGCCGCATTGCTTGTTGGTGCGGTTCTCAAGCCGTTGCTCAAGAAACTCAACATCCCATATACCGTGGGGCTTTTCTGTTTCGGTCTCCTTATGGGAATACTTTACAGGGAGAACCTCCTTCCTGATGTCAGCCTCATCGGCAGGGCGGTGGATGTAACCGGTAACATCAACCCGGATATGCTCCTGTACATCTTCCTGCCAGTCCTCATCTTCAGTGCGGCCTATGAACTGGACCTCCATACATTCAGGAAAATATTCGTGAACTCCACCCTCCTTGCAGTGCCCGGAGTCATTCTCTCTATGGGACTCGTTGCAGCAATGATGATGGGCATCGGGCATTTCGTCCCGGAATTCTCAGGGTGGAACTGGACATTCGCATTGATGTTCGGAGCATTGATAAGCGCCACGGACCCAGTGGCAGTCGTAGCCCTGCTTAAAGAACTCAATACCAGCAAGCGCTTCTCCACGCTCGTGGATGCGGAGTCCCTGCTCAATGACGGAACGGGCATCGTCCTCTTCATGCTCTTCTTCGGAACCTTCTCCGGAGCCGAACCCCTGACAAATTCTCCATTCGCGGAGTTCCTCGCCGTTGCTGGCGGAGGAGCCGTATTGGGCTATCTCACAGCTGTTTCCTGCATATTCTTCATCACCAAGTTCAAGGGAGATGAAATGGTGCAGAACAGCGTCATAATCCTCGCTGCGTACATTACATTCATCCTGGCCCAGGCCTATCTCAACCTTTCCGGCGTCATTGCCCTCGTGGCGTTCGGGCTCGAAATGACCTACCACGGAAAACTCCTTTTCAGCCCCAAGGCAAACGAATTCACCGAAAAGTTCTGGGATCTGGCCTCATTCATTGCCAACACATTGGTTTTCATCATTGTAGGAATCATCATTGCGGTACAGGTCAACATTACCTGGACAGGACTGGCAGTGATGTTCGGGGTATATCTCGGGGTTAACCTTATAAGGACGGCGGTCATATTCTTCTTCTATCCGGTAATGAGGAAAAGCGGTTACGGACTCAGCCTCAGGGATGCAATAATCCTAAGTTGGGGCGGCCTCAGGGGAGCCCTCGGACTTACATTGGCATTGATGGTCACTTCCACATTGACAATCCCGGAGGACATCAGGGAGCAGATTCTACTGCTCACTGCGGGCGTGGTGACATTGACCCTCACCGTGAACGCCACCACCATACGCAAGATGCTTGAGAAACTCGGGCTTACCGATGTTCCTGCAGTCCAGTCATTCGTGGATTACAGCATCAGGAAAAGGGTCGTGGACTCCGCAGACAAATATTACGACAAGATAAGCCACCGCGACGCATTCGCCTGTGCCGATTGGGATACAGTCAAGGAATTCCTGCCGCACAGGGAACCGAGACCGGACATCTCCGGCTGTTCGGAGGAAGAACTCCTGCGCAATCTCAGGGTACGCATCTACGGTACAGAGTGCCAGCTTGTCCGCCAACTATATGCGGACGGAACCATCTCTGCCGGGTCTTATCACAAACTCATCAATTCGCAGGAACGACATTTTGACTCCAATGGAGCACTTCCGCTCTCCGACAGGAAATACATTTTCGGCCTTTTCGTTGACGGACCTTTCGTGAAATTCGTGATGAAGCATAAGTGGGCCTACCGGATATTCGGATGGTACATTGTCCGCAGAGTGGTGGAACTCAGCGATATAGGCAGAGGTTTCCTGAGCCTCCAGAGGGATTCGCAGGACGAAATAGCGGATATGAGGTCAGCCGAGATTCCGGAGGAACTCCAGAAGAAACTCTTCTCAATCCTGGAAGACGAAATACGGGTCAACATTGAGAGAATGAGAAAATGCATGGACGACCTTGCCGCTGCATATCCGGCGGAGTATTCCCGGGCAATGACAATGAAGGCCGCCCGTATGATGCTCTGCAATGAGCGCCACGTCGTAAGAAACCTCACGTACGACGGAATAATGTCCAAGAAAGACGGTGACGTGATGGAAGATTCCATTGACACCAGGGCAGAGAAACTGCTGTGATGTGGGAAATGAAACATTGAAGATGAACAAGAAAAAGACAATATTGGTATCCGTTTTGGCCGGCATCCTCGCGGGTGTCGTCCTGATGGTCGCCTTCAACAGCCTCTGGGTCAGGACCTCTTCGACCGAGTCCTGCATGTCCTGCCACGTCCATCCGGATTCCGAAACTTCCTGGAAACAGTCAGTGCATTACAGCAACGGAAGCGGGACCAAGACCGACTGTGCCGCCTGCCATCTCCCGCCGAAGGGCTCCTTGGCATACGTCCGGGCCAAGATGAGGATGGGAATGAAGGATCTCTGGTCATACATTTTCAAGGACAAGGAGAAAATCGACTGGGACAGCAAGGGTGAGCTCGAGAACGCCTCCCGCATTGTCTTCAATGAATCCTGCAAGGAATGCCACGTCAATCTCTATCCGGAAGGCATCTCCGATGACGGGGTCACGGCCCATCTCTATTATGATGACAATGAGGAAAAACTTGGCCTGGAATGCATCAGCTGCCATCTCGATGCCGGGCACTACAACCCGGGCTACAGCCACACTGCATTGAAGAAGGCCCCGCAGCAGACCGGGGAGAAATATTCTGCTGCAGCCGAGGTCAATGCATTCGAGAATTTCACCGAGACAGTTCCCGGCACATCCGCATCCATCAGGATGATAGCCGTGCCGGGCGGAGAGTTTACCATTGGCAGTCCGGAAGACGAAAAGTTCAGGAAGGAAGACGAGGGACCACGTCGCAGTGTGCGGATTTCCCCTTTCTTCATGGGTGAGACCGAAGTGACCTGGGACCAGTTCTGGGCCTTCTATTCCGAGACAATGTCGGAGGGACGCACCCCGCCTTCAGTAATCTACGCCAACAATACCAGGCCCGATCTCGATGCCGTGAGCGGCCCGACACCGCCATTCGGCTTCCCTGACCAGGGCTGGGGAATGGGTGACAGGCCCGCCATCACAATGACACATTACGCCGCGGAGACATTCTGCCAATGGCTCAGCCTCAAGACCGGCAAGAAATACAGGCTTCCTACCGAGGCGGAATGGGAATACGCCGCCAGAGCCGGGTCAGAAGGGGCCTATTTCTTCGGCGGAAAGCCTTCGGACTATAGCGGGGAAGGCCTTTGGAACCGACTCTTCGGGGCTGATACCACTACCATCAGCAGTTATGCCATATATTCCCTGAACAGTTCCAACCGTACCCAGGAGCCTTCTGCAGTCAAGGCCAATCCGTTCGGTCTCAAGAATATGCTCGGCAATGTGCTTGAGTACTGCTCCGACTATTATTCGGAGACAGCCTATTCTGGCATCAATGATGGAGAACTGGACCCGAAGGGCCCGCAGGATGGAGATGAATATGTGGTGAGGGGAGGCTATTATGCAAGCGACGCCGCCGACCTCAGATGTGCCGCCAGGACCCATACCGAACACGCCGCATGGCTCAGGACCGACCCGCAGAACCCGAAGAGTATATGGTGGTATTCCGATTTCAAGGGAATCGGGTTCAGGGTGGTATGCGAGATGCCGGAAAACCTTAAGTAATCTTAAAACGGGAAGAATAATCAATAACATAATCAATACTATGGAAAAGAAGACAATGAACAGAAGGGACTTCCTGCAGAGATCCACAATTCTCGGAGTAGGAGGCATTGTAGGTGTGTCTGCCATCGCTTCAGCCTGCAAGGGGCCGAAATATGTCCCGCTCAGGAAACCGGAGGAGTACTACATTCCTGAACTCCCGGACAAGGCAATTGCCGGCAAGGAAATCAAGGTCGGCGTAATCGGTTGCGGAGGACGCGGCTCCGGGGCCATCCAGAACCTGTTTGATGCGGCTGACGGAATAAAGCTGGCCGCTCTCGGCGACGTTTTCCCGGACAGGCTCGAAGGCCTCAGGAAAATGGCTGCGGAGAAACTAGGCCAGGAAGTACCCGATGAGAACTGCTTCATTGGCTTTGACGCATACCAGAAGGTCATTGACTCGGGTGTGGATATGATTATTGACACGACACCTCCTGTGTTCAGGCCTGACCATTTCAAATATGCGGTCCAGAAGGGCGTGCATTCATTCCTTGAGAAGCCGGTTGCAGTGGATGCCAAAGGCTACAGGACAGTGATGGCTGCAGCCAAGCAGGCCCAGGCCAAGGGTCTCTGCGTTGTCTGCGGAACACAGCGCCATCACGAGCGCCCTTACGTCGAGGCTTTCCGTAAAATCCAGGAGGGCTATATCGGAGAAATCACCGGAGGCAATGTATATTGGAATCAGGGAATGCTCTGGTACAGGAACCGTGAGAAGGGCTGGAGCGATATGGAATGGATGATCCGCGACTGGGTGAACTGGAAATGGCTCTCCGGAGACCACATCGTGGAGCAGCACGTTCATAACATTGACGTATTCCTCTGGATGTCAGGCCTTAAGGTCGCCAAGGCAACAGGTTTCGGCGCCCGTCACCGCCGCATTACCGGAGACCAGTACGACCAGTTCAGCATTGACTTCGAGATGGAGAACGGAGTTCATCTCCACAGCATGTGCCGCCAGATTGACGGATGTTCCAATGCCGTTGGCGAAATCATCTACGGAACCAAGGGAACCTGGAACAGTTTCGACCACGAAATCAAGGATCTCGAGGGCAATTTGGTCTGGAAATTCGACAATGAGAAGGCCGAGGCCGAGTTCCAGCAGCATAATCCTTACGTTCTCGAGCACGTTGACCTCGTGAACCATATTCGCAAGGGCGAGCCTATCGACGAGGCTACTGCATGTGCGACCTCCACCCTTGCCGGTGTGATGGGAAGGACAGCTGCCTACACCGGTGATACTGTCACTTGGGATGATATGAGCCAGTCCGGGCAGAACTATCTTCCGGAGAAACTGGAGGTCGGTCCGGTCGATATGTCAGGCTACACAGTCCAGGTACCGGGAAAAGCCAAGTAATCATGGACAGAAGAAGTTTTCTTGGCAGCGCCGCGGCAGGAATCGCCGGGGCAGCCATCCTTTCCACCCCTGCCGGGATACTGGCTTCCTGTGCTCCAGGGGACCGCAGGAAGGGCGCTCCCGAACTGAAACTTTCCTTCCAGGAAGGCACAGCCCCCGGGGATAGCCTCAATGAGAAGTTCGACTATATGGAAAAACTCGGAATCGTCGGCTTCGAACCTCACGGGAAACAGCTTCTGCAGAGGGCTGAGGAATACAGTCAGGCCCTCAAAGGCAGGAATATCAAGGTTTCCGCAATATGTGCAGGCTTTGACGGATTTATCCTTGCCGAGGATCCGGCAGCCAAGGCCTCGTTTGACTCATCAATGCGCGAGATCATTGCCGCTGCGGGTGAAATCGGTTCCACGGGCGTGATTATGGTGCCTGCCTTCAATGGCCAGAAACCTTGCAAGCCCCACACGATGGAGACCAGGAATTATCTTTGCGAACAGCTTCACGAGCTCGGTGAATATGCATTGAAACATAACACGACTGTGATTCTGGAGCCGTTGAACAGGAAGGAGGCCTTCTACCTCCGTCTTGTTTCCGATGCCGCCGCCATCTGCCGTGATGCCGACAGCGAGGGGGTAAGGTGCATGGGCGACTTCTGGCACATGCAGGAGGAGACATCTGACTATGCGGCCTTCATTTCCGCCGGAAAATATCTCCAGCACGTCCACGTTGCGAGCCGGGGAAGGCGCATAATGCCTGGCGAGGATGGTGAACTGGACAATTACATAGAGGGCATGAGGGCATTGAAAGAGCTTGATTACCAGAACTATATCAGTTTCGAGTGCGGAGCGGCCGGGGAGAGGGGAATAGTGGTTCCTGCCGCCGTCGAACTTCTTCGCTCACAATGGGAACAGGCTTGATCAGGAAAACTCCATTCCTCCTGCTGGCACTTCTGGTAGTCCTTCTTGTAGGGGCATCGGTAGCCGGTGCATTGGGAGGCAATGATGTGGCAAGCAGATTTTTTTATCGGGCACCGTACACGGTCATCCTCTGGGGAGCCGTAGCGGTGTCCGCTTTCTGCCTGATTGCATTTTCCCGGCTGAAACTGCCTGCATTGCTCATTCACATTGCCTTCGGCCTTATTCTGGCCGGGGCGGCGACTACTTTCGTAACCGGGCTGCACGGGACAATCCACCTGCGGGAAGGGGAGTCCACAGATATTCTCATCACAGTCAATGGCCCTGAAAAATTGCCGTTCAGCATTGGCCTGAAGGAGTTCAATGTGGAATATTACGAAGGGACGGAATCACCTCGCGACTATATCAGTACAATGATTGCCGAAGGGGCCGCCGAAGCCCGCATTTCAATGAATAAAGTGCTGAAATACAAGGGGTACCGCTTCTGCCAGGCGGGCTATGACAATGATGGATGCGGGGCGACTTACTCCGTGAGCCGGGATGTGGCCGGGATTGCCCTGACTTATTCAGGATACATATTGCTGCTGATAGGTTTCCTTTCCTTCTTCTTCCAGAAGGATAGCGGTTTCAGGAGGCATCTGGCTGCATTGTCGAAATTGACAGTCCTGGTGGTCCTGCTTGTGGCGGGGACCGGACCGGCCAAGGCCCAGGAAATTGACCCTGAACTGGTCGAGGAGCCGGTACGGGAAGTCATCACCATACCGGAGGCGGAGGCCGGGAATGCCGGACGTATCTATGTGATGCACGGCGGCCGTGTCTGTCCTTTCGGCGAGATGGCAGGGAAGAATGCCCTCCGGGACGGGAAAGTCAGTCTTGAAACGCTCTGGAAGATTGCCTACAACGGCGAGTCCCCTTCGGAAATGGAGACCATCCTCTTCGAGAGCAACCTGGCCCGCATTGTCCAGTCGGCGGAGAACCAGGACTGGGACAGCTTCAATATGGCCGTGGACAGGCTTGTAGAGTATCAGGAGGCCAAAATCTTCGCAAGCCGCAGGGGAAGGAAAGCCGATACTGGAAGACTGTATGAAGCGACTGACTTCAATCTTGCCGTCGCCCTACTCTGCCTGTTGGCCGGTCTGCTGGGGATTTACTGCAGCATTGTCGGAAAACTTCAGGGGAGACTGCCCGGGGTCGGCCTGGGCATTGTGCAGATTGCAGCATTGATTTATTTGATATTCAGGTTTGTGCTTGGATGGAGGATGGCCGGATTTATTCCCCTGACGGATGGCTGCGGGACAATGCAGTTCCTTGCTCTTTGCTCCTGCTCCTGCTCCCTGCTTGCATTGACCGTGGGTAGAGGCGGGACCGGAAGATTGCTGTCATCCAGCCTGCTGCTTCTCGTCGGGGCCGCCCTCCTGGTGGCAATGATGAGCAATGCCGGGGTGAATGCTGGCAAACCGGCTCCAGTGCTGGACTCGCCTCTTCTGTGTGTCCACGTGATGCTGGTGATGGTTGCCTACATGCTGTTCGGACTGATGGCTGTCGGAGGGGCTATAGCATTGATACTCAATGCGAAATCTGAAAGGAAGTCCGGGCTTGTGGTGGAACGCCTCTGGCACATTGACTCTGTCATCCTGTATTTTGCGGTATTCCTTCTGGCTGCAGGGATTTTCACCGGGGCGGTCTGGGCGAATATGTCCTGGGGACGCTACTGGGGCTGGGACCCCAAGGAGACCTGGGCACTCATCACCCTGCTCGTCTATTCGTTCGGCCTGCATCAGGCATCATTGGAAAAAATGCGCAGGCCAATGTTTTTCCACGTTTTCACGCTTCTCGCATTCGCCTGCGTATTAATGACTTATTTCGGTGTGAACTACCTCCTTGGAGGGCTTCACAGTTATGCCTGAACCTTTTTCAGAATCCGATAATCGGCCTGGTGGACCTGAGATCGTGGCGTTTGCCAATGCTGAATGACATTCCGAAGTTGAGCTGGAACCTGATTTTTCCGTAAGGGTAAGGTATACCGCTTTCAGATGCCTTTGCGAACTTGGTCATCAAGTAGTCCGAGCCGATGAAGAAGTTGAAGCCTTTCGGGTGAAGGCCAATTATGAATCCGCCGCCTCCTCCGAATGATGAGAGAGCTCCGTTCACGCTCATTGAGAACCAGTTGCAAGGCTTGAGGTTGGCGTACAGCCTGTTGCTGGTCTTGGTGTAAGGCCCCTTGAAAGTGGTTGATGACAACAATCCGATGCTGAGGCCATCGTAGAACGGCATTGTGTATTCTACACCTGCGTTCAATGTGCAGGCCAGCATACCGCTCCTCTTCCCGTCCGTGGATGTCCTCCGGAACTCATATAGTTCAGAAAGCCCGTCGCCGAGGGAGTTGAACTGCTCGTCAATGCTGTTTTCCTTGTCTCCTTCGAGGGCAATATCTTCAAATCCGTCGAATACCCAGCCTTTCTCCCCGGTCTCTGCCAGGGTGCTGTTTTTCCAGGAAATGAAACCGAGGTCGCAGATGGCAAGCGAGAACCTCAGGCCCCTGATAAGTTCGAAGTCGGCCCCGAGGTCCAGGGCTGCGCCATAGCCGGAGATGATTCTGTCGTATGACCAGCTGTCAACTGTACCAATGTTTTCGAAGTCAATGAGGTCGTTGTCCTCCGGTGATTCCGCTGTTCCGCTTTCGCCCTTTGTCGTTATGTCAATGAATCCGCAGGAAGCGGCAATAGAGCCGTTGGAATGCACTGACCATTGGTCGCCGGTCATTTCTACCCTCATTTTGTCCACCCGGGCATCCACGTCGGCAAGTCCTGCCAGGATTTTGAGCCGCGCTCCTACATTGACCCTGTCAGCAATCTTTCTGGAATAGCCGAAAGCCAGTTCCAGCCTTGCATTTCCTCCGACGGCGAGGTCGGAGATGTCATAGTACTGTGACTTTCCGGGATTCTTGACGAATTCAAAGAGTTCGTACGGCAGGTTGGCGGTCACGTCAGCCTTGACATTGGCATCGAAACTGAAGAACCCGTTCTTGCCCCATATACCTAAGGAGAGAAGCGATGCGGAGGTATTGACATTCAGCCTGTTGTTGTTTTTCAGCCCGCCAAGGAATCTGGAAGCCGAAACTTCCGGGCTCAAGAATGTGGTGAGCTGCCCGCCAGAGGTCGGGAAAATGAAGGAATTTACACCCATGTTCGAGTTTATTCCAAGTCCGAAGCCACCCAGGGCAGGGAGCGAGAAGAAACTGCGTTCGGTCGCAAATGCGGGGTTGAAATCCCTCCTCATATTGTATCCATCGAGGAAGTAGGCTGACTGCAATGCTGTCTGGGCATTCATTGATGACAATGCCAGTACAATGCTGGCCAGTATTGTTATGATTTTTTTCATGTCTTACAGTTCTATGTCCACCTTGCCCTGGAGACGGGCCTTGATATTCATCAGTTTGACTCCCTGTGCAGGGTCGAGAGGGGTGCCGAGGAGGTCGCTGCCCGGAGCATAGGACTCTATCAGCAGCCTGAGTCCGTCCATGCGGGAAATGTCCCCGTTTCCGGTGACGATGATGGAAATAGGCGAGGTGGTCGGCTTCTCCAATGTTCCGGCCAGGATTGCCACGTTGAGGTCGGTACCTATCTCAGGTATAGGATTTCCGTCGATGTCAATGGCTTCCGCCGTGAGAACGAATTTCATCGGCACGTGGTTCACGAAGTCGGCATCCAGAGTCAGCCTGTCAATGGTGAATGTCACATCATCTCCGTTGATGGTGTCGTTCCATCCCGTGATGTCGTAACTGTCGGTGGAGCGGTAATCCTCCTCCGGTGTGAATGGGAGATTGATGAGGTGAAGGAAGTCCTCGACATAAATCATTTCGGTGCTTCCGATAGGAGCGCTGATGTCGCCCTCGATGCGCATTGTGGTGTCGATGTCCTTTGTGAGATCATAATCAGCGTTCATGCATGACGTCAAGACTAGTGCCAGGCTCGACAAAAGTAGGATAGACTTTCTGCGAAGCATATCAGTAAATGTTAAGTTGCCTTGCAAAGGTATTGATTTTTATCATAATGGCGAAATTAATTGTATCTTTGCGCTGAATTTTTACGACAATGGCGAATCCACTCAAACAACTGGCCGGCGAGACTGCGGTTTACGGCCTGAGTACTATATTGGCGAGGATAATCAACTTCCTCTTCGTTCCGTTCTACACCCGTCTGCTGACTACTTCCAGCTACGGAGTAGTGACGGAGTTCATGGCTTATATAGCTGTCCTTCAGGTGGTTCTGGTATTGGGACTCGAGACCGGCTGCTTCAACTTCGCGAACCGTGACGGTGTGGACTCGCACAAGGTCTATTCCAATGCACTGGCTACCGTGTTCGGCACGAGTTTCTCCTTCCTGGCCTTCCTGATATTGTTCCGTGACGGCATTGCGTCCGCCCTGGGCTACCAGGGCTTCGGCAACTGCATAGTATACATTGGAGGTATCCTGGCCTTGGATTGCACCACGGCCATTCTCTTCGCCAAACTCAGGCAGGAACACAAGGCCTTCAAGTTCGCCATTTTCAAGACGGTCAAGATTCTCACTGAGACTGCGGCCAACATGGTCCTGTTCTTCTGGTATCCTTCGCATGTCAGCCCGGCAATGTCGGTATTCGTTTCCCCGACTCCGGACTTCACGTATGTCATCTTCGCCATTTTCGTCAGCAGCGTAGTCTGCGGCCTGCTGTTCATACCGGATTTGCTGAGGTTCCCGTTCAAGTTCGATGCGAAATTGCTCAGGCAGATGCTGGCCTATTCCATCCCGCTGATGATTGCCGCCCTGCCGGGAATTGTCAATGACTTCCTTGACAGGATATTGTTCCGCTATTTCGACACCGACCCTGAGGCCTGGCGGTCAAGCCTGGGCATTTTCCAGGCTGCGGTGAAACTCTCCGTGATAATGAATCTCTTTATCCAGATGTTCCGTTTCGCCGCCGAACCGTTCTTCTTCCAGAGGGCCAGGGACAAGGGCTCCAAGCAGCTCTACGCCATTGTGATGGAATTCTTTACGGCATTCTGCGGCCTGATTCTCCTGGGGGTCTTCCTGTATCTGGACATATTCTCCCTGATTCTGGGCAAGGATTTCCGCTCCGGAATGGGAGTCGTACCGATAATGCTGTTCTCCTACATGCTTCTGGGGATGCTATTCAATGTCTCTATGTGGTACAAGCTTTCCGGCAAGACCAATATGGCCGTCTGGATAACCCTCACCGGCCTCATTGTGACGATAATTGTCAATGTGGTATTTATGCCGAGATTCTCGTTCTGGGCCGCCGCCTTCGGACATCTGGCCAGTTATCTGGTGATGTTCGTAATCAGCGCAGTGCTGGGGGCGAAGTATTATCCAATACCATATAGCTGGAGCAGGATTCTTTCCCTGATGCTGGCAATGGCGGCCGTCTGCGGTGTCGCAATCGTGATTGACAATGCATTCTTCACTGATGTCACCGCTGGCATTTCTCCGGCTGGCCCTGTCGCATTGAAGTTGTCAGTCCATACCGCCCTGGCATTGCTCTATCTGGGTGCGGCAGCCTTCATACTTCGCGGAAGATACCGCAAGGCCATTTCCGTGTCCTGAGTCTCCCGACTTTACATTTTTGCCGACAGCAGGCGGCTGAGAGTACTCTGGTCCACGCCGAGATAGCCGGCAATCTGTTTCTTCATTGCCTTGGAGAACAGGTTCTGATTGTCCCTCATCAATGCCAGAAGACGGTCCTTCGCACTTGTGCTGAGCATATCCTCAAGCCTTCCGCACACATTGTTGAGGCCACGTATCAGGAGATTGATGTACCATTCCGACACGGCAGGATGCTCCCTGGCCAGTCCTTTCAGGACATTCCCATCGATTATTGCAACAGCACTGCCCTTCAGCAACTCTATATAGTCCTTGGCGGGGCAGCCGTTGTGCAGGGTGTGGATGGATGTAACCACGTATGAAGGGAGGGATAGGTATAGATATTTGCAGTCGCCTTGCTTGGTTATGCAGTAGGAGGCACCCATTCCTTTAAGTATTATGAAGATATTGAAGTTTGTGTCTCCTGGCTTTACTATGATAGTGCCTTTGCGTACCTGCCTGTAACTTATGTGCTTGCGAAGTATTTCGAAGCAGTCCTCATTGACGTTAGCCAATTCCCTGAAAAGTGTGTCAAGATTCTCCCCGGAATTTGCGGAATGCCGGGGCTGCATCGCCGTCGTTGTGCTGACTGTCCCTCCCGGGTTGTGATTCTCAGTTGCCATCAGTATGTCATTTTCACCAAAGGTAATATTAATATATCGTATCTCAAAATTGACAATAATCAATTCTATTCAAATACGGATGCCGTATTTTTGTGCCGCTTGGGAATTTGGCGGCCGGAAAGCGCTTTCGGGTCGGCTTGTTTCCCTGACCAAATTTAAATTATTGAAAAACCGGGAGATGTCCTTTGTCTCGTAAATAATTGTGGCATAGTTTCTTTCGGCAATTATTATTAATCTACTCAGTAGCAGATGAGTTTATTCAAGTCACTGGCCGTGACCTGCTTTCTATGTGTATTGTCGGGTGCGGCCGCAGCTCAGGAATTGGTGACTGTAAAAGGCCTCATCACTGACGGTGATACGGGCGAACCTATGCCCGGAGTCTTCGTCGTGACCGGAGCATCGTCAGGTGTATCCACTTCAATTGAAGGTACTTACGAAGTCACAGCAACAGCAGGTACGGAACTGCATTATCAGTTCATCGGATTCCAGACACAGACATTCATTGTTCCGTCGGGCCGGAAAGAGGTCATTCACAATGTCAGCCTTGTAAGTGATTCACAGGCTCTTGAGGACGTAGTCGTAGTGGCATACGGCGTTCGCAAGAAGGGAACCATTGCAGGATCAGTATCCACAGTGAAGTCGGATGCCCTGGCGGATACGCCGGCGGCCAGCTTCGACCAGGCCCTACAGGGCAAGGCCACGGGACTTATGGTCCTCTCCAACTCCG
>JBJEBV010000006.1:0-3627 GCA_051870395.1 Candidatus Cryptobacteroides sp. | reverse complement strand
CACTTTATGATTTCCCCTACAGGTATCTCCGGGAAATTCTCCTGAAGACAGAACATTTCCCGAATCATGTCCAGGTCATCATTGCTCGATAGCGAATCAGTCCCGACGGTAAGTTTCAGGCCCGAGCGCCACATCAGGCCCACATCAGGCAAGGTATTGTGGATGAATATGTTGGAGCAAGGGCAAAGGGCCACGTATGGATGCTCCATCACGGCCTTTACAGCCTCAATCCCCTCCTCATTCATACACACTTCATGCACCAGCAATATATGTCCAGGGAATGATGTCCTTCCCGTATCCTTCAATCTGTCAATGAAATAGAGCAATGATGATTTACCCGTCACAGGCGGCACGCTCATCCCTGCCCTTCTACGGTTCTCATACATTGCGCCAGTCCCGGAAATCAGCATATCCTCCTCTTCCTGAGTCTCCTCGCTATGATATGAAAGGAAGCCTGACTTCAATCCCTCATCCGACACGGCAGTCAGCAATGCAGGACTTGTCGTATAGCATGAATGCGGTGTCGGCGCAGCGTCAATACCGTATGAATCAGCCACTTTCTTCAGCGCCAATACTGAATCCATCACAGCTCCGCAATCCTCGGGCTCAGTACCGAAAACCTCAAGGAAAGTCCTCGTATAAACAGGAGACTTGGATTTGCACTCGAAGGAATCATCGCAATTGCTTATATCCCCCATAGCACTCACACCCCTTCTCCAGAGTATGTCCATCCACTCGGAAATCTGCCTCTTCTTCTCCTGGACGCTCACGGTATCTCGGAGTTCATTGATCTGGTCAATGAAGCCGGCCATTCCCGTTCCCTTGCGGAACTTGTGCCACATTGAAGAAAGCTCGATGTGGCAATGCGCATTCACCATTCCCGGAATCAAAGCCCCTGAAAACTTCTCGGCATCCTCAGGCAAAGTGCCGGCGATGCCGGTCGAAATCACGGTACCGTCATCTTCCAGTTCGACATAGCCGTCACGAAGCGGCTCGGGCGAAAGCCCTGTGAATATGTAGTCAGCGTAAATACGTCTCATGCTATACCTAATTCATTCTCCCTGTCCTGGGCGGCAGCCTCCGTTTCGTTGAATCCACCGGGAGTTGCTTTATGACAACCTTGTCCATATCCGTCTTCTGGGGACGGTGCGGCTTGATTCCGTCAATGACCAAGCCACCGTCACTATGCACCGCTGGAAGGCTGTCTGCAGCCACGACAAGACTATCCGCAGAATCCTTGGGAGCTGCATACCATACAGGGCCATAATAGACAGTGTCCAGAGGCACCCTCTCCCATACATAAACACCAGTGGAATCCATCACCACATTGACCGAATCGACCCTGACAGAGTCCCTGCAGCGGTCAAGCCTGATTTCCACACGGCGGAAATCCTTGGCCTCAATCACGGCCTTCAGGCTGTCCAGATAAGCCCTGCGCCTCTCCACGTAGGTCAGTTCATCAATCCTTTTCTGGAGAATATCCTCCACATTGGTGAAAATCTTCCCGAAAGACTCGGGATTCTCCATATAGTAATTGACACTGGCGATATAGTCATCCCTGTCATATCCGAATTCTGCCAGAACCGGAGCATACACCAGGCATGTATCAGCCTGCCTCGGAGCATTCTCGCGAACCCATTGGTCTACCAGCAGCATTCTTGCGTAGATTTTCGCAAAATCATCCTTGGGAATGACCTTGCCTCCCCTGTTGCAGGACAGGAGGGCAAGCGAAAGCAGAACAGATATGACCAGGAATTTCCTCATCAGGCAGAAATTATCTCAAGACAGCGCCGAACTGGTTCTGGAACGTAGCCAGAAGCCTGGACATGGCCTTCTCCACCTCCTGGTCAGTCAATGTCTTCCCAGGGTCCTGGAGAACGAAATTGATGGCATACTGCTTCTTTCCCTCAGGAATCTTGTCCCCACGGTAAACATCGAAGAGAGAAACCTGCTTCAGAATCTTCTTGACAGACTTCTGCGCAGCCCTGCAGAGATCAGCGTAAGCCACATTCTCATCAATGAGGACAGCGAGATCCCTTCTAACTTCAGGGAACTTAGGCATCTCCTGGAACTTCACCTTGACCCTGGAAACAAGTTTGAGCAGGGTCTGCCAGCAAATTTCAGCAGCGAAAACCGGCAGGCGCACATCGAATTTGCGGGCCAAAGCAGGAGAAACCGTACCGATGACTGCAAGCTGCTCCTGAGTACCAGGCAGCCTGTAGGATATTCCCTCGGCGAAAATGTCGGAAGGAGCAGCCTCTGTTTCAAGAGAATAAATATCCACTGCATACCTCTTGAGCAGGAGTTCCAGATAGCCCTTGAGCTCATAGAAACTGCCCTTGCGCGGAGCCTCCCTCCATGACCTGGCTGGCGAACCGGACATCATGAGAGTGAAGCACTGATGCTCCTCATACGATGCCAATGTCTTGCCGTCAGTCTCCGGAAGTCTCTGATATACAGAACCGTATTCAAATATCTTCAGAGAGTTGATCTGTCTGTTTACATTATAGGCGACAACTTCGAGGCCATTGAGAATGAGAGTCTGGCGCATAACATTGAGGTCGGCGCTGAGAGGATTGACAATCCTCACGCATCTCTCCTCAGGGAATGTCGCCAGGCCGGTATAGTACGCGCTCTTGGTGAGCGAGTTGTTCATCGTCTCATTGAAGCCGTTGGCAGCCAGGAAGTTGGAGATATAGTTGCGGACTGTCTCCGGGTCCGGAACAGGGGTCGTGCCTACCGACATCTTCATGTGATGAGGAAGCTCAATGTTGTTGTAGCTGTAGATTCGGAGAATCTCCTCGACCACGTCGCACTCCCGGTAAACGTCAATCATGTAGGAAGGAGCGGCCACCTTTGCGCCGCCCTCGCGCTTCTCTATGAAATCGTATGAAAGCCAGGTCAATATGTTCTCAATGACATCGTGACCTATCTTCTTCCCGATGAAATTCTCAATCCTGTCATAATCGAGGTCAATGACTTTCTTTTCAATAGGCTGGGGATAGTTCACCTGTACCTTCCCCACGATATGGCCCCCTGCAAGCTCCTGGATAAGAAGGGCCGCACGCCTCGCAGCAAGCGGAATGATGCCGGGATCGGCACCCCTCTCGTAACGGAATGAGGCATCAGTCTGGAGGCCGTGGGTCTTGGAAGTCTTGCGGATTGAACCCGGGTCGAAATATGCGCTCTCGAGGAAGACATTGACAGTGGACTCAGTAACGCCCGAGTCAATGCCGCCGAATACACCGGCGATACACATTGGGCCATCGGCATTGGCAATGACCATATCATTGGCGTGAAGATTTCTTTCAACACCGTCAAGCGTCACAATCTTCTCGCCCTCACCGGCCCGGCGCACAATCACCTTGCCTCCGGCAATCTTGTCCGCATCGAAGGTATGGAGAGGCTGGCCAAGCTCGAAAAGTACGAAATTGGAAATGTCCACTACATTGTTGATCGGGTGGAGACCTATTGCAAGCAACTTCTCCTGGAGCCATTCCGGAGACGGGCCGACTTTTACATCCCTGATGGTAATTCCGTCATACTCAGGGGCCCCGTCAACGTCCTGGACCTCTACCGGGATAGCCTCGCCCTCGCCTTCTGCAAAAGCGGAGACATCAGGATAAG
>JBJEBV010000005.1:6204-60372 GCA_051870395.1 Candidatus Cryptobacteroides sp. | reverse complement strand
GTCCACCGGACGTTTGGCTTACCGCTCACGACCATCCTCGGGAGAAAATCTGACCCCGGAAATCTGATGCAAATCTGAAGCAAGTTATTTTTTTCAGATTACTTTTTTGAAAACGAACGATTTATACCCTTTTATTGTCAATCTCTCTTGAACGACAATCCTTTAATACGTTTAAATTTTTTTTCAAAGATTTTTGGAATATTCAAAGAATATTTATACTTTTGAAAAAATGCAATTTGACAGTATATTTATACTTTAGGAAAATTGCAATGCAGAAGGCTGTAATTCAATAGCATAACAATAAAAATTAAACGCCTTATGATGAAAAGGATTATTCCCGTTCTCTGTGCGTTGCTGGTCTGCAATTTGATCTATGCGCAGAAAATCACTGTGAAAGGAACAGTGACAGATGACAGTGGCCAGCCGGTCATTCAAGTTGTCGTTCAGGAAGTGAACGGCCAGGCCGTAGGTGTCACTGACATTGATGGAAACTATTCAATTTCCGTACCTTCCGGAGCAGTCTTGAAGTTTTCCTGCATGGGATATGTCACCGCTGAGATTCCTGTACAGTCACGGAATGTGGTGAATTGTGTCCTTGCCATTGACAATCAAGTACTCGACGATGTCATAGTGGTGGCATTCGGTACTGCCACCAAGGAGTCATTCACCGGTTCGGCGACTGTGGTCAACAGCGAAAAGATTGCCGAGAGGCAGGTCAGCAGCCCTATCGCAGCATTGAACGGCCAGGTAGCAGGTCTCCAGATGGTAGAGGGCAATGGTCCTGATTCGGACCCGTCCATCCTGATCAGGGGATTCGGCTCCATCAATGCTGGAACATCACCTCTCATCATTCTTGACGGTCTTCCATATAACGGATACTGGAGTGACATCAACCCTCAGGACGTCGAAAGCATAAGCGTTCTCAAGGATGCCGCTTCCAACGCCCTATACGGTTCGAGGGGAGCCAACGGTGTCATCATGATTACCACGAAGAGTGCCAAGAGGGGCCGTGCCCACATTTCCTTCGATGCCAAGTTCGGTGTCAATATGGACGGTGGCATTTATTATGACTATATTACGGACCCGGGCCAGTATTATGAGTTCCACTACTCCACATTGCTGAACTATTATCGTACAATAATTGGCGACAAGTACTCGATTGCCAAGGACAAGGCGATTGCCGCTCTTCCGAAGACACCTTCTGACGGTGGTCTCGGATACCTTATATATGATGTACCTGCCGGCCAGGCATTGTTCAGTGATGACGGAAAAATTAATCCTAACGTTACATACAAGTCGGTTCTTGGGGCTGACGGCCAGCAGCATCTCCTTGTACCTGACAGTTGGAAGAAGGAAGGTATGCGCAACGGCTTCCGCCAGGAGTACAACCTCAATATCAGCGGAGGCAACGAGAATTTCCAGTTCATCGGGAGTATCGGCTACCTCAGTAATCAGGGTCTTACCTATGGTTCGGATTATCAGCGAGTTACGGCCAGGGCCAAGGCGGATTACCAGGCACGTGAGTGGTTGAAGGTCGGTGTCAACATGAACTACACCAACAATGTGTCCAACAATCTTGCCTACGCATTCTCGACCATTTATTCCATAGCTCCGATTTATCCTCTCTATGTCCGTGACGGCGCCGGCAACATCATGACGGATTCACACGGCAAGGTCTATGACTATGGTGACGGCCAGATTACGGGCATCATCCGTGCCGTGGAGAACAACGGCAACTCCATCCAGAGCGATCTCCTGGACAAGAGCCGCAATGATTCCAACGCATTCGGTCTCCAGGGCTATGCCGACATCAAGTTCTTCCGTGATCTCACATTCACCATCAACGGAAGTATCTATGATACCGAGAACAGGGCTGAGACTGCCTATAACCCGTATTATGGCTATAGCGCCAACACCGGCGGCGGTGTATCCACCTATCATTACAGGACATTCGACATCAACACCCAGCAGCTTCTCAAGTACAAGCACGCTTTCAGGGGCGGTCACAGTATGGATGTCCTCCTCGGTCACGAGTACAACAAGAATACATCCACCACAACCGGAGCATCCAAGACCGATGTGTTCGCATACGAGGTGAACACCGAACTCGACGGAACTCTCATCAAGGAGTCCATCTCCGGCAGCAAGGAAGTTTACAATACCGAGGGATTCCTCTTCAGGGGCCAGTATGACTACAACGGCAAGTATTTCGGTTCTGCATCCTACAGGCTTGACGGTTCTTCGGCATTCCATCCAAAACATCGCTGGGGAAGTTTCTGGTCAGTCGGAGGAGCCTGGATTATCAGTAAGGAGCGCTGGTTCAAGAGCAAGGCTTTCGATATGCTGAAATTCAAGGCCAGCTATGGAGTGCAGGGTAATGATGGCATTCCATCTTATTACTACACAAGGCTTTACAATATCACTACCGTAAACTCCAAGGGAGCCACTACATTCAAGTCCCAGGGTAATGAGGACATCACCTGGGAGAGCAACGGAAACTTCAACACCGGTCTTGAGGCCGAACTCTTCGGCGGCAGGCTTTCAGCTGAAGTGAACTACTACTATAGGATAACATCGGATATGCTTCTCTGGAAGACAGTCCCTCTCGGAATGGGCTACGGCGGATACTATGACAATGTCGGCGATATGGTCAACCAGGGTGTCGAGCTCAATCTCTCCGGAGCAATGATCAGGACCAAGAACGTTACCTGGTCAGCCAATCTCAACCTTTCCCACAACAGGAACCGTGTGACCTATCTTCCTGCCGAGAACAAGAGTTCTGCAATCGAGGGCCACGGCGGATATCTTTCAGGTTACAGATATGTAGGTGAGGACCTCCCTCTTTATACCTGGTACATAAAGAAATACGCTGGCGTAAACGAGGTCGGTCTTCCGATGTGGTACAAGAGTGACGGAACCACCACTACGAATTGGGACAATGCCTCATATTACCTTTGCGGCGACCCTCATCCGATTGTCTATGGAGGTTTCGGCACCAGCCTCAGTGTTCACGGATTTGACTTTACCGTGAACTTCCTCTACAGCGTGGGCGGCAAGGTTATGGACAACGGTTATCTCGGACTTATGGGAGTGCCTTACGCCGGTGTGACCGGAGGCAACTACCATAAGGATATGCTCAAGGCATGGAGCCAGGAAAACCCTGACAGCGACATTCCGAGAGCAGTCTATAATGACCAGAATATCAATGCGGTATCTGACCGCTTCCTCATTGACGGAAGCTGCCTCACTCTCAAGAATGCAAGTATGGGCTACACCTTCCCTTCGAGGCTGATGGAGAAAATCAAGGTTTCATCCCTCAGGATTTATGTCACCTGCGACAATATCTACTATTGGTCTAAGAGGAAGGGTCTTGACCCGAGGACCAGCCTCATTGGTGACACTGATGAGACTACATATTCGCCGATGCGTACCATTTCGGCAGGTATCAATGTCAAATTCTAATGATGGAGGGCATGAAAATGAAAAGATTCAGATATATTATTGCCATTGCAGCAATTGCAATGCTTTTTACCGGATGTCTCAAGGAAACATTCCCTACCAGTATCATTACTGAGGACCAGCTCGGCCAGTCATCCAACGCTCTTGCGGGAATGAGCCGTGCGAGTGCTGCCGTGTTCAATCTTTACGGTTCCACTTACGATGCTTTCGGATATCCGGGCATTATGCTGTGGAGAGATACAATGGCCGGAGATCTTCCGATTTATTCTCCAAGCTATGATTATCATTCCTATTATGCCCAGTGCCAATACCTTGGAAACTGGATTATCCAGCAGGGCTGGTGGTCTCTCTTCTACAAGATTGTCCTCAATGCCAACCTGCTCATTACTGCCGCCCAGGGCAATGAGGATCCAGACGTCCCGCACTATCTGGGCAATGCATACTGCTACAGGGCATACGCATATCTCGACCTTGCGCGGATGTACGAGTTCCACAAGACCGGATTCGCTGAACTTGATGCTGAGGCTGAGTCAAGAGGCATTTACGGACTGACCGTTCCTATTTACACTGAGAATACTACCGAGGAGGAGGCCAAGAACAACCCGCGTGCTCCTTTCTACCAGATGTACCGCTTCATTCTCAGTGACTTGAACAAGGCGGAGGAATATCTGGACGGCTATATTTCTTCTGTTTGCAATGAAGCCGGAATCTCGCTTGTCTATGCCCTCAAGGCTCGTACCTGGCTCGAACTTGCGAACCGATTCGATTCTACAATCTGTGATACCGCCGATTCTGACCTCCAGGCTATGCTTGCTCACGAGTCCGACTATCCTGGGCTCGACAAGATGGGAATCACCACTGCAAAGGAGTGCTACCAGAATGCGTTGAAATATGCCGAACTTGCAGAGGCTTATCACACTCCGTTGACCAAGGAGCAGTGGTTCTCTCCGACTACAGCGTTCAATACAGCCCAGAATTCCTGGATTTTCGGAATGATCATAGGTACCGAGGACGTAGGCGGTTCCTGGATCAGTTTCACCGGAAATATGTCTGCGGAGACTACATACGGTACTGCCAATACGCTTTATCAGGGCTTCAGGATGATTGATGCGGCATTGTACAAGAAAATCGGCAGCGGTGACTGGAGAAAGAATACCTGGATTTCACCTGATGATGCCGGCAAAGCCAGCGCATACACCAATTACAAGACTCTTCTCAGCCAGGATGAATTCGTTCAATGCCCGGCCTACACCAATTTCAAGTTCCATCCTGGCAGCGGGGATATGGACAACTATCTCGTGGGCAATGTGGTCGATATTCCTCTCATCCGTGTAGAGGAGATGTACCTCATTGCAGCAGAGGCGGAAGCCAATATCAACGGTCTTGCAGCCGGTGCAGCCAAGCTGAAGGACTATATTAATACATACCGATATGACGACGGAACATATTCCATCGCAGCATTGTATGACATGAACGCCTTCAGGACCGAAATTCTCGATCAGAGACGTCTTGAATTCTGGGGTGAGGGCCACGTGATTTTTGACTACAGAAGGCTCAGGAAGGCAGTTGTCAAGGGATATGAAGGCAGCAATTTCCCTGATTCCTACCAGTATAATTCCATTGAGGGTTATGTGCCTGCCTGGTCAACGATTTATATCACCTCAAGCGAGTATCAGTACAATCATGCGCTTGAGGGAAAGAACAACCCGGATCCGTCAGGATACGGAATCAAATGGAGTGAATAATTTCAATATTATTGTGTTATGAAAGCAAAATTTTTGTACATCTTTGCGGCTATGGCAGTAAGTGCTTTTGCAGCCGCCTCTTGTGAGAACAATACGACTCCTGATGATGACGGAGGAGTAGTTGCAGACGTTTTCTTCTCATCCACGGCTAATGGTGACTACTGTTATTACGTGGGCGAAGGAAAGCAGGGCGAGGCTATTCTGTCTGTTTTCAGGCAGGGTGCTACTGATGCCGCCAAATATGAGATCAAGGTTTTGAGCGCGGCTCCGGGAGTGGAAATTCCCCAGTATGTGGAATTTGCGGCAGGTGATGCTGTATCAACGATTGTCGTGAAGGCTCCTGCGACAGCATCCACTGGTGATGTCCTTTCATTCGAGCTTATGTTCACAGGCAAGAATGTCAATTCTTCAGCCAACAGCGATGCCGGTACAGTACGCTGCGAGGGTAC
The DNA here is from genome assembly GCA_051870395.1 of Candidatus Cryptobacteroides sp. Classification (GTDB taxonomy): domain Bacteria; phylum Bacteroidota; class Bacteroidia; order Bacteroidales; family UBA932; genus Cryptobacteroides. The sequence continues at coordinate 54,719 of JBJEBV010000005.1, read as the reverse complement.
TTTCTACTACTACAAGGAACTTGTCGGCCTTGCCCAGTTCGGACCATACGACAATAGCAGTGACAATGGAATTTTCGACTATATGGGCAACATGAAGCAGGTTGTCTGGAAGTTGGATGACCAGAACTGGCTGTTCAAGAACTTCCTTGGCAGCGAATATGACCTCAAGGTCATTCTCAATGCCAATGGACTTGTCCAGACTTATTCCTACGGATATGACCTCTGGGCTGATCTTGACTCAGACGGTGGCACTACATACTACTTCTATAATGAAGGAATTGAAGAATTTGCAGACGATGAGTATTATGAGTGCTTCTATCCTAAGGGAGACAAGAGGTATATCTACGAACTTGCCTTATATGCTGACCCTGTAAACTGGTACTCATACCATATTGGAGAGAGCGATTCATATCCGGAGTATTTCAGTCTCTGCTGCCCTGTAATTTGCTTCTATGGCGAGGATGAGGGCATAGACAAAGCATTCCAGGATTGGTCAAGGCTGTTCGTGACCTTCTTCTCTCCGGAGGAGATGGCAACCAAGGATTTCGATTCTTTCCCTGAGGTGGCAACTGTTGAATATCCGGAACCTATTTATTCCGAGGATATGCAGGACGGGCTCTATCCAGTCCAGATTTATTTCAATAATGAGGGCATTTACGCTGATACCCAGTATGCTTCGGTAGACGGTGAATCTTTCGTGATTGACAACTTCATGCAGTCCGGCCTGAAGGTGACGATTACTCCGTCCGGCTCTGTATTCACTGTGACTGTTACAGATGCGGAAGGCAATGTGGTTTCTTCTTCCACACCTGATTCATACGGCTATCTGGATCTCTGTGGAACGAATTATCTCTATCCTTGGGAGAACGGAAAAGCTGACTGGTGGTGTATCACCGCTCTTTATATGTATGACAGCGCAGCTTATACGAACTGGGATGCGGAGAATAAGGAAGCCTACTTCTATGGCTCCTACAATATCTGGAATCCTTATGGCGGAACCGAGGGTGAATATATCCAAGGTGCAGGATATGTCAGCATCTACTGGTAGTATCTGAAAAAAATCACTATATTTGTGGCTGGTTGGAGACTTTCCAACCAGCCATTTTTTTGCATTTATGCGGCGGCTGTTGTACATATTCTCATTGGCTATATGCGCACTTTTCTTCATTGACAGGGAGGGCGGGGCCGTCGTGAGTTCCGGTTGCGAATCTGGCGGGATATTGTCTTGCACCACCGGCATCAGCATTGATTCTCCGGAATCTTGCGGGGAATGCATTCCTGCAGGGACACTTTCTGTTCCGGGTATCAGCATCGCCTCAAGCAACGGAGGAAATTCTGTTTTCAGGACACGGAAAAGCCTTCAGGAGCGTATGGCGGCCAGCTTCACTTCCACATCGGCCGCTTCCCTGGCATCATTCAGGACATTGTTTTATTTCCATCCGTCCGGAACGCATTCCCGTTCCAGATATGCCAAGCTCATTTGCGTACTCAGATTGTAGGACTGGCTCACATTGGTGAAGCATACAGTTTTGAAAATCAATCATTCCTGCCTTTGCAGGATTAATCTTTTGCAAATGAACTTTCTATTACTAGTCATTGGCCTGGCTCTTCTTGTTTGCGGAGCCAACTGGCTGGTGGATGCTGCATCCTCCCTCGCCAGGAAACTGGGGCTCAGTGAATTTTTCATCGGACTTGTCATTGTCGGCTTCGGTACCTCTTTCCCGGAACTGGTGGTAAGCCTTACCGGCGCAGTCCGGGAGAATGCGGATGTCGCAGTAGGCAACGTGCTGGGTTCCAATATCTTCAATGTGTTCGTCATACTTGGGGTGACATCCCTGGTCCGGCCTCTGGAAATCAGCCGCGAGAATCTACGCAGGGATATTCCTGTCCTCTTCGTGACGACTCTTCTTGTCCTGGGCCTCGGCCTGGGTGGCCGTTTCTTCGGAAGGAACGATGATATCCTTTCACGTGGCGAAGCGGCGATTCTGCTGACTGTTTTCGTGCTCTATATAACATCCTGTTTTCTCAGCGGAGACAGCAGGAATGTCAATGGGGAAAAGACGGGAATTTCTACCGGATTTGCAGTGCTGATGCTACTGCCGGCTCTTGGTGCATTGATTGGAGGCGGGGAACTGTTTGTGGATGCAGCCGTGAACATTGCCCGGAACTTCGGGGTCAGCGACAAATTCATTTCTGTGACAATTCTTGCCGCAGGGACATCCCTGCCCGAACTCGTCACCAATATCGCAGCTGCTGCCAAGGGCAGGGGAGAAATGGCATTGGGCAATATCATTGGCTCCAATGTGTTCAATCTTCTTCTCATCCTCGGCTGCTCTGCCCTGATTACACCGCTTTCTTTTGCAAACATCAATGTCGTGGATATCACCGCATTGATTCTCAGTACATTGCTTATTCCAGTGCTTGGAGGAAAGAGGAGCCAGGGCGTAATGCTGCTGACTATTTTCATTTTATATTCCATTTATTTGATTATCCAGTTATGATGTATAATTTCTATAAAGTCCATACTGTCAAGGACTTGGCTATTTCATTAATTATTCTTGTCTCAGGTGTGGGACTGTTCTTCGTTCATAAGGGGCTTGGTATAATGCTTGTAGCAGCAGGGATACTGGGCATAGTTTTCTTCAAGTCCGGTTACCGTGACCCGGTTACGAAGGTTGTTCTCCGGAAGACCTGTGCGGAAGCCGACAAGAAATGCCGCCAATCCCTGCTGGACTTCATTTCCGGTCACATTGACAAGCCGGAGATTGCAAGGACGGGAGTTGGTCCCGTTGTCAGAATCGAGATGTACCATAATCTCGAAGAAGGAGTTGCGTATGTCCAACTTTTTGATTTCGAGGACTATAACTATGTCCCGGCTACAGAAATCCTTAGCCTTGGCGAAAGCAGGGCCGCAATACTGTTAACTTCGACACGAAACTGCCGATAATATTTTATGACTACATTTTTTCTCATTCTCATCTCCACGGTCATATTGATTTGCGTATGGCTGAACAATCTTTCGTCCAAAATAGGGATACCGACCTTGCTCGCATTCATCCTTCTGGGTATTCTGTTTGCGAACAACGGTTTCATTCCCATTGTCTTCGAGGACAGGGAACAGGCGAAGGATATCTGTACGGTCGCCCTGATCTTCATAATGTTCTATGGAGGATTCGGAACCCGCTGGGAATCAGCGCGTCCAATAGCCAGGGAGGCTATGCTGCTGGCATCATTGGGAGTCGTCCTTACGGCTGGCCTGACCGGACTGTTCTGCCGTTTCGCATTGGGGTGGAGCTGGATAGAGAGCATGCTGATGGGCTCGGTCATAAGCTCGACAGACGCAGCCTCGGTATTCTCTATATTGAGGTCCAAGCGGCTGGGACTCAAGAATAATACTGCGCCGCTCCTGGAGATGGAGAGCGGTAGCAACGACCCCTGCTCCTATATGCTCACCGTCATTTTCCTTTCAGTGGCCAATATACAGGGCCAGGGGATTTCAGGATGGGAAATTTTGTGGATGACGACCGCCCAGATTGCGTTCGGTGCGCTGGGCGGCTTCGGTATTGCCAAACTTGCCTGCATGGCTCTTGACAAGTTCCGTTTCAAGGGCTCCGGCTTCGATTCGCTCTTTATACTCGCTGTTGCGATGGCCTCATACGCCATCCCGGATGTGATTGGCGGAAACGGGTACCTGAGTGCGTATATAGTGGGTATCATCCTGGGTAACAGGGAGTTCTCCAACAAGAAGTCCCTGGTCGGCTTCTTTGACGGGGTCACAGGCCTGATGCAGGTCATCATTTTCTTTATACTCGGCCTGCTTGTGCGTCCCGCAATGCTTCACAAGGCCATTCTCCCTGCATTGGCAATATTCGTTTTCCTGCTCATTGCCGCAAGGCCCCTGGCTGTGGGAACTATTCTTGCTCCAATGCGAAAATACTCCTTCCGCCAGCAGACGCTCATTTCTTTTGCCGGACTGAGGGGCGCAGCGTCCATTGTGTTCGCGATTATGGCGACATCCGGGACATTTACGCCCCAGAATGATATTTTCGGCATTGTCTTCTGCATTGTCCTGCTTTCTATCTCGCTTCAAGGCTCTCTCATACCAGTTGCAGCGAGAAAACTCGGAATGACCGATGCCGGAGAGGATGTGATGAAGACCTTCAATGACTTCGCGGATGACAGCCAGATGCAGTTCACAGTCGTGGAAATCGGACCGAAGAGTTCATGGAAAGGAAAGACTGTCAGGGAGTTGGGGCTTCCGAAGGGACTTCTCCTTGCCCTCGTGCTGCGCAATGATATGCGTATTGCTCCGAAGGGCCTTACAGTCCTGCTCGAAGGCGACCGGGTAATCATTGTTTCAAGAAGATTCCAGGACAGCTCCGTCAGCTTTCACGAGAAGACATTGCTTCCTGGCAATGAGCTGATAGGCAAGCATTTGCACGAATGTCGCAAGGCCGGAGTCATCCTGCTTATCCGCCGCGGTGACAAGGATATCATCCCTTCCGGGGAGACGCTTCTCAAGGAGGATGACAGGCTTGTCATTTTCCGCGGGGACTGAGATGTTTTTCATATTTCCCGAACTTTCATTAACTTAGTCGCTATGAAAAACAAATTGAACTGCATTATCAGGGTCTTGTCCTGCACTATCGCCATATTGCTGGCTGTTTCAGGGTGCAAAAAAGAAGAAGTATCCCTGCCACATATACCTCAGTGGTATCTGGATTTGTTGTCACTGCATCGTCAGGACAAGGTCTTCGTGAAAGCTGCGAAGGAGGGAGGAGAGTGGGCGATTTCGTTCGAGGATTGCGAATACAGGATCAATGCCGCTGATGTGGCCATCTATGATTGCACTCTGTCAGGCGAGCCTGACATTCATCTTGACGGGAATAACGAATGGGTTGCCAGGGGCGTCTCCACGGGCATCCAGGCCACAAAAGGCAAGACCCTTGACGAGAGTTATCCTATATTGGTATATCTGTTCGGCGATACAGTCAATATTGCCGTGAGCAACGGCGAAACTATAGTTTTCCGCTACCGGAAACCGATTCGTGCGGAGCGTTTCACAATGCCGAGGGTCAAGGTTTATCACAATGCCGACCGTATCCACAAGAGCTACGCCATCGACGGCAGCATTGTGATTGAAGATCCCGACGGACATTTTTCCGATGCCCTGGCCCTGGAGAGTACGGCTAGTATCCAGGGCAGGGGAAACAGCACTTGGGATATGCCGAAGAAGCCTTTCAAAATCAAGTTTCCCGAGAAGCACAGTGTCCTGGGAATGCCATCCAACAAAAGCTGGGTTTTCCTCGCCAACTATTCGGACAAGAGCCTGCTGCGCAACATTGTGGGCATGACCACATCAGGGATTCTGGAAATGCAGTGGACCCCGCAGTTCCGTATTGTGGAGGTGTGGATAAATGATGACTATCAGGGAGTTTATAATCTTTTCGAGAAAAAGGATGTCGGCAAGAACAAGGTGAATATCGATGTCGAAGCCGGAGACGTGTACCTTGAAATCGAGTCTTCATTCGATGAACCGAAGTATTTCTTTACCGGAAGATGTTCAGTGCCGATACAGTTCAAGGAACCCAATGCGCCGACAGATGAGCAGTTCGGTTCCATCGTGAAATTGTTCAATGATTTTGAAGCGGCCCTGCTGGGCCCGGAGTTCAAGGACCCGTCCAGGGGATATGCGGCCTACATTGATGTGGATTCATTCATTGACAATTTCATTATCCGGGAACTTGCCAAGGATATTGACGGGAATGTCCGCAAGAGCAGTTTCTTGACTGTCGTGAAATCCACCGGGAAAATCAAGTTCTGCCACGTGTGGGATTTCGACATTTCGTACGGCAATGCCAATTATTTTCCGGGTGACATGAGTGAATGCAATGGTGACCCTAATGGCCCGTACGGCTGGTATGTACGTGATTACAACAGTAATTGTGTCAAGGCTGACAGCTGGTACAACCGTCTGTTCAAGGACCCTGAATTCGTGAAGAAAGTGAAAACCAGATGGGCGGAGGTATATCCTGGACTCAAGCGGATGCCGGAATACATTGACAAGTATTCTACCGAGATGGGCGATGCCGTTTCACGCAATTTCATTAAGTGGAATATCCTGAATGAGTGGGTATGGCCGAATGTCAAGGTTACGGGTTCTTATGCGGGTGAACTCGAATGGCTGGAGGAGTTCTATATGACCAGGCTCGAGTGGCTTGACTCGAAGTTTTAGCGGGAAATTTTCTTTAAGCTAAACGGTCCTGATTCTTACACTTTTTAAGTTAAAATCGTTTTGCATTCTAATGATATGCCGGATAGACCCGTTTGGCGTTAATTGTCTTAATATTCGATATCTCTCTACAGATGCTTGTGATGCATATTTTATGCAAAAATATTTGGTTTCCGGAAAAATATTGTTTAGATTTGTATCCGCTTACAGATTGTAAGTGAGATATTGATTCAAGTCTTGTGCTTGAGAAAATGAACAGAAGTTTTTAATATGTATAACTCCATTATCGTCGTGGTCATTAGCCTAGTCCTTGTCATTAAAAGATTTGGACCGGGAAGGTGATGCCGTACGTTGTGGAAATATGACGATGACGCTCTTCCCGGTCTCCGGGGAGAGCGTTTTTTATGAACATTTTTATGAAACACGAGTTAAGAAGTTCAGTAACCATGCAGGGCCGCCGAATGGCAGGAGCAAGGGCTCTCTGGGTCGCAGCAGGCATGAAACGTAGCCAGATGGGGAAACCCGTCATTGCCATTGTCAATTCTTTTACCCAGTTTGTGCCCGGCCACACACATCTCCACGAAGTAGGACAGATTGTGAAGTCGGAAATCGAGGCACTCGGCTGCTATGCCGCTGAATTCAATACGATTGCGGTGGACGACGGCATTGCAATGGGACACGACGGAATGCTCTATTCACTGCCATCGCGCGACATCATCGCAGACAGTGTCGAATATATGGTCAATGCCCACAAGGCCGATGCCATGATATGCATCAGCAATTGTGACAAGATAACCCCGGGAATGCTTATGGCTGCGATGAGGCTCAATATCCCTACGGTATTTGTCTCGGGAGGCCCGATGGAGGCTGGAATTCCCAGAAAGGATGGCGAGCCTCAGGGACATGGGCTCGATCTCATCGATGCGATGGTCAAGTCGGCAGATCCTTTAGTCAGCGATGCGGATGTCGAGGAAATTGAAAATTCGGCCTGCCCGGGATGCGGCTGCTGCTCGGGAATGTTCACGGCCAACTCAATGAACTGTCTCACAGAGGCTATCGGACTGTCCCTGCCGGGAAACGGTACAGTAGTGGCGACACACAGGAGACGGGAGGAACTCTTCCGCAAGGCTGCCAGGCTCATTGTCTCCAATGCCTGGAAGTATTACCGTGACGGGGATGAGTCGGTTCTTCCGAAAAGCATAGCCACCAGGCCGGCATTCCTCAATGCGATGACTCTCGACATTGCGATGGGCGGCTCCACCAACACCGTGCTCCACCTTCTTGCAGTCGCAAATGAGGCGGGCGTGGATTTCAGGATGTCTGACATAGATGCCCTCTCAAGAAAGGTTCCATGCCTCTGCAAAGTGGCTCCCAATACCGCCAAATACCATGTGCAGGACGTGAACAGGGCTGGCGGAATAGTCTCGATAATGAAGGAACTCGCTGACGGAGGACTCGTGGACACAAGCTTAATGAGAGTGGACGGAATGACATTGGCGGAGGAAATCAGGCAGTTCTGCATTCTCAGCCCGGATGTCACGGACGAGGCAAAAGGCATCTATTCCAGTGCTCCCGCCAATCGGTACAGTACCGCAATGGCTTCTCAGTCAAATGATTACGAGTACTTTGATATTGACAGGGAAAATGGCTGCATAAGAAATCTCGAACACGCATATACAAAAGACGGGGGACTCGGAGTCCTGTTCGGCAACATTGCCAGGAACGGCTGCGTCATAAAGACTGCCGGTGTGGACCCTTCAATCTGGAAGTTCTCCGGCCCTGCCAAGGTCTTTGATTCCCAGGAGGCCGCCTGTGAGGGTATTCTTGGCGGCAAAATCAATGCCGGTGACGTGGTTGTGATTACATACGAAGGCCCGAAAGGAGGCCCTGGAATGCAGGAAATGCTCTATCCGACATCCTATATCAAGTCAATGCGTCTCGGCAAGGAATGCGCCCTGATAACGGACGGAAGGTTCAGCGGGGGAACATCAGGACTCAGCATCGGACATATCTCACCTGAGGCTGCCGCCGGCGGAGAAATAGGACTGGTCAGGGACGGGGACATCATTGAGATAGATATTCCGGAAAGGAGCATCAATGTCAGGCTGCCGGATGAGGAACTGGAGGCGCGAAGGGCAGTGGAACTCGCCAGGGGAAAGAAGGCATTCACCCCTCCTTCCAGGCAGCGCAAGGTATCAGCCAGCCTAAGGGCATACGCTGCAATGGTCAGCTCGGCTGACAGGGGTGCCACCCGGGTTATCCCGGAACAATAATCACGAACAAAACACAATAGACAAGAAATATGGAAAATACCAATACACAGCCGGTGACAGGTTCGGAGGCGCTGCTGAAGGCCCTCATCGCCGAAGGGGTCGAAACCATCTTCGGATATCCCGGTGGCCAGATAATGCCGGTCTATGACAAACTCTACGACTATGCTGACAGGCTCAGGCACATTCTGGTCCGTCACGAGCAGGGGGCCATTCACGCAGCCCAGGGCTATGCCAGGGTTACTGGAAGACCGGGTGTAGTAATCGTTACTTCCGGACCGGGAGCAACCAATGTCATCACCGGCGTGGCTGACGCAATGACTGACTCGACTCCGGTTGTCGTGATTTCCGGCCAGGTAGCATCGGGGGCGCTTGGCACTGATGCCTTCCAGGAGGCCGACATCATAGGTCTCACCAGCCCGATTACCAAATGGAATTATCAGATCCGCCGTGCCGAGGACGTGGCCTGGGCAGTTTCCAGGGCATTCTACATAGCATCTACCGGACGTCCTGGCCCGGTGGTCCTGGATTTCACCAAGGACGCACAGGTGGGAATGACCGGTTTTGAATTCAAGAAATGCTCATTCATACGCAGTTATGTACCGGAACTTCCAGTTCCGATGGAGGCTGTGGCCAAGGCTGCCGGACTCATTGACAAGGCAGAGAGACCGATGGTGGTCTATGGCCAGGGTGTCATCCTCGGCCGGGCGGAGAAGGCATTGGCCGAATTCATTGAAAAAGGGGATATCCCTGCCGCATCCACATTGCTTGGTCTTGCTGCACTCCCTTCATCTTCAAGACTTTACAAGGGAATGATAGGTATGCATGGCAATGTCGCCCCGAATATCAAGACCAATGAATGCGATGTGCTAATAGCCATAGGAATGCGTTTCGATGACAGGGTTACGGGGACATTGGACAAATATGCCAAGCAGGCGAAAGTCATTCACATTGACATAGATGCGTCCGAAATCGGAAAGATTGTGCCAGTCGAGGTAGGAATCAATGCCAATGCGGCCGAGGTGCTTCCGGTATTGACCTCAATGATAGGGGAAAGAAGACGCGATGCCTGGGCCGGGAGTTTCTCCGAGTGCGCCGAGATTGAGCGTAAAAAGGTCATTGACAAGGAATTGCATCCGGGAGAGGGCCACATAAGAATGGGCGAAGTCATTGACACGGTTTCAGAAGTGACAGGCAGCGGGGCCGTGATTGTAACCGACGTGGGACAGAACCAGATGATGGCTGCGAGATATTCCAGATTCAGCAAGACCAGGAGTTTCATATCCTCAGGCGGTCTCGGGACAATGGGATTCGGACTTCCGGCAGCAATAGGTGCGAAGATTGGTGCGCCTGGGAGACCGGTATGCCTCTTCGTGGGTGACGGAGGAATCCAGATGACGATTGAGGAACTGGGTACGATAATGCAGGAAGGCACGGGTGTCAAGGTGGTTATCCTGAACAACAACTGGCTTGGAAACGTGCGCCAGTGGCAGGAACTCTTCTTCGGCAGAAGGTATTCGGCAACGAGGATGATGAACCCGGACTATATGCTGGTTGCGAAGGCATACGGCATTGACGCTGAGGTGGTTCAGGACAGGGAAGAACTCGACGGGGCAGTCAGGAGAATGTTCTCCGACGACCGGCCATACATCCTGGATGTGCGCGTCGTCGAGGACGGAAACGTGATGCCGATGATTCCTCCGGGAAAGGGCATCGACGAGATAATGCTTTCAGAGACAGAGTGGTTCGAAAAGAAATAGAAAATGGAAACTAAGAAATATACAGTCGTAATCTATACTGAAAACCAGATTGGAGTTCTCACGCAGGTGGCCAATGTCTTCACCAGGAGAAGTCTCAATATCCATAGTCTCTCCGCCAATGCATCGGCCCTTGAAGGGATTCACACGATTACCATTGACACGGAGGCGACTCCGAAGAGGATAGAGGAGACGGTCAAGCAGCTTGAGAAGAGAGTGGATGTGGTAAGGGTGTTCTGTTACGCCGATGATGAGGTGGTCTATCGCGAGATGGCATTGTACAAGGTGTCCACACAGAATATGATATCGACAGGCAACATTGAAGAGATACTTCAGGTTTACAATGCCAGGATTCTCGAAATCAACAGCATATTCACAGTCATTTCCAAGGTGGGGACAACGGATGAGACCCGCAGGCTGTATGACGAGCTTTGCAAATGCGGCCTTATGCAGTTCCAGCGTTCCGGAAGGGCCGTGGTTTCAAGAGAAAGACAGGAACCTCTTATGGAATATCTCCGCGAGAGGGAGAAAATGAATGAAAACAGATAGTTAAATATTTAAAATTCAATTAATTATGGCAAAAATCAATTTTGGCGGTGTCGAAGAGAATGTAGTGACCCGCGAAGAGTTTCCGGTAGAGAAAGCAAGAGAAGTACTCAAGGGTGAGACCATCGCCGTGCTCGGTTACGGTGTACAGGGTCCCGGCCAGTCTCTCAACCTGAAGGACAATGGTCTCAATGTCATTGTCGGACAGCGTCCGGGCAAGACCTACGAAAAGGCTGTCGCTGACGGCTGGGTACCTGGCGAGACTCTCTTCAGCATCGAGGAGGCATGCGAAAGGGGAAGCATCATAATGTGCCTTCTTTCCGACGCTGCCGTAATGTCAGTATGGCCGACCATCAAGAAGCATCTTACAGCGGGCAAGGCCCTCTATTTCTCACACGGTTTCGCCATCACATGGAGTGACAGGACAGGCTGCGTTCCACCTGCCGACGTGGACGTGATTATGGTAGCGCCGAAGGGTTCAGGAACATCATTGCGCTCCCTCTTCCTCGAGGGCCGCGGAATCAATTCATCATACGCCATTGCCCAGGATTATACAGGTAAGGCATACGACAGGACAATCGCTCTCGGTATCGGCATCGGCTCAGGTTATCTTTTCGAGACCACATTCCGCAGGGAGGCGGTCTCTGACCTTACAGGAGAACGCGGATCCCTCATGGGTGCAGTACAGGGACTTTTCCAGGCACAGTACGAGGTGCTCAGGGAGAACGGACACACCCCGAGCGAGGCCTTCAACGAGACAGTGGAGGAACTCACCCAGTCACTGATGCCGCTCTTCGCCCAGAAAGGTATGGACTGGATGTATGCAAACTGCTCAACTACTGCGCAGAGGGGTGCCCTCGACTGGTATCCTAGATTCAGGGATGCCATCAAGCCTGTAATGAAGCAGCTTTATGACAATGTCGCAGACGGTACCGAAGCCCAGATTTCCATTGACTCCAACTCCAAGCCGGACTATCGCGAGGGCCTTGAGAAGGAACTCAAAGTGCTGCACGACAGCGAGATGTGGAAAACTGCCGAGACTGTACGCTCACTGCGTCCGGAGAATAAATAAATATGGAAAACAATCGCGTATATTTCTTTGACACTACCCTGAGGGACGGGGAGCAGGTGCCTGGATGCCAGCTCAATACAGTTGAGAAAATCCAGGTGGCCAAGGCTCTCGAAGCCCTTGGGGTGGATGTAATCGAGGCAGGATTCCCTGTATCAAGCCCGGGTGATTTCAACTCTGTAATCGAGATTTCCAAGGCCGTGACCTGGCCGACAATCTGCGCATTGACAAGGGCCGTGGAGAAGGATATCGAAGTGGCTGCAGAAGCATTGAAATATGCAAAGCGCGGCAGGATTCACACCGGAATTGGCACTTCGGATTCACATATCCGCTACAAGTTCAACTCCAACCGTGAAGAAATCCTGGAGCGCGCAGTGAAGGCAGTCCGTTATGCAAGGAAGTTCACCGACGATGTGGAGTTCTATGCCGAGGATGCCGGAAGGACTGACAATGAGTACCTTGCGAGAGTTGTCGAGGCCGTGATCAATGCAGGTGCGACAGTGGTCAATATTCCTGATACCACAGGATATTGCCTGCCTTCCGAGTACGGGGCGAAAATCAAATATCTCTGCGACAATGTTCCCAACATTGACAAGGCTGTCATCTCGACCCACTGCCACAATGACCTGGGAATGGCCACCGCCAACACAATGGCGGGAATAATGAACGGAGCAAGACAGTGCGAGGTCACAATCAACGGTATAGGTGAAAGGGCCGGAAACACTGCTCTTGAGGAGATTGCGATGATTCTTAAATCCCACAGGGAACTAGGCCTCTCGTCCAATATCAACACCACCGGAATCTATCCCCTCAGCCGCACGGTGTCCAACCTGATGAATATGCCTGTACAGCCGAACAAGGCCATTGTCGGAAGGAACGCGTTTGCGCATTCATCCGGAATACACCAGGACGGTGTGCTGAAGAATGTCAGCACCTACGAAATCATTGACCCCAAGGATATTGGCCTGGATACCAATTCAATAGTGCTCACTGCGAGAAGCGGTCACGCTGCATTGAAATACCGCCTGGAGAGCCACGGCGTGCATCTGGACAAGGAAAAACTTGACAAGGTTTACCAGGAATTCCTCCTGCTCGCTGACAAGAAGAAGGAAATCAATGACGATGACATCCTGATGCTCGCCGGTGCTGAAAGGACAGGGGAGAGAGTGGTCAAGGTGGACTGGCTCCAGGCTACGAGCGGTATCGGAATGAAGCCCGTGGCTTCCGTGGGCCTGGATATCGCAGGTGAAAAATTCGAGGCTGCAGCTACCGGAAACGGTCCTGTGGATGCCGCCATCAATGCTCTCCGCCAGATAGTGAAGCGCAAAATCACTATCAACGAATTTACAATCCAGGGTATCAGCAAGGGCTCCGATGACTGCTGCAAGGTTCACATGCAGGTGGAATATGAGGGCCATATCTTCTATGGCTTCGCCGCCAGCACTGACATTGTCACTGCCTCGATTGACGCATACGTTGACTGCATAAATAAAATCCACAATCTGTAAATGAATACTTTATTTGACAAAATCTGGGATTCGCACGTGGTCGATATGATTGACGGCGGCCCGTCCCAGCTCTATATTGACAGGCTTTACTGCCACGAGGTTACCAGTCCGCAGGCCTTTGACGGGCTTAGGGCAAGGGGTATCGGATGTCTCAGGCCGGACAAGATACACTGCATGCCTGACCACAATACCCCGACCAGGAACCAGGACAAGCCGATTGCCGACCCCGTGTCGAAGAGCCAGGTTGACACGCTTGCGGCCAATGCCGCTGAGTTCGGCCTGACCCATTTCGGAATGATGGACAGCCGCAATGGTATCATCCACGTGGTAGGGCCGGAGAGAGGACTTTCGCTGCCGGGAATGACCATTGTCTGCGGAGATTCCCACACTTCCACTCACGGAGCCGTAGGGGCGGTTGCATTCGGAATCGGAACCAGCGAGGTGGAGATGGTGATGGCTTCCCAGTGCATTCTCCAGCAGAAGCCCAAGTCGATGAGAATCAGCGTGGAAGGCAAACTCGGGAAGGGTGTCACTCCTAAAGATGTCGCACTTTACATAATGAAGAGGCTCACCACTTCAGGAGCCACGGGCTATTTTATCGAGTATGCCGGAAATGTGATAAGGAAAATGTCAATGGAGGGCCGCCTGACCCTCTGCAATCTCTCCATTGAGATGGGTGCCAGGGGCGGCTTCATTGCCCCGGACGAGACTACATTCGCCTATCTCAAGGGCCGTGAGCATTCCCCGAAAGGCGAGGACTGGGACAGGGCTGTGGAATATTGGAAGACCCTCAAGAGCGGTGAAGATGCCGTTTTCGACAAGGAAATCGTATTTGATGCCGCTGAAATCGGCCCAATGATTACATACGGAACCAATCCGGGTATGGGAATGGAGATTACGGACAGCATCCCGGGTCTCGACTGCATTGCTCCGGAAGGTCGCGAGTCATTCTCCAAGTCATTGAAATATATGGGTTTCAGCGCCGGGGAGAGCCTGCTCGGCAAGCCTGTGGACTATGTTTTCCTCGGGGCATGCACCAATGGCCGCATTGAGGATTTCAGGGCATTTGCCTCCATTGCCGGGGGACGCAGGAAGGCTCCCGGAATTACTGCGTGGCTCGTTCCGGGTTCCTGGATGGTGCTGGAGCAGATACGTCAGGAAGGCATTGACAAGATTCTTGAAGAGGCGGGATTTGAAATCCGCCAGCCGGGCTGCTCGGCCTGCCTTGCGATGAACGAGGACAAGATTCCTGCAGGGAAATACAGCGTTTCCACGAGCAACCGCAATTTCGAAGGCCGTCAGGGTCCGGGTGCGAGGACAATGCTGGCCAGCCCGCTGACTGCTGCCGCAGCTGCAGTGACAGGCGTTATAACCGATCCAAGAACATTGATGAAATGAAACAGAAATTCGACATAATCGAGAGCACTTGCGTGCCTCTTCCGCTTGAGAATGTGGACACGGACCAGATTATTCCGGCACGTTTCCTCAAGGCTACCACCAAGGACGAAAAGTTCTTCGGAGACGCCCTGTTCAGGGACTGGAGATATGAGAATGACGGGACGCCGAAGCCTGATTTCGTATTGAACAGGCCGGAGTTCTCCGCCAAGCCGTCCGAAGGCTGCCACCAGATTCTGGTAGCCGGGAAGAATTTCGGTTCGGGTTCAAGCCGTGAGCACGCTGCCTGGGCAATTGCAGGATATGGATTCAGGGTGGTGATTTCCAGTTTCTTCGCCGATATCCACAAGAACAATGAACTTAACAATTTCGTGCTGCCGGTAGTGGTTTCCGAGGATTTTCTCGCGGAACTTTTCGCTACATTGGCCGCAGATCCGCAGGCCCGTGTAAGGGTGGATGTGCCGTCCCAGACAGTACGCAACCTGAATACCGGAAGAGAAGAGAAATTCGAACTCAGCGCATATAAGAAATACTGCCTTATGAATGCGCTTGACGATATTGACTATCTTCTTGAGCACAAGGACAGAATCGAGGCTTATGAAAAGTCTTCATCGAGGTATTGAACAATGGTGGGAAAGATAGAAATACTGGATACCACACTTCGTGACGGGGAGCAGACCTCCGGTGTCTCATTCAATGACGAGGAGAAGCTTACCCTGGCGAGAATCCTGCTCGAGGACCTGGGCGTAAACCGCATTGAGGTAGTCTCAGCAAGGGTTTCGCAGGGAGAATTGTCCGCTTTCCGGAAAATCTGCGCCTGGGCTGAGGAAGCCGGAAGAATAGGGCAGGTGGAAGCTTTGGGCTTCGTGGACGGCGGCCCTTCGGTGAAATGGATTTCGGAGTCCGGCGGCAAGGTTCTCAACCTGCTGGCCAAGGGTTCATTGAAACACGTCACGACGCAGCTTGGAAAGACTCCTGAGGAGCATTGGAGCGATATTCGCCGGGACGTTGCCCTGGCCAATGCATCAGGACTCAGTGTCAATATCTACCTTGAGGACTGGTCCAACGGGATGAAGGACAGCCCGGACTATGTCAAGTCAATGGTAAATGCACTGAAAGACTGCGGAATAATGAGGTTCATGCTGCCGGACACTCTCGGAGTCCTGTCTCCTGACCAGACCGCTGAATATGTCTCGGAAATGGTCTCGACCTTCCCGGAACTGCATTTCGATTTCCACGGGCATAATGATTATGACCTTGCTGTGGCCAATTCCGCTGCCGCTGTCAAGGCTGGCGTGCGGGGCGTGCATACTACGGTGAACGGCCTCGGAGAGCGGACAGGAAATACCCCTATCGCCAGTTTCCTGGGGGTGCTCAATGATCATCTGCGTGTAGGCAATACATTGAAAGAGAATGAATTGACTCACGTGTGCAGATATGTCGAGAGCATATCGGGAATAAGAATTCCGGAGAACAAGCCTATAGTGGGCGCAGCCGTGTTCACCCAGAGTGCCGGGATTCACGCCGACGGGGACAAGAAGGGTCATCTGTATGAGAATCAGCTGCTTCCGGAGAGATTCGGCCGTGTCAGGAAATATGCGCTCGGCAAGACCAGCGGCAAGGCCAACATTGCCAAGAATCTTGAGGAACTCGGAATAAGGCTTACCCCGGACCAGATCCGCAAGGTGACGGAGAGGGTGGTCGAGCTCGGGGACAAGAAGGAGATGGTGACCACGGAGGACCTTCCTTTCATCATTTCAGATGTCCTGAAAGGGGAGTTCAGCCAGGGAGAGGACAGAATCAAGGTGGTCAATTATTCCCTCCAGCTGGCCAGGGGGATGAGGCCTGTCGCCACGATCAGGATAAGTATCGAAGGTACTGAGTATGAGGAGGTTTCATCCGGAGCAGGCCAATATGACGCATTCATGAAGGCGCTCTGGAAGGTCTATGACAGGCTCGGCAAGCCACATCCGGTACTCCTGGATTATCAGGTAGGCATTCCTCCGGGCGGCAAGACTGACGCCCTTGTACAGACAATGATTACCTGGGACTGGAAGGGTTCTGAATTGAAGACCAGGGGTCTCGACGCTGACCAGACCGAGGCGGCCATCAAGGCTACATTCAAAATGTTGAATCTGATAGAAAACCTGAAATAGATATGAATTTGAAAATTGCTAAGCTTCCCGGCGACGGTATCGGACCGGAAGTTGTGGAGCAGGCCGTCAAGGCAGTGGATGCGGTCTGTGAGAAGGCCGGACACAAGGCTGAATATTCATTCGGATACGTAGGAGCCTGTGCCATAAGGAAATACGGGGACGCATTCCCGGAAGAGACCTTCCAAACCTGCATGAATAGCGACGCTGTATTGTTCGGGGCCGTGGGTGACCCTGAATTTGACAACAATCCGACAGCCAAGGTGCGTCCGGAGCAGGGACTTCTTGCGATGAGGAAGAAACTCGGCCTCTTCGCCAATCTCCGCCCGGTGGAAACATTCAGCGCACTGGTGCATAAAAGTCCTCTCAAGAAGGAACTTGTGGACGGTGCTGACTTCCTCTGTGTCAGGGAGTTGACCGGTGGAATGTACTTCGGGGAGAAAGGCCGCAAGGACAATGGGGATACTGCCTGGGATACCAATATTTATCATAGATACGAGGTGGAGCGCATCCTTCGCCTGGCCTTCGATTACGCCCGTCTCCGCCGGAATCATCTCACGGTGGTGGACAAGGCCAATGTCCTCGAATCATCCCGTCTCTGGCGCCAGATAGCCCAGGAACTTGCCCCGGAATATCCGGATGTGACCACTGACTATATGTACGTGGACAATGCAGCCATGAAACTCATTACCGGCCCGAAGTTCTTCGATGTGCTGGTTACCGAAAACACCTTCGGAGATATTCTCACGGACGAGGCAAGCTGCGTTTCAGGTTCAATGGGACTTCTCGCATCAGCTTCCATCGGGGAGCATACCGGTGTCTTTGAACCGATCCACGGCTCCTATCCCCAGGCCGCGGGCAAGAACATTGCCAATCCACTGGCCACAATTCTCTCGGCTGCGATGATGTTCGAGTATGCCTTCCAGTTCAAGGAGGAAGGCCGCATGATCAGGGAAGCGGTGAAGGCATCCATTGACGAAGGCATTGTAACAGAAGACCTTGCGGATGGCGGAAAGGCTTGTTCCACATCGGAGGTCGGAGACTGGGTCGCAGATTATATCAGGAAACATTGAGTCCCAAAGTGGAAAATTAAAAAAATTTACAATATGTCACAGATTAATTGGCAATCACTCGGGTTCGACGCATATCGCACCAGAACCCTCGTCACCGCCCGCTGGAAGGACGGAGTATGGTCGGAAATTACTGAATCAGAAGACTTTGCATTCCATCTGGACCCGTTCACCTGCGTGTTCCACTATGCATTTTCCTGCTTTGAGGGTCTCAAGGCCTTTACGCAGAAGGATGGAAGAATCGTGATGTTCAGACCTTATGAGAATGCACACAGGCTCAGGAGAACAGCCGGTTTCCTCGGTCTTCCAGCACCGTCCGACGCAATGTTCATCGAGATGTGCGAGAGATGCGTGAAGTCCAACATGGAGTTTCTCGCCCCTTACGGACACGATGCCGCATTGTATATCAGGCCCCTTCTTCTCGGTGCCCAGCCGAAGATGCAGCTCACCCCTCCGGACGAGGCTATCTTTGCAGTGATGTGTGCTCCTGTGGGTCCATATTACGGAGCCAATATGCGTTCATTCTCCGGAGTCATTCCGCTTAATTATGACAGGGCTGCTCCGAAAGGCTCGGGAAGTTATAAGGTAGGAGCGAACTATGCCGCCACTTTCCGCCCTTACCAGATTGCCCACGAGCAGGGTTACAGCGAGCTTCTCTATCTCAATTCCAAGACTCACGAGTTCGTGGACGAGTTCGGCTCTTCCAACTTCTTCGGAATCAAGGGCAATACATACGTTACCCCGCTTTCAGACAGCGTGCTGCCTTCGATTACTAACAAGTCGCTTCAGGAAATCGCCCTCGATCTCGGCATGAGGGTGGAGAAACGTCCTGTAAGGCTTGAGGAACTCTCTGAGTTCGAGGAGGCCGGAGGCTGCGGAACGGCTGTGGTCATCACCCCGATGTCCCACATTGACGTGAAGGATGTGCTTGAGGAGGAGGCCGTAAAGAAAGTTTACCGCTATCTCCCTGACGGAGAGGTGGGTCCGGCCTGCACCAGGCTGTACAAGACCATCACAGCTATCCAGAAAGGTGAAATCGAGGATATCCACGGATGGTGCCACGAAATAAAGTAATATTCAAGAGGCGGCTGGAAAACCAACCGCCTCTTTGTTTATTGTAGATTTGCAATTATTCTTTTCACCCCCAGGAGAGCCTCATTGCTGGGCATTATCCAGATATAGGCCTCGGCGAGGATAATGCCCAAGCAGGCTACCCAGAAAATAAAAGTGTGCAAGATGAGGGCTACTGTCAATGCCGCAATCATCATGATTGTCATAGTAAGGCTCCTGGGCAGCCTGCTCCTGTTGCCCTCCCTGAATGAAGCGGCATATTTGTATATGGTTTTTCCGCCGGCATCCCGTTCTCCGGCATATTCTATCTTGCAGGAAATGTATTTTGTCCTCCAGAAATTGGACCTGTCTATGAAAAAGTCGTATTCTCCTGTGGAATCCGGAAGGGCGATACCTGTCAACTCCTTGGATTCCAATACTTTACCATAATCTTTCAGGAAGGCCTTGACTTGCCCCAGGCAGGTTCCGAAACCGTTCTCGCTCTCGATCAGTTTCATTCCCGCATCCATCATCTGCACTTTTGTGTCGATATTTCTCATTGAAGCTTCTTTTCTTTCTGCAAAAATACATTATTTCAGTCTGTTTTGTCGCAATATTTGACTATTTTTGTACTCTATGGACAAAATTGATCCAAGTTCCGTCAGAACCGCCCTGAAGGAAGCGGGTTGCTGTGTCATTATGCCGACATATAACAATGCCGGCACGCTTGCCGCTGTCATCAATGATGTACTGGAATATTGCCAGGATCTTATTGTCATCAATGACGGGAGTACTGACGGGACGGATGGGATTTTGAAGGGTTTCGGCCAGAAAATCAGGGTCCTCACCCATCCCTTCAACTGGGGCAAGGGAGTCGCCCTCAAGAATGGACTTGAATGCGCCCGGGATATGGGTTTTACCAATGCACTCAGCATTGATTCTGACGGACAGCATTCCGCTTCCGACCTGGCTGGATTTGCTTCTGCGTTGCGGGAAATGCCCGGGACCCTGATAGTCGGGGCGCGGAACCTCAATGCTGACGGGATGCCCGGCGGCAACACCTTTGCCAACAGATTCTCCAATTTCTGGTTCCGGCTCGAAACCGGAATCAGTCTCCAGGATACCCAGTCCGGCTACAGGCTCTATCCTCTGGACAGAATCGACCTTTCCGGAAGATTTACTGGCGGGTACGAGTTTGAACTCGAAATCCTGGTCTTTTCAGCCTGGAAGGGTGTGCCGGTAGCCAACATACCTGTCTCTGTGAATTATCCGCCTGACAGGGTTTCTCATTTCAAGCCGTTCAGGGATTTCGCCCGAATCAGCGTGCTGAATACGGTTCTCGTGGCTATTTGCTTCTTCTGGAGATGGCCGGTTTCGTTCTTCCGCAAACTGACCTGGGCCAATATCAAGTCATTCATTGACAGTTACATAATCCATTCACCTGACAGCAATGCGAGGATAGCCTCGGCCGTGATGCTGGGATGTTTCATGGGCATTGTCCCGATTTGGGGCTACCAGATGGTGTGCGCATTCGCATTGGCCCATGTGTTCAGGCTGAACAAGGTCATTGTCCTGGTCGCCTCGAACATCAGCCTGCCTCCGCTTATTCCATTCATAATATTCGGCAGTTATTGGATAGGCTGCACCGTCCTCGGCCAGCCGATGCTCTTCTCGCTGGAGAGTTTCTCATTGGAAGCGGCAGGCACGGTTTTGCTCCAATACGTTCTCGGGGCTGTGATTCTGGCAGCATTGACTGCAGTGGTCTCCTGGTGCCTGGCGATGGCTGTCCTGCTGTCCTGCGGACGCCGCAATAATCTGCCTCACAATAATATAGAAAACTGATGTCCAGGTTCTTCATATCGATTTACCGTTATTTCCGGAGACACCGGATTGTATTCTGGGCCTCCATGCTCCTGAGTTTCGCCGTGGCGGCATTTTTCGCCTCCAGGCTTGACATTGAGGAGAATATCACTGCATTTTTCCCGGAGAATGGCAATTCGGCAGTTATGAAAGACGTGTTTTCCAACCTGAAAGTCAGCGACAAACTCATTGTATGCTTCATTGGGGAGGGCCCGGAAGACGCTTCGGACAGCCTGGAGACGATATTGACTGCAGACCCGGATTTCAGTGCGGAATATACCGGGAGGATTTCTTCTGGAACTGCCGGTGAACTTGTCTCATTCGTGCAGGGACATTTGCCGGTTTTCCTGGATGATGAAGGATTTGCGAAACTTGACAAACTGCTGGAGCCGGCCAGCCTGGATTCTATTCTGCACAATGACTGGCTCACGCTGGTATCGCCCGCCGGCTTTGCAATGAAGGACATCATCATGTCGGATCCTTTCGGACTGTCGCTGGCATTGCTGCCAAGGACGGCAGGCCTCAATCCGGAATCGCAGTACAGGGAGGTGGACGGGAGGATTTATTCACCTGACGGGAAGATGATGCTGGCCTTTATCGAGCCTGAGCACGGTACAGGTGAAACGGGCAGCAATGACCGCCTCGTGACTGCCATCGAAGATGCAATCGAGGAGGTGTCGGATATGTATCCGGACCTGGAAATCAGATATTTCGGAGGTCCGGCAGTGGGTGTTTACAATGCCCGCCAGATCAAGAAGGATACGCTGCTGACATCCATCGTGGCGCTCATCATCATTGTCATATTCATCCTTGCGGTGTTCAAGAGACGCCGTTCCGTGTTCCTTATTCTGTGTCCGGTAATCTATGGCGGAGTGGTGGCATTGGCATTGACCACAATCTTCCAGGACAGCATTTCCGGGATTGCGGTCGGGGCCGGAGCGGCCATTATGGGCATTGCCCTGAGCTATTCCATCCATCTTCTGGCACATCAGAATCACGTGCGGGATGTTTCCCAACTGATAGATGAGATAGCCTCGCCACTTGTCATCGGAAGCATCACTACAATCGGAGCCTTCCTGGGCCTGCTTTTCACATCCTCGACCCTTCTCAGGGATTTCGGCCTCTTCGCAGCATTCACCCTGGTCGGGACAATGTTGTTCTGCCTTGTCTTCCTGCCCCAGTTCCTCCAGGGCAGCGAGCATCTCAAGGAAGGGCGGATTCTCCGGGCCGTGGAAAAGTTCAGCTCATATCGTTTCGAAAACTGCAAATGGCTTATAATCAGCATTCTATGTCTTACCGTAGTGTGCTTCTTCACTTCCCGGAAAGTCAGGTTCAACAGTGATATGACTTCCCTTAACTACTGGGACCCGCAGCTGGAGGAAACAGGCAGGCTCTTGGATTCACAGGGCACTCCCGGTGTGAAATCAGTGATGGTCGTAAGTACAGGTGCTGATGAGTCGCTTGCTTTCGAAACCTATTCGGGGACTTGCAGGAAGTTGGATTCCCTGAAGGCAGCCGGCTTGGTGCTGTCCCGGGATTCGGCAGGCTTTTTCCTAGTCCCGCCGGCGGTCAGGGAGGCCAGAATCGAAAGGTGGAATGCCTGGTGGACGGCGGAAAGGAAGGATTCCCTGAAGGCTGCTACGAGGCTCGCTGCGGAACGCAACGGATTCAGGCCCAATGCTTTCGACAATGCCATAGAGACACTTTCCCAAGCCGGCTCCGCCCCGGATTATTTCAATGATGCTCCTGCGGCCGTCTCTGCATGGACAGGGGAGTCCGCTTCGCATAAGATGTTGATTTCCAAGGTGGATATTCTTGTCTCCAATATTGACGGGGTCTATGCCGCCCTGGATGATGCCGGGGTCGTGGTCTTCGACCAGGGCTATTTCGCGAACAGGGCTGCAGAAAATATCAATGACGATTTCTACCTGATTCTTTACATTTCCTCCTTCCTGATTTTCTTCGTGCTCTGGATTTCATTCGGCCGCATTGAACTGGCCCTGCTCAGTTTCCTGCCTATGCTGCTGAGCTGGGTCATCATCATCGGAATGATGGGGATGCTCGGAGTGGAGTTCAACATTGTCAATATCATATTGTCCACCTTCATTTTCGGAATGGGTGACGACTTCAGCATTTTCATTCTTGAGGGCCTGCTTCACAAGTACAAGACAGGCAAGGAGTTGCTGGATTCGCACAAGACTGCGATTTTCTTTTCTTCATTCACAATGATAGTGGGCATCGGGACCCTTGTATTCGCCGGACATCCTGCCCTGCATTCCATTGCGGTGATAACGATACTCGGAATGATTGCAGTCGTGCTGGTGGCCTATATGCTGGAACCGTTGATATTCAAATTCCTCATTACCGTGCCGACTTCCGCTGGCAAGCCTCCTTATACGTTCTGGTCTCTTGTCCGGGATGTATATTATTATGTGCAGGTCATGACTGGAGGCATTCTTCTGCTGCTCTTCGGCATTGTGCTCCAGGCCGTTCCGATAGGCAGGGAGAGAAGGCGCTCTGTCATTGCCTCCGGTATGCACAGATGCTGCCGCCTGATGCTCAGGGTAATGCCTTTCATCCATTTCCGGAAATTTGGACCCGACGGCCAGGGTATCGATGTCTGGAAGGGTGCGCCCGGAGTGGTCGTGGCCAATCACCAGTCCTCATTGGATGTTTTCGTGATGGCGGCATTGTTCCCGAAGGTGAAGTTCCTGGTAGCCGACTGGGTGGTGAAGTCACCGCTTTTCTCATTGATTACCAGGATATTGGGCTATTATTCCAAGTCTGACGGTTATGAGGCTGTGAAGAATAGCCTGAAGGCCGACATTGACAACGGATGGTGCATCGTCATTTTCCCGGAAGGAACGAGGTCTCCAGACGGACTAATCCGCAGATTCCACAAGGGCGCCTTCTTCATGGCTTCGGAACTGGGCGTGCCTCTCATTCCTGTGGCAGTTTACGGCAATCGCAGGATTATGCCGAAGAATGACGGATTCAATATGACCGAGGGCCTGTCTGTCGCCAGGATTTTGCCTTCTGTCAATGCTGGAGCTTATGAATATCACGAGCTTACGCGTATGGTCGAGGGCCTGGTTAGAGACGCCTCTAGTGAAATGGTCCGCAAATATGACAGTCCTGAAAATCCGTATTTCAGGAAGGCCCTGGAATCTTGTTATATTTACAAGGGGCCTGTGACTGAGTGGTATGTGAAGGTCAAGACCAGGCTGGAGGATTCCTATTCGGTTTATAATGAACTTATTCCGGAGAGTGGAACCATTACCGACATCGGCTGCGGGATGGGGCAGATGGCATTGATGCTGTCAATGTACAGGCCTGGGCGGCGGATTGTCGGCATTGACTATGACGAGTCAAAAATTGAAGTGGCCGGGAATTGCTGGATGAAACATAACTTGCCTAATCTGGAGTTCATGACCGCAGATGCCACCAAGGTAGGTTTGCCTGAAAGCAATGCATTCATTATCAGTGATATGCTGCATTATCTTCCGGAGGAGAAACAGTTCGCTCTTCTGGAGAAATGCCGGTCCGCTCTTCTTCCGGGAGGTATAATTCTTGTTCGGGATGGCAATTCGTCGGACCTCAAGGGGCAGAAGATGACGTCCCTGTCCGAGGTAATGTCAACAAAGGTGTTCAGCTTCAACAAGACAGAAGGAGACCTGCATTTCACTTCTGCTGCAGTTCTCCGCAGCTATGCCGGGCGGCTTGGGATGTCTTTCTCCGAGGTTCGCAAGAACAAACTGTCTGCCAATACATTGTATTTGTTTCATTGACATATCATGAAGAAATTTCTGAAAATATTACTCTGGTTGGCGGCCGGGTTTGCAGCCGTCCTGTTACTGTTAGGCCTGGCCGTGGTGGGATTGCACTCTTCAGTCGATTTGAGGGAGCCGGATTTCACTCCTGTCCCGGGCCGGGCAGAGTACCGTGACAGTCTGCGCGTGTGGAAGGACAACTATTTCAGGATTGATCCCACGGGGATTATGGAGATGAGGGTCTCCGGTTCCGCCTGCGAGAGGGGAGAGGCCATCGGGAAACTAATTCCGGACCTTCTGGCGGCACAGGAGAAGGCCTTCGTGGACAAACTTTACGAAATGGTGCCTTCGGAATTCTACAGGCGTTTCCTGATGTACTTCATATACATTTTCAACAGGGATTTGGGAAGCAATGTGCCTCTTGAATACCGGCAGGAGATAAAGGCAATGTCGGAGTACTGCACACACGACTATGATGACTACGGATTGCCTTACCGGAGGCAGATGCAGTATCATTCCGCCCACGACATCGGTCACGTGATGCAGGATTACATGCTTGTGGGCTGCACTTCATTTGCAGTCTGGGGGGACCGCAGCGCAGACGGAGAACTGATAGCCGGCAGGAATTTCGATTTCTATATGGGTGAGGAATTTGCCGGGAGAAACCTCGTCCTTGTCGAGAGGCCTGACAGCGGATATGCTTATATATCAGTAACTTGGCCGGGCATGACGGGTGTGGTTACCGGAATGAACGAGAAGGGTCTGACTGTTTCCATCAATGCTTCGACGCTGGAAACCCCGAAGATGTCTGCCACTCCGGTATCATTGCTTGCGAAAAAGATATTGCAATATTCTTCCAATATTTCGGAGGCGGTTTCCAATGCCGAGTCATTGAAAACATTTGTCTGCGAATCCTTCCTGGTTTGTTCAGCATCTGACGGAAGGGCTGTTATCATCGAGAAAACTCCTTCAGAGACAGCAGTTTATGACCCTGCCGGAAAGGATACCGGCGTGCAAAGGATAATATGTACGAACCACTACCAGTCTGATACTTTCGCCGGGCGGCAGGCCAATGTGGAGAACCTCCGTGGCAGCGACAGCGGATACCGTTACCTGAGGGTGGAGGAACTGACTGATTCGCTCGGGAAAATTGACCCGGAGTCCGCAGCATTGGTTCTCAGGGACAGGAGGGGAGCCGGAGGTGCGGATATCGGCATGTGCAATGAATTGTCAATCAATCAGCTTCTTGCAATGCACTCCGTCATTTTCCGGCCTTGCAAGAGGGAAATGTGGGTGTCTGCAGGCCCTTGGCAATGCGGAAGATACCAGCGTTTCTGCCTGGATGACTGCCTGGAGCCGGGAGTGCCGGTCCTGGAGCCGGATGCGGACATTCCGGCAGACCCTTTCCTTTCGTCCGCAGGATACCGTAATTTGGCCGGATTCAAGAAAATGGAACTGGAAATCCTTGATGCAACCTCGACAGGCGGGGAAATCTCACAAGATTACCTGAATCGTTTCATATCGCTTAACCCATTGTATTACAATGCATATAATATTGCCGGTGATTATCTCCGCTCCGCCGGTGATGTCAATGCGGCTTGCGAACTTTGGAGAAAATCATTAACTTTCGCAATGAAACCGCAGGAAAGGTCTGCGATTGAGAAGAAAATCGAGAGATACAAGAAGTAATGTCAGTTCCCCTGCGGAACTTGGTAAGAAGATTTTTTATGGAACGGGATCCCAATATTCAGTTTCTTTCCCGGGACCGGATTCGGGCCTATCAGGAAAGACGTATGGCAGAGGCTCTGGAATATGTGGCAGGGCATTCTCCATTCTATCAGAAACTATTCAGGGATAATGACATAGATATATCCAAGATTAAGACTCTGGATGATTTGGCCTTGATTCCTGTCACTACCAAGCAGGATTTACAGTCAGCGAACCTGGATTTTCTCTGCGTCCCGCCTTCATCAATTGTGGACTATCCGACGACCTCCGGGACGTTGGGCGACCCGGTGACCTTTGCGGAGACTGATTCTGACCTGGAACATCTGGCTTACAATGAGTTCCTTTCTTTCTCCACGGCCGGTTGCACCAGGGATGACATTATCCAGCTGATGGTGACTATCGACAGGCGGTTCATGGCCGGGCTGGCTTATTTTCTCGGTGCCAGGAAGTTGGGCATGGGCTCGGTGCGCGTGGGGAACGGAATCCCTGAACTTCAATGGGATACCATCAGGAGGATACATCCTACCGTCGGCATGGCCGTGCCGTCATTCCTTATCAAGCTCATTGACTTCGCTGAGGAACACGGGATTGACTACAGGGCTTCCTCATTGAGAAAATGCGTCTGCATCGGGGAATGCCTGCGGGACCCGAAGACATTTGAATTGAACACCCTGGGTTCGGTAATACACGAGAAGTGGCCTGAGCTTGAGCTGTATACGACATACGCATCCACTGAGATGCAGCACAGTTTCACGGATTGCCGTTATTTCAATGGCGGCCATCTTCAGCCGGAACTCCTGATTGTGGAGTTTCTGGACGACAATGACAGGCCGGTTCCGGAAGGGGAGGCCGGGGAGGTGACCGTCACTTCTCTAGGCGTGGAAGGAATGCCGCTTGTCCGGTTCAAGACCGGGGACATCGTATATCACTATGACGAGCCTTGCCGCTGCGGACGCAATACTGTCAGGGTCAGTTCAGTAGTGGGACGGAAACGGCAGATGATAAAGTTCAAGGGCACTACTCTCTATCCGCCTGCATTGTTCGACATTCTCGACAATATCCCGGGAGTGAAGAATTATGTGGTGGAGGTCCGCACCAACAATATCGGCACTGACGATGTCCTGGTCCACGTCGGCACAAATGAGGCTTCCGAGAGGTTCGAGAAGGAAATCAAGGATATTTTCCGGGCCAAGGTCAGGGTGGCTCCGTCCGTTGTGTTCCACAGTCCTGGGGAAGTGGCGGGGATTATGTACCCTCCAATGAGCCGCAAGCCTGTAAAATTTATTGACAATAGATAATTGTAAGCAAATAACGATGAAAAAGACAGTTTTGACAATGGCCGCATTGTTCGCCGGCTACGTTTTGACCTTCGCACAGAATCCGGAGGCTTGGGAAGACAAGTTCACATTCTACGGCATTGACTTCAGCCTGGCCCGCGTGGTTGGGGCATCTGAGTCGGAGGAGGAGTTCATCGAGGCATTCAAAGGCATCAACAATCTGTTTCTCAGTGAGCCGGAGAAGTACGTACAGAGCCTGTCTACAAGGATGAAGAAGGAGATTACTGCCGTGGACATTGACCCGGTGCTTGCTGTCATCGATGAGATTGACACTGAGGAACTCAAGATAAACAAAACTGCGGAACTGCTTTCGGAGGATGACCTCAAGTATGCTCTTCTCGGCCTGGACATCAAGCCGGGCAATGGCCTTGGACTTCTCGTGGTATGTGGGGAACTGGACAAGGGAACTGACTATGGCACATTCTATTACGTCATTTTCGACCACAGGGACATGTCCATCCTGGAT
The DNA here is from genome assembly GCA_051870395.1 of Candidatus Cryptobacteroides sp. Classification (GTDB taxonomy): domain Bacteria; phylum Bacteroidota; class Bacteroidia; order Bacteroidales; family UBA932; genus Cryptobacteroides. The sequence continues at coordinate 26,508 of JBJEBV010000005.1, read as the reverse complement.
ACCTGGGCATCGAAAGGAAAATCAGGCGGAATAGGCCTCTGCAACTACTGGGCACGGTCTTTCTACAGGACCATTGCAGAAATCAATCCTTCCAAGTTCTACCAGGCCAAGAAGAAGGTCAAGGCCGGACTTGACAAGGGAGTCGAGACTATCCGGAGTGGATTTGAAAAAAATAACTGACAGATAAATGAACGAACTTGACAACGAACTGACAAAAGGCCTTTATTCTCCTGACAATGAACACGATGCCTGTGGTGTCGGCCTTGTGGTGAACATCAATGGCAGCAAGTACCATGATGTCGTGGAGAAGGGTCTCACCGTGCTTGAGAACATGGCGCACAGAGGTGCCGAGGGCGGTGACTTGAAGACGGGAGACGGAGCCGGAATATTGCTCCAGATACCGCACGAATTCATCCTTCTCAATGGTATTCCTGTACCTGAGAAGGGTCGCTACGGGGTGGGAATGGTTTTCCTTCCGAAAAATCCGAAGGACAATGCCCGGTTTACTGAAATTATCACGGAGTCTGTGGAGGCCCACGGGCTGGGCATCATGCATTCCAGGGAAGTGCCTGTGAATTCTTCGATTCTCGGCCAGGTAGCCATGGAGACCGAACCGGAGATCAGGCAGCTTTTCATCGTGGGATGTGATGACAGGAAGACATTGGAGGACAAGTTGTATCTTGTCCGCAAGGCCATTGAAAGGAAGGTCCTGGATTCCTCTATCTCCGACAAGTGCGGCTGCTATGTGGCCAGCCTTTCCACGAGGACGGTAGTATATAAGGGAATGCTTTCGACAATGCAGCTCAGGGAGTATTTCCCGGACTTGACCAACCCGTATTTTACCAGTGCCATTGCTCTTGTCCATTCACGCTTTTCCACGAATACCTTCCCTACATGGGCCCTGGCCCAGCCTTTCCGCATGATAGGACACAATGGGGAAATCAATACAATCCGTGGAAACCGTCTGTGGATAAAGGCACGTGAGGCTGTCCTGAAGGCTGACAACCTCGGCAGCATCAATGAGAATGTAAGCCCTGTAATCCAGCCGGATATGAGTGACAGCGCATCCTTTGACAATGTGCTGGAGTTCTTTGTCCGGACAGGGATGGAACTTCCTCACGCATTGTCAATGCTGGTTCCTGAAAGTTACCGTGAGGGAAACCCTCTCGGCCAGGACCTGAAGAGTTTCTACGAGTACCACTCCATCTTCATGGAGCCTTGGGACGGTCCCGCCACTATATTGTTCTCCGACGGAAGATATGCGGGAGGAATGCTGGACAGGAACGGACTGCGTCCCTGCCGGTATTTCATCACCAAGAACGGACTTCTCGTAATGGCCTCTGAGACAGGAGTTCTGGACATTCCGGCATCCGAGATTGCCTGCAAGGGAAGGCTCTGCCCGGGCAAGATAATGATGGTGGACACGAAGCAGGGCAAGATCCTGGACAATGACACCATCAAGGACGCTCTCGCCGCCGAGCATCCATATACCGACTGGCTGAACAGGGGAAGGATTATCCTGAACAATATCAGGAGCGGAAGGAAGGTGGAGCATTCTGTATCGGACTTTGAAAGCAAGCTGAAGGTCTTCGGATACGGCAAGGAGGATATTTCCAGAATATTGGTACCTATGGCCAGGGACAGTGCGGAGCCACTTTATGCTATGGGTGACGACACTCCACTCGCAGTCCTTTCGGAGAAGCCCCAGAGGTTCTTCAATTATTTCAAACAGAAGTTCGCCCAGGTTACCAATCCTCCTATTGATCCGATGAGGGAATCGACCGTGATGTCGCTCTCAAGTTACATCGGGGCAGTGAAGGGCAATATACTGAAGCCGTCCCCGGATCTCTGCAAGGTGGTCAAGCTCACATCCCCGATTCTTACCAATACTGAAATGGAGACCCTCAGGAATCTCCGTTACAAGGGTTTCAAGACCATAACCCTCCCAATGCTTTTCGAGGTCTCAGGAGGCGAACAGGCTATGGAATCTGCGATTTCAGCCCTTTGCAGGGATGCCTCAAGGGCGGTGGATGCGGGGTATAACTATCTGATTATCAGTGATAAATCCGTTGATAAGGAGCATGCGCCAATACCTTCCCTCCTGGCCTTGTCAGCCGTTCACCATCATCTCATACATAGCAGGAAGAGGTCCCAGACTGCGATTATCGTAGAGTCCGGAGAGGTTTGCGAGGTCATGCACGTGGCTCTGCTTGTCGGATATGGAGCCAGCGGAGTCAATCCTTACATGTCTTTCGCAATTCTGGACCATCTGGTCGGGGACAAGGAGTTGCAACTAGATTTTCCGGCAGCCGAGGATCATTATATAACGGCCATCAACAAGGGAATGCTGAAGATTCTCTCCAAGATGGGTATTTCCACAATCAGGAGCTACAGGGGTGCCGCATTGTTCGAGTCCCTGGGCTTAAGTTCCTCATTGCTTGACAAATATATGGGAGGCGGCATTTCCCAGATTGAAGGAATCTCGCTCGGGGATGTGGCTGCGGACGTGATTGCCGCCCATTCTTCTGCATATTCGGAGCAGGAAGACAGGAAGGAAGATTCTTCTTTCGGTGCGATTGAGGATTACGGGGCCTATTCCTGGAAGAAGGGAGGCGAGCGTCATTTCTGGAATCCGGAGAGAGTCCGCCTTCTCCAGAATGCGGTAAGGAACAAGGATTACGATGCCTTTACCAAGTTCTGTGATGTGGCTGAGAACCGTACAAGGCCGATGAATATCAGGGACTTGATGGAAATCGAGAGCGACCGGGAGCCGATTCCGGTGGAAGAGGTTGAGCCTGAGGAGGAGATAATGAAGCGCTTTGTCGCCGAGGCTATTTCTTTCGGCGCAATCAGCAAGGAGGCTCACGAGACCATTGCCATTGCAATGAACAGTTTCGGGGGCAGGAGCAATACCGGAGAAGGGGGTGAGGACCCTGACCGTAATCATCCTCTGCCTGACGGAAGCAATGCCAGAAGTGCCGTGAAGCAGGTTGCCTCAGGACGTTTCGGGGTGGATACTGACTATCTTGTCAATGCGGATGAGATCCAGATAAAAGTCGCACAGGGTGCCAAGCCGGGTGAAGGCGGCCAGCTGCCTGGCTTCAAGGTGGACGAACTCATTGCCAGGACAAGGCATTCCGTTCCCGGAATCACATTGATTTCCCCTCCGCCTCATCACGACATTTATTCGATTGAGGATCTGGCGCAGCTGATTTTTGACTTGAAGAATGTCAATACTACTGCCAGAATCAGCGTCAAACTGGTGTCAGAGGCAGGTGTAGGTACGATTGCTGCAGGAGTCGCCAAGGCCAAGGCTGATGTCATCCTGATAAGCGGAGGTGACGGAGGTACCGGTGCCAGCCCTGCCGGAAGCGTAAAACATGCAGGTGGCCCGGCTGAGACCGGCCTGGCCGAGATTCAGCAGACTCTGGTGATGAACAATCTCCGGGGGAAAGTGAGGCTGCAGGTGGACGGAGGCCTGAAATGTACCAGGGATGTCATTTTTATGGCTCTTCTCGGGGCCGAGGAATATGGCTTCGGTACGGCTGTGATGATTTCAGAGGGCTGCGTGATGTGCAGGAACTGCAACAGGAACGTCTGTCCGGTGGGTATCGCAACCCAGAATCCTGAGCTGAGAAAGAGGTTCAGGGGCAAGCCTGAGGATATTGAGACTTATTTCCGCTTCCTTGCCACCTCTGTGAGAAATCTCCTGGCTGATATGGGTTACAGGTCAATGCAGGAGATTATAGGCCGTGCGGATTTGCTGAAGAAACGCTCATATCCGGAAGGTGCGAAGGCGGACAAACTTTCCCTTGACCGGGTGCTATATATACCTGAACATTTCAGGGACAATGCGAGATGTTTCGATACGCCACAGGAACACAGAATTGAGGATGTCAAGGACGTGGAACTGATGGCTGTCCTGAAGTCAGCCATTGAGTCCGGACATAAAATAAGCATTGGGGTACCTATCCGGAATATCGACCGCAGCGTGGGTGCAATGTTGAGCGGGGAGATTACCAGGAAATGGGGGAGTACCGGCCTGCCGGAGGATACCATTACCGTGGACTTCACAGGCCCGGCCGGACAGAGTTTCGGTGCATTCCTCTGCAAAGGGCTGACATTCAGGCTGTTCGGCGATGCCAACGACTATCTTGGCAAGGGTCTCTCAGGTGGACGTATTATCCTTGCCCCGCCTTCGGATGCAGAGTTCCGGCCGGAGGAGAACATTATTGCAGGCAATACTATCGGATATGGTGCTACATCCGGGGAGATGTTCATAAACGGAGCCGTGGGGGAGCGTTTCTGCGTCAGGAACAGTGGAATGACGGCCGTTGTGGAAGGTGTCGGTGACCATTGCTGCGAGTATATGACAGGAGGCCGTGTAGTGGTGCTCGGCAAGACCGGCCGCAACTTTGCTGCCGGAATGAGCGGTGGTATAGCCTACGTCTGGGACCCGGAGGGCAGCTTCGACTACTATTGCAATATGGATATGATTGAACTTGCGCTTGTTGAGACCGCTGGGGACAGTGAAGAACTCAGGAATCTCATTGAGAAACATCGTAAATACACCGGAAGTTCGGTCGCTGCCATGATTCTGGAGGACTGGGATTTGCACAAGAGGCAATTCCTCAAGGTCATGCCTGTGGAATACAAGAAGATAATGGGATAGAAAAAGGGGCTTCAGCGAGCCCCTTTTCTGTTATTCGTTCTTGCGTTCCTTATGTCTGGTGAGTTTCTCCTTCATTGCATCAGCGCATCCGTTGACTGCCTCCTCGAAGGTTTTCGCATTCCTCTCGATAACCTGGGAGCCGCCCGGAATGTGAACCATCAGCTTGACATTCTTGTTGTCCGGCTTCTCCAGAAGGGAAAGAACGACCTCCACTCCAGTGATCTGGTCATCGAACTTGCCGATTTTTGAGACCTTTTTCTCCACGAAGTCCAGAAGCTTCTGGTCAGCGTCGAATTTGAGCGACTGAATTCTAATCTCCATTGTTACCTCCTCTTTTTGCCCTTGGATGGGCGTTTGAATAAACACTCTTCAGCTGTTCAATGCTGGTGTGGGTGTAAATCTGGGTCGCCGCCAATGAAGAGTGCCCGAGCAATTCCTTTATCGAATATATGTCGACCCCGTCGTCCAGCAACTCGGTCGCTACAGTATGTCTCAACCCGTGCGGTGACTTCCTGCCTGTCATTCCTTCAATGCCGGTGAACTCCCTTTTCACAGTCCTGTCAACGAAGACCGGATACAGTCCGTTGCCCTGGAAAGTGACGAGAAGCGGCTCCTCAAGACCTCTTTCCCTACCCAACAATGTTTCAACTGCACTCAAATATAATGATATTTCTTCACATAAAGAAGAGGTGAGAGGAATTTTCCTCATTTTGTCACCCTTTCCTGTCACAGTCAATGTCAAACGTTTCAAGTCGGCAGACCCGCATTTGAGGGAAATCAGTTCGGCCCTGCGGATTCCGCATTGGAACAGGATGCTGATAATCAGGCGGGAAAGCCTTTTCCCATAGAGTTCCTCCATCATTGTCTTTGCGCTTTCTCCCAGGGCATCCCCGTCCGCCAGATTCTTGAATTCTTCCAGGGCTTCCCGGCCTGCCGACCAGGCAGTGGAGTCGAAATATTGTTCCAGGGCTTTCTGCCTGTAGAATACGGGGAGGCTTTTTTCCTCTGCCGGCCGCTTGATTCTGGCCGCCGGGTTGTCCTTGATGATGTCCCTTCCGAGCAGATAGCGGCAGAAACTGCTCAATGCCGAGATGTGCTGGCATCTTGTCCTGGAACCCAATCCCTTGTCGGCCAAATAAGTAAGGTAGCCAGAGATAGTGGACCCGTTCAGCCCGGATAACATCAATGCATCGTCGGTTTCCCTGCCGTCATTGATGCCGGAGAGATAAGCGGCGAATGAGCGGAGAACATCCCCATATATGCTGCAGGTGCGTTCTGAATACCTTTTCACTCCGCGGATGTAGGATATGAAATCGTCAGTGTACATTGGTGTGCTTATGATTCCTTGAGGCCTATGCCGGCGGCGTACTCCCTCATCAGTTTGTCGGCCTCCTCGAAATTGTTGCCGATTACACCGTCCAGGATGGCGTTCTTGACATATTCCTTGATGAGTCCGATTTCCTTGCAAGGAGGTATGCCGTAAACTTCCATCACGTATTCCCCTGTTATGGGGTTCTTGAAGTTGCGTATCTCATCCTTGGCTTCCACCTCGATGAGTTTTTCCTTGACAAGGGCGAAGTTGCGCTTTATTCTCTCTACTTTGACAGGGTTCTTGGAGGTGATGTCCGCATTGCAGAGGAGCATCAGGTCAGTGATTTCGTTCCCTGCGTCGAAGAGGAGCCTGCGCACTGCCGAGTCGGTTACCAAATCGTCCACGAGGGCAACAGGCCTATGATGGAGGAGAACGAGTTTCTGGACATATTTCATCTTCTCGTTCAGTGGCATTTTCAACTGCTGGAATATCTTCTGGACCATTCTGGAGCCGATTACCTCGTGACCGTGGAAGGTCCAGCCGATGTTCTTGTCGTAGCGTTTGCTGGCCGGCTTGCCGATGTCGTGGAGCAATGCGGCCCATCTCAGCCACAGGCAAGGCCCGGTTCTTGTCTTCTCTTCGAATCCGTCCCCGCCTTCAATCGGAATATAATCGTGGAGCCGTCCTTCCGCAATGCCTGCGATTTCGTCGGCGGATACATTGTCCAGTACCTGGAGAGTGTGGGAGAAATTGTCCTTGTGGCCCTTTCCGTCCACGGTTTCTATGCCCTTGAGGTTGCAGAGCTGCGGCAGGACGTATTCCAGAAGGCCCGTGCTATCCATAAGTTCAAAAGCCATCGACGGCTTCCTGCAGAGGAGCATCTTGTTGAGTTCCTCGGCAATCCTTTCCTTCGACAAGATGCTCATCCTGTCCTTCATCTTCCGCATAGCCTCCAATGATTCGGGTACAATGCTGAAGGTGATTTCATCATTGCTCAATTTGGCAGCGAACCTGACCGCCCGGAGCATTCTGAGGGGGTCGTCGCTGTATGTGGTCTCAGGTTCAAGAGGAGTGCGTATTATCCCTGCGGCAAGGTCCCTGATGCCACTGAAAGGGTCAACCAATGCCCCGTAGTCCTCTTTCTGGAGGCTGAAAGCCATTGCATTGATGGTGAAGTCCCGGCGTTTCTGGTCATCTTCCAGGCTGCCGTCTTCCACAATCGGCTTGCGGGAATTGCGGTTGTATGATTCTTTCCTGGCGCCGACGAACTCCACTTCCTGGCCACGGTACTTGAGCATTGCCGTGCCGAAGTTGCGGAACACGGAGACATTGCAGGGCCGGTTTTCCTTCCTTTTGACCAAATCTGCAACTGCCTCGGCGAGGGCAATGCCGCTGCCTTCCACGACGACGTCAATGTCATCATTGGGCCTGCCGAGAAAGCAGTCCCGAACGTAACCTCCTATGACAAAGGCTCTTGTTCCTATCTCTTCCGCCGCCTCCGAGATGATGTGGAAGACCGGCGTGTCAATGAATCCTTCAGTTCGTGTCATCCTTCGTTTTTCCCTGCGCCGCACACCATTTCCTCATATACTGGAGCCGAAGTTTCCGGCAGGTACCTGCCGTCTTCCCGCTTTGAGAAAATGAAGGTGCTGTTTCCGTTGGTGATAGCTATATATTTGACATTCAATATCATATTGTATCTCAATGCCTGCTCTGCGACATCGTTGTCAAGCACTACGTCGGGCCTTTTGCATTCCACTATAACAAGCGGGGACGAATCCCTGCCGTATGCGACAATGTCGGCCCTGAATTCCTTCCTGACGGGACCTTCTCCGTAATTGAGGCTGACTTCGCTCATCATCTTGTACATCGGAATCTTCATTTTTTTGTTCATGAAGCCGATGAACCACTGCCTCACTTCCTCCTCCGGGGTGAGGGCAACTTCTTTGCGGCGAAGAGGATCCCAAATTTTCATTTTGGCAGGATCAGACATTGAAATACGTATTTCAGGACACAAAGATAGTCAAATTTTTTCAGGGTTTTTAGTATCTTTGCGAAGCATTGTGCGTCCCGGCGGGCAAAATGCCTGTCGATATAGCGGCAATCATTGAACAATATGAACAGGACAGGACAATATCAGTTCACCATAGTGGTGCCGGTCTTCAATGAGGAGGACAATATGGCCAATCTCGAAAAGTCGCTTTCGGACTTCCTGCCGAAGAGCCTGTACAAGGCATGCGTACTCTTCGTCAATGATGGCTCGAAGGATTCGAGTCTCTTGAAAATCAAGGAGATATGTGCCCGCCACGAAGACTTCTTCTATATCAGTTTCGTGAAGAATGCAGGTCTCAGCGCGGCGGTCAAGGCCGGGTTTGACTATACTTTCTCGCAGTATGTGGGCTATATGGATGCCGATCTCCAGACCACTCCGGAGGATTTCAACCTCCTGCTTGCCGGTATGCTTGAGAACAGCATGATGATAGGCATACGGGCGGAGAGAAAGGACAGCGGTTTCAAGCGTTTCCAGTCGAAATTTGCCAACGGATTCCGCAATATGATGACTCACGACGGGGCCAAGGATACCGGATGTCCTCTCAAGGTGCTGCGTACTGACGTTGCGAAGCGCATTCCGATGTTCAAGGGAATGCACCGTTTCCTGCCAGCCCTGGTACTCCTGCAGGAGGGCTGCACATACGGCCAGGTGCCTGTAAGGCATTTCCCGAGGGTGGCCGGTGTCTCGAAATACAATCTCTGGAACAGGCTGCTGGGCCCGTTTGCGGACTGTTTCGCCTATCGCTGGATGAAGCCGAGATATATAAACTACAAGGTCGGGGACAATAATATCTGAGCCGATGCTTCATAACCTCCCGTCATATCTTGTTTTTGCGCTGGGCTTTCTCGCCCAGTTGTTCTTTTCGCTCCGTACACTGCTCCAATGGTGGAAGTCCGAAAAGGCCCGCAAGGTGGAATCCCCGGCCGGGTACTGGATCCTGAGTGTGCTCGGAGCCTATATGATGTTTATCTACGGTGTGATGAGGGATGATTTCTCCATCATCCTGGGCCAGCTCATTTCCTACTACGTATACCTGTGGAATCTCGGGGCCAAGGGTATCTGGAAGAGGATTGTCCCGCTGCTGAGAATCGTGCTCCTGCTTACTCCGGTGGCCGCTGTCCTGATGCTTCTGCGCAATGCGGCGGAGTATCTCCAGAGTTTCTTCTTCAATGATGACATACCGTTCTGGCTTGTGATTTTCGGGTCGGCCGGCCAGATAATATTCACATTGAGGTTTGTATATCAGTATTTGTATTCACAGAGGAAGCATCAGTCCGCATTGCCGGCAGGCTTCTGGGTCATCAGTCTCATCGGTTCCGGGGTGATTATAGCCTACGGATTGTTCAGGCGGGACCCTGTCCTGATTCTCGGCCAGTCTTTCGGCTTTGTGGCATACATACGGAATCTGATGATTGGTTTCAAAGAGAGAAAAAAATGAGGTCAGGAAATAAGTTTCAGCCGGGTGAGATTGCCCAGAAATATCCGCTCGCGCTGGTGTTCATATTCACGTTCATCTGTCTCCTTCCGGCGATGCTGATGAGGGATTTCACTCCGTCAAACGAACTCCGTTACCTGAGCATTGCGGATGAGGCGATTGCGAACGGCAATCTCTTCGCATTCACCAACCACGGTCTGGCATACGCTGACAAACCGCCGCTCTATTTCTGGCTCGTGATGCTCTGCAGGCTGGTATTCGGGGAGCACAGCTGCCTGGCCCTGTCAATGTTCTCGCTCATTCCGGCCTTCGTGATAGTGAAGGTCATGGACAGCTGGGTGATGAAGGGTGCCTCAGCCCAGGACAGGATGGCCGTGGCCATGATGCTGCTGACTTCCGTAATGTTTCTCGGAACTGCCGTGGTGCTGAGGATGGATATGCTGATGTGCATGTTCATTGTCCTGGCACTCAATACTTTCCATAGGATGTACAGGGCGGATGAACCGGAGATGAAGGACAGGATTCTGCTTCCTGTCTGGATTTTCATGGCATTGTTCACCAAGGGTCCGGTGGGACTGCTCGTGCCGCCGCTTTCGATATTTGTTTTCCTGCTTCTCCGGGGTGAATGGAGGAAGACGGGGAAGTATCTCGGATGGTTGACCTGTGGTATCCTGGCAGGCCTTTCGGCCCTGTGGATTCTCTGCGCCTATCTTGACGGCGGACCTGAGTATATCAACAATCTCCTGTTCAAGCAGACAGTCGGCCGCGCAGTGAACGCATTCACGCACAACAAGCCGTTCTGGTTCTATTTCATTGCAATAATCTGGTGTCTTGCACCTTACTGCATATTGACCATAGGAGGTTTCATCCGCTCTCTTTTCCCGTTTGGCAGGTCTTCCGGCTGTATCGGTGCATCGGCAGTCCGCTCCGACACCGAGCTGTTGTTCATATCTGTCATAGCCTCGACCTTCCTGATGCTGTCTTCGTTCAGTTCGAAGCTTCCTGTCTATCTCTGCCCGCTTTTCCCGTTTGTGGTATATTTGTATCCTGTTGTAACAGAGCGTGCCGGCGGCCAGAAATGGATGAAGTGGGCGGTAGGGATACCGGCTGCTCTCTTCATTGTAGTGGCTCTGGCCCTGATGGCTGCATTGTCCGGTATCCTGCATATAGGGGCATTGGAGCCGGTATTGGACGAGTATAGTTTCGTCAAGGCCTGGCCGGTGAAGATTGCCGCATTGGTATTGCTTGTCGGCAATGCCGGAGCATTGATGATGCTTGTCAAGAGGGAGTCCTGGAATCTTCCTGTCTTTATCATTGGTGCGACCCTGCTGCTGACTATCTATTGTGCATCCGGTGTGATGGGAAAGGTCAATCCATATTTCGGATATAGGGCAATGTGTGCGGAAGTGCCTGACGGAACGGATGTTGTGACACTTTATGTACATCGTCCGGAGAATATGGACGTGTATATCGGCAGGCAGGTGACTGATTACCGCAAGGATGTGGATGCTTTCTTCTCCGCCGTTTCCGGAAGGGGAGAGGGCAGCCGTCCGCTTACCCTGATTGTGACCACAAAGAAAATGGAGAGCAATGCTGCTCTCCAAGATTACGTACGGTCTTGCCGCATAGTGACTTATGTCGGACCTTATTGTCTGGCTACCAATTAGTCCATTGCCTCGAAAATGGCCTTGCGCACATCTTCAATGGTGCCGGTACCGTCTATCTCGACATATTTTCCTGCCTTCTTGTAGAATTCTACGAGAGGCTCAGTCTTTTCGTGGTACGTCTTGATTCTGTTGTTGACGGTCTCGTCGCTGGCATCGTCGGCGCGTCCCTCGATGCTGGCCCTGTGGCGGATTCTCTCCTTGATCATCTCGTCAGGAATCATGATTGATATGACCGAGGTGACTGCCTCGCCTGATGCTGCAAGCATTGAATCCAATGCCTCAGCCTGGGCTATGGTTCTTGGAAAACCGTCAAGAAGGAAGCCGGAGACATCCTTTGTGGTCTTGAAAGCATTGTCAATCATGCCTTCCACGACCTCGTCAGGTACGAGTGAACCTGCATCGATGAGGGATTTGGCCTTTAGGCCGAGTTCGGTTCCTTCTGCTATTTCCTTGCGGAGAAGTTCGCCTGTGGAGAGATGCCTGAGATTGTATCTCTCTACCATTGCACTGGCCTGTGTGCCTTTTCCTGCACCCGGAGGCCCGAATAGAATGTAGTATTTCATAATGTGTATTGATTTCGAAGGAGCCGCATCTTATTCGTCAAGGACGTAGATATCCTTGTAGTTGCGGCCCAGTTCGTTGTAGTCAAGTCCGAATCCGACAATGAATTTGTTGGGAATCTCCATTGCCACGTAGTCGAGTGTGACATCTTTCTTGTAAACATCAGGCTTGAGGAGCATTGTACAGACCTTGCAGTCTTTGGCACCTTTCTCCTTGACGATTTCCATGAGGTCAACTATGGTGTTGCCTGTGTCCACGATATCCTCCACGATGATGACTGTCTTACCGGAGATGTCTCCGGTGAGTCCCATGACCTGGCGTACCTTGCCGGTTGACTGGGTTCCGCAGTAGGATGAGAGTTTCATCGATACCAGTTCGCAATTGAACTCCAGCCTTTTCATAAGCTCAGCGGTAAACATGATTGCGCCGTTGAGAGTGCAGAGAATGACAGGGATTTCCCTGCTGTTCCTGAAGTCCGCATTCAGCCTGTCGGCTACTTTGCCGATGGCTTTTTCGATTTCATCATTCGGGATGAAGGTCCTGAATGTCTTGTCGTAGAGTGTAATTTTCGTGTCCATATAAGATAATTTCGTCACAAATTTAGTCAATTCATTTAAAATTCATACAAATATGGGGTGGCAAATACCACCTTTTCTCGGAAACGATATTTTTTGTAATTACTTTTGGCAGGACAAAATGATTTGTGATGAGTGGAAGAATGATGATTTGCGCTGCCGTTTTCTTGTGTATTTGGCAGGCTTGTGCCGGAGCGAAGGGCAGAACAGCTGACGATACCCGGTTCAATGATGCAGTACTTGTCCTGACAGGTGCCGGGGAGATTGAGGATGTGGACGAATCGGATCTGGACCGGTATATGAGACTGGCATCCAATCCGTTGGGAATCAACAGCGCCGGCCGCGCATCTCTTCTGTCATCCGGCCTCCTGACACTGTATCAGGTGGTTTCATTGCTTGATTACAGGGCCCGGAACGGGGACGTGATGTCATTCTCCGAACTTTCCTCCATTGACGGTTTCAATGAGCGTGTCGCCGAGGCCTTGTCCGTCTTCATTGTCATTGACAATCCTTCCGGGCCTGCCAGCCGCAGTCGCATCGGGGGTGAATCAATGACAAACATCTCCCTGAAAAAGCGCCCGATATCAGGAAGGCATAATCTTGCTGCCTGTAAATCAAGGCTTTCATTCGGCCGTGAAGATGGCTTTGAGATAGGTCTGGCTGCTTCCAAAGACTATGACGCACCCTTCGGACGGCCTTCTTCTTATGCGGGATATGTCAATGTCGGACGCTCCGGATGGAGCCTGGTTGCGGGAGATTTCGCATTGAGGTTCGGACAGGGGCTGGCCCTTTGGTCGGGCTTCTCGATGTCGGGTTTTTCCGGGGAAAGAACTTTCTGGAAAAGGGCCACCGGGATATCCCCATCCTGGTCATTGTCAGGGACTTCCTCGCATAGAGGCCTGGCGGCTGGATTCCAGGCCGGAAAGTTCGTGATTTCTTCGTTCGCATCCGTGCCGGGTCTTCGGCATTGGTGCGAGTCGGGCGGGCCGCCATCTTTTTCCATTATGCCGGGGCTCAATGCCTCGCTGTATCTCAGGCACGGAGTTGTTTCAATGACTTCATTTGCCTTCTGGAACGGATTGGTGGACAGGACTTTACAGTCCGGCAGACCCGGATTCGGGGGAGGTAAGGTATCTGCGGACGCAAGGCTGTGTTTCCGGGGTGTGGTCATGACAGGGGAGTTGTCCTGGGATATCAGGTCCTCGGGCATTGCGGCTTGTGCGGGGATGGATGTCCCGATTGCCGGCTATTGGCGTACGGCTCTCAATATCAGATATATACCGGAAGGCTATGACTTGTCGCAAGCCTCGCCGGCCAGGACTTTTACGGGAAAATACGGGGAATCGGGCGTTTCAGCCGGGCTCTTCTTCAAGCAGTCTCTATTTACGGCAGACTTTGCACTCAAGTCTTCCGATACCAGGCTTCGTCAGCTTAAATTGCTGTTTTCCAGCCCTTTCCGCATTACGGATTCCTTTACTGCCAGCTGCCGGTTGTCAGCCAGGTTCCGCTCATACGAGAAGGGCATCAGGACGGGGATGAGGACGGACTTCAAGTACATTTCGGGGCAATGGAATTCTGTACTGAGGTATGAGTTGCTGAAATTCAAGGACTTGTCTCATCTGGCTTATCTGGAGGAGGGGTATGTCCACAATAATGGGGCTGTTTTCCTGAGGGGGACGTTGTTCTTCATTGACAACTGGGATGACCGCATATATTGCTATGAGAGGGATGCACCGGGCTCGTTCAATGTACCAGCATATTATGGGCGGGGGTATTCTGTTTCCGTGGTTGCCAGGCAAAAATTCCGGTTCAGGGGAGTGTCAATGAAAATTTATTGGCGGACAGGTGTTTATGCCCCCGTCTTTGGCCCTGTGAAGAAGGAAACCAAACTTGAGAACCGGTTTCAGCTCGTTTTGGATTTTTAGTTTTCTCAGGTTATTTGTAAATTCGCAGTGCGTTCGGGCCAGGCTTGGTAAACGGCCAGGCGCAGCTCGGTAAACGGTCAGGCGCGACTTGGTAAGCGGCCAGGCGCAGCTCCTGCGTCTCAGTAATCGTTCAGGTGCGGCATTTTTCAGTAGTGATGGATGGAATTCTCAAATATCTGAAAGTGATACTTCCTCTCAAACTTGAGTGGGAGCCGTGCTACAGCATTGTCCCTTCAGATGACGGCTCTGTTCCCCAGGCCGGTGTGAGGGTGTTGGTGGCGTTTGCAGGACGGAAATATGTCGGGGTGGTGTCGGAGACGGACGTGACTCCTGACATTGATATTTCCAGGATTCAGCAGGTTATACGGGTGGAGGATGGCATTGCTCCGGTTACCGGGGCGGAGTTGAAACTCTGGCGCTTCGTGGCTGATTATTATCTCTGCACTGTCGGGGAAGTTTACAAGGCGGCCTATCCTACATTGAAAAACAATGGGGAACTGGTTCTGTCCAGGGCGAGGCTCAGGGAGGAGGACAGGCTGAAAAGGAAGAATGAAGCACTTGCAGCCAGAAGGGAAAGGCTTGCAGCCACCGTGGAGAGAAGAAGGGTCTTGTATTCCAAGGCAGTACGCCCAGAGACCCGGGAGAAGTATCTTGCGGCTTTGAGGAAGGCGGAGAATGAACTGGATTCGCTGCCGCTTGCATTTTCCGGGGAGGCGGATTTTGTGACGGAACCGTTCATGCCTGGCAGGTTGCCGTCCCTCAGCCAGGCCCAGCAGAATTGCCTTGAGAAAATCCGGGAATTCATCTCCGGTGGTACTCCCGTGCTCCTGGACGGGGTTACGGGAAGCGGCAAGACTGAAATATATATCACATTGTCAGCCAATGTTTTGGCCTCCGGAAAAACAGTCCTGTACATGATTCCGGAGATTGCGGTAAGCAGGCAGCTGGAGAGCAGGCTTAAGGAGGTGTTCGGAGGTAGGCTTGCCACCTTTCATTCAGGAATGTCGGCATCTGCCCGGTCTATGGCGGTGGATATGGTAAGGAAGGGCAATTGCATTGTCCTGGGAACCCGTTCCTCTGTTTTTCTGCCATTTCCGGATTTGGGCCTGGTGATTGTGGACGAGGAGCAGGACAATTCCTACAAGCAGGAGACACCGGCGCCACGTTACAACGGACGGGATACAGCAATGATTCTGTCGAAGATTCACGGGGCAGGCCTTCTGCTCGGAACCGCTACACCTTCATTGGAGTCACTGTATAATTGCCGTACGGGCAGGCTGGGAAAGGTTTCGCTGGCTGAAAGATATTTCGGGGATGACCGGACCGAGGTGGAGATAGTGAATACGGCAGAGGAACGCAGGAAAAGGGGGATGAAGGGGAGTTTCTCCTACAGGCTCATTGAAAGGATGAATGAAACCCTGCGTGGCGGCGGCCAGATTCTTCTGCTGAGGGCCAGGAAGTCCTATTCGCCGGCAGTACAATGTTCCAAATGCGGGGCAATACCACATTGTCCTCATTGCGATGTGTCACTGTCCTGGCATCGTGACGAGGGCTTGCTCAAATGTCATTATTGCGGATGGAGTATGCCTTTCAATGCTGCCTGTACCAATTGTGGAGGGCATCTTGAGCCGCTTGGAGCCGGGACCCAGCGGGTTGTGGAAGAAGTCGGGGATCTTTTTCCCGATGCCAGGGTGGCCCGCCTGGATGGAGATATGTCATCCGGGCCATCCGGGGAGGAGGCCGTGATCAAGGATTTTTCAAAAGGCCTCATTGATATACTTGTCGGGACGCAGATTGTCACCAAGGGATTTGATTTTGCTGGAATTTCGCTGGTGGCCGTGTTGCAGGCTGACTCGCTTCTGGGTTTTCAGGATTTCCGGGCCGATGAGAAGGCCTGGCAGATTCTGGAACAGTTCAGGGGAAGATGTGGAAGACGTGGCCAGAAAGGTCGCTTCCTTATACAGACTTCTACCCCGGAACATCCTGTGTATAAATACATTGTGTCGTATCAGCACAATGAGTCACTGGCTGATTCGATTCTGGCTGAGAGGTTTGCTTTCGGCTATCCTCCGTTTTCCCGCATTGTGCAGATTACACTCAGGGACAGGGATTCGGGATCCGTCTCCGCATTGGGCTCCGCATTGGCTTCATCGATCAGGTCCGGCTTCGGGATTACGGGACTGGTCAGGAATCAGTCTGGCCAGGTATCGGTACTTGGCCCTTATGCACCTGCGGTCGACAGGGTTTCAGGCCTGTATATCAGGCATTTGCGCATTTTAATGATGAAGAACCAGTCCCTCCAGGGAAACAAGAGGCGGCTTGCGGAAATCGTGGCGGCATTCGGAAGGGATAACCATTGTGCGGGCCAGATTTCTCTCGACGTGGATCCTGTATGATTTTTGCCGGGCGGATTTAGGTAATAACGATTTTTTTTGTAAATTTGTAGTTCTACAAATACTAATTTCTATATGGGAAAAGTCATTGCCATTGCAAATCAGAAAGGTGGAGTGGGCAAGACCACTACGGCCATCAATCTGGCCGCTTCGCTTGCGGCCCTGGAGAAGAAGGTCCTCATCATTGATGCGGACCCGCAGGCAAACACTACCTCCGGGCTGAATTTTTCACCGGACAATGATGAGAAGAGGACTCTGTACGAGGTGATGATTGGGGAACTGGACATTCGCGATGCCCTGATACAGACAGAGGTCCCGAACCTTCACATGATACCTTCCCATATAAATATGGTGGCCGTGGAGATTGAGATGCTTGATTATGAGAACAGGGAATCCATTCTCAAGAATGCTCTCGCCCCGATCCGGGACAATTATGACTACATTATCATTGATTGTTCCCCGTCATTGGGCCTTATTACAGTCAACTCCCTGACCGCAGCGGATTCCGTGATGATACCGGTGCAGCCGGAGTTTTTCGCACTTGAGGGACTTGGAAAACTTCTCCAGACTATCAGGCTGGTCCAGAACGGAGTCAATCCTTCACTTACCATCGAGGGCTTCGTAGTGACTATGTTCGATGGCAGGACCAAGGTTCATACCCAGGTCCTGAACCAGTTGAAGGAACACTTCAAGGATATGGTTTTCAATACCATAATACAGAGAAACATCAGGCTCAGCGAGGCTCCGTCGCACGGAAAGCCTATCATTCTTTATGATGTGATGAGCAACGGTACTTCCAATTACCTGAATCTTGCGAAGGAAGTACTCGAAAAGAACAAACAGTAGTCTAATTATCAAGAGATTATGAGCAAACCGACAAGGGGATTGGGCAAGGGCCTGGGAGCATTGCTCGGGGATACGGCCGGACTTGAACAGCTTCGCAGGCCAGTGGGCTATGTGAACAAGGAAGTCGTGGGGACGAAGAATCCTCAGGATACAGCTGACGTATTGAGGATTCCGGTGGATATGATTGAGCCGAATCCTTATCAGCCGAGATTGTCATTCGACCAGGAGGCATTGCAGGAACTTGCGGCATCGATAAAGACATTGGGCCTTATACAGCCTATTACAGTCCGCAAGATGCCATCGGGCAGATATCAGATTATCAGCGGCGAGAGGCGTTTCAGGGCCTGCCGCCTTGCGGGTATGGATATGGTTCCGGCCTATATCAGGGATGCGAGCGAGCAGGGTATGCTTGAGATGGCCATTGTCGAGAATATCCAGAGGGAGAATCTGGACCCTATCGAGGTGGCATTGAGTTACCAGAGACTTATCGAGGAATGCAACCTCACACAGGAGCAGATGGCTGACAGGGTGGGGAAGAAGCGCGCCTCCGTTACCAATTATCTCAGGCTTCTCAAGCTCCCGGCCAAGGTACAGCACGATTTGAAGGTGGGTCTCCTCAGCGTTGGCCATGCCAAGGTGCTTCTCGGGATTGATGATACTGCTGTCCAGGAGAAACTTTGTGACCTGGTAGTGAAGAATGGGCTGTCTGTACGCCAGCTTGAGGCCAAGGTCAAGGAGTTGCTCTCTTCCGGCGAGAAACCCGTGCCTACGGTAACTGCTCTTCCGGAAGAATATGGCAAGGTTCTTGAGCGGATAGGGAAGTTTTTTGACAAGGAAATCAGTTTCAAGCGTTCTGGCTCGGGTAAGGGTACGATGACGATTCGTTTCGACTCTGACGAAGAGGTGAAACGCTTCCTCAAGGCATTGGAGGATTCAAATATCTGATATTGATGCGCGGATCTTTTCTTTATATCGCTGCGGCTGTGTTGCTTGCGCTTCTCGTGTTCCCGGACAGGGCTTCGGCTCAGTTCAGGGAGGAGGCGTTCCAGCAGAACTATAACGAACCCGGCGACACTACAGGCAGAGATTCCACTGATACGGCATTCTCCTTCAAGGAGTTCTTCGGCGGTGTTTCCCATAAGAGGGAGGCGAGGCAGGGTGTCCTGTTTGCCGGTTCCACGGTTTTTGTAGGAGCCCAGCAGATATACAACAAGCAGTATTGGAAACTCCCTGTCATATACGGTGGCATGCTCGGAACCGCCGGCCTCGGCATTTATTACCGCCACAAGTTCAATGTGGAGCATGATACCAAGTTCCGGACAGCCAGCAATCTGTGCTTTATCGGAACGGGCTTGATTTATTGGGGTTCGCTTCTGGACGGAGTTGCCAATTATAACCGGGGTACTTATCCGCAGCCGGGCAAGGCGACCCTTTATTCGGCCCTGCTTCCTGGCCTTGGCCAGGCATACAACAAGGAATACTGGAAGATACCTATATACTATACGGCACTTGCAGGCTCGGTTCACTTCCTGGTGACGAATAATACGAACTACTTGAGATACAAGAGGATACATAACGAGGCCACGGCTGTCAACTCTACATACGACGGCCCTGTTTCAGCTTCCACCGCGAAGTACTACAGGGATGTTTACAGGCGTTACAGGGACTATTCCGTAGTGGCGCTGGTAGGCTTCTATGTGCTTCAGATAATTGATGCCAATGTGTTTGCATTTATGCATGACTTCGAATTGTCAGACGACCTTTCAGTGTCGGTGGCACCTGCTGTCATTGCTCCGGACAATTATTACGCTTCCTCTTCAGGGACTTCCAGGATGCGGCCCGGTTCGGGCAATGAAGCCATCGGTGTCAGCCTGGGGTTAAGGTTCTGAATTGGGTTATTTGAAGATTGCCGGGATGATTATGAGACACTTCGATAAATATTTGATTGCGGCGCTGGCCGCTTTTTCTTTGATTTTCAGTACGGTTCCGAGCCAGGCTGCCGGACGTGAGAAGCCTAAGTCCAAAAAGGAATTGTTGCGGGAGAATTACAGGCTCAGGGCTGTTTTGGATTCGCTTGCCAGCGAGGTGGAGAATGCCCGTTACCGGAACAAAGTTGCAGATTTTGCCGAGGCGGCAGAAGGGGAGCCTGCTTCAGAGGAATTGGCTCCGGAAGACTATACTCTTGATGTTACCGACAGCCTGTTGAGTATATGGTATCTTCACAAGAAGATGCAGGCCTCCTCTCCCCAGGACTTCAATATGGATTCTGTCCATTTCGAATCCAATGTGACCGACAAGGAGTATCTTCGGAGGCTAGCGGAGATGAACTCGTTCATTACTCTTCCGTTCAATGAAACAGTCCGGAACTATATTATCCTCTATTCGGAAAAGATGCCTGCGAAGATGGCATCGATGCTGGCATTGTCACATTATTATTTCCCGATTTTCGAGGAGATTTTCGACAAATATGGGCTTCCGAAGGAGCTTAAGTACATGGCTGTCATCGAGTCCGCCTTCAATCCGGTGGCCGTCTCGAGGGCAGGTGCTAAGGGAATGTGGCAGTTTATGTACAATACGGCCAAGATGTACGGACTGACTATCAATTCATTTGTGGATGAGAGGCTGGATCCGGTGAAGTCTGCCGATGCCGCTGCCAGATATCTTAAGGATGCATACAGGATTTTCGGAGACTGGAATCTTGCAATTTCTTCTTATAATTGCGGCTCCGGCAATGTGAACAAGGCGATGCGACGTTCGGGTTCCAGGGATTTCTGGCCGGTCTATGAGTATCTTCCGAGGGAGACGAGGGGATATGTGCCGGCATTTGTCGGGGCAATGTATGCGTTTACATATTCCAAGGAGCAT
>JBJEBV010000005.1:0-6104 GCA_051870395.1 Candidatus Cryptobacteroides sp. | reverse complement strand
ATGTATGCGTTTACATATTCCAAGGAGCATGGCATCAGGCCGGACAGTGTGTCAATGCCGGTTCAGGTGGATACTTTCCATATCCGCAGGATGCTTCATTTCCAGCAGGTAAGCGCTCTTACCGGAGTGTCCGTGGAGATGTTGAAGAATTTGAATCCTCAATATGTTCACGATATCATCCCGGGTACTGCCAAGGAGGAGTATATATTGAGGCTGCCGTATCAGTATACAGCGAAATTCATTGATAATGAGGACTCTGTCTATACTTACAAGGCGAATGAGTTTTTCAGCCCTGCGACTCTTAAGAACATTGCGGTATCAGGAAGTGCTTCTTCGCAGAGGGTAGCCTACAAGGTGAAGAGCGGGGATTATCTGGGCAAGATTGCGTCCCGTTATCACGTGACTGTCAAGCAGTTGATGGAGTGGAACCATCTCCGTAGCACCAATTTGCGTGTAGGCCAGGTGCTTTATATTTACGGGAAGTTCAATGGTCCGGTGGCTTCTTCAGGCTCAAAGGCTTCCTCTGGTTCTAATGCTTCTTCTTCAGGGTCGAAGTCTTCTTCATCGGGTTCTAAGTCTTCTTCTTCCAATTCGAGTGCTTCTTCTTCCAATTCGAGTGCTGCAGGTTCAAAGGATTCTGCGACAGGCGGTTCCTCGTCTTCTGCCGGTGCTTCCAAGTCTGGTTCTTCTGCATCCGGTGGCGCCAATTCCTCAGCTTCTAATGGTTCCAATGCGGCGTCCTCTGCATCCGGCGTTAATCCTCCGGCCGACTCTGCTCCGGAAGGCTCGTATGTAATCTATACGGTAAAGAGCGGTGACACTCTATATGGAATAGCGCAGTCGTATCCCGGCGTGAGTGCAGATGATATTATGAAATTCAATGGAATCGGTACGGATATCCGTCCTGGAATGAAGCTGAAGATTCCGAAGAAATAGGTGAAGTGACAATATTTGCTGACTGCCCACAGTTTGTATAGCATTTTCGTCATCCCTGGTTTTTGACCGGGGATTTCTCATAAAGAACTGCCTGTTCTGTTTGTTTGCAGGTGAGATGCCCGGTCAAAGCTGGGAATGACGATGCTGGTGGCCGGACAGGTGGAAGCGATTTGTGTCCACCTGTCCGACATAATTTCCAAAATATGCCTTGGAAGTACTTGTGGCTGGAGGGGCTCCGGCCAGGTGAATGTCACGGGAATAGTATTCTCCAGTTATTCTCAAATAGGTTATTCACTGCTTTGTGACTGGTTTTGCTTAGAGCAGATCTACGGTCAAGTAGGGCTCGACATCTGAAATGTGGACTTTCATTTTGCGAAGCCCGACTTCCTAAACGAAAACCAGTGAACGGCAGGATGCCCTACAGAGTATTGTGGCAGGGGGCGTTGTTCACTGACCTGCTCTGGAGGGCTTCAGTGAACAAGAGGTATCAATACAGTATGCTGCAGGCTGGGTGGCTGTTCACTGATTTTGCTTTACGAATCCGAATGTGTCCAGCCGCAGGAAGGTCACAGTGCCAAGGCGTGGCTGGTTCGGGTCCCTGAATGTGGCCGTCTACGGGAATCACTATTGCCCAGGCAAGATCTACAGAATCGAGATCACTTTTTGCTGTGCGATTTGCGGTTAGTAAATTTACTTAGTAATCTTCAAAAAATAACTAGCATCATCTTATGCATATCTTTCCGGTCTATATTTCCTCCCTCATCAGTCACGTAGCTACGGCTACACTCCATCCTCGGGAGAAAATCTGACCTCTGGAATCTGATGCAAATCTGAAGCAAGTTATTTTTTTTCAGATTACTTGACGGAGATGCTGGAAGGTCCGCCTGATACTGCGACGCCCGGACTAGACTCCCTCCTGTCCCCCCAGCCTGACCGAAAAGTCAGCTTTTCAGAGCTCAATCGACCTTCCGCACTACTCTGGCAGGGGTAGAAGCACCCGAAGGGACACTTTTCGGACAGGCTCCCCCCCTTCGTGCAATTCATTGGGCAGGGCGACCTGGCTTACAGATATCCGTGGCCGGTCTACCCCCGCTCGATGTCACGGAAATGACGACATCGAGCGTCAGAAATTGGCGCACAGCTATCCCTGTTCGGTCCACCCCCCCCTGCTCGATGAATTGCACGAAGCCGTGCGACGAGGCTCTGCGACAAGGCTTCGCAAAGAGACACCGCTGCTATGCGGCTCTGCGGCAAAACTTCGCAAAGTGACTCCACAGCGAGGCCAGGCAACAAGGCCCAGCAGTGTATAAAAGTTAAGAACGCCCCCGCAACGAAGCTTTGTGACAATGCATTGCAATGAAACGAAAAATGTCTATTTGCAAATCGTACAGAACTTCGCTTGCACTGTCTGCAAAATGTCCGTGATTTTCCCGCATTTCCCGGCCGTTTTGTCTCTCAGGAAGCAAAATGTCCGTAAATCACGGGATTTTCCGGCCGTTTTCAGATGTCGTTCTTCACGCTGGAGTCCCGAATAGCAGAAGATCCAATGCTACATAGTTTGAAAGATTGAGAAAGAGTTACCTGTTGGCGGCAGTTGTACGAATTGCGGATAATCAGTAAAAGTTACATTATTTTGAAAAATTTTTCAGAAAAAGTTTGCATTGTAAGAAATATTGTCTATCTTTGTAATCCCAAACGAAAGGAATGGTGCCATAGCTCAGTTGGTAGAGCAAAGGACTGAAAATCCTTGTGTCCCTAGTTCGATTCTCGGTGGCACCACGTTCAAAGAAGCCGGCCTGATGGTCGGCTTCATTTGTATATACAGGGTTCAAGGTATAAGGGGTATAATGGTATAATTGGTATAATTGACATTTCTGGTTGGTGAAATCTTTATAATATTCTGTAAATCATAAAAATACATAAATTAGATGAAAAGGTTTTCATCTAATGAGTGATAAGTCAAAAATAAGAAGGCGTCAAAGGTGTCCCCACCATACTGACCGAGAAGTCCGCTTTTCAGAGGGTACTAGGTCTTCTGCAATGCTCTGGAAGGGGTAAAACTAACCAAAGGAGGACCTTTCGGACAGGTCCCCCAAAATGTGGGTTCTAAGATGTGATCAAGATGCCCCAATGTGTGCCCGAAGATGTTATCAAATGGGGCCTCCGCAATGGTATCCGCAATCCTGTCCAGAGCCACAAATCTGATAAAATTTGCGATTGCATCATGCAAGGCCAGACCGGGGCATATTTACATTACGGATGAGTAAATAAGAATACCGCTGACCCAAAAGCCTGTCACGTCGAGCGAAGTGCGTAGTTGAGAAATCTGTTGAAAGTCAATCTGTTATACAGAGTTCTCAACTCTCTCCGCCCGGTCGGGATGAAGATTACTAAGGGGCTTCCGGGTCAGCCTAATAATATGAAAACAATAACTTGCATCAGATTTCCGAGGTCAGATTTTCTCCCGAGGATGGAGCATAGCGTAACTACGTCACTGATGAGTGAGGAAATATGACTGGAAAGATATGCATAAGATGATGCTAGTTATTGTTGAAGATTACCTAAACGTAATTATCGAATCAATAGTTTTCAGACTTTATCTGGAAATAACTCTTGGCATGCTTGCAGACAGGGCAGAGTTCCGGAGCCTTCTTGCCTATGATGATGTGTCCGCAATTCGAGCACTCCCAAATGGTATCCTCATCTCTTGAGAATACAATGCCGCCCTCAATATTGGCCAGCAGTTTCCTGTAGCGTTCCTCGTGAGTCTTCTCGATAGCGCCGACCTTGGCGAAAAGGAATGCTATGTCCTCGAAACCTTCTTCCTTGGCTGTCTTTGCGAACTCGGCGTACATATCTGTCCACTCGTAATTCTCGCCATCTGCCGCATCTGCAAGATTCACCTTGGTGTCCGGCATTTCTCCCCCGTGAAGATACTTGAACCATATCTTCGCATGTTCCTTCTCGTTCAATGCTGTCTCCTCGAACAACTTGCCGATCTGGACATAACCGTCCTTCTTGGCTTTGGAGGCATAATAGAGATACTTGGTGTGCGCCTGGGACTCGCCGGCAAACGCAGTTTGAAGATTCTTTTCAGTCTTCGATCCTTTCAATTCTTTCATAATGATTTGATTTACTTATCGGTTGGGGATGAGTTTGTACACTTGCCCCGGTCCTTCTGACAAAATATTGATGATACTATATTCAAGACAATGTAAACTGAGAACGTCAGCAGTATTGCCAATGACCAATGGCATTTGAAAATTGCCGCCAGACATATTGCAATGGCGGCGGAAACGAGGAAAATTCCCCTCAATACCACGACTTTCCGGCTTGCAGATGAGCCCTTGCCGAATTTCATTGAGAACATAGGCAACTCGCTGACCAGCAGGAGCGACAATACTATGGATATTGCCGGGATGAACCAGTGGGTGTTGCTCAACGTGGCCAGGCCGCTCTCCGGGGCAGCATTTACGAAGCATGCCAACGAACCGCAAATCATTGCGCAGGCCGGGGTCGGAAGACCTATGAAACCGCAATGCTGACGTTCATCCAGATTAAATTTTGCCAGCCGGAGTGCCGAGAACACGGCTATTGCCAGGGGTATGTACCTAAGCCACCCGCCAGTGCTCATTATGCAATAAAGCATGACAGCGGGAAGGACACCGAAACTGACCATGTCAGAAAGAGAGTCAAGTTCCTTGCCCAATTCGGAATATGCTCCCAAAAGCCTGGCAGCCAATCCGTCACAGAAATCAAAGCAGGCGGCGGCCAGCATCAGGATGAAGGCGGCCTGGATATTTCCCTGCAATGCGAAAATCACCCCAAGAGTACCTGAGAGCAGGTTCATTGAGGTGATAGTATTGGGTATATGCCTGATAACCCGCATAGGACAGATTATTTCACGCCAATCTTCTTGGCAACGTCCTTTGGAAGAGCATCCTTATGGACGAAGATGCTCATTGATTTGCCGCGAACATAGGCCTCGCTGGCATACCAGATACCCTTATATTTTCCGGTTTCGCCCCAGGAGTTCTTGACCATATAATACTTGTTGCCGAACTGGTCCTTGGCGATACCGAAAATCTGCATGCCGTGGTCGTCAGTGGTGGTTTTCTCATCATATCCCTTCTGGCGGAATTCCTGGGTTGCCTCGATTTCCTCCGGAGCGGACTCCTCTGCGGCATCATCTGATTTTCCTGTCCATCTTTCCTGGTCGGATCCAGCGGTCTTCTTGGTGTCGGCAAGAAGCTGTGCCAATCCGTCCCGTGTGAAACCTTTCTCGCTGACATCGCTGGCCCAGGCAATTGTGAACCCGTTCATTATGGCATTGTCAATTACTGCCATGAAGTCGTCAATCGGCACATTCCAGTCCTGGTCATAGCGCCAGTTATCGCAGATTTCAAGAGCGAACTTCTTGTAGAAAGGATGGTGAGTATAGGAAGTGAACGATACGTAATCGTCCGGATTAATCTTGTAAGAGTCCCTGTATGAGGCCGGTGTGCAGGTCTGGCCATTGTATTCGAACTCGGTCGGGCATTCTCCAAGATAAGCATCTACAATGCCTTTGAAACCTTTCTTCCATCCGGTGGAGAGTGTCCTGTTAGGATTCTTGGCAATGGCCTCGACGTAGGCCCTGGTCACTGCATCGAGTTCTCCGTGAACCGGAAGCTCGGTGCCGTACTCTGTACCAGGCTGAACGCTCTGCGGTACAAGACCGTAGTCGCTTACTATGTGGAGAACATCGCCAATCTCGCTGCCTGCCCCGAAGGTGAGATTCCCGTCAAGCCTTACGAATTTGTCGGCCCTGTCCTGGTAGGAATGGCTGACCACGAACATCTCAGAAAAATCCGGATAAGCGGCAGGGTCTTTTATTCCGTTGATTCTTATGGCCTCGGACTCGAGAAAGGCTATGCCGGAAAAGCACCAGCAGGTGCCTGAACGGTACTGATTCTTAATCGGTGTGATAGGATTTTCCTTGACTGTTGTGAATGTGAGCTCGCCCTTCTTCTCCGGGCCTGCTGTGGTGGCTGGCTGTGCCGTTGCTGTAACGACGGCAAGCGCAATCAATGCTGAAGTAAAAATTTTCCTCATAATATATATAGGTCTTTTATAACCAATACTTCGTTAAAAATTTAACAATTATATAATTTTCAATTACTTACGCA
>JBJEBV010000004.1:0-60474 GCA_051870395.1 Candidatus Cryptobacteroides sp. | reverse complement strand
CCTAAGACAGTGGAGTTCTCAAATGCTGACTTGTTTACTGACGCCAAAACATTTACTAAAGACGATGTAACCATTTCATTTGCAGGAGTGACAGTTGGCTCTGGGGAGTCAGCATATATGTACATGAAAACAGGTTTTAGTCATAACATTAAGGTTACAGCACCGAAGGCTATCAAGTCCATTTCTTTTGCAAGTGTGAATACGACAGCTGCACCTTGTGTAATCAGGGCTAAGTCTGCTCTTTCAGATGAAACGACTGATGCTGATATGATCACATCATATACTCTTGAAAATACGGATGTTGCTGATGTTACACTTAACTTGACCGGTGATGCTACTGAGGTATGGATTACAGTCTCAGCTAGGGTTAATTTCAAGGGAAATGTTTCCGTAACCTACTAGTAAAAAACAACCCAAACGATATCAGGGCGGCCTTTGATGGCCGCCCTGTTTTTTTTCATCAGAAAAACCGTATATTAACTGTTTTCTGTCATCTCGACGGAAAATGTGGTACTATGTCATCGCAACGGAGCGAAGCGATTGGAGAGAACTGTATATAACTCAATCATAGTTTATTTCCGGGTCGGAGCCAAGTTCCTGTTTGAGTAGCTCATAGATATACGCAGGGCTGTCCGATGCTAGATCCACAGTCTCGTCCTGCAACAGGTCATAGATTCTTGACGAATAAATAAGGTCTAACGCTTGTCCCAATGGAATATGGCGGTCTTCCATAAGGAAAGCCGTCATTTGGTCTATGACATAATTGACCAGAAACTGCCTTTGTGTTTCTCCGCTCATAGACGTTTCAAGTATTCGAGTGACTTGTCGGTTCCGAAAAAGTACTGATTGTTAAGTTCCTTGAATTCCAGTTCGTCTGCAAGTTGTTCCAAAGAGAGTGTTCCTTCTTCATATCGGTCAAGGAGATAAGCCACGCCATCATTTGCAATCGGTCCGGTGACAATATCATAGTCGTGATTGTAGTGACTTGTTCGACTCCTGTTTTTGTATATGAATTCCGCCCACTCCCGATCTGGTTTAGTGAAAATCTTGACCTTCAATTTTCCATTGTTTAGGAGTGTTTCGTCAAACTCATATTTCAGGATAACCGGGTAGCCATTGAATATCTTTGATTTCTTGACCGCCATCTTCATAGCCTGAACTTCCAGATCAGTAAGATAAAAGCCCTTGCCAAAATCTTTGAAAGGACGACATTTATCCAATTCAATGGAGTCAAAATTTGTATATGTTCCGTGATAGAGAATCATGAAAGATATCCTCCATTGTTTTGACAGAACAGTATCAAGTCATCCACAGCATCCTCAATTGACTGTAAGTGTTCGATTTCGTAGAATTCAACCAGAAAGCCAATACCTTGATATTTGCGAAGATACTGATATGCCTCTTTTGTACTGATTGCAAAACGTCTTCCAAACGCCCTGATACAGGCATTTGTATAAGGAATCTGATATTTGCTCATTTCCACCATTGCCACAAATATAATATTATTTACTAAAACTTGAGTTCATTAAGGGGAATTTCTATCAAATTACGTGATATCAAGTGTTGAACCCTCATATTGTGGAATGCCTTTCCGCCCTGTTTTTTTTCATCAGAAAAACCGTATATTTGCCATTGCACATTTGTCTGTCAACCCGACGAGATTGAATTCCTTCCGTCATCCCGCCAGAGCGACAGGATAGAATAGAAAACCGATAACATAACTAATAACACGATGAATTATCCGAAAATAGGTATCCGCCCAACCATTGATGGTCGCCAGGGCGGAGTCAGAGAGTCATTGGAAGAGAAGACAATGGCATTGGCACAGGCCGTGGCCGACCTCATCAGCGGCAATCTGCGCAACGGGGACGGATCCCCGGTGGAATGCGTCATTGCCGACACTACCATCGGCAGGGTCGCCGAAGCAGCCGCCTGCGCAGAGAAATTCGAAAAATGCAATGTAGGCTCCACCATTACCGTGACATCCTGCTGGTGCTACGGTTCCGAAACGATGGATATGCATCCTACCTGGCCCAAGGCAGTCTGGGGATTCAACGGCACAGAGCGCCCGGGAGCCGTCTATCTCGCCGCCGTCCTCGCCGCACACGCCCAGAAAGGCCTCCCTGCTTACGGCATTTACGGCCACGACGTGCAGGACATCACGGACAATTCAATCCCGGCCGACGTTGCCGGAAAAATCCTCCGCTGGGCCCGTGCAGCACAGGCCGTGGCCACTATGAGAGGTAAATCCTACCTCAGTTTCGGCTCCGTGTCAATGGGAATCGCAGGCAGTATCGTGGACCCGGACATGTGGCAGGAATACCTTGGAATGCGCAACGAGCAGGTGGACCAGACCGAAATCCTCAGGCGTATGGACGAGGGCATCTATGACAAGGAAGAATACGAGAAAGCATTCGAATGGGTGAAGAAATACTGCAAGGTCAATGAAGGCTGGGACAAGAACCGCCCGGAGAAGCAGAAGACCCGCGAGCAGAAGGACCAGGACTGGGAGTTCGTCACCAAGATGTACTTGATAATGAGAGACTTGATGAAGGGAAACCCGAAACTCCGCGAGATGGGATTCAAGGAGGAGGCCCTTGGTCACAATGCCATTGTCGGAGGCTTCCAGGGACAGCGCCAGTGGACCGACTGGAAACCTAACGGTGACTTCGTCGAGGCACTACTGAATACCCAGTTCGACTGGAACGGCTTCCGTGAAGCCATTGTCCTTGCCACCGAGAACGACTCCCTGAACGGACTCGCCATGCTCTTCGGCCATCTCTTGACCAACAAGGCAATGATTTTCAGCGATGTACGTACATATTGGAGCCCTGAGGCGGTGAAGAGGGTGACAGGAAAGGAACTCACCGGCATTGCCGAAGGCGGTATGATTCATCTTATCAATTCCGGGGCCACCACACTCGACGGCAACGGCTATGCAACTGACGCTGAGGGACATCCGGTAATGAAAGAGTGGTGGAACCTCACCGAGCAGGACAAGGAGGAAATCCTGAAACATACCGACTGGCTGCCTGCCGACAGGGATTACTTCAGGGGAGGCGGATACTCCAGCCACTTCCTAACCCGCGGGGGAATGCCTGTGACAATGATTCGTATCAACAGGGTGAAGGGCCTTGGACCTGTACTCCAGCTGGCTGAGGGATGGACTGCAGATGTTGACCCTGATATTCACAAAGCACTCGACATGCGTACCGACCCGACCTGGCCTACCACCTGGTTCGTACCTCGCCTGGATGAGCGCAAGGACTGCTTCAAGGACGTCTATTCAGTGATGAACAACTGGGGAGCCAACCACGGAGCCATTGCCTACGGCCATATCGGAGCCGACCTCATCACGCTCTGTTCAATGCTGCGCATCCCTGTCTGCATGCACAATGTGGCTGACGAGGACATTTTCCGTCCATCCTGCTGGAATGCATTCGGAATGGACAAGGAGGGCGCCGATTTCAGGGCCTGCGCCAATTTCGGACCGCTGTATAAGTAATATTCAATGAAAGAAAAAACACCGATTCTGAGCAAGGACGGGGTCAGTTATCTGGTCCCGTTCGTGCTGATAACATTCTGTTTCGCTCTCTGGGGCTTCGCCAATGACATTACCAACCCGATGGTCAAGGCCTTCTCCAAAATCTTCCGGATGAGCGTAACCGACGGAGCCCTCGTCCAGGTGGCCTTCTACGGTGGTTATTTCGCCATGGCCATACCTGCGGCCCTCTTCATCAGGAAATTCTCCTACAAGTCCGGCGTCCTCGTGGGCCTCGGCCTGTATGCATTGGGAGCATTCCTGTTCTGGCCGGCCGAGATGACAGGCTCATACTACCCGTTCCTTGCAGCATATTTCATAATGACCTGCGGACTCTCATTCCTGGAGACATCCTGCAATCCGTTCATTCTCTCAATGGGACCGGAAGAGACTGCGACCCGCCGCCTGAACCTGGCCCAGAGTTTCAATCCCTGCGGCTCGCTCCTGGGAATGTTCGTGGCAATGAATTTCATCCAGAACAGGCTGGATCCGATGACAAGTGCTGAACGTGCGATGCTGTCTCCGGAGGAGTTCGAGATAATGAAACACAGCGACCTGGGCATTCTCATTGCCCCATATCTCGCCATCGCATTGGTGATAGCTGTGATGTTCATCATCATTTTCCTTACGAAGATGCCGAAGCATGCCGACAGCGGCGTCAATACCGGCTTCTTGCCGACAGTGAAGCGTCTTTTCGCCCGGAAATCCTACCGTGAGGGTGTCGTGGCCCAGTTTTTCTACGTCGGTGCGCAGATTATGTGCTGGACCTTCATCATCCAGTACGGAACGAAAGTTCTCGTCGGGACAATGCCTAACGGCTTCGAGAGGAGCATCCTGTCAATGCTGGGGCAACCTTCCGAAGGTATTCTCTCCGAGAAGGCGGCCGAGGTCCTCTCGCAGGGCTACAACATCATTGCAATGCTGTTCTTCGTCCTGTCCCGCTTCATTTGCACCTACCTGCTGAAATATCTTAGGCCGGGCAGGATGCTTGCGGCTTTCGCATTGGGCGGAATACTGCTCTCGGCCGGAGTGATCCTGTTTCAGGGCCGGGCCGGCCTGTATTGTCTAGTGGCCATAAGTATCTGCATGTCCCTGATGTTCCCGACCATCTACGGAATCGCCCTTGAAGGCACCGGGGAAGATGCCAAACTCGGTTCTGCGGGCCTGATTATGGCCATCCTGGGCGGAAGCGTCCTGCCTCCTCTCCAGGCCTCCATAATCGACGCCGGGACATTGTTCTCTATGCCGGCCGTGAACATTTCGTTCATCCTTCCGCTGATTTGCTTCGCAGTCATTGCCGTGTATGGAATTCGAATGACCGGAAAATTGCATATTTTGCCTGAAAAGTAGCACACTAATGGCGAAATGAAAATTATATTTGTGGAAGGTTGTACTCCAATGCGGGGCGGCCTTCCATAAATTCATATTGTATGAGACTTAGAACCATCATCACGCTCACCGCGGTCTCGGCATTGGCAATGTCCTGCTGCGGAAAGAAAGGCCCTGAGGCAACGGCAGAGGCATTCGGAGCATTGTCAACGGGGCAGGAGACCGCCCTGATAACCCTCCGGAACGCATCCGGGGCATCCATGACATTGACCGATTTCGGAGCCAGGATTGTGAGCATCAATGTGCCGGACAGGGATGGCAGGATTGACGACGTGGTGACCGGGTATGGGGACATTGACTCATTCGAGAACGGGAAGGAACGCTTTATGGGCTGTGTAATAGGCCGTTACGGCAACAGAATCGATGGAGCGTCCTTCACCATTGACGGGCAGGAATACGATGTCGTGGCCAATGAGCATTTCGACGGCGAGCCGGTACAGTGCCACGGCGGCTATCAGGGCTTCGACCGCTTCGTCTGGGACTATGAACTTCTCCGTGAGGATGACAGGTGCGGAGTCCGCTTCCACAGAATCAGCCCCGATGGGGAAGAAGGCTATCCGGGCAACTGTGACTGCTACGTAACTTATTGGTGGACAAACGAAAACGTCTGCCGGATAGAATACGAAGCCACGACCGGCAAGCCTACCGTGATAAACCTTTCGAACCATACCTATTTCAATCTCAAAGGCTCCGGCGGAGGTTACGTAATGGATCATCTGCTGACAGTGGATGCCGACACTTCCGTGCTTAACAATACCCATTTCTGCCCTGATGAACTCCTCCCCGTCGAGGATTCCCCGTTTGATTTCCGTGAGCCGCACAGAGTGGATTACCGCCTCGACATGCCTAACAGACATCTGGAGATAATGCACGGGATGTCCGCCTGCTGGAAACTCAATGGCTGGGATGGTACTCTGCGCAAGGTCGCAGACCTGTACGAGCGCCGTTCCGGAAGGGGTGTGGAGACCTGGACCACGGAGCCGGCCCTCCTGACCTATACGGGAAGGGGATTGAGCGAAAAGATTATTGGCAAGTATGGCCCATTGGAAAAATACGGTGCAATGCTGCTGGAGACCCTCCATTTCCCTGATTCCCCGAACCAGGAGCGTTTCCCGTCCACCCTGCTCCGCCCGGGGGAGAAGTACGAAAGCGTCACCGAGTGGCATTTTTACGCCAGGTGATAAATGAAGAAAACCATCTGCATATTGGTATTGACGTTGCTGGCCGCCATCACGGCGACCGGGTCGGTTCCATACCAGTTCATCAGCCTCAATACCCAGAACAGCGGAATCTCCTATGACAGCGTCAACAAGATTACGCAGGATTCGCGCGGCTTCATCTGGATAGGCACAGCCAAGGGACTGAACCGATATGACGGCTCTTCGTTCAAGGTGTATGACAGGGATGAACTCGGCCTCACGTCGGATTACGTATTCTGCATTGAGGAAGACCATTCCGGCAACATCTGGGTCGGCACCGACAATGGAGTTTCCTGCTACGACTACGAGAAAGACAGGTTCGAGCCCCTCAGGGCCGTGAGCGACAAGGGAACCGTGATTCACAACAAGGTGACATTCATCACCATTGACCGGGACGGGACAATATGGATGCTTGTCAATGACCAGGGTGTATTCAACTACGACCCCGCAGCAGGAATATTGAAAATGTTTCCATATTCCTCCTTCGGCAATCACATTATCGGATTCCGCAAGATGCTTCACGCCAGGGGAGGAGACTTCCTGATGTCCTGCTACCATCTCAATCTCTTCCATTCCGGTCCGGGATTTTCGGATTTCCTTCCGGTGGACCTGGATGAGAGGGATTATTTCCTCAATGATGAGATTGAAGGACTTTTCGAGTCCTCCGACGGCAGAATCTATGTAACCAGCACCAAGCACGGCATTTCCTCGTTCGATATTGACAGCCTGGACCTGCGGAATGATTTCCGGCTTCCGCAGGATATCACTCTCGTGGACGCCTCGATTGACAGCCAGGACAGAATCTGGCTGGCCACGACAGGCGGAGTGTGGTGTTATGGAATCCGTGACGGCAGCATTGACCATATCCGCTGGGACAGGAATGATATATTCTCAATATCAGGTGATTATGTGCTCTGTACCTTTGTTGACAGGGATGGCGGATTGTGGATTGGAACGAAGGATGGCGGAGTAAATTATTGCGGGAATAACCAGAGCAGTTTCAAGCGGAGCTACAGGGCCGGGGATATGTCCCTGAAGGGAGCCATTGTCAGGGCTTTCGCTGAGGACGATACGGGACATGTCTGGGTATCTACCGAACAATGCGGGCTGTTGAGGTATGATATTGATACTGAAATCCTTTCCCATATTGACAATCCTTTGGTCCCGAAGACCACATTCTCCCTCTGCTACGAGTCTCCGTATCTGTGGATTGGTACCTTTGAGGGCCTTTTCCGGATGGATGTCAGAACTGGTGAGGTGAAGGATTACGGCATCCTGGAGAGAAAATCCGGAATCAATGATCCCCGTATCGACATGATGTTCAAGACCAGGACCGGGGAGTTCTTCGTGACCACGACTCTCGGAATATTCAGGTATGACCCTGGAGGGGACAAGTTCCACGAAGTCGAGGGATTCGACGGAGTGTTCCTGACAGGGGTCGCCGAGGATGCGGACGGGTGTCTATGGATTGCAACCTACGCCACAGGTGTATATAAATGGGATTTCAGGGCCGGTTCCCTTCCGGTTCACTATACCTCGTCAAGTGGCTGCGGACTGGAAACCGACAAGATTTCATCCGTTTTCATCGACAGTGACAACCGGGTATGGGTCATCGGATTCAGTCACGGACTGGCACTATACGACCCTGTTTCATCGAAATTCAGCCTGATAAACCGCAGGACGATGCTGTCAATGCCTTCTGACGTGTGTTTCAGGATGCTGGAGGACGACAATGGGCAGCTCTGGGTTTCCACTGATTCCGGCCTGGTCCAGTTCGACCCGGACACCAGGGATATCAGGGTATATTCCCGGTTTGACGGATTGCTGGACAACAAGTTTACCAAGAGTTCGCTCCGCTCCGGAAGCGGAGATTTGTACTTCGGCTCGGACAATGGCTTCGTAAGGTTCAATCCTTCGGATTTGTACAAAGGGCAGGACTTGCCGGATGTCATCATTACAGGCTTCAGCGTCGCCGGGGAGGAGATGTATATTGGCCGCAATCCTGACCTTATGGATGAGATAGTCCTGGACAATGAGAAGAATTCATTCAGTCTTGCATTCTCTGTCATGAATGTCCATCAGCCTGCATCATTGAAGATCCAGTGCCGTCTCGACGGGTACGAGGATGCATGGCACGACATAATGAATTCAAAATCAGTGTCTTTCTACAATGTCCCTGCGGGCAGTTACAACCTGGAAATCAGGGCATCATCCCTGAATGGCGAGTGGAGTGAAGTCCACGGGCCGGTCAACTTTGTAATCAAACCGGGATTCTGGGCATCTGTTCCCGGCATTATTTTCATATTGTTCCTGGCCATAGCATTCATGTCCATCGTGTTCATTGTGATGGACATAAGAAGCCGGAGGGTCCACAGGGAGAAGGTAGAGGCGTACCGCAAGGCCAAGGATGAGGAGGCTTTCCAGGACAAGATGAACTTCTTCTCGCACGTGATACACGAAATCAAGACCCCGCTGACCCTCATAAAGACTCCTTTGACAAATGTCCTGTCCAAGAGCTACTTTGACGATGAGGCCCGTCACGACCTGGAGGTAATGAAGAACAGCACCGACTATCTCGCCACCCTTGTCAATGAACTTCTGGATTTCGTCCGCGTCGAGAAAAGAGGTTACACCCTTCATCCCGAGCGGATTGATATGGTCGAAAGACTTCGCTCCATGGTTTTCGACTACAATGACACTGCGAAGAATTCCAATATTGACATGAAGTTCACGACCGAACTTCGGGCGGCAATGGTCCAGGCCGACAAGTCTGCATTGGACAAGATATTGAACAATCTCTTGCTCAATGCTGTGAAGTATGCGGAGACCCGTATTGACATAAATCTCTCAGTAGAAGGTTCTTGCGTGGTCCTGAGGATTTCCAATGACGGCAACGTGATTCCGGAGAACCAGAGGGAGGAGGTCTTCAAGCCATTCGTCCAGCACAATGAGGATTCCCGCCGCTCTTCCCCGGGAGTAGGTATCGGCCTTCCGCTTGCCCGGAATCTGGCAAGAATGCACTCGGGTGATCTTATCCTGTCTCCGGAACAGGGCGAGACCTGCTTCATCCTCACGCTTCCTGTCGATGAGTCCCCGGATGCGGTGCAGGACCTGGAAGGTGAGACCAGGGCCGGTTCGGATACGGAGAGGATGAAGATTCTGGTAGCGGATGACAATCCTGACCTCAGGGAATATCTCTCGCAGAAATTGTCCGATATCTATGATGTCGTGACGGTATCGAACGGGAATGCGGCAATGTCGGCATTGCGGGAGCAGAACATTGACTTGATAGTGACGGACATCTCGATGCCGGGCAAGAACGGACTTGAGATTTGCCGGGAAATCAGGGATGACATCGAGATTTCCCATCTTCCGGTGATAATCCTTTCCGCCAGGGCCTCGATGGAGTCCAAGATTCAGGCGATGGAGTCTGGCGCTGACCTTTACATTGAGAAGCCTTTCGACCTGGAATATCTTAAAACCAGCATCAGGAATATCCTGGACCGCAGACAGCTGATGAGAAATGCCGTCAGCAGGGGAATGGCCTCCTCTGACATTGACAAATTCGGACTGCCCCGCAGGGACACGGAGTTCTTCTCCAAGTTTGACGGACTGATTCGGGAAAATCTCAGCGATGCCGACCTGAATGTGGAGTGGCTGGCGGAGAATCTGGGCATGAGTCCGTCCACGCTCACCAGGAAAATCAGGAAACTTATCAATACTACGCCGAACAACTATATCCGTTCGGTAAGGCTGTCCATCGCCGCCGAAATGCTGAAAAATTCGGACGGGAACAATATCTCCGACATCTGCTATGCTGTCGGATTCTCCAATCTGTCATATTTCGCCAAGTGCTTCAAGGGTCAATACGGCAAAATCCCTACAGACTATGCCGGCAAGGGGCAATGAGAAGCGCATTTGCTTGAAAATTGTTGATACTTGATTTATTTCTTTCGGAGAGTGGAGAGGCATTTTCTTACTTTTGCTTCACCGAAATAAATCCACATATCTATAATGAGACACTATTCATTTATCCTTTTATCAGCATTGATTGCTTGCGTTGCCTGTCAGGTGAACACTGATGACAACAAGACATTGGATTATGATTCCATCCAGGTGAATTTCTCGGCCACTCTTGAAGGGAGGGAATGGACGGAAGGAACCCAGATAGGAGTCATTGCCACCTGTACAAGAGATGGCCAGGAGAACTATGTAATGAGTGAAAGTCCGGTAGGAAGATACACTGTGGCATCGTCCGGGGAGACTTCGCTTCTCGTGGCCGGGTCAGAGTCCGACAAGGCCGTGGCCCTCGCCTCCGACCATAATTATAACTTCTACGGAATCTATCCTTACCCGGGAAGTTCCGTCAATCTCTCCTCCATCAATGTGTCAGTCCCGGCCGTCCAGGATTATTCAGTCGGCGTAATGGGCTATCTGACATTTCTTTCGAGGACCAAGACGCTCACCGTTCTCCCTACGGTGAGCCTGGATATGAACACGATGTTCAGCATCCTGTCCCTCTACGTTCCGAACGATTTGAGGGAGGGTTTCGAGAGTACATTGACAAAGGTGGAGATTACCCCTTCCGAGGGTTCCGATTTCTCCGGATATCTTGCCCAGGCAGGCTCTTACAATGCCCTGACGGGGGTATTTTCAGAAACTCCTGCATCTTCTTCCAACAAGATTACCGTCGAGTTCGGGGACGGGCTCCCACTGACGGACACATACACCCGCATTGACGTGGCCGTGGCTCCGTTCACTGTGCCTGAGGGCGGATTTACCGCTACATTCTATGACTTGGACGGCTCAGTCACAGCCGTGCCTATTCTCGCTTCCGAGAAGGAGGCCGGTACCGTGCTGAACCCGGGAGAGGGACTGGTATCCTATGTCAGCGGCATCAGCGACGGAATTGTCCCGGTTACCTTCCCTGTGGTATTTCCTCTCGGATATCCTGGCGGAGACAATACCCAACTGGGTTATTGCAATTCCGCAAACTTCTGGGCGGCTGATTTCGTCAATGATGAAGCCGGCAGTGCCGACACGAGGCTCAGCCAGATGTGGACCGGAACACACGGAAAGATTCTCTGCAAAGACCAGAATCAGGCATACGTAACCTGGACTTGGGATGCAGCCATCAACGAAACGGGAATCACGCATTTCATTGAACTTGTCAATACCGCGAGCTTGTATATCAGCACCTTCGGTGTGAAGGGAGTCTGGACCGGCGACTATTTCGAGTTCACCATCCCGGTAAGGAAGTTTGCGGCCGGGTCCCAGCTCAAGCTTACAATGCCTTTCTACACCAGGTCAGGCCCTACCTTCTGGGAGGTACTCTACAAGGACGGGGAGGAATGGAAATCCACTGCTGTCGCTGACCTGCCTGCATACGAGGGCGCTGAAATCAAGGCCAATGCCACCTGGGCAATCCCTTACGGTGGTGCTGCTACATCCACGAATAATCTCGACACCGACCAGGAAGTCACAATGACATTTGACAACGAAATCAAGAGCGGAATCATCAATATCAGGGTAAAATGCGTGGACGGTTCCATCATCAGTACCGGAGCCAATGCAGTGAAGAGTGTTACGACTCCGCTGAGTTCGTCCGGCAAAGCCAGCGCACCGTTCTACTTCTGGAATCCTAATTCCGACAAGCGTGCCACCGGTCAGGCCATTACCATCGAGTTGCTCTGAAAAATACCCAACCATTAAAAGACAATAATATGCTTACCTACAGACATATAATACTGGCTGCAGCGTCGGTTTTCATCACTTCGGTGCTGTCCGCCCAGTCAATGAGGATTACCGGTAAAATCACGGATGAATCCGGCGAGGCTCTTGCCGGGGCCGCCGTACTCGTCCAGGGCACGAAGACAGGTTCAATGGCAAATGCCGACGGTTCCTGGTCAATAACGGCCGATGCCGGGGACGTGCTGGAGTTCTCCTACCTGGGTTTCGAGACCCAGAGCGTACCTGTCAGGTCCAGGTCTGTCATTAATGTCGTACTGCGTCCTGAGGACAATTTCCTTACGGAGACAGTCGTAGTCGGTTACGGCACCCAGAAGAAAGTCAATCTCACCGGCTCCGTAGCCACCACCAACTTCGAGGAAATAGCGAAATCCCGCCCTATTACGACACCTGCTGCAGCCCTTTCAGGCATGAATGCAGGAGTGATGGTACGCCAGGGCTCCTCCAACCCGGGCTCCGAGGATGTCACCATACGCATCAGGGGTATCGGAACCCTCAATTCCTCCGCACCTCTCGTGATTGTGGACGGATTTGAAGGCTCCCTGGGCAATGTAAACCCTGACGATATCGCCACCATCTCCGTGCTGAAGGATGCTGCTTCCTGCGCCATCTACGGAAACAGGGGAGCCAATGGAGTAGTCCTCATTACCACCAAGAAGGGTGACAAGGGTACCAGCGCCAAGACTTCCGTGACCTACAGCGGCCAGTTTGCCATCAACAGCCCGGCCAACAAGTTCAAACTCGTTTCGGACTACGCTGACTATATGGAGATTATGAACGAATCGGCCGAGAACATCGGAGGCTCGCCGCTTTTCTCGCAGGCAATGATTGATCTCTGGAGAGAGAAGTCCAAGGACCCGGACGGCATTGCCGACTCAGGGTATCCGAACTACGTGGCCTACCCGAACACGGACTGGGTGGACGCAATGTTCAACCAGAAACTTTACCAGAAGCACAGCCTCTCAGCCACGGGTTCTGTGGGCGGCACGCAGTACCTCATTTCCGCTTCATATCTGAGCAATCCGGGTATTGTGGACAATACAGGCTACAAACGTTACCAGATGAGAGCCAACGTATCCTCCTGGATTACAAAATGGCTTGAGGTCGGTTCCAGGATATGGGGCTACATGGGCAACAGGGAACTCAATGACTTTTCAGGAGCCTCTTCCTACATGTCCAGGGCCGTGCCGGGCATCTACCCTTACTACGACGGAAAATACGGCTGGATGGAAAACCCGGAGCAGAATTCCAACTCCAGGAACAACCTCTATTTCTTCAACAGAATCGGAGGCCGCGAGAAGACCCTCTATGTCAACGGAGCCCTCTTCCTCAATGTCAAGCTGCCTTACAACATCAAGTACAACGCCTCGTTCAACTACACCCACTCCTCCATCGACTATATGAAGTGGGTCAATCTCGGCGGAGCATATTCATTCAGCAAGGGTGAGGAGGCCTACACCTACAACAACCTCGCAAACCAGTACACAGAGCAGCAGAACAGCAACACCGGCCACTGGACCTTCCAGACCAATTTCTCCTGGGACTATACCTTCGCCAAGAAGCACGAGGTGGGCGCAATGATTGGATTCGAAGCCATCGAACACAATGCCGGTGCAGGCTCCGCAAGGAAGACCGGAGCGGCCAATGAGGCCCTCCACGAATTGAACACATACACTACGATGACCTCCATTACCGGAACTCATTCGGATTATGCTGCGGCTTCAGTATTCGGCAGGGCCACCTACGCATACGACAGCAGGTATCTCGCAGAGGTCAATCTCAGGTACGACGGTTCGTCCAGATTCTCCAGGAGGGCCCGCTGGGGACTTTTCCCGTCAGTTTCCGCCGGATGGCGAATCTCACAGGAACCTTGGCTGAAAGGTCGCGGGGTGGACAATCTCAAACTCCGCCTCTCCTGGGGCCGCCTCGGAAACAACAGCATAGGAAACTATGACTACATATCCACCTATTCCACGGGACTTCTCTATCCGATAGGCTCCACCAATGCCTCCGGAATAGTGTCCACATTGGCCAATGACCTCCTTGAGTGGGAGACCACCACTTCCTACGACATCGGACTTGAACTCGGAGTCCTGAACAACAGGCTCACCTTCGAGGGCGACCTCTATGACAGAATCACGGACGGAATCCTCTACAAGGCCCCTGTCTATGCCACTATAGGTTCAAAATCAGCCCCTTACCAGAATCTCTGCGAGGTGACGAACAAAGGCTTTGAACTCACTCTCGGATGGAAGGACCAGATAGGAGCATTCCACTACGGCATCTCCGCCAACTTCACCAGGAACTGGAATGCCGTCACCAAGTACAAGGGCAGGCTGCAGGCCGGCTGGACCACTGACGAGAACGGATATAGGGAATACCTCAGCAATATCGGTGATGTCTCCACAGGAAGCACGCAGAAGGTCATGGAGGGCAAGATTATCAACGAGTGGTTCCTGGCCCCGGTATATTCCGGAAACGGCTCGCATTTCTTCGCTGACGGCTCCGTCAATCCTGCCGGCGGCCCGAAGGACGGCATGATCCGCACAGAGGAGGATATGCAATGGCTCAGGGCAATGATTGACTCCGGAGCCCAGTTCCTTCCGGGAAAGGACGTATCCAAGACCAAGATATGGTACGGCGACTACATCTATGCCGATGTCAATGGCGACGGAATCTACGGAGGCTCGGATGACTACCAGTTCATGAACAAGGGTGTCACCCCTAAGTTCTACTACGGCTTCCAGTTCGACCTCGGATGGAAGGGCATTGACTTCTCCGTACTCCTCTCAGGTGCAGGCGGAAATGCAACCTATTGGAGGATGGGCGGTTACAATTCATACGGCACCCGTGCCGACCTGGCACTCCCGTACAAGATTGCCTACGACCATTATT
The DNA here is from genome assembly GCA_051870395.1 of Candidatus Cryptobacteroides sp. Taxonomy (GTDB): domain Bacteria; phylum Bacteroidota; class Bacteroidia; order Bacteroidales; family UBA932; genus Cryptobacteroides. The sequence goes on along the minus strand of JBJEBV010000004.1, from coordinate 45,702 downwards.
TCTACGACCCGGAGAACCCGGATGACCCGCGTACCAATCTCACCTCAAGCAATGCCAGGCTTACCCTCAACTACGGTTCAGAGCAGAGCGGAAGCAGCGTCAGCTCGACCAAGTTCTTCTATAAACTGGACTATCTGAGAGTCAAGAACATAACTCTCGGCTACACCTTCCCGTCCAAGTGGATGAAGAAGATTTCCGTCAAGGACCTCAGGCTGTATTTCAGCGGTGAGAACCTGTTCACATTCACATCCTATCCGGGAATGGACCCTGAGTACAACAGCACCACGAACTACTATGCGATGCTCAGGCAATACACATTCGGAATCAGTCTGAAATTTTAATCGGAACAGATATGAAAAAGATATATTTATTGATACCGGGCCTTTTGGCCGTCCTTTCCAGCTGCAATGATTTCCTGGACAGGTTTCCTTCGGACGAGGTCAGCTCCAACACTGTATATACCTCGGCCTCGCTTGCGGAGTCGGCTGTCATCGGAGTGTACAGCAACATTCTCTATGACTATGTAAGTTCCGACCTCGGGCGACTCAACTGGGATGCCTTCGCAGGTGTCATTGACCCTTATTACGACTGCTTCTACAGCAATTATTCCTATCTCAACGGCATCATCCAACCTAACAACGGTGCCTTCCTGACCTATTGGCAGAGGCTTTACGAAGGAGTGAACAGAGCCAATGACGTGATTGAGAACATCGGCCAGGTCCCGGGAATGGCCGAGGATGTCAAGGCCCGCCGCATTGCAGAGTGCAAGTTCCTCAGGGCCTACCATTACTACAAACTCAATGCTCTCTGGGGAGGTGTCCCGGTTTATGACCGGAACCTTGCCCCGTCGGAGTACACCAAGGCCCGTTCCACACAGGAAGAAGTCTGGGACTTCATTATCAGGGACCTTACGGATTGCATTGAATGTGAGAGCCTTCCTGATATGTACAGCGCAGCGTCGGCTGACTTCGGCAGGGTAACCAAGGGGGCCGCATACGCCCTCCGCGGCAAGGTCTATATGTGGAAGAAGATGTGGGCCGAGGCCGAGACTGATCTCAAGGAAGTCGGACTCTGCGGCTATGACCTCCTGGACAAGCCTTATGAGGATGTTTTCAAACTTGCCAATGAGACCTCTCCAGAGATTGTTTTCTCCGCCAGGATGGTCGAGCTGAGCGGTCAGGGCAATGCCTTCAGCCGCAGTTACGGAAGCTGGCAGGTGGCCGGGAAAGGCGGTAACAACACCTTCTACATGAACCAGCAGTTCGTGGACAGTTACCAGAACAAGGACGGCCGTCCTTTCGACTGGGACGAATATCTGCCGGGTTACTCCTCCATGAGTCCCGAGGCCCGCAGCGTGTTCTTCCTCAGGGACGGAATGACGGAAACCGAGAAGAAGACAATGGCAGACTATGGCGCAGATATGTCCAAATACCTGCCTGATGGCAATGAGGCCAGGATTCTCGCCGCCTACAAGGACAGGGATCCTCGACTCCTCGCCACCGTCATTACCCCTTACTCCACATATAGCGGAGGCTTCTACGGGACAGTGAAAGATTATACCAGAAGATGGCCTTTCCGCGATGACAATGCCACCTGGTGCGACATCAAGACCAAGGCGAATACCAATTTCTTCTACACCATCAGGAAGTTCGTGACTGTAGGCAATGAATGCGTCAATGAGACTTACAACCCTGTGGACATCCCGATAATCCGCTACGCCGCCGTTCTCCTCGACCTCGCCGAGGCCGTGAACGAGCAGGGCCGCAAGGATGAGGCCGTGACCTATATCAACCGTGTCAGGGCACGTTCCGGAGTGGCCGGTTACAATTCAGGAGCACCTGGACTTGAGATATCCTCAGTGGTTGACCTGAGGGAGAAAATCTACGAGGAACGCCGCTGGGAACTGGCCTGCGAGGAGGTTCTCTACTATGACGAACTCCGTCAGGGTACCTGGAAGGACTTCCGCTTCGCCGAGGGCAATGGCCTTTGCGAGCCTTGGGGAACTCCTGTCTATCTCGAGCAATGGGGAGGAAATGAATATCTTCTGTGGCCTATACCGTCATCCGAGGTGGAGATGAACAGAAATCTCGAGCAGAATGAAGGGTGGTTGCAATAAGCAATAAGGAAAACAAAAATGAAAAAAATTATTATGACAGTGGCGATGCTCTCTTGCATTGCCGCTTCGGCCGGAGCCCAGGACGTGAAGGCCTGGGAGGGTACTCTGGACCTCCCGACATATCTTCTCGACCCGGCCGAGAAGGCCCCGGTCTTTGACAGGGACTGGTCATACCAGCGCGCCCGCAGGAGCGTATATCCATACGCCCTCGACGACAATATGACCCGCAACCGGGAAGTAGTAACATATCAGGCCCTCTACCTTGAGAATGAATATGTGAAACTCTGTGTGCTTCCGGCCATAGGAGGCCGCCTTTTCTACGCCATTGACAAGACCAACGGCTACGATATCTTCTACCATCAGGACTGCGTCAAGCCGGCCAATGTCGGAATGACCGGGGCCTGGATAAGCGGCGGCGTGGAATGGAATGTCTTCCACCATCACAGGCAGACCAGCCACGTGCCTTGTGACTGGCGGATAGTGTCCAATGATGACGGCTCCAAGACCATCTGGCTGGGGGAGACCGAGTACCGTCACCGTATGCAATGGGCCATCGGAGTCACCCTCCATCCGGGCATCTCCTACATTGAGATAAGCGGCCGCCTGATGAATGCGACCCAGAACAACAACTCTATGCTCTACTGGTCCAATGTCAGCACCGGCGTGGATTCCACATACCAGATTATATTCCCCCAAAGCACTGAGTTCGTTCAGTTCCATTGCAAGAACTGGATGGCCCACTGGCCTGTAACAGCCGAGCCTTACAACGGTACGGACGAGTATGCCGACGGAGTGGATGCCCAGTGGTGGGCCGCCCATCCTGTGGGTAACTCAATGTTCATCTACGACCAGAAGGAGGACTATATTGCCGGATATGACCACGGCAAGGATGCCGGCACAATGCTGACCGGAAACCACAACATCAACAAGGGCGGAAAATTCTGGTCCTGGGGTCCCAACTCCAAGTGGGACACCAAGATACTGACCGAGAACGCCGGCCATTACATAGAACTGATGCAGGGAGCATATTCCGACAACCAGCCGGACTACAACTGGAATTTCCCGTACGAGACCAAGGAATTCAGCCAGTACTGGTACGGTATCCGCAATATCGGCGGAGTCAAGGCCGGGGACAGGGAAGCGGCCATGAATATGAACCTGAACGGAGACGGTACCCTCACAGTGGCTGTCAATGTCACCAGGAAGCGCAGCGGACTCCGTGTGGAGGTCCTCAATGCCGGAGCCAAAGTATATGACAAGGTCTTCGACGCTGCGCCGGACAAGCCTTTCAGGGAGATTGCCGCACCTGGCAAATATGAGTCCGACACTGACCTGACGATGAATCTCTATGATGAGAAGGGTGCATTGATGTTTACCTATACTCCTGTGCATCACGACATTACGAAGCCGCTTCCGGAGATTGTGGACAGACCTCTGAGGCCTAAGGACATTGCCAATACGGAGGAATGCTTCCTTGTCGGCCTGCGCAATCTCCAGTTCGTCAATCCTTTCGTCAACCCTACGGATTATTTCCTGGAAGTGCTGCGCAGGGATCCCGGAGACACCAGGGCCAACACCCAGATGGGAGTATATTACCGTATCAGGGGAGACTATGACAGGGCTGCCACCTATCTGCGCACTGCAATCCGCAGGCAGACAAAGGATTACACCCGTCCGAAGGATGCCGAGTCGATTTACAATCTCGGTCTCGTCCTGAAGGCCCAGGGCAATATCCCGGCTGCTCTCGACACACTTTACAGGGCCACCTGGAATTACACCTACAACTCAGGTGCGAACACCCAGATTGCCCAGATTTATGCTGCGGCAGGAAAGTATGACGAGGCTCTTGAACGCCTCGAAGAAGCCATTGCCTACAACGGCAGAAATTTCCAGGCTATTAACCTCAAAGGATTGGTACTCAAGGCAATGGGGAAGAAAAAAGAAGCCGCTGGATGCTTCTCCGCAGTCCTTGCCGAGGACCCGGTGAATGCGCTTGCCCTCAGGGAGACAATATCCCAGTCCGACTTCCGTACATTCATGAGGGAGGCCCCGGAATCCTATCTCGAACTCGCCATCCTCTATCTGAACAATAGTTTCAGGGATGATGCCGTAGCAGTCTTGGAAGACATTGACTCAAGGCTGGACTATCCTACAATCAAGATGTGGCTTGGCTATCTCACAGGCGACAATGCCTGCTATGAGGCCGCCCTGGCCCTTGACGAGGGATATTGCGCTCCGTTCCGGCTGGAGACGATACCCGTGCTGGAAAAGGCGGCAGAACTCTTCCCGTCCAGTTACAAGCCTCATTATTATCTGGGCAACCTCCTCTATGAGAAGCAGCCTGACAGAGCCTTGGAGGAGTGGAAGAAGGCCATTGAACTCGCTCCGGACAACGCCTTGGCCTGGAGGAATGTCGGCTGGTATTATTGGCTGTACAAGAAGGACTATGCAGAGGCCCGCAAATATTATCTCAAGGCCATTGAACTGGATCCTTCCAGCGCTCTCTTCCTTGAGGAGGCCGACCAGGTGCTTGAGGCCGGCGGTGCAGACGTGCAGTTCCGCCATGACCTTCTCAAGTCTCATCACGAGACTGCCGTGAAGAGATACTATCCGCTTGCAGGTGAAGTGATTACGGGAATGTTCGTAGGTGATTACGACTACATCCTCGACCTGCTGGAGAACTGCTATTTCCCTACCAGGGAGGGTGTGGCCAATTTCCACGACATCTATATGGACGCCCTTCTCCTGGCAGGTGCCGACAGACTTGCCAAAGGTGATGCGCAGGGAGCCATTGACCTGTATGCCAAGGCTTTCGACTATCCGGAGAACCATCAGGTCTTCTATGTGGACGGCCGGACACCGCACGATGCCCAGGTATATTGCGCCCTGGCAGAGGCCTACGCCGCCCTCGGTGACAAGGACAAGGAGCGCGAGAACTATGAGAAAGCCATCGAAGTCAATGTCAAGAAGACCGATTACCGCTACTGGCGCGGTGTTGCCCTCAAGGCATTGGGCAGGAAGGCTGAAGCCAAGGCCCTGTTCCGGGAACTCGTTGAGGCCGGGAAAGCCGGAATCGTCACTGATTTCGTCAATTTCTACGGCGCCGAGGGAACTACAGGGGATACCGTGGAGACCATCAACACAAGGGCCTACTACACAATGGGACTTGGCTACAAAGGCCTGGGACGCGGCCTGAAGGCCAGAAGTTGTTTCAAGAAATCGGTTTCGCTCAAGAGTGACAACCTCTGGCCGAACGTAATGCTTAGAAAGAAATGAGAAGATTGATATTGACATTGGCCACAGTCTGCATTGCCGGATTTGTGGCGGCCGGCAAATCGAAGAAGGCCAGCCCTTCCCCTTGGCCGAAGGACTTGAAGGTCCGCCTCTCCTGGGATGCGTCCACCTACTCTGAAATAAGGGAGGCATACGTCTCCAATCTCGGATATATCGAGCACAACCTCTATTACCCGCGTGCCAAGTATCTGAGTGACGGCTCGGTCCTCCTTTCGTACTCGAACCATCATTACGGCTTCGACATCTATGCAATGAGGAGCGAGGACGGGGCCAAGACCTGGGATGACGCTGTCTGCATAGCCCACAGTTACCCCGCAAAGTATGTTGACAGTGATGGCAATACATTGGAAGACAGGATAGTATATGTAAATCCGGATTTCATTGAGCTTCAGGACGGAAGACTCATCATGGCATTCCAATGGAGATATTACAAGGGCTATGGCGACCTTCCGAAGACCAATGAGAACTGCGGCGTAATGGTATCTTTCAGTTCCGACAAAGGCCGCACCTGGACCGGGCCGAAGGAGGTTTACCGTGGAAGATGCTGGGAACCGGCCTTCCTCCAGCTGCCATCGGGAGAAATCCAACTCTACATCACATCCAGCCAGGACATCAAGGACAATACATCATTCCCGCGCACGGCCCTCATCCGTTCCTTCGACGGCGGCCTGACCTGGCAGGGGAAAGAGTGCTGCGGCATTGATGACAACGAGGTGGTTTCCCGTTCCTATGATGACAGATTCGCCTACGACGGAATGCCGTCAGCCGTGGTCCTGGACGACGGCAAGGGTATTGCGGTTCCGCTCGAGAGCTGGAACGGCAAATATGTCGTGGACCAGACCCCGATAGTAGTGCGAACTTCAATGGAGGAAAACTGGCACCTGGACCAGGCGAAAGTATTGTCCCAGGGTGGTCCTGATTATCCCCTGAAGAAAGAGGTCAACGGCGATTTCCAGGGCTACGGCCCGTATTGCACCATACTTCCGACCGGTGAGGTCATTGTCCAGAGCAACGGCACCTACAGGGGTGTCCAGGGAATGTGGGCCTTCCTCGGCGACTCCAATGCCGACAACTTCCATTTCCCGACAGCCCCATTCACCTCCGATGAATATTGGGGAAGTGTGGACTACGCCGGAGACGGCACCGTAATCTCCACCGGAACCTACAAATACACTGGCTGGAACGGGGAGAATCTCGCAATGATCCGCCTTGTCAAGGCCAGGCTGAACAGGGAGAAGACTGTGGGCAAAGGCCATCTGGAGATGGTTCCCGTGGGGGATTTCGATACAAGTCCTGGAAATGGATGGTGGTTCCTCGGGAAGAAGTTCAACTCCGCGATGCACGTAAACTTCGGATATACCTCTGAAGCATTCGAAATCGGGGCCTATATCTTCGACGACAGCATTTCCTCATTCACTCCTGGGAACTCGGACGCCCCGTTCGTGTTCTTCGCCCGGCAGGACGGCACTGTTTACGGCCTCGTGGCCAATGCCGCCGGAAGATACACCCTTTACCGTGAGGAAGGCTATTCCTGGCATATCATTGATGCCGGTTTCACTTCAGACGTGGAGGTTGAGGGGACTGTCAATGATGACAGCGACAAAGACAAGGGATATTCCGTGAAGGTGACCATTCCTTGGGACCTGATAGGTGGCGCACCTGCCGCCGGCGAGGTCATCAAGTCACATCTCAGAAGGTACTACAAGGAAGAATCCAAGGAAAAACCTCTATCTTTGCTGGAGGATCTCGAAGGGGAAAATCCAGATTACCCTTCGGAGTGGCTTGGAATTATTTTGAAATGAATATGAAGCGTAAATTATTGATTGTGATAATGTTGGCTGCGTTTGTGCCGGGTTGTGAAAAGGATCCCGGCACAGGCGGGGGCCAGGGAAATGAAGGTGGCAGGAGACAGAGCCTGACGATTTCGGGCATAAGTGAACTCAATGCCGGAGGACAGTCTGTCAACTCCCATTCGGGAATGATGTCCCGTTCGACATTGACCCCGATTGCAGGGACCTATGTCCAGCTTGGCTCTGACGTGACGGGGGAGACAATGCCTGTCTATCCTCGTTTCACAGCCACCGATGCAGGGGATTACCTGATGTTCTATCACTACGGAAATTCATCCACCTGGGCCGGTAACGAATGCGAAATGCTCAGGAGCAGCGACCTGGTCAACTGGAGCAATTACAAGAAAGTATTCTCGGTATATTCCGTAATCGACTGCGCCGGAATGTCCAACAAGAGGGCCTACGCCGGTGCCCACCCATTGCTGCTGCGTGACGGGACAATATTGACCGTCGCCTCTACAAGAGTCGTATCGAACTACCGTGACAGGGTCGCCGACAACGGACTCTCCATCCGTACCAGCAGTGACAACGGCTATTCCTGGTCTGAGGAGACCCTCATTCTCCTAGGAACGAACTGGGAGCCTATGCCGGTACTTCTGCCGTCCGGCCGCATTCAGATTTATTACACCGACTCGAAGAAGACAGATGCCTCTGTGACAGTATCTTCCGGCTCCTCATACATCTATTCGGACGATAACGGAAAGACTTGGCTGCCGGCAGATCCGGCTGACCATATCGAGGCCTTCGCACAGGTTCGCTACACTGAAGGTTCCAAGGTCATCCTCACCGACCAGATGCCTGCCGTGATAGCATTGAACGGGTCCAACAAACTCGCCGCCGCAGCGGAATCCTTCATCGGAGGTACTGATTACACATCTTACATCTCTCTTGCATATACCGATGAATCAGGCAGTTGGGGAGAGCCGGACGCTTCCGGCGTGCTGCCTGCAGACAGGGTCAACAACTTCATCACGGGCTGCGCTCCGTATCTAGTGCAGTTCCCTTCGGGCGAGACTGTGCTTTCCTACAATGACGGGAGTGTTTTCTATATGCGTCTCGGTGATGAGAACTGCCGCGATTTCGGTCCTGCCATCAAGGTGTTCCAGCAGACTGCCGCCACCGGAAAAGGCTTCTGGGGCTCCCTGTACTGCGTGGACTCCCACCGTATGGTAGCCGGCCTGGGCGGTTCCGGAGGTGTCCTCCAGATAGGCCAGTTCTATCTCAACCACTCCATCAAGGCCGCCACGCACCAGGTCAATGTGGACGGCAACAATACCGAATGGAAAAAGACGGACGAGACCCTTTACATCTGCTCCCTCGGGGATACCAAGGCTACTGTCAGGGCTTCTCAGGATACAGACAATCTCTACCTTCTCTTCGAGGTGGCGGACAAGGATATTTCCAAGGATGATTATGTCCAGGCCTTCTTCTCCGATCCGTCCAGAAATGCCCTGGGATCAGGTTCCATCAGGGTCAAGGCTTCCTATGCGGGTCTGAAGACAGCCGGGCCGTATGCCGGTGGATGGCGTGAAGGGGACACCGGGGCCAAGGTTTCCGCCTCATACGATGGCACTCCTTCCCTGAACTCCGACGAGGACAATGGCTATGTAATCGAAATCTCCATTCCGAGGGCTTCCCTTCCGGTAAAGGACGGCGGAGTTCTGGCCAATTTCTCCCTCTTCGACATCAAGAACGGCGGAGAAGATGCCATAATCCCTACCACGGAGACCTCCACAGACAGCTGGATAATGATTTACGGCCTGTAACAAGACCTCTCCGGTGCGTTTTTTCCTGGCCACACCGGTCTTCAATTTGCAGATTTCCTGCGTTTTGCCTATCTTGCCATGATTTTTAAGACTGGTAAGATGGACAACAGGAATTTCAGCGACATAGGCCGGGCCGGAGCAGTGGAAACATTGCTCAGGAATGGCGGTTTCAGCCCCTCTGCGGCATTTTCTGCCTCGCAGGGAAGCATTGTAAGGACAGCATCGAAAATATGGCTCGAAGGCATTGACTTCGACCTCACATATTTTCCGCTCAAACATCTTGGATACAAGTGTATCGTAGGCACAGTCGGCGAACTCTATGCGGCATTGGCAAGGCCGGAGTCCGCCGCTGTCCGTATTGGCGTATCCGCAAAACTGGACTTCCCGCAGATTGAGGAACTCTGGTCCGGGATGACTGCGGCATTGAAGGAGCACGGGGTGGGCAAGGTGGACCTGGACCTCTGCCCGTCACGCAACGGATTGACTGTCAGCATTTCCATTGTGGGAATCACGGACGGGGAAGTAGAGTCTGCTAAAAAGCCTGCCAGGAGCAAGGACCTGATTTGCGTTTCCGGAAGCGTCGGTGCGGCATATCTCGGAATGGCCCTGCTCGAATCAGAGAAGAAGAAAATCGCCGCCTCCGGCAATCTCCAGGGCAAGATGGATATCTCCAGGTACAAGATGATAGTAGGAGACTACCTCAAGCCAGAAATCAGCCCTGAAATCGTCAACCATCTGAAAGACAGTGATATAATACCATCATTCGGTTGCCTTGTCAGCCGCGGGCTCGCAGATGCGGCCAAGCGGATCGCATCGGCTGCAGGCCTCGGAGTCAAGCTTTACTCGGACAAGATACCGTTCGAGGGCAATTCATTCGAACTCGGGAAACAGCTCAACCTCGACCCGATGTCCGCCGCAATGAACGGAGGCGATGATTTCCGCCTGCTCTACGTCATTCCGATGGACAAGTACGAGACCTTCAGGCACGATTTCCAGTCATTCAGCATCATCGGGCATCTTGCGCAGAAAGATGTAGGCACGGTGGTTGTAATGCCTGGGGGCGCTGAAATTCCGCTTCATTCCCAGGGATGGAAAGAATAACAGATTAACTATAATATTATGAAAAAGATTTTCGTTACACTCGCTGCCGCAATGTTGGCAACCGTTTCTTTCAATGCTCAGGCACAGAGCCTTACAGACCTTCTCAAAGGCACCAAGGTAGGTGACGTGGTAGATGCCGTAACCAATGTCGTGGGTGCGGCCACCAACACACTCTCCCTGCCGGGAACCTGGATATACAACGGTGCGGCTGTGGACCTCAAGAGCGACAATACTCTTTCCAATCTCGCCGGTACCGCCGTCACCTCAGGCGTGGAGACCAAAATCAACAATGCCTTCGAGAAAGTAGGCCTCAAGGAAGGTGCCGTGACATTCGTGTTCAATGACGGAATGTCGTTCTCCTGCACCATTTTCGGCAAGACCCTCAACGGTACCTGGAATCAGAACACCGATGAGAACAAACTCACCCTCCAGTTCGGCCAGACCATGAAATACCTCTCAATGACAGGATATTACAAGACCACCACTTCCGGCTGCGAGATTCTCTTCGATGCCAACAGGTTCCTTTCCTTCCTCAAGAGCGCATTGTCCCTGGTCGGAAAATCTTCATCTACAGTCGGCGCTATATCAGGCATTTCCAACAACTATGACGGAATGAGACTCGGCTTCAAACTCGAAAAACAGTAGGAAAATATGAAAAAACTGACATTGGCAGCGGCATTGGCCCTTACCCTGGGGTTCAATGCCTTTGCAGGCAGCGACAGGCCCGCGGAAATCACCGTGATTTCGTACAACATCAGGATGGGAGTCGCCAAGGACGGCACCAATTCATGGGAGTACAGATACCCGGCTTCCGCAATGATGATTGGGGACCAGAAACCGGACATCTTCGGCGTGCAGGAAGCCTACGATTTCCAGGTCAAGTATATGGACGAGTACTGCAGCGGGTACAAGAGCGTCGGTGTAGGCCGCGAGGACGGCAAGAGCAAAGGCGAGCACATGTCCATATTCTACAACAAGAAAAAGATATCCCTCCTCAAATGGGGAACCTACTGGCTCTCGGAGACTCCTGAAAAGCCTTCAATCGGCTGGGATGCCGCCTGCATCAGGACTGCCACCTGGGCATTGATGAAAGACAAGGAGTCTGGAAGGAAGTTCTACTTCGTCAACACGCATCTTGACCACGTGGGGCCGGTTGCCAAGAAGAATGGCCTGAAACTCATCGTGGACCGTATCAAGGAGATGAATCCTAATGGCTACCCCATGATTCTCACCGGCGACTTCAATACCGAGCCGCAGGAGAAAGATATTCTCGGGGAACTCGACGCCCTTATGAACAGTGCCCGCGAGACAGCCGTGACCACTGACAAGGGAGATACCTTCAACGGCTGGGGCAAGAGTGATGGCGTCATTGACCACATTTACTGGTCAGGATTCAGTTCCTGCACCACATTCGAGGTCATCCGCAAGCCTTATATGGACCGCAAGTTCATTTCAGACCATTATCCGGTCAAGGCCTGCCTGCTTTTCTAGATAACTGCCGGAAACTGCTGAGCCAATGAGGACGGTCTTCACTATCCTTGCCCTGTTCCAGTGTGCCCTGATGTCGGCATACAGCCTTGAACGTCCCAATGTCAATCTCTCCAACAATGCCGTATTGGCAATCTACCAGGACGGGAGAGGCTATATGTGGTTCGGAACATACGACGGACTGCATTCCTGGAACGGCAGGGACACGGAGGTCTACAGAATGGAGTTGGACAATGACAAGTCATTGGCCAGCAATATCATAGTGAAGATAGTCCCGGCAGGGCAGGACGATATCTGGGTTTCCACGTCAATGGGCCTGAGCCGTTTTTCGACAGTCGGGAGGACGGTCTCGGAGTCATATATGCAGTACAGGGAGGTTTACGAAATCGCCTCGGACAATGTGGGGAACACCCTGCTCGTGTCCCGGGACGATTTCGTTTCCGTGTATGTCCGGGAGTGGGAAACCTTCATTGACGTGCCCGCCGCAGGCATAAGGCTTGGAGAAGTAACGGAAGTCTGGTCTTCCGGAGAGGGTGAGTTCAATGTACTTTTGCGTGACGGTTATGCCAGGCGCTTCCTCATCTGCAACCCAGCAGGGGATGCCGGAACGCCGGGAGAATGCCGCACCGGGGCTCGGGAAGGCATTGTAAAGGAAGCGGGGACATTCCTCGTGTCCGACAGGCCTGTAAAGTCCGCATTCTACGAGGACGGGGTGCTTTATTTCCTGGATGAAGAGGCCTCGCTCTTCTGCATTGACAATGCAGGGGATGACCCGGCATTCCTGTCCGACCTGTCTGGATTCGGCAGTGCCGGCCTGTCCGTGTCCGGGGTCAGCCGCTTCGGTAACCATCTGTATCTCAGCTTCTACGCCGGTTTCCTCGGAAGGATTCCGGAGGCTGGGGGAAGATGCGAGATGGTGGCATCAGGCTACAGGATTTTCTGCATTGAGAAGGATAACCGCCAGGACATACTCTGGCTGGGGACGGACGGCTACGGCGTCTTCATGTACTGCGACAAGGAAGTTCCGTTCAAGGACATCCTGATGTCCGACCTGCCCCTCAGCATCAAGAAACCGGTCAGGGGAGTGTACACCGACTCCGAAGGCAATCTTTTCCTCGGGACCAAGGGAGACGGCATCATAAGGCTCCGGGATTATTCATCGTTGGCCGGGCCGGAGGATGTTCCGCTCTCATCCATACGTCTTATCAATACTTCCAATGGCCTCAGCAGCAATGAAGTATATTCATTCTGCCCGGACGGGGACCTGCTCTGGATCGGCTCGTCCGGAAGAAATCTGGACTGGTACAGGGACAGCGGGGACGGTTTCACCATAGGCTCTGTCAATGCCGGCCTCGCCGGCCCCGTGCACCAGATGTGCTCTCCGGAGAGCGGAACCCTGTACCTGGCAAGCGACGGGGAGGGACTGGTCAGGATGAAATATGAAATCAGGGACGGAAAACCCTGCATGACAGACAGGAAACTCTACCGCTTCAGGCATAGGAACATTGACTGCAACAATTTCTATGCGCTTGCCTGCGAGACGGATTCGACATTGCTGATAGGCCTCAAGAGCGGCTACGGAATCATAAGGTTCAATATGAACGAGGGCTCCTACGCATTCCTCGACATGAGTTCGCTCCAGAGCAGGGCCCTCGGCGACATACTTTCCCTATGCACCGACAGGGGAGACATCTATTGCGGTTCAAGTTCCGGACTTATCAGGATATGTCCGGACGGTGCAGTCACCAAGTACAATCGGGACGACGGCCTGGCCAATGATATGGTGCACGGCGTCCTGACCGATGACGGAGGCAATGTCTGGCTGAGTTCCAACAAGGGCCTGACCCAGTTCAATCCGAAAACCGGCACCTTCCATAATTTTTCTCCCAATGAGTTGATTGTCAGTGAGTTCAGTGATGATTCATATTGGCATTGCCGTAGTACTGGCAGACTGTTTTTCGGCGGTGTCAATGGTGTCGTATGGGTAGATTCCCTCAGCCAGCATCATTCCGGCTACAGGCCTGACATTATTTTCGAGTCAATATCCTTCCCGGACGGGGTCAGGATGAATTTCCCTGCAGGGGAGCAGGCCCGGGATATCCGCATAAAAAGCGGAATTACCAAGTTTACTGTCAATTTCGTTGCCATTGACTATCTCAATGGTGAGAATTTCGAATACTCCTACCGTCTGGATGACTATGCGGGAGGGGAGTGGACCGAATTGCAGAAGACCGGAAGCGTGACATTCCAGGGACTGCCTGCGGGCCGTCATGCATTGAGGGTCAGATACAGGGGAAGCGCATCGGATGTGGCCGTGGGAGAGGCTGTGCTGGAGTTCAGGGTCATGCCACCTTGGTACGCCTCCAACATTGCCCTGTCCTGCTATGTGCTGCTGGTCATTGCCGTGGCCTATGCCGCAATCAGGCTCACCCGGCGGCATTACAAGAAGCAGCAGCATCTGGCCCTTGCCAAGGCGGAGGAGGAGTATCTCCAGCAGCTGGACAGGGCCAGGATGGACTTCTTCGTCAATATTTCCCACGAACTCTGCACTCCGTTGACATTGATAAACGGCATTACGGAGCATCTGAAAGATTCATTGAAGGGCAATCCTGACTATGTCAAGTACCTCGGAATCCTTTCTTCCAATGTGAACGGACTGAGGGAACTCGTGGAGGAAATTCTCAATTTCAGGATGATTGAAGGCGAGGGCTTCGGCAAGCTCAGGGTAATGAAGACGGACGTGGCTGCCTCCATCAGGGAATATTTGCAGTCCTTTGTCGAAATGGCTGCCGGCTGCCGGATTTCCCTCTCGTCGTCCGTCAATGATGTCCTGGAGTGGAACACTGACAGGTCCTGCTTCAAGAAAATCATTTTCAATCTGGTTTCCAATGCCCTGAAATACACTCCTTTCGGCGGCTATGTGACTGTGGCTGCGGATGTTACGGATTCCGGTCTCGAAATAAGGGTGCGTAATTCCGGGGAGGGATTGACCGATGAGCAGATGTCCGTGATATTTGACAGGTACCGGATTCTGGACGAGATGTCCACGAATATGTATTCAGGCACTACCCGACATGGGCTTGGCCTGTTCATCTGCAAGTCCTTGGTCAACAGTCTCGGTGGTGAAATCAGCGTCTCTTCCTGCACCGGAAGCTGGGTGGAGTTCAAGGCGGTCCTGCCCCAGCTGGAGGTTAATGCAACAGAAAGCATTGAACCTGAGGTGATTACGGATATGCCTGCCGTGGAGGACCGTTCTGCGGGCGGGCATCTTCCGGTGGTTCTCATTGTGGATGACAACAAGGATATCCGCTGGCTGCTTTCGGATGCATTCTCAGATGGTTACAGAGTCATTGAGGCTTCAGGCGCCGGAGAGGCAGAGGAATTGCTGGAACAGTCCGTGCCGGACCTCATCATAACCGATGTCGTTATGAACGGCAGGGATGACGGTTTCGAACTTGTGAGAAGGCTCAGGGCAGACAAGTACCGCAGGAGTATCCCTGTGATAGTTTGTTCCGCCAGAGTGACTGAACAGGACCAGATTGAGGGAATGGATTCCGGGGCTGACGCATATTTCACCAAGCCTTTCTCCGTTTCGGTGGTCAAGGCTGCGGCGGAGCGCCTGCTTTCCAACAGGAAAATGCTGAAGGACTGGTATGATGCTCCTGAGAGTGCCAGGACCATTGTGAACAGCAAGGTGATGCACAATCCGGACAAGGAGTTCGTGGACAAGGCCATACTGTCAATGAAGGAGAATCTCACCGACGAGAATTTTAACCTGGAACGCCTCGCCGACCTTATGGGCCTGAGTTCCAGGAACTTCTACCGCCGTTTCAAGAAGATAACGGGCCAGGCACCGAGCGAATTCCTGAAACTGTACCGCTTCGAATCGGCGGCCCGGCTGCTGAAGAACTCGGACAGGACCGTGCAGGAGGTGATGTACAATGTGGGCATCTCCAACAAGTCCTATTTCTACCGGGAGTTCACGAAAATTTATGGCAAGACTCCTAAGGAGTACCGCCAGGGCTGATCAGGGGCCTATTTCTTGGGCAGGATTTTGTACCTTACCCCGAGATTCTTGACATCTGCGATGAAGTCCGATGTCACTGCCACCTGGAATTTCTTCGACAGGAACTCGATTTGATACTTGGTCTTCGGGTCAATGAGGAAGATGGAGAGGGGGATGTTGCCCTTGCTGCCCTTGATGGCGTTCATCAGGTTCTTGCGGAATTCCTGGTTCAGCATTGTGGTGCTGATTTCGATTACGAAGCCCGCCACCATCCTTTCGGCAATGTTGCCGAGGAGGCTTATGTTCTTGACCCTGAACTTGTAAGGCACGGTGGCAGCCTTTTCCTTCTCCTCCGGCTTGACATAGTAGCTTTCCTTGATTTCGCCCTCAATGTAGATGGCCGTATGGTCATTGAGATAGGACATGAAGGTTTCGTAGTCCTTGCCGAACAGGGAGAGTTCGTAGGTTCCGCTGAAATCCTCGATATTGACTCTGGCGTATGGCTTTCCGCTCTTGGAAGTCTTTGTCTCATAGCTTGTTATGAGGCCGGCAATATTGACCTTCTGCGGTTTGCGCTCCTTGTCGCATTGGGCTATGAGGGCATCCAGTTCGGTCAGCGGGCAGGTCGTGAAGTTCTCGATTTCGAACTCGTATTTCTTCAGCGGATGCTCCGAGAGATACATTCCCACGATATCCTTCTCTTTCTTCAGGAGTGCCAGGGTATCAATCTCTCCGGTAATTGCAGGCGGTTCAGGCTTCTCTGCCTTCAGTTCCTCCACCTCGCCGAATAGCGAAGCGGCATCGTCCTCCGCATTCTTCTTAGTGATGGCCGCATAGTCCATAAGTTCGTCAATGAACTGCGCCCCGCTCTTTCCTGGCAGGAAATACCGGCTTCTTTCAATGCCGAAGGAGTCGAATGCCCCGGCATAGACCAATGACTCCATGGCCTTGCGGTTCACCGTGCCGGACATCCTCTCACAGAAGTCGTAGATGTCCTTGTACAGGCCGTTGGTCTCCCTTTCCCTGACGATGGCATCCACTATATTGGCCCCGAAGCCCTTCATTCCGCCCATTCCGAAGTGGATGTCGCCCTTCTTGTTGACGGTGAAGTTTGCATCGCTCTCATTGACATCCGGGTTCAACACCTTGATTTTGTGGCGTTTGCAGTCCGCCATAATCTTCTTTATCTCATCCATCTTGGAGAGATTGCAACTCAGGTTGGCAGCCTGGAATTCGGAAGGATAATGGCATTTCAGCCAGCCGGTCTGGTAGCTGACCCAGGCGTAGCAGGTGGCGTGGGACTTGTTGAACGCATACTGGGCGAATTTCTCCCAGTCTTTCCATATCTTGTCGAGGACTTTCTCCGGATGTCCGTGAGCGATTCCTCCCTGCATGAACTTGTCCTTCAGGGAGTTGAGGACATCTATCATCTTCTTTCCCATTGCCTTTCGGAGTTTGTCCGCCTCACCCTTGGTGAATCCGGCAAGTTTCTGGGAAAGCAGCATGACCTGCTCCTGGTAAACGGTAACTCCGTAAGTATCATTGAGATATTCCTCCATTTCCGGGAGGTCGTACTCAATCGGCTCCTGGCCGAGTTTTCTGGCCACGAACGACGGGATGTAGTCCATCGGGCCCGGACGGTAGAGGGCGTTCATCGCAATCAGGTCCTCGAACCTCTCCGGATGCAGTTTCTGGAGCCAGTTCATCATTCCCGGGGACTCGAACTGGAACACGCTGACGGTGTCGCCGCGTCCGTAGAGTTCGTATGTCGGTTTGTCGGCAATGTCAATCGCCTCAATGTCAATGACTTCTCCGGTTCTCTTCTTGATGAGGTCCAGGCATTGGTGTATGATGGTGAGCGTGTTGAGACCGAGGAAGTCCATCTTCAGCATTCCCACGTCCTCGATGTAGTGGCCGTCATACTGGGATGTCCATACGTTCTGGCCGGTCTCCTTGTCCACGGAGAGGCAGATTGGGATGTAGTCGGTGAGGTTTCCGCGGCCGATGATGGTGGCGCAGGCGTGCACTCCCACCTGGCGTATGCTGCCCTCGAGCTGGAGGGCGTAGTGCAGGACTTCCTTCACCTGTTCGGTGCCGTTCTCCAGTTCGTTTATGAATTCCGGAACGAGGCGGTAGCAGTTGGACAATGTGATTTTGACATCCACTTCCTCCTTGCCCTTCTGGAACCATTTCTTGACCTTGACGGTCTGGCCTTCATTCTCAGGGTCAGGTACTTCCACCTCTTCCTCGTAGGCCTTGAAGCCCGGTTTGAGCTCGTCCAGCTTAGGATTGAAAGGATAGGTCTTCTCCTTCATCTCGCTGAGGCGGTCAGGTATCATTTTGGTGAGCCTGGTACTCTCCTCGATGCTGAGCCGGCTGATTCGGGCCACGTCCTTGATGGCGCTCTTGGCCGCCATTGTACCGAAGGTGATTACCCTCGACACGTGGTCGGCCGAGTATTTCTTCTCCACGTACTCGTGCGCTGCCGTAAGATTCTCGAAGTCCACGTCGATATCAGGCATGCTGATTCGGTCCGGGTTCAGGAAACGCTCGAAAAGGAGCTGGTACTTTATCGGGTCCAGATTGGTGATTTTCAGGCAGTAAGCCACTACGGAACCGGCTGCGGAACCACGTCCCGGCCCGACCATATAGCCTTGCGCACGGGAGGCCGCGATGTAGTCGGACACGATGAGGAAGTAGTCCGGGAAGCCCATTCGGCAGATGGTCTTGAGCTCGAAGTCAATGCGCTCCGCCTGCTCTTGCGTGAGTTCAGGTCCGTAACGCCAATGCGCTCCTTCGTATGTCAGGTGGCAGAGGTAGGCCACCGAGCGGCAGAATTCCTCACCCCTCTCATTGCCGTTCTTGTCTGTGCGGCCGCAGTCTATGACATCCTTGTATTTCTCCAGTTGCGCATCAATGTCGGCGAGGAAGTCCGGGTCAATGTCAAATTTCGGCAGGACGTGATCTCGGTCAATGCTGTATTTCTCGATTTTGTCATTGATTTCCAATGTATTGGAGATGACTTCCGGATGTCCCGGGAAGAGTGCGGCCATCTCTTCCTCGCTCTTGAGATATTCCTGCTGGGTGTAGCGTAGCCTGTCAGGGCTGTCAATGTACTCGTTGGTGGTAAGGCAGATGAGCCTGTCGTGGGCAGGGCCGTCTTCCTTGTCCACGAAATGCACGTCATTGGTGGCGATGACCTTGACCCCGTGCTTCTCGGCCAGGTCGAAGATGACCTCGTCGTATTCCTTTTCCTTTTCGTAGACCTCCAGCGACTGGCCCGGAATCTCGGTCTTGTGGAGCATCACTTCGAGGTAGTAGTCGTCCTTGAACACCCTCTTGTGCCATTCGATGGCCTTGTCCGCCCCTTCCATATCGCCCGCAAGTATCATTCTCGGTATTTCTCCCGCCATGCAGGCTGAGGAGCAGATGAGGTTCTCGTGATACTGTTCAATGACTTCGTGTGATACCCTCGGCCTGTAGTACATTCCCTCGATATGCGCTGTGGATACAATCTTCATCAGGTTCTTGTATCCGTCGTAGTTCTTGGCGAGGAGAATGAGGTGGTAATATCCGGCGTGAGCCTTGTCCTTGAGTTTGTGGTCGAACTTGGAAACATATATCTCACAGCCGATTATGGGCTTGACTGAAGGATGTTTCCCGGCATACTTGAAGAATTCTTTCACTCCGTACATATTGCCGTGGTCGGTAATGGCCAATGCCGGCATTCCCAGCGCCTCGGCTTTCTTGAACAGTTTGTCAATGGACGATAATCCGTCCAGTATCGAGTACTGGGTATGTACGTGAAGATGTACGAAAGACATTGTTTTTCCTCCAGTTCAATAATTGCTGTATTCCTCTGTTTGCGATGTTTCTGGAACCGGATTGCCGAAATCTGCTCCGGCCCGGCAGTTTGCATTTAACAAAGATAGTGTCTTTGCGCCACATTCTCAAATCAGGTTTGCAAAATGGCCGCCCTTCCTCCCACCCAGGCTGTCCGAAAAGTCCGCAATCCAGAGCTCAATCGGCCTTCCGCGCTACTCTGGCAGGGGGGGGAGAAGCACCCGAAGGGCCACTTTTCGGACAGGCTCCCCCTTCGTGCAATTCACAGAATATTCCTGATATTTCCGTACCGGAATATCGACAAAGCGTAGAAAATTCATTATCTTTGGGCCGTCAAGCAAGTCTTGGCATCAAATATCGTAAAAGTGTATTTCGCAAGTCTTTTCTTGAGAATGTGGTAGTTTTCAAATCGGAGAGACGAAACGGAACAGCACTCACTTTCGTGTAGCATATCGTGGACGGGTGAGTTCTTCACCCGCATTCCCCATATCTGCCCGAGTGTGGGGTTTTCGTTCGTTTGTTTCCGATTAGGTCCTACCACAACCTTCAAGAAGATAAACGGAGTGGGTTCCACACTTTTGTTAGGATTCAACCTGTATCTCAGGGGCCGGATGCAAAACAATGTTTAATTATGAAAACAATCAAATTGATTCTGGTGGCCCTTGCCGTGATGTCTGTGGCCTCCTGCGGCAAGGACAATGGGGAGGCTATTCCGGAAAGCGGACTTGACAACGGCTCAGGCAATGGTGGTGGCCTGGTGCCGACTGCCAAGTATGTAAAATCTTTTATCGAAGGGGAGTACAACGATGGGGAATATTTCGAAGCAGAATACATCCTTTCTTACGACTCATCCAACCGCCTCTCAGGGGTACTTTACATCGATGATGATGGGGACATCGCAAGGTGGAAATACACATACGGGCTTGACAAGGTCATTTCCACCTATGAGGACATTGATGACAATGATACTTGTGTCTATCAATTTTCCGGAGGCCAGTTGGTAAAAGAGCAATGGGATGACGAGGAAGTAGATTACTTGTATCAGAATGGCTCTGCCCATCCGTGTAAGTGGATTTGGGGCACCAGTGTAATAGATTTGAGCTGGAGTCCGTCAGGAAATCTCGTATCGTGCTTCGAAGAATACGGTGATGCCAGTTTTACGTATACTGATTACAAAAATAACCTCAATGTGGATTTGATTAATTATTGGTTTGGATTATTTGCTGAGGGGTTTCTGATGGATTCCTCAGTTTTCAAGAGTGTAGTCAGCGCATATTTACCGTCAAAGATTGTCTACTCTTATGGCTCTTCTGTCGATATGGAAAGATTTACCTACAAATTCGATAGCGACGGCTATCCGACTGAAATCAAGATAACAGACCCTGATGATACCGAATGGTATTGTATTTATAAAATCACTTACTAGCGATTGACATTGCTCTAAGACCTATGCATATCGGGAAACTTATCAAGGAAGTGGTACGCCGCAGGGGGATGACCGTCGTCAGTTTTGCGGAACAGTTGTCCTGCTCCCGTGCCAATGTCTATAAAATTTTCGACAAGAAATCCATTGACACGGATATGCTGATGCGCATCTGTGCAATATTGCAATATGATTTTTTTGCGGCAATCTCGGACAACACCCGTAGTATCCAATCAGTTGACATGTCAACCGATTGGATACGTCACGGTGAACCCGAATAGCAGAGGGTGAAGTATCTTTGTTGCAGTAAATCATTAATCAACCATTTTATGAAGTATTTCAAATTACTTGCTACCATCGCCGTAGTGGCGTTGGGCCTGCTCAGTTGCTCAAAAAGTGACGAACTTACAACATCATCAATCTCTGGTAATTATGTTGGGACCGTCAAGGTTCTTGGATACGCCGATGCGGCTGAGAGGGCGTATGCTACCTTGGCAAGAATGTCCGGTGACGTGGTCTCTTTCAAACTCTCCTGTGAGGCGTATAAGCTTGATTTCGACCCTGTAAACCTGATTGTGGAGAAGAAGAACGGAGTTGTCACTCTTACATCCGAGTCGTCCTACGCTATTGAGGGCAGTATAACAAATGATGTATTGACTGTGACATTCAGCACTTCAAATTACACTTATATGTTCAGTGGCAAGAAAGACTAATTGAATTCTTTGATAGTAAAAGGCTGGCTATTACCGCATCATATAGAGCATATTCCTATGTTCTGGGATGAAAAGAGGCGGGATTGTAGCCAGTCTTTCTTATTATTCCCCAGTATGCGAATCCTGAGTAAATATTCAAATTTCTTTCTGCTGATTATGTTCGGCATTGTGATTTCCTGCGGAAAAGACAACATTGACTCCGGGAAGGATGTTGACATTGTCCTTTCTGCGGAGAATTTGAGCATTGACTGGGAAGGCGGGGAAAGAACCATATCTGTAAATTCCGATTATGATTGGCATCTTCTTCCTCTTGATGAAGACTGGATTGAGGTCAACCGGGAAGGAGACAGCCGAATCATTCTCGTTGCGGACCGAAATGAAACCCGGTCCGACAGGGTAATAATTGTCCCGATTATATGCAATGCGACACGATACAGTATTACGGTGCGTCAGAATGCCAAAAGTTACATTGAAATCAAAGGGGACCGGAGCATTGTTGTTGAGGCCGGTGGCGGTCAGATTGAATGCGAGGTTGAATCAAATACTCTGTATGAGATATCTGTAAGCAGTGATTGGATATTATTGGCAATGGGTGGCGGTGGTGATATCCTATCCGGTCTGAAAGGTGGTCTGGGATCACAGAATACACGTACGATTCTTCTCAATGTCATTGCAAACGAGTATGCTGAAACCCGTAGCGCAAAGGTGTATTTCAATGCGTTGAATTCTGATGTGAAAGATTCTGTTGAGGTTGTTCAGAATCCTGTGAGCCAGACCGGTGGCAGTGAAATTATTGACGGGGTTTCTTACAAGTTGCAAGAATCGGAATACGACAAGCTTAATCTGGTAGTGATGGGGGACGGATTCCTGAAGAGTCATCTTGCCGCTGGAGGGCTTTATGAGACGAGCACAAAGCAGGCAATAGAGGCATTCTTTTCTATCCCGCCATATTCCTATTATAGGGAATTGTTCAATGTGTATCTTGTCGGAGTTGAGTCGGAAACTGATGTCATAGGCAATAAAACCGGATTTGGCTCCTCGCCCAGGACAAGGCTGGGAACGGCATTCGGGTCGGGAACCGAGATAGTCTGTGATGATGACGCTGTGTTTGAATATGCCTCCAGGGCTGTTGATTTCTCCGGAGCCAGGACTGCATTGATAATAGTGGTCCTCAATAGCGACAAGTACGCTGGAACCTGCTATATGTATATCAATGGCAATGCTATCGCCTTGTGCCCGATGAGCAAGGAGAATCCGCCGTATGATTTTGAATCTGTGGTGAGACACGAGGCTGGCGGGCACGGCTTCGGATTTTTGGCTGACGAGTATGTCTATTATCAATCCCAGTTACCTTCCAATGAGGTTCAGGAGATAAAAGAATGGCAGGAATATGGGTACCAGCTTAATTTGGATTTTACATCAGACCTGTCCCGGATACTTTGGAAAGACTTTATAGGCTTGGCAGGTTACCAGGAAGTCGGAGCCTATGAGGGCGGCAGTCTATACCAATATGGTGTGTGGCGTTCCGAAGAGAACAGCTGCATGAACAACAATATTCCGTATTACAATATCCAAAGCCGCTGGGTGATATACAGGAGAATCAAACAGCTTGCTGGCCTGCCATATTCTGTGTCTGAGTTCTTGTCGATGGACAAGGTGACGAGGTCTCAACAATTGCGTTTGGCTGCACCAGGATTGACGTCCGCTCCCGGAATGGGAGATTTTGTCCCGTTGGCACGACCGAAAATGATAAGGGAATGAGGCTGGGTCCTTGTACGGCCGTGGAGCATCTGCGTTTGGCCGTAGGGAAGCCTCGAACTGCGGCTTCAAGCAAACACTTCATGGCGGATTCCCATGGGTGAGTTGCACTCCGCATCCAGCCACACAAGCTCCCGCCCTTGTGCCCCCGGGATAAGTGCCATCACGATAGTATCCAGGTTTACACCTCCTCCAAAGCCTGGCTGAGGTCAGCGATGATGTCCTCCACGTTCTCGATGCCGACGGAAAGACGCATCAGGCCAGGGGCCACGCCGGCTTCCTTTAGCTGCTGGTCCGTAAGCTGGCGGTGAGTATGGCTGGCAGGATGGAGAATGCAGGTACGGGCATCTGCCACGTGGGTCACAATCGCCACGAACTTCAGGCTGTCCATAAACTTCACCGCATCCTCGCGGCTGCCCTTCAGGCCGAAGGCTAGAACACCGCAGGAACCGTTCGGGAGATATTTCCTGGCGAGGTCGTGGTACGGGTCATCCTCCAGGCCACAATAATGCACCCAGGCCACTTTCTCATTGGCTTTCAGCCACTTGGCTACAGCCAGGGCATTCTCGCAATGACGAGGCATCCTCAGGTGGAGAGTCTCAAGGCCTAGATTGAGCAGGAAGCAGTTCATCGGGCCGGGAATTGAGCCTAGATCCCTCATAAGCTGGGTCGTTATCTTGGTGATGTAGGCCTTCCTGCCGAAAGACTCGGTGTAGGTAATGCCGTGATAGCTCTCGTCAGGGGTACACAGCCCCGGGAACCTCTCCGCATTGGCATTCCAGTCGAAATTGCCGCTGTCTATCACCGCTCCGCCCACCTGGGTGGCGTGACCGTCCATATACTTGGTCGTGGAATGGGTCACGATATCGGCACCCCACTCGAACGGCCTGCAATTGACAGGAGTAGCGAACGTATTGTCCACAATCAGCGGAACACCGTGCCTGTGGGCTATCCCTGCGAACCTTTCAATGTCGAAGACCTCGCCGCCCGGATTGGAGATAGTCTCGCCGAAAAGACATTTCGTATCAAGTTTGAATGCGGCTTCGATTTCCTCGTCACTGCTGTTCTGGTTAATGAAGGTGCAGCTTATGCCCATCTTCTCCAGCGTGACACCGAAAAGATTGAATGTACCTCCGTAGATGGCGTTCGCAGCAATGATATGGTCACCTGCAGAGCAGATGTTCATCACTGCGAAGAAGTTGGCGGCCTGGCCGGAAGAAGTCAGGACGCAGCCTACTCCGC
This sequence comes from Candidatus Cryptobacteroides sp., assembly GCA_051870395.1. Taxonomy (GTDB): domain Bacteria; phylum Bacteroidota; class Bacteroidia; order Bacteroidales; family UBA932; genus Cryptobacteroides. The sequence continues at coordinate 21,102 of JBJEBV010000004.1, read as the reverse complement.
CTTCGAGTTCATTGATTTTGGAGGCAACAGCATCATTGGTCGGATTCGCAAGCCTGGTATAGAAATAGCCTTCCTTCTTCAGGTCGAAGAGATCGGCCATCTCCTCGGTCGAGGAGTATTTGAATGTCGTGCTCTGGTAAATCGGGAGGACGCGCGGCTCACCGTTGCCCGGCTGCCAACCGCCCTGGACGCAAATTGTCTCGAGATGTTTCATAGTATTATAATTCGATTAGATACATAAGATAACCGCCGCCCATGAGAAGCGCCAATGCGAATGTGGAAAGCACCAGAAGCGGCAGCATCGGGTCCAAATCCTTGCCTGTCCTCTTCCATACTCCGACGAGATGCAGCACGAACAGCGGCAGGGTAATGGCGAACAGGTAATGCCAAGGGTCCCGGAACCTCAGCAGGTTGTAGGCCAGAAGGCAGGCCCAGCCGGCCACAATCAGCCCTGTCTGGTAAATTTTCGCATTCCTCTCGCCAATCCGGAGAGGAGTCGTGATTCGCAGTCCCTCGTCCGATTTCTTGTCGCGTATATTATTGACATTCAGGACTCCCACGCTGAAACATCCGATTGCGACGGCAGGCAGGACCGTCACCCATCCCGGAATCTCCCTCGCAGCCACGAAATAGGCGCCGAGGACTGAGACAATGCCGAAGAAAGTGAATACGAAAATGTCTCCAAGCCCCCTGTAACCGTACGGATTCCTTCCCAGGGTATATTTCACAGCCCCTCCGATTGCGGCAGCTCCCAGCATCATCAGGCAGATTGATTCCAATGAGAACAGCGTCCCGAAAGAACTCTTTATCATCATAAGACCGCTTCCAATACAGCAGAGAGCCGTCACGAGGATGAACCACTTCATTTCCCTCACGGTAAGCCCACCCTCGCCGAGGGAATACTGCGGGCCTATACGCTGCGCTCCATCCACCCCGCTCAGGGTATCTCCGAGTTCATTGGAAATGTTTGAGAGAATCTGGAGGCAGACGGTTGTAAGCATTATCCAGACAATGGTCGCCCCTCCGACCCTGTAGTCTGCCGCTGCCAGCATGATGCCGAGGCATACGCCAGCCAGGGAAAGCGGCAATGTCCTCAGCCTCATTGATTTGATATAAGCCGAAATCTTATTCATCATTGTTCCTTTTAGGAAAAAATACTTTTATTGCCACGGAGAGGCCGTGAATCAATGCGAAGAGGAAGCCCCGGCTGCGGACATCATAGCGGAACTGTTCCTTGGGCGGTCTTCCTTTCGGACTGTGGAGGCTTGCAATCCTGTTGCGGAGAGGGTAATTCCTGTCCCTCCATTTAGGTACACCCGGGTCCCGGCTGCATTTGCACAATACACCCGGAGCCACCACCCTCACAATATTCGCGGCGGCAGCCCTGGCTCCGTAGTCGAAATCCCCGAAACTGTGCTGGTAATGCTCGTCCAGATTGCCAAGAATGCGGTAAACGTATGCCGGTATCAATACAAGATTCCCGTTGAATGTCCAGCAGGGAACAGGAATGGTAGGGTCAGGGGTCACGAGTTTGCCGTATCTCGTACGTCCTCCGTAACTCATCCTGCCTTCCGAATCCACAGCTGTTCCCACTACTATTGCCTTGTGCTTCAGGAAAATAGATGTCTCCATCAGGGTGCCCAGGGCATTCTGCTCAAGGAAGGTGTCATCATTGATCCAGATATAGAAATCAGGGGATTGGAGCGCCGCCGTGTCCCAGGCAAGTCTCATTCCCTGGTTCCAGTACAGGCCACCATTGCCGCGGATTATGGAAGTCTGCGGGAAAGTCTCCCTCACAGCATCGGAAGTCCCGTCGCTGCTGCCGTCATCGACCATATAAATATGGAAATCGTAGATGCCCTCGCTCTTCATCGCATCAATCTGGCGGTAGCAGATATCGAGGCATTTCAATGTCTTTTCCCTCCGGTTGAAGACGGTCAGGAGTATGGCCACTTTCAGTCCCATTGCCTAAGAGTCCAGTTTGAGAACGGCCATGAATGCACTCTGGGGTACCTGTACAGTACCTATCTGTCGCATTCTCTTCTTGCCCTCCTTCTGTTTCTCGAGAAGTTTTCTCTTCCTCGTCACGTCACCCCCGTAACATTTCGCCGTCACGTCCTTGCGCACCTGGCGTACTGTCTCGCGGGCGATAATCTTCGCCCCGATGGCCGCCTGGATTGCGATGTCAAACTGCTGGCGCGGAATCAGGTCCTTGAGTTTCAGGCAGATTTTCCTTCCGAAGTCGTATGCGTGGTCCTCGTGAATCAGTGACGAAAGGGCATCGGCAGGGTCTCCGTTCAGGAGAATGTCGAGCTTCACGAGCTTGGCCGGACGGTAGCCCATCACGTGGTAATCAAATGAGGCATAGCCCTTTGAGATGGACTTGAGCTTGTCATAGAAGTCGAATACAATCTCCGAGAGCGGCATCTCGTAAGTGAGTTCCACCCTGTCGGCGGTGATGTAATGCTCACCCATCAAAGTGCCTCTCTTGTCAATGCAGAGCTTCATTATCGGTCCGTAAAACTCCGTATTCGTAATAATCTGCGCCCGTATATAAGGCTCCTCGATATGGTCAATGAGGGTAGGCGCCGGAAGCCCCGATGGGTTGTGCACGTCAATGCACTCGTCCTTGGTCGTATAGACCTTGTACGAAACGTTCGGTACTGTCGTAATCACATCCATATTGAACTCCCTGAACAGCCTCTCCTGGACGATTTCCAGATGCAGGAGACCGAGGAAGCCGCAGCGGAAACCGAAGCCCAGGGCCAATGACGACTCAGGCTCATAGACGAACGACGCGTCATTGAGCTGGAACTTCTCCAGGGTCGAACGGAGTTCCTCGTATTTGTCGGCCTGGACAGGGTACATTCCGGCGAAAAGCATTGGCTTTACCTCCTCGAAGCCGGCAATAGCCTCAGTGCAAGGCCTTGCAATATGGGTGATGGTGTCACCGACCTTGACCTCGGCCGCAGTCTTGATGCCGGATATGATATATCCCACATTGCCGCAGGATACCTCCTGGGTAGGGCACATCTTCATTTTCAGCACGCCGATTTCGTCGGCAGTGTATTCCTGGCCGGTATTGAAAAACTTCACCTTGTCCCCGGTGCGGAGGGTTCCGTTCTTGATTTTGAAATAGGCTATGATGCCGCGGAACGAATTGAACACCGAGTCGAAAATCAATGCCTGGAGCGGGGCCTCAGGGTCGCCCTGTGGAGCCGGAACCTTCTCCACTATGGCATCCAAAATCTCCGGAACACCCTCTCCGGTACGCGCAGACACCTTATAGACCTCCTCCGGCTTGCAACCCAGCAGGTCGCAGACCTCGTCCGTGACCACTTCCGGTCGTGCCGAGTCCATGTCAATCTTGTTCAGCACCGGGATGATTTCAAGCCCGTGCTCAATGGCCTGGTAAAGATTGGAAATGGTCTGTGCCTGGACACCTTGCGAAGCATCCACCACCAGCAGTGCTCCCTCACAGGAGGCGATGGAGCGGGATACCTCGTAGGAGAAGTCCACGTGGCCCGGAGTATCAATCAGGTTGAGAATGTACTTCTCGCCCTTGTAATTGTACTCCATCTGAATCGCATGGCTCTTGATGGTGATTCCCTTTTCCTTCTCAAGGTCCATGTCATCCAGCACCTGGTTCTCCATCTCCCTCGCGCCCAAGGTCTGTGTCAGCTCAATGAGCCTGTCGGCCAGAGTGCTCTTGCCGTGGTCAATGTGTGCGATAATGCAGAAGTTCCTGATATTCTTCATAAACAATTCTATTCTTCAAAGTCCCCGCTTACGGAATGGAGCAATGCCAAAAGCCTGTCCTTCAGGCCCTTGGATACAGTCTTGTCCCCGCCCTTCTCCATCTCGTCAATGAGGTAGGACATAAACTGGCATACCGTGTCGAATTCCCCGTCCGCATAATCGAAGAAATCCAGGTAGAACGCCGCAGACTTGAGAAGTTCCTCTCCGAGTTTTCCGCCGAGTTCAGTAGCCTTTTCCGGACAGCCGGCCTCGTAGTACAGTTTCACCATATTGACCACCATATAGTCATTGGTGGTGAAACCGAGCGGAATCGACTCCAGCGGCCAGACATTGTCAGGAAGGGATTCCTGGCATTTGTCCAGAATCGTCAGCGCCCTCTCCTTGTCGCCCGCCTTGAGCAGGGCAGTGGCCGTGGTCACGAAGAGCTCCCTCTGCGGAAGCACCCCGAGGAATGTATAATAGTTCTGGTAATCAACATAATAGTCATCGCGCTTCAATGCGTCCCAGCTATAGACGTTCATCATCTTGTCATACAATGAGTCGACTGAGACAATGCCCGGGTCAATGTTGCCGATTTTGTTCTTGAACGGCACGAGTTTGCTTGAGAAGCCCTCGTACATCAGGTAGTCCTTCAGGCCTATATTGATGTCACCGCCCTGGCTGAGCATATGTATCGGCCTGTCCCACTGATAGTTGGACAGCAGGTCAAGCATAAAGAGCTCCGGCTTGGTGATATAGGACTTCTTGGCCGGAATCTCGAGAATGATTTCGTCCTGGATGAGGTCTGCGAATTCGGCCGGCACTATGCCGTACTTCAATGCGTTCTCCTTGTTCACCGGAACACTGATTTTGTGTGACACGATGTAGTCCACGGACTTTCCGCTCTCTAGCATAAGCTTGGCGTCCGGATGCTTGAACACCTCCATCACGGCCTTTATCGGGATGACCTGATCCCTTGTGTCATAGATATATACGGCATCATTGGTGCCGTAGAGATACTGCTCCTCTCCCACTCTGAGGTCCAGGGGCTTGGACTTGTTGCAGGCCCATTTCATCTGGCCTATGTGCCAGTCGGTCCCGAGGAGGGAAGTATTGCAGATTCTCACGTCGGTACGTACTTCCTCCACCTCCTGGGCATACCAGAGAGGGAAGGTATCATTGTCACCGTGAGTTATCAGGATGCCCTGCTCACCTACCGAATTGAGATAGTTCCTGGCCATCTCCACGGCTGTGCGGCGGTTGCTCCTGTCGTGGTCGTCCCAGTTCTGCTGGGCCATAAGTCCCGGTACGAATAGGCAGGCTGCCGTGAAGACTCCTGCTGTCGCCGCAGGATATTTGTCCTTGAGCTTACCTCCAATCCATTCGTAGAGGCCCATGACCGCCAGGCCAATCCAGATGCAGAACGCATAGAACGAGCCTGCGTATGCGTAGTCCCTCTCCCTGACCTGGTAAGGTGGCTGGTTGAGGTACAGGACAATGGCGATTCCCGTCATGAAGAACAGCAGGAATGTCAGCCAGCAGCCCCTCTTGTCCCTCTCGAACTGGAAGAATATTCCCATGACACCGAGCAGCAGGGGCAGGAGATAATAATGGTTCTTGCCCTTGTTTCCGGAGAGCAATGCCGGAGCGTTGCCCTGGTCACCGAGCCGGATATTGTCAATGAACTTGATGCCGCATTCCCAGTTGCCGTAGAACAGTTCGCCCGGGCTTGGGCTGTGTATGTCATTCTGCCTTCCGGCGAAGTTCCACATGAAATATCTCCAGTACATCCAGTTGAGCTGGAAGTCGAAGAAGAATTTCATATTGGCCCAGAATGAAGGTTTCTTGTAGTCTGCATCCGGGATTACCCGTCCCTTTCCACCGGTATAGGATTCGTAGAAGCGGATGTATTTCTGGTCGCCGCCGTTCCACATTCTCGGGAAGAGCATCTTTCCTGAAGAATAGTATTCAGGGTCGGCAGGGGAGTCCACGTGCTTGTATTTTCCATTCAGCGGAGCCCAGTACTTGCTGTTGCTCAATGAGTAAGGTGCTCCGTAATACTGCCCGTAAAGTAGAGGGGTCGAGCCGTACTGCTCGCGGGAGAGATATCTCACGAGGGTGAAGGCATTGTCCGGCTGGTACTCATTGGTAGGAGGCATCACATTGGAGCGGATGATTACCACGGCGAATACCGAGAAGCCGATGACGATGGTTGTAAGGCTGAGGATTATGGTATTCAGCACCACTTTGCCCTTCCGGTATGTCCGGAAGGCCCCGTAGAAGAGAATGCCGATGAGGGCGAGCATGAAGAATGCGGCTCCGCTGTTGTATGGCAGGCCGAGGGAGTTCACGAAGAAAAGGTCCACGTATGCCGCCACTTTCGGAAGATAAGGTATGATGACGAACACCAGTGCGCCGAGGATGGCGATGGCAATCAGCATTATCTTGAGATATTCCTTGAAGGTGTAGTGTCCGTCCTCCCTCCTCCTGTAGTAGAACAGGAAGACCAGTACCGGGATGGCGAGGAGGTTCAGGAGGTGCACTCCGATGGACAGGCCCATCAGGAAGGAAATCAATATAATCCAGCGGTTTGCATACGGCTCGTCAGCCTGCTCGTACCACTTGGTCATCGCCCATACGACGAGGGCCGTGAACAATGAAGACATCGCATAGACCTCGCCCTCGACTGCCGAGAACCAGAATGTGTCGGAGAAGCAGTAGGCCAATGCACCTACAGCGGCGCTGCCGAATATTGTAATAGCTTGTCCTACAGTATATTCCCCGTTCTCCGGCTTGCCCGCCAGCCTCTTGGCGAAGAAGACGATGGTCAGGTAGAGGAGGAATATGGTCAATGCCGAGCAGAGTGCGCTCATCGCATTGACGGCAATGGCGGCGTGGCTGCCGTCCGCAAACATTGTAAAGAATCTTGCAATTAGCTGGAACACAGGGTTTCCCGGAGGGTGGCCCACTTCCAGCTTGTATGATGAAGCGATGAATTCTCCGCAATCCCAGAACGAGGCGGAAGGCTCGATGGTGGAGAGGTATGTGAAGGCGGCTATGACGGTCACCACCGCAGCCACAATCCTGTTCCAGAGTCTGAACTTCTTATTATTCATTTTTGTTTTCGAATGGTTACAAACAACAAATATACGAATAGATTTCCTTATCTTTGCAAAAAATAAGACTTCAAATGGCCGGGAACGATTGGAAACAGCGTCTTGGAGTGGTTTATTCGACCAATCCGGATTTCAAATACGAGCAGGCGGAGGAGAATGTCGAGGAGACACTTCCTCCGTCCCGCCAGCATCTCAGGGTTACCATTGACCGCAGGTGCAGGGCAGGGAAGCAGGTCACCCTCGTCACGGGATTCAAGGGCAGCGAGGATGATCTCAAAGAACTTGGCCGGACCCTCAAGGTGAAGTGCGGAGTAGGCGGCACGGCCAAGGACGGGGAAATCACCATTCAGGGAGATTTCCGGGACAAGGTTACTGAACTCCTTGTCTCGCTGGGCTATAACGCTAAACGGGGGAACTGAGAATGGAACTTCCTTCCGGAATCACATCGGTTGACACGCTCCAGGTCCGTCCCGGATCGGAGGCATTTGTCTCGGGACAGATGCTCCTGGAGGAGTATGTCCCGTCTCCGGAGGATATTTTCCTTCCTTCCGGCAATGTCAATTTCTCCGCTTCCGTGGCGGAGCCCCTGGCCGAAAAATGGTCGGATGCTCCTGTCAATGCCGGTGTCATGATTTTCTCCATATTGCTTATACTGCTGTATATGAGGAAGTTCATGGTTATTTCCCGGTATCTTTTCGGAGGTTTTGTCAGATGGAAGCTGATTGCAGAATTGGAACACAATATGCAGATGGCGAGGCTGAGGGACTCAATGATGTTTCCGGCCTTCGTCATATTCTGCACGATTCTGGCACGATTCTCCGCCTTCATACCTGCGCCGCTTGAGGCCTTCTCCCCGGAAAGGAAAACTCTCTGCGTGTTCGGTCTTTTCGCCGCATTGCTGATAATCAGGGTATTGCTGATTCTTATTGCCCCTACAAAGAGGATGGGGCTGGGCCGGGATGCGGTCACGATATCCAATGGAGCAGGCAGGGATTTCTTCATCATGATGGCGGCCGCCCTCTCCGCCGTCCTGCTTGTGGGGACATTGATGCCGGGCAGGGAGGCCCTGATGACAGACATCGCAAGATATCTGCTTTTGGCCTTGTGGCTGGTCTTTATTCTCCGCAAAATGCAGATTCTGTCAGCAGATGCTGGCCTTTTAAGAGCATTTTTGTATCTTTGCACCGTGGAAATTCCACCGGCAGCGATGCTGGTGGTTTCAATGTTGATTTTGTAGATTTGATATGGCAATCAAGAAGATTCTGATTTCACAGGAAACTCCGATGAACAAGGCACCGTATGATTCGCTTGTGGAGAAGTTCGGAGTACAGATAGACTTCAAACCTTTTTTTCTCATAGAACCCCTGACTTCCAGAGAGTTCCGCACGCAGAGACTCAATATCCTGGATTTCACCGCGATAGTTTTTTCGGCCCGCCACACTATCGACGCATTCTTCCGGATTTGCGAGGAACTGAGGGTCAAGGTTCCGGAGACAATGAAATATTTCTGTACCACTGAGGCCGTGGCAATGTATCTCCAGAAACACATTGTGTTCAGGAAGAGAAAGATTTTCTACGGCAATGGTACACCGTCCTCCGTCATTGACCTTATCGGGCCGAAGCACAAGGGGGAGAAGTTCCTGATTGCCACCTCCGACTCCAGCAATGTTGAGACGATTACCAGCCTTTTCCAGGCCCAGGGCCTTGACTTCACTACATCGGTGTTCGTGAAATCTGTACCTCAGGACCTCAAGGACGTGGACATTGACTCCTACGACCTCGTGGTGTTCTACAATCCTGCCGACATCAAGTCTCTCTACGCCAATTTCCCTGAATTCAAGCCGGGGAATGCCAAGTTCGTCACTTTCGGCAAGCAGATTGTCAAGGCAATGGAGGAGGCCGGTCTCCCTGTAGAGATTCAGGCCCCGACTCCGGAGGCCCCGTCCGTGGCAAAGGCCCTGGATCTGTATCTCGGAAGCCACAACTGATTTCCCGATGGAAGTCAGGAGTACATTGAAAAAGCATGAGAGACTCTCTTCCAAGGGAGCCGTGGACGCTTTGCTCAAATCCGGCAAATATGGGGTATCGGGCGTGTTCAAATATGTTTACAGGAGGGATAACGGCCTGCCTTTCAGCAGGATTATGGTTTCTGTACCCAAGAAACTCTTTCGCCGGGCAGTGAAGAGGAATCTTCTCAAAAGACGTATCCGGGAGGCCTACAGGCTGAACAAGAGCATTGTCATTCCGGGGGAGGCCGGCGGTACGGACATTCTGTTCATTTACAGGAGCAAGGAAATAGCAACCCAGGCCGATATTGTCTCAATGATGATTTCGGCTCTAAATTCCGTCGGTAACCATGAATGACGCACAGCCCCGGACAATGGAACGTATTATGAAGATAGCCAGGAAGATAGCCATCTTCCCCTTCATTGTACTCATCCGTTTCTACCAGGTCTGCATATCTCCTTTGAAGCCGCCTACCTGCCGTTTCACCCCTACCTGCTCCGCATACGCCTGGGAGGCTCTCCGGAAACACGGCCTTTTCAAGGGTTCCTGGCTGGCGGCCAGGAGAATATTGAGATGTCATCCCTGGGGAGGTTCAGGTTACGATCCGGTACCCTGACTATTTGAAATAACGGGCGGATTTTCTACATTTGCAATTCGACTTTGCGGATAGACATTTTATGCAGAAACATACTTACATACATGGAGGAAGGTTCGAGTTCGAGGCTGGTGGCAGCATTGAGGGCTTGCAGCTGGCATATCACACCTCCCCTTACCCCTATGAGAAAGGGATGAAAGTGGTTTGGATTTGCCACGCCCTTACTGCTGATTCTGACGTGGAGGACTGGTGGCCCGGTCTTGTCGGCCCCGGTAAATTCTTCGACCCGGAAAAGTATTTCATTGTATGTGCCAATATGATCGGCTCCTGTTACGGCAGTTCCGGTCCTTCCAGCATTGACCCTTCCACGGGCAAGCCATATTATCTTACATTCCCGAGGGTCACGGTCAGGGATATCGTGAACGGTCTCGACCTGGTCCGCAGGGAAATCGGCATTGAAAAGATAGATCTTCTTATCGGGGCCAGCATCGGTGGCTTCCAGGCCCTGGAGTGGTCTGTGATGTATCCGGATGTCATCCGGAATGCCGTCTATATGGCCACTCTCGAGAGAGTCAGGCCTTGGCTGACCGCATTCGAGGAGTCCCAGAGAATGGCTCTAGATGCTGACCCGACCTTCCGTGCCTGCGAAAGCCTGGAAGGCGGCAAGAAGGGTATGGAATGCGCCAGGACCATCGCATTGATTTCCTACAGATGCGAGGAAGGCTATGACCTGAAGCAATGGGAAGAGTCCGAGGATACAATGTTCCCCGGGAGGGCCTGCTCATATCAGCGCTATCAGGGCAGCAAGTTCTCTTCGCGCTTCGATGCCTACTCATATTATTATCTGTCGTATAGCGTTGACAGTGAGAATGTTGGACGCGGCAGGGGAGGAGTCCCGGCGGCCCTTTCCACCATCAAGGCCAGGTCAATGGTGGTTTCCATCGATACGGACCTCATCTTCCCTCCTTGCGAGATTGAGAAGATGGCGGCATTGATTCCGGGTGCGGAATACCACATGATAAAATCCCATTTCGGACACGACGGCTTCCTTCTGGAATATGACCAGATCGAGAAGATTCTCGGACCATTCGTTGAAAGTATTTAACAGTCAATATCTTATGCAGGTACTCAAATTCGGGGGCAGTTCGTTGGCGGATTCGGCCAATATGCTCAAGGCGGCGGACATCATAGCCAAGGCCGTTGACAGGGACAGGACAATCGTCATTGCCTCTGCCATTTTCGGCTGTACTGACACATTGATCAGGATTGGAAACCTTGCAGCTATGCGTGACGGCTCATACACCGGGCTTCTGGACGAACTCCAGGGCCGGCATCACGACATAATCAAGGAACTTCTCCCGGTGGAGAAGCACGAGGAGTCGCTTGAGAGCTGCGATGAACTGTTCGCCTCGCTCAGGGGCATCGCCCAGGGAGTTTATCTTCTTGGCGAATTGAGCCCTGCCAGCCTGGATGCCATCCAGGGCTGCGGGGAACTGCTTTCCAGCAGGATTCTCGCCACCAAGCTCGCTTCGGTCGGCATTGCCACGAAATGGGTCAACTCCATGGACATCATCAAGACCCGCTGCGAGGCCGGACGCAATGTGGTCGATACCGCAGGGACATACGCCAATGTGCAGTCAATGATAGAGTCCAATCCGATTGTCTCACTCTTCATCGTGCCGGGATTCATTGCCTCGGACGAGAAGGGCAGGATGGTCACCCTCGGAAGGGGAGGCTCGGACTATTCTGCTTCCCTTTACGCAGTTGGCAGCAAGGCAAGGGCTCTTGAGACCTGGAAGGATGTTCCGGGAATGATGACGGCTGACCCGAAGATTGTGCCACAGGCATCATTGATAAGCAATATTTCCTACAGGGCGGCACTCGAACTTTCGCATTTCGGGGCCAAGGTGATTTATCCTCCGACTATCCAACCTGTTGTGGCAGAGCGCATTCCGATATATGTGAAATGTACTTTCGACCCGGAGGGGGAGGGTACTCTCATTGAGCAGAATCCGCCGAGAGGAAACCGCAAGAACAAGATTATCGGCATTTCCAATTCGGACAACATTGCCCTGCTTTCACTTGAGGGCAGCGGAATGGTAGGCGTGCCGGGATTCTCCTACAGGCTTTTCCAGACGCTCAGCGAGCATAATATCAGCATTATTCTCATTACCCAGGCCTCTTCTGTCAATACAATGTGCGTGGCCGTGGCAGAGAAGGATGCTGCCCTGGCCAAGGAGGCGGCCGATGCCTGCTTCGCATACGAGATTTCGCTCGGCAAACTCAATCCGCTCAAGGTCGAGACGGGCTTTTCGATAGTCTGCCTCGTGGGCGATGACATTATCAATCAGCGCGGTACGACGGGAAGAATGCTGGCCGCCCTGGGACGCAGGAGCATTGGTGTCAGGGCCGTGGCACAGGGTTCATCCGAGAGGAATATTTCCGTGATTCTGGCTTCCGAGGATGTGAAGCCTGCTATCAGGTACATCCACAAGGAGTTCTTCGAGGAGTCCAAGTATAAGGATATCAATCTTTTCGTGGCCGGTTACGGCACGGTGGGAAAGGCACTCATCGACATCATTGCCAAGAACCGGGACAAGATTGCGGAGCGCACAGGCAAGCGTCTGCACCTGGCAGGCCTCTCGAACAGCCGCAAGTTCATCCTGGACAAGCAGGGATTGAAGCTGGACAATATCGAGGCCCAGCTGGCTGAGGGCAAGTCCGCAGCCAATGACGCATTCTTCGAGGCCCTGGCCAAGGTTTCCCTCCAGAATTCCATCTTCGTGGACTGCACAGCTTCTTCGGATATTTCCTACAAGTACCTCAATCTTTTCAAGCAGGGATATTCCGTGGTGGCGAGCAACAAAATCACTTTCGCTGCCCCGTACAAGCAGTATAAGGCATTGAAAACCAGCGCAGTGGAGAACGGGGTTTCGCTCCGTTACGAGACTACCGTGGGTGCGGCGCTGCCTATTCTCGAGTCGATTTCGAGGAGTGTGAACAGCGGTGACGCAATCATCAGCATTGAGGCTGTGCTCTCCGGCACGATGAACTATATTTTCAGCACTTACAAGGGCGGGGAGGACGGAAAGACCTTCTACGATGTGGTGAAATATGCCAAGGAGGCCGGTTATTCGGAGCCTGACCCGAGGCTTGACCTCAGCGGCAGGGATGTGCTCAGGAAACTCCTGATTCTGTCCCGCGAGGCCGGTGCGCCTATTGACGAGGCTGATGTCCGGATTGACCCGGTTCTCGGTCCGGAGTTCTTCGAGGGCAAGGTCCCGGAGTTTTTCGAGAAACTGGCAGCGAGCGAGTCTCAGTTCGCCGCTTCGTACAAGGAGGCCGCTTCCAAGGGTCTCAGGCAGCGTTTCGTGGCTTCGCTCGTGGCAGAAAAGGATGCCGGGGGCAATGTGGTTTACAAGGCTTCGATGGGCTTGAAGTCTGTCGGACCGGACAATCCTCTGTATTCGCTCTGCGGTACGGACAATGCCGCACTTATCAAGACGGAGTTCTACCCGTCTCCACTCGTTATACAGGGCGCCGGGGCCGGTGCATATCAGACTGCCTCCGGTACGCTCAATGACATATTGATGTAAGTTTTTGTCATTTCGACGGAGCGTAGCGAATGGAGAAATCTGTTTCCTCAGCATAGTTGAAAACATAGAAAGGAAAACTAAAAACAAATAGATATTATGAAAGTAGCAGTAGTAGGTGTAACCGGGTTGGTTGGCACCAGGATGATGGAAGTCCTCGAGGAGAGGCATTTCCCTGTAACAGAATTCCTTCCGGTAGCATCGGAGCGTTCCGTAGGCCGCAAGGTTACATTTGCCGGTAAAGAATACACGGTAATCAGCGCTGACGATGCAATCGCAGCCAAACCTGATCTGGCAATTTTCTCAGCCGGCGGCGGTCCTTCCAAGGAACTCGCCCCGAAATTTGCAGCAGTGGGCTGCCGCGTGGTGGACAATTCTTCGTGCTGGAGAATGGACCCGACCAAGAGACTCGTTGTCCCTGAGGTCAATGCGGATGTTCTCACCGCTGATGACTATATCATTGCCAATCCGAACTGCTCCACTATCCAGATGCTGCTTCCGCTCGCCCCTCTTCACAAGGCATACCGCATCAAGAGAATCGTGGTTTCCACATATCAAAGCGTGACCGGTGCCGGCAACAGGGCCGTGGCCCAGATGGAAGCTGAGCGCAGCGGGGCCAAGTGGGGTGAATACGCAGCCAAGTTCCCTTACCCGATTGACCAGAACATCATTCCCCAGATTGATGATTTCACCGAAAACGGCTACACCAAGGAGGAGATGAAGATGGTCAATGAGACCCACAAGATTCTCGGCGATGATACTATCGGCGTATCTGCCACAACTGCCCGCGTGCCTGTAATAGGAGGCCACTCTGAGTCGGTCAATCTTGAATTCGAGAAGGAGTTCGAGCTCGATGATGTCCGCCGCATCTGGGAGAACACCCCTGGCGTGACCGTGAAGGACAATACTGCGGAGAAGGAGTATCCGATGCCGCTCTATTCTCTTGGACACGATGATGTATTCGTGGGCCGTCTCCGCAGGGATTTCTCCGTGAAGTCAGGTCTCAATTTCTGGTGCGTTTCCGACAATATCCGCAAGGGCGCCGCTACCAACGCAGTGCAGATTGCCGAGGTTCTGCTCCAGAAGGGTTTCCTTCCTGCTGAATAATTTCATTGACGGGTCGGCGTTATGTCGCATTGACGCTAGCATCCCGCCCGTCATTTCGACTGTGCAGGCTCCTTCCTGTCATTTCGACCAAGCGAAGCGCATGGAGAAACCTCAAGGCATCATGAAACTGTAACATCATGGCAGACAATTATTTGGAAAAACGTTACGAAGAAGTATTCGGAGCCGGAGTCTCCACTCATACGCCGAAGCGTGGAGGCCCGTCCCTGAATACTTTGTTGGTGAAGAACCGCAGCATCAGACGCTTCCGCACCGATGCCGAGGTCAGCATTGGGCATCTCAGGACAATTGTCGAGGTGAACACCCGCATTGCCTCCGCAATGAACAGGCAGACCCTCCGCTTCGGCATTGTCAAGAAAGATGATGCCCCGGCGGACGGCAATTCTCCATACGAAAGGCTCTGCGACCTCTACGTCCATGGCCAGGACTGGCGAATTCCGCCATTTGCATTCATAGTGGTCTTCAGTACCTTGCCGGAGGGCAGGTACGTCGACATTGACCTGGGCATCTCCCTCCAGAGCATGGCTCTCAAGGCCGTGGAACTCGGTTACAACTGCCTGATGATAGGCCGCAACACTCCCGAGGAACTCTCCGAAGCCTATTCAGCCGGCGACCCGGACCGCTCCGCAGCCATTGCCGACCTTCATCCGCTGGCCCTTCTCGCAGTAGGCAAAGCGGACCAGAGCGCTTTCCTGAAGCCTGTCTCATTGGCCGATGCCCCTCTCGATGACTCCGGCAAGCCCGCCTCAGGTTTCCTGGCTTATTACGACAAGGACGGGGTACACTATGTCCCGAAACTGGTGCTGGACGACATTCTTCTTTAGCCTTTAATGCAGGATGCCGGGACGAAAAACATTCCGGCGCCTGGTCGGAGAATATTCAGACCCCTGGCGGAAGAGCATGCCGGCCTAGCTATTCCCGTACTCGTGACATTCATTTGGAACCGGACATGCCATTTTACGGTATTGTGATGGGGTGTGGGGTGTCCCAATGGAAACAATTCCTGTCCACCTGGAATCGCAACATGCCTCACAGATACTTGTAGCAGGCGGGAGGGTGTCCAAATGAATGTCACGAGGATGGACCATCCACGCTGAAGCCGCTTAATGCTGGATTCCCTGCTTGATTGCATCAATCTGCGAGATGGCGTAAATAGGACATATCCGGACGTGC
Source organism: Candidatus Cryptobacteroides sp. (assembly GCA_051870395.1). GTDB lineage: Bacteria > Bacteroidota > Bacteroidia > Bacteroidales > UBA932 > Cryptobacteroides. Next base: position 5,755 of record JBJEBV010000004.1, on the reverse strand, counting down.
CTGACATCGTTGTTGTCCTCCTTGTCCACGTAGTCAAACTTTCCGAAATTCTCCATTGAACAACGTATGGCATGGTGCAGTTTCCTTTCCCGCATAAATGCCCAAAGGCTTTTCATTCCACCTTGTGAGTTAGCTTTCACTTCAATAGGGACAACTACCTGCAGATAGTTGGATATGTAATCGACTTCTGCCTCGGAATTCTTCGCATGCCTTACCCAATAATAAAGTTCGTGGCGAATGTTGGGGGACAGGTTGTGCAACATCTCAAGTCCGACAACCATCTCTGCCATCGGGCCCTTGTTTACCAATTCGGAAGCACTTGCTGTCAGGATTTGTGAGGTAATCTCGGACACATCCCCTAACGACATGTTCATCAGCCTGAGCCTCAGACCAGGATCCATCAGAAGCATCTTCTGGTAAGATTTGTCCTCTTCGCTGCCAAGTGGCAGCCCATTCGCATCAGTATGCGTCACAGGGTGAATGAGTCCTGCAAGGGCTAGCAATTCCAGGGCTTTCTTGATATCGGCACTCTTATAATCCTGACCGACTTTCGAATATACGAACTTCCGTGTCGCCTGAACTGCGGTGCTACGCAATGTCCGGCGCAATATAACCGGGTCCACATTCTTTTTATACTTCGGGAAATCATCCTCGTATGTGACTATAATATCGTCCTGGACTTCCTGACATCTGATGTAATCGTGATATTCGGTCCAGGTCCTGACCACTTCAGGCATACCTCCTACAAGCATATAGGTACGCAACAGTGCCACAAGCTTGTTGTGAAGAAATTCCGGGAGAGGAGCGTCTATAGATGCCTTGTTGCGTGCCTTGATGAGCAGTTCCTGGCCGTTTGCCTCAAGGAATTCGTCAAAGGTCATCGGATACATGAACATCGAGTGTATTCTTCCGACACCGAATGTTGGAAGTTCCTTCAGTGCGAATTCCAGAAGTGACCCCGCAGCGATTACGTGCAGTTGAGGCAAGTCTTCCCTGAAGAAGCGCAGTGCCATTATCGCTTGGGGGCATTCCTGGATCTCGTCAAGGAACAGCAGGGTATTGCCCGGTTCTATGGAAGTACCGTAAATGGTGGATATCTGTGCCGCAATGCGTTTTACGTCCAAATCCTCATTGAAAAGAGCCTTGTACTGAGGTTGCTTCTCGAAGTTGACTTCAACATAGGAAGTAAAACTCTTGGACAATTCTTGAACGGCCGTGGATTTTCCAACCTGTCTTGCACCTCTAAGCAGCAGAGGTTTATGGTCTTCCCGGGATGCCCAATCCAGGAGATATTTGTCTATCAGTCTTTTGCAATACATATGCAGCTGTTGTGAATACCACGCAAAAATAACGAAATGATATTTTCCAAACAAATATTTCGCTAAAGTATGACAAAATCCAAGGAAATAAATTGCTAGGATTGTCAAAAATCCAAACTAATAATCAGAAGCATTTTAGCAACATTTTCTGAACACAACTTTAGAAACCGTGCGAAGGACTGCCTGTTTTTTCACCGATGGTCGTTTGAAACGCAAACGATCAGGTAATGGGGCATTTGGGACAGCTCCTTAACCCTTAGGACCTTGCGAGGGCTACTAAAAACCATAGAACTTTTTGCCAAAAACCAACTTTCTTCGGGGTGATGCCATCGAGATCTGCTTGAGTAGGTAATAAGTTTAGTAATGAATCTAGTTTTGATGTGTAGTCAATATCAAGTTTGAGAGGACTTGCTTTTGTTTCGATGCGCAATATAAATAAGGATATGAGTCTTTTAAGTTCAATGACTACTATAGACCAGTTGGTGATACTACTCCTGTTTTGATTAAGCCTATCTTCATAACACGTAGACAAGAATTTATTTATCTCAGTTTTATTTTTTCGGCAGTCTTCAATTTGCACCTCAATCTCAGATATTATCTGTTGTGCATATTTATGCCCGATCTCAATTATACTTTTACAGTCAAGTGAATCTACTGATTGTATGGTCATAAGTTGTCTTGTAACTGTTTCGAAACTAACCCCGCTAATCAGGCATATTTTATAGTAATCATTATAATCACGTTTAGTGGAAGGCATAGTACTATAATCGACTGAATACCAAGCAAGGTCCAGAAGTTCAATTACATGTTCTTTCAACGTAAAACTGTTATCCCAAGTCTTGTATTTGATGTCTTTAAGATATGAACCGAAAAGAGTTACATCAAGATCCCCGTCGTATCTTATTTTCGAGTGTGAATATCCATCAAGATATAATTGTTCCCTGAGCATTGATTCCGTGTCATCTGGCTCAAACACATCAATGTCTCCCATAATATCTTGCCTTGAAAAGGTGATTTTATCTTTTTTGATGTAATTTACCAAAATGTCCCAGCCATAAGGTAATTCCACCTCGTAGATATCGTTTGGAGATAGCCGTAATGTCTTTGGAGAAATCTTGAAAATGCGATACTTGTTGATACATTTTGGGCCAAGTACAGTTTGTATTCTGCCAAGACTCCTGAAAACGAATATTGCTCCTGAACTATCTGGCAATAAGCCGTTTTGTATAACGTCACCTGCTTTTTCACATTCCACAAGGTAGTAGAAAGGATAGTTGTTATCGATATATTCCTTCAAAGAAAGAGTCTGTGCCGGCAATTCTTTGCAGACCTCTTGCAGTGCGCTGTTGTCAATTTTAGCCTTTGCTCTTTTGCCTTTTTTCTTTGCTGTGTTTTTCAGGTTCTGCAGACATTGGTTGAAACATCTGTAATAGTCTTGTGTGTTCATAATCGGGATGTTGTTTTAATGCTATATTTGTTCAAATCAAATCCGTTCTTCAAGAAAATATGATCTATTCTCTGAAAGTCAATGTCCTCTCCAAGGCAGTCGGCAATCTCCACGATAATCTGGTAGGTATACATGATTTCACGAGGCATCAGAGTTGGGACATGTCGCTGATAATCTTCCCTTTCGTATGGGTGTTGTGGGGAAGAGGACAGTTCGAAATCAAGGAGTTCCAATGCCCAAGTGTAGTTCTGGGTTGAGATTGCATTGTGGAGAACATTGTTCTCATGCATAATGCGCAGGTTGCTTATGAGAATTTCGGCCGCAGTTTCGTGGTATTGTACTTTATCGGAGTATTCTCTATGCGAAGATGTCCATTTGGAGGCTTCGTTGAGGATAAGGTCTTTTCCCATTACAGCGGCATCTGAGATTCGATATGGACATTCTACAGAGTATTGAAGCAATATCGGATGAATTGTGGAGCCGTTTGGCAGGGGAATGTCCATATTATCAATAGAAAGAACATATTGCATCTTGTTGGTCTTTATCCCGAGAGATGCAATGTCCTGCCCCAGAAGGAAATCCCGGCGGGCATCGGGTTCACGCAGGCATCCCCATATATCAAAGGCCGATTCCATGGTGTCGAGGAATATGGAACTGCTGTAACTCAATCCATTACCCTTGCTGACGATGTATCGTCCATCATCGTTCTTCGCAACCACATAACTCCTTCCATGTTGCGGGCCGACGAGAAGCATTGTCTTGTCTCCACTCTCCGACCTGATATATGGATAGACTTTCTCGCCGCTTCCCGCATCAAGGAGAATGCTGTAGCCCAGTTCTTGTGCTTTATACTCACGCATTTTGTATAGCGTTTGTCTGCGTGGCACCTGTTACAGTCCCTGTAATCTGAAACTGGATGTCATTCATCTTCTCCGGATGGTCATTCTGAAAAGTTTTCCAGGCTGATTTAACATCATCAAAAAGGCTTTTTACACCGACAATATTCTTATCCAAATCATTATCTCCGGATGAAATGGACACACAGTTGATATTGTTCGGTGCGAAATTGTGGGCAAGGCCACAGCGAAGATCATACAACTTGTTGCAGGTCGTATTTTGCCTCCCCATATAATGTAAGTTCGTGTATTTATTTAGCGAGCCAAAGTGTTCAAGGGCAGTTATGAATCTTTTTCTGCTTCCTTCATCGTCGGTAAGTTGATTCCCAAGTACTTCAATGGCCACACATAGTATGATGGAGGCCTGAAAAGGATATTTCTCGGAGATCTCATTGGATGCTTTGAGGATGTACTCTTCAAAGAGTTTTACAAGGGTGATATTTTCCATATTAGACTGTGATGATGTTTAAAAGGCTGACTATGCCGATATGTTGACATAGTCAGCCGAGGATGAAACGACTAACTCATGCGATACATGATGCCACAGTTGCCTTCATTGAATTTAGAGCATCCGCTCATAGAAGGGTTCTTGCTGACCTTTGCAAATGTGAATTTCATAATACGAATGTTTTATGAATGATACTATGCAATGAACATTGTATGGGAATCATTGCTTTTCCCTATTCTCCAATGAGATACGCTCTCGCAACCGGGCGATGAAGCAGTTGTCCTCACTTGCATTGGCAGCATTGCCTGTAGCAATGTAACTTTGCCCGATACATCTGTTGCACCATTTGCAATAGGTTTCCTTTCCGCACCGGTCGCTATCCTGATATTTGAGACTCCGTATATTGTTGAATGTGACAGAATGATAAATATCCTTCAGCTTGTCTGTTTTAGCATTGCCAACCTGCATCGGGAATGCGATGCAAGGGCAGATGCTGCCGTCAGGCTGAATATTGATACCTTCTCCGGCTCCACAAAAATTCATGTCCGGGGTTCTTTCCATCATTCTGGATGTGTTCTTCCTGTTGGGCGACAACGGGATCAGCGGATCTCGGAGCACGGTGACCATTTCTTCCTCCGAAAGACGGAGATTATCCACTGCATAGGTGTCTCCATCGACTCCTGATGTTATGTTCAACTCGAATTCCGGCACGGCATTGATGGATAACGCGAAGTCGTGCACTGCCCTATAACTATTTCTGTTGATGCGCATTACAGGACACTTGATTTTTAAATCCACGCCATCATTGCTGAGTTTCTCCGCAATTGACATTGTCTTTGCGCAGGACCCTTTGACTCTTGTGATATTGTCGTGAATTTCGGGGTCAGTGCTATAGAGGCTCAGGCCGATGTCGTGAGGGTAAAGTCCAACTACCTTCTGATAAATGTCAGGCCTGTTGTATAGGGCTTGCCCATTGGTATAAATGCTTATTGCAAATTTTTTTGAGTGGGCATACTCAATTATTCTCAGGATGTCCTTCTTTATAAAAGGGTCGCCTCCTGTGAATAATACTTTCTGCACCCCCATTTCCTCAAGCTGGTCCAATGCTGAAACATAATCCTCAAATCGCATTTCCTTTTCAGATATAGTCCGGGCCTTACATTCCTCGTGGGGAGCGCCGGGATTGTAGCAATGGACGCACATCTCGTTGCAACCGTACGTCAGTTCAAATGAAACGGATGAGGGAATTCCGTACTTTACGGTTCTGTCACGGTAGTCAGTATCAACGAGGCTGAAGATGCTTTGTAGATCTTCCGTGCCGTTTGATTCAGAGAGAAGTTGTTTTTTATTGAGTGCAGATTGTTTCCGAAGTTCCCGAATCTCCGTATTCGACATATTGTGGTCAATCAGCACGAAGCATCTTTTGAGCTCTTCAGAGAAGGGGATGATATCTTCTGCCTTACAGCTGATTCGTTCAGCGACCTCATCCAATGATAATGGTTCTGAATAATCATATTTCAGCAGTTGTCCAATAAGTGCGGCTGTCTGATCTTCAAACAGGTATGTCTCTGATAATAGGTTATTGAACAGTATTGAGTATTTCGGAGCATAGGCACCCAGCATTTCGCTAGAAAATCCGCTTCGT
>JBJEBV010000003.1:0-19529 GCA_051870395.1 Candidatus Cryptobacteroides sp. | reverse complement strand
AAAACAAACAACTAAATGCAATAATGAGGGTGGCACAACAACTACAAACAGCCGCATAAATCACTTGCGAAACTTAAATTACTAAATCGACGGCAATGAGAAAGATAACAATACTTTATATTCACGGGATGGGAGGCGGTCTCGACAGCAGGATCCCGGGCGTACTTAGACAGGATTTGGGGGACTATATGCCGGAAGACATTGAAACTGAGGTCGTTGTAAGAATGTATGACATTGACCCGGACATAGCCTTTGCACAGATTACATCCTGGTTCAATGAACTCAGGCCGGATCTGGTGATAGGAGAGTCGCTCGGCAGCCTGCACGCCATACGCCTGGAAGGCGTGCCTCATATCCTGGTTTCACCGGCCATTGGAGCTGCGAGATGGATGGCTGCGGTCGCATTCATCCCCGGCATGCCTGCATTGATGAGGCATATTTTCAAACCGTATTCCCCTGAGCGCCAGTCTCTTGACTTTACACACAGGATACTCTCGCATTATCGTGGAATCCGTAAACAGGTACTTGACCGGTCTCCGTTGCGCGGCGGTAAGGATTATTTCTTCGCATTTTTCGGCTCGGTTGACCATTACCGCAGAAGCGGCGTTGTGAGCGTCAGGAAATGGGCGAAGTATTTCGGCAGGGACTCATATAAAATATATGAAGGCACCCATTTCATGGAAGATGAGTACCTTCATAGTATGCTTATCCCCAAAATTCTCACTGTCCTCGGGATAGAACCCGGGAAAGGGAAGGCTGAGGTTTAGATTGTCCTGCCCGGATACTGCTCAAGACCCTTCTCGAGCACATCCATTGCCTTTTCGAGCTCCGGAACCTCCAGGACGTATGCTGCCCTGACGTGATTGATGCCTGCCCCCGGGGTTTTGTAGAAGGATGCGGCAGGGGTAACCATTGTGGTCTGCCCCTCGTATCTGAATTCTGTGAGCATCCACTTTGCGAAATTCTCGGCATTGTCCACAGGAATCTCGGCAACCGTGTAGAATGCGCCCATCGGAAGCGGGGAGTAAACACCAGGCATCTTGAGAAGCCTTCCTATCATATAATCCCTTCTCCTTATATACTCCTTCTTGACTTCCTCGAAATAGGAATCCGGCGTGTCCAGGGCCCCGATGGCGGCAAGCTGTCCGTAAATCGGAGGACAGAGTCTTGCCTGGGCGTATTTCATTGCAGCCTTCATCACTTCCTCATTGTGCGAAACAATACAGCCAATGCGGCATCCGCAGAGATTGTATCTCTTTGATACTGAATCGATAAGTATCACATTGTCTTCGAGTCCAGGAATGTTCATCGCCGAGAAATGAGGCTCGTCAGTGTAGCAGAATTCCCTGTAAACCTCATCTGAAATGAGGAAGAGGTCGTGCTTGCGGGCTACTTCCCCGAGGGCGAGCATATTCTCCTTGGTGTACAGGGTTCCGGTAGGGTTCCCAGGATTGCTTATGAGGATGGCCTTGGTCCTTGGAGTGATAAGTTTCTCAAACTCAGACACATCCGGGACCTTGAAACCTTCGCGGATATCTGTGTGGACGGCCTTCATTGTGATTCCGTTCATGAACGCAAACGTATTGTAATTGGTGTAGAACGGTTCGAGAACAATGACCTCGTCGCCCTCGTCGCAGGTAATCTGGAGGGCGAGATTCACACCCTCGCTTCCGGCCACGGTGACAATGAGTTCCTTGACGTCAATGTCAATGCCGATTTTCTTATAATATTTCTCCACCAGTCCGCGGCGCAGCTCAATCAAACCTGCTGAATTGGAATAAGATACGTGATCCAGGGTGTTCTTCCTTACTGCTTCGAGGGCGCATTCCGGAGACTTGATGTCAGGCTGGCCCATATTGAGGTGATAAACCTTGACACCCTCTGCTTTAGCGGCGTCTGCGAAAGGAACCAGCTTGCGGATGGCTGAAGCCGGCATTTGTTGGGACTTGTTGGAAATTTTAGCCATATTGTTTCGTTTTAATAGAAATTTAAGCTTCAAAACTTTCACAAAGATAGTGATTTTATTTATCTTTGTGGACGTACTTAACAAAATCACATAAAATTATGTCAACTTTTAGACAAATGGCTTTGGACGAAGCCGCCGCTCATACCACGGAGCGTTATTTCGTGGAAAAGAGGCCTGTATCGGCCTATTTCGGAGAAAACGTGTTCGACCTCCCGAAAATGAGGAAGTACATGTCACAGACTGCCTATGACGCTGTTCTTGCCGCTGTCAAGTTTGGGAAGACCATTGACAGGTCAGTTGCAAATGAGATTGCCTCAGCGATGAAGACATGGGCGATGGAAAGGGGAGCTACACATTACACGCATCTCTTCCAGCCTTTGACAGGCTCAACGGCAGAGAAACACGAGGCGTTCGTGACCGTCAAGGACGGCCAGGTATTTGAACGCTTCAGCGGTTCTGCACTCGTCCAGCAGGAGCCAGATGCCTCAAGTTTCCCTAACGGCGGCCTCCGTAACACCTTCGAGGCCAGGGGATATTCCGCATGGGACCCGAACTCCCCGGTGTTCATTCTCGATGAAACTCTCTGCATCCCTTCCGTATTCGTTTCCTATACGGGAGAGGCACTTGATATGAAAGTTCCTAATCTCCGTTCAATCCAGGCACTAAGCAATGCCGCCACATCCGTTGTCAACCTTTTCGACAAGTCTGTGAAGTCGGTTTCTGTCAATGCCGGTCTTGAGCAGGAGTATTTCCTTGTAGATGAGGCACTTTACAATGCCAGGCCGGACCTCAGGCTCTGTGACAGGACTGTAATCGGACATACATCGGCCAAGGACCAGCAGCTCTCCGACCACTATTTCGGAGCGATTCCATCCAAGGTGGAGGCCTTCATGAAGGACTTCGAGACCGAGGCTTACAAGCTTGGCATCCAGCTTCAGACAAGACACAATGAGGTGGCTCCGAACCAGTTTGAGTGTGCACCTGTATTCTGCGAACTTACCAGGGCCATTGACCAGAACATGCTCCTCATGATTCTTATGCCGAAGGTTGCCGAGAAGCATCATCTGAAAGTTATTTTCCACGAGAAGCCTTTCGACGGCATCAACGGAAGCGGCAAGCATTGCAACTGGTCAATGCAGACGGATACCGGAGTGAATCTTCTTTCTCCGGGCAAGACCCCGGACAAGAACCTCCAGTTCCTTGCAGTATATTCATCTGTAGTACGTGCGGTATATCGTCATAACTATTTGTTGATGACCTCCGTATGTACATTGAACAATTCCTACAGGCTTGGCGGCCACGAGGCCCCGCCAGCAGTTATGTCAATATTCTCAGGCGCCACTGTCTCCAAGATTCTCGAGCGCATCATGAATATGAAGGATATGTCTGACGTAGAGGCCGGAAAGGCTTCCATCCAGATGGTTAGTTCCATTCCTGACCTGCTCCAGGACAATACTGACAGGAACAGGACGTCTCCTTTCGCATTCACCGGAAACCGTTTCGAGTTCCGCGCAGTGGGATCCTCCGCCAATGCCGCCGGTGCGACATACGTTCTCAACTCCATTGTTGCCGAGAGCCTCAATGAGTTCAGGACCGAGGTTGATGCCCTTGAGGCAAAGGGCGAGAGCCGCCAGGGCGCTATTCTCTCCACCGTTCGCAAATTCATTTCCGAATCTTCCGACATCATGTTCGAAGGCAACGGATACAGCAAGGAGTGGGAGGAAGAGTCTGCCCGCAGGGGTCTCAAGGCTGTCCGCAATGTGCCTGAGGCATATAAGGTTTTCATTGAGCCACAGACAGTTGAGATGTTCAACAAACTCGGCGTCCTCTCGCCGGTGGAGTCTGAGGCCCGTTATGAGGTGCTCAATGAGACATACGTCAAGAAGCTTCAGATTGAGGCCAGGATTATCGGTGATGTCTGCCTGAATCACGTGATTCCGGCTGCTGTCAGCTACCAGAATATCCTCATCAAGAGCATCAAGGGCTGCAAGGATGTATTCGGGGACGAGTACAAGGAACTCTGCAAGGCCGATATGGATACCTACAGGAATATTTCAGGATTTGTAAACAATATTTCCGCCGATGTCGCCAACCTGGTGGAGGCCCGCAAGAAGGCCAACAAGGTAGAGAATATGGCGGAAAGGGCATATCTGTATTCTACGGAAGTCAAGGAGGAGATGGACAAGGTGCGTTACAATGCCGACCATCTCGAAATGCTCGTGGATGACGAGCTCTGGCCTCTTCCTAAGTACAGGGAGCTCCTTTTCTTTTAGGTTAGTAATCTTCAAAAAATAACTGGCATCATCTTATGCATATCTTTCCGGTCCATATTTCCTCCCTCATCAGTCACGTAGCTACGGCTACGCTCCATCTTCGGGAGAAAATCTGACCTCGGAAATCTTATGCAAATCTGAAGCAAGTTATTTTTTTCATATTACTTGTTTTAATGAGGAAAAGACTTCTGATTTTACTTTTAGCATTGTCGCCGACCTTCGCGGTATCCTGTCTGGACCGTGGGGCCGGTGACCCTTTGTGTATCAAGTATGTCCGGGACATTGTTTCGGATACGACCTCGACTGCTTACAACAGGCTCAAAAAGGCGGGGATTGATGGCGTGGGAGGCAGTATAACCGTGTTCGGCCCGTTGGCCGAGACTTTCTGGCTGTCCGAAAAATTCCTTACTTGTGATGTTTTCGACAATGTTGACGGACGCTCCCTCCCGGACGGACTTCCGGATTTTGCAGGCGAGACAGTAGCCGTGGTTCCGGACCTGGCCAATGAACCGTACTCCGGTTATCTCAGGATTTCCAATGACGAATTCCTCAAGGAGGCCGCAGTCCGCTCATTTTTCGACTTGATAGACACGACCGCTCTTGTAAGCCAATATGACAGGAACCTTGGTGAACGCAAGGCCGGTGCGAAGGTAGTAGTTCTTTCCTCATCTTATCTCTCGGCATTCGGATATTATGATATCAATTCGCTCCTGAAGTTTTCCAAGCGGGATATTCATGTCATTTCTCCTGTTCATTCGATGCTCCGTTTGGCATCTGCCCGCCACGGTGCAGATATGAATATTGCCGTGTGGGCTAGTGAAAATATTGTGAATGATGGAGTCTATCCGGCTGTAAACACGAGTCTGTCAATTGATTATCCCGGATTGGACTTCGGAGTTTTCAGCCCGGCACAAGGTGAAATCGAGGACAGGATTTTTTCCTTCCTGAGGATGTACAAGGACTCCGGAAAAACTGAGGCCCTGGATGCCGTCCTGGTGGATGAAATGCCTCTTTCCGCTTCTGGACTGAATTCTGCATTGGTAAACCTCTGGGATAATGTGGATGATAGTCTAATTGTCTATAAATCATTGATTTCCGAAGATTTCGAATTCATTGATGCCGCTACGGCGGTTATATACGAATGTGAAAAAGCGATGAGGGCAGCAAATCTGTTCACTCACCGCATCGCCTATCCGAAGGCGGAATTCTATGCCACAATTCCGGTGCCCGGGATGTCCCAGGCCGATTACGGAAGTGACGGGCTTTATACTGATTCGTTCAAGTACAACAGGGCCCCGGCATCTGACGTGGATACTTTCGTCCTTGTCAGGATGAAGTCCAGGAACTTGCCGGATTCATTGGAGGAGAAACTCAAGGCTTTGACGCCGACAATGTTCGAGAGATATGTTTCAGATTAGCATTACACCTGAAGAGATTGATAAACTTGAACTTGCCGCCTTTGACGGTGAGATTAGCGTGATTGACAGGCAGGGACCGGAATATGATGCGGCTGTGCGTTTTCTCTCACGGCAGAAAATGCTGGGATTCGATACAGAGTCCAGGCCTTCATTTTCACACGGGCAGCCACATTACGGGGTTTCGCTGCTCCAGCTTTCCGGGCCGGGCAAGGCTTTTCTGTTCAGGGTGAAGAGTTGCGGGATTGATGACAGGCTTGCCGCCATTCTCTCAAACGAGTCAATTTTGAAAATCGGAGCAGCCGTGAATGATGATGTACGCGGCCTGCAGAGGTACAATGATTTCCAGCCGGGCGGCTTCGTGGATTTGCAGAAGATTGTCTGGGAGTACGGCATCAGGGACAAGAGTGTCAAGAAAATGGCAGCCATAATAATGTCTGTGCGCATTTCCAAGACACAGCAGCTTTCCAACTGGGAGGCTTCGGAACTGTCTGAGTCCCAGCGTAAATACGCAGCTACTGATGCCTGGGTGTGCAGGGAAATGTACAAGAAGTTGCGCAGATGCGCCAAGGCTCCGTTGACATTCGAGCAGATGCATCCTGAACTTGCCGAGAAGCAGGAGAAGGTGCTGACTCCTGAGCAACTGGAGGCCAGGGCTGAGAAACGGCGGGAGAAGCGTAGGAGACATCGCCGTAATCTGAAGAAGCGCAGTGCAAGAAGAAGATCGAGAACCAAAAATAAGTCAAATGTCAAAGATAATTCTGAAAAAAGGTAGGGAAGAGTCGCTCAAAAGATTCCACCCATGGGTCTTTTCCGGGGCCGTGGCGCAGGTTGTTGGGGAGCCGGCTGAAGGTGATGTCGTCAATGTCTTCGCCTCTGACGGAAAATTCCTGGCAACGGGGCATTACCAGATAGGTTCCATTGCCGTGAGGGTGCTCAGTTTCGAATCTCCGGTGCTGGGGGATGATTTCTGGAAGGTAATGATTTCCAATGCTTTACAGGTTAGGAAGTCAGTTGGCCTCGCCGGGTGTGCAGATGGGCGTACGAATTGTTACCGCCTTGTTCATGGGGAGGGCGACAATCTGCCTGGACTTATCATTGACTATTATGACGGAGTCTGTGTAATGCAGGCTCATTCTGCCGGGATGTTCAGGGCGAAGAAGCAGATCTGTGAAGCCCTGGTCGCTGTTTATGGTGATGAACTCAAGGCTGTATATGACAAGAGTTCCGGAACTGCGCCTTTCAAGGCCGGTCTTGAACTGATTGACGGATACATATACAGGAAGGAAGGGTTCAATGATGACGAACAGACTGTTCTCGAAAACGGACATCGCTTCATTGTGAACTGGACCGAGGGCCAGAAGACAGGTTTCTTCCTGGACCAGCGGGAGAACAGGGCCCTTGTGGAGAGATGTTCCAATGGGCGTAATGTATTGAATCTCTTCTGCTATACTGGAGGCTTCTCAATCTATGCTTTAGGTGCTGGGGCCCTTCACGTTGACTCGGTGGACAGTTCGGCCAAGGCTATGGCCATGGTGAAGAGGAACATTGAGCTTGGCGGCTTTCCTGGGGAAAAGCACGGGGAATATTGCCAGGATGCGATTGAATTCCTCAGAAATGTCCCGGAGGACAAATATGACTTGATGATTGTTGATCCGCCAGCATTCGCAAAGCACAGGGGAGCACTCAACAATGCCCTCAGGGCATATCAGAGACTTAATGCCGCAGCAATTTCCAAGGTTGCTCCGGGTGGCCTGGTGTTTACTTTCAGCTGCTCCCAGGTCGTGGACAAGGAGGCATTTGCGCTTGCAGTCTTCTCCGGTGCGGCCCAGACCGGAAGAAAAGTCCGCATACTCGACAGGCTGAACCAGCCGGCCGACCATGCGGTCAATATCTATCACCCTGAGGGAGAATATCTCAAGGGCCTTCTTCTTTACGTTGAGTAATAGCTTGCCTAAAATACTTCGAGTTCCCGGTACACAAGATGTATCGGGAGTCCCATTATGGTGTAGAATGAGCCTTCGATACCTGTGATTCCAATGTAGCCAATCCACTCCTGGATAGCGTAGGCGCCGGCTTTGTCGAAAGGTTTACAGGTATTGACATAATGGGATATCTCATTGTCAGACAGTTCCTTGAAGTGAACCATTGCGCGATCGGACACCGTCTTTTCCCGGGTATTGTCCCTTATTGTTATGGCAGTAACGACAGAATGCGTTTTGCCTGACAGGAAGCGGAGCATCCCGGCGGCCTCAGCAGCGGAGTGGGGCTTGCCCATCGGCCTACCGTCGCATACCACTATTGTGTCCGATGTCAGAAGTATCTCATTGTCAGCGAGTTCCCTGTGAAATCCGTGTGACTTTCCGACAGACATCAATGCGGGGATTTCTTCCGGGTCAATACCCTCAGGTACGACCTCCTCGAAATTGTTCCCTGTATCTACGGTGAATTCGAAACCTGCCCCCTCAAGCAATTCCCTTCGCCTCGGCGAGGCACTCCCGAGTATCAGTTTCCTGCCTTCCAGAATATCCATTGCCTATTAGAATTTAGCCTTGTAGCCATTTGCATCAAATACCCACAAACCCTTGGCTTTCAGTACTTTCTCAATGACATCCCTGACGCAGCCGCGGCCGCCCGGGAAAGGGGATACATAGTCAGCGGCCTCCTTGACCTCCGGGACTGCGTCACAAGGACAGCAACCGGCTCCGCATTCCATAATCGCCTCAATGTCAGGAATATCATCCCCAACGTAAAGCACTTCTTTCCGGCTCAGGCCTACTCGTGAGCAGAATTTGTCAAGGTCCTCAAGTTTGTCCCTTGAGCCGAGATAGACATCCTCAGGTGACAGTCCGCAACTCTTTAACCGCTCGCGGATGGAACCTGAACGGCCTCCGGTTATTATTGCTACCGGGATGTTCTTCAGTGAGGCCATCCTGACCGCAAAGCCGTCCTTGGCATCGAATGTCCTGTAGAGTTCGCCGTTCAAGTCGCAAAATACACCTCCGTCCGTGAATACTCCGTCAACGTCGAAGGCCAAGCCTTTTATTGAGCCGAAATCCGGTGTTTTTGAACTGTCCGCCATCATCAGGATTTTTTGCCGCCTGTAAATGGAGTGAAGTCTCCTAGATTGAAGGTGTTCTCTTTCTGTGGATTTCTCCCGCCCATGTCTATAGGTCCGAAATTGGTTTCGTACTTGGAGATGTTGTCAATCAATGCGGACATCAGCCTCTTGGCATGCTCCGGGGTCATCACGATTCTGTTGGTGATGTCCGGCTTCGGAAGTCCTGGCAGCATTGTGGCGAAGTCAATGATAAACTCGCTGTGGGAATGGGTGATGATTGCAAGATTTGAATAAGTGCCCTTGGCAACCTCGGGTTTGATTTCAAGACTGAGCTGCTGCTTGTTGTTATCGTTTTCCATATTATTTATGTTTCCACAAAATTACGAAAATTTTTCAGGAAAAATGACTATATTTGTAGAATATTGGATTTATAAGTCCGTGCGTCGGACGAAATTGTAATTATATATGGAACTTTCGGCAAAATACGATCCGTCAAAGGTTGAAGACAAGTGGTATGCCTGGTGGCTGGAACAGAAGTTCTTTCATTCGGAACCGGATGAGAGGGAACCTTATACAATCGTCATTCCTCCGCCTAATGTGACGGGAATACTTCATATGGGCCACGTGCTCAACAATACCTTGAATGATGTCCTTATCAGGAAAGCCAGGATGGACGGCAAGAACGCCTGCTGGATTCCGGGTACGGACCACGCTTCCATTGCTACGGAGAGCAAGGTGGTCGCAAGGCTGAAGGCCCAGGGTATCAGCAAGGAAGACCTGACCAGGGAGGAGTTTCTCAAGTATGCCTGGGAATGGAAGGAGGAACACGGCGGGATTATCCTGAGCCAGCTCCGCAAGCTTGGTGCGTCCTGTGACTGGGACAGGACCAAGTTTACAATGGACCCTGACCTTACTGAGGCTGTAATCAATACCTTCGTATATTTCTACAAGAAGGGTTGGATATACAGGGGCGTGAGGATGGTGAACTGGGATCCTGAGGGACACACGGCCGTCAGCGACGAGGAGGTTGTACACAAGGATACCAAGAGCCATTTCTACCATCTCCGCTACTATGTTTCAGACGGAAACGGAAACCGAACCGACAAATACATCATTGTGGCTACCACAAGGCCTGAGACCATTATGGCGGATGCTGCGGTCAGCATCAATCCGGCTGATGATAGATATCATTGGCTCAAGGGGAAGAAGGTGCTTATTCCATTGATTAATAAGGAGATACCTATCATTGAGGATTCATACGTCGAGATTGGTTTCGGTACCGGATGCCTCAAGGTTACTCCTGCCCACGATATCAATGACTATGAAATAGGCCTCAGGCACAATCTTCCGGTCATTGATATAATTGACGACCACGGAAAACTGAACGAAAAGGCCCGGATTCTCGTGGGCGAGGACAGGTTCGTGGCCAGGAAGAAAATCGAGAAGATGCTCCAGGAGGCCGGCTGCCTGGAGAAGGTGGAGGAGTACATTTCTCCAATCGGTTACTCTGAGCGTACCAACGCTGTCATTGAGCCGAGACTCTCCACACAGTGGTTCCTCAAGATGGGTGAACTCGCCGGGAAGGCACTCGAGTCAGTCGAAAGCGGGAAAGTGAAGCTTATTCCGGACAAGTACAGGAATACATACAGGCATTGGATGGAGACTGTGAAGGACTGGTGCATCAGCCGCCAGCTTTGGTGGGGACAGCGCATACCTGCATACTATCTTCCTGATGGACAATATGTTGTAGAGGCTACACCTGAAGCTGCTCTTGAGGCTGCGAGGAAGATTAATCCTTCAATCGAGGCTTCTCAGCTCCGTCAGGATGAGGATGTTCTCGATACATGGTTCTCCTCATGGCTCTGGCCAATTTCCGTATTTGACTCACGCAAGCCGGGGCATCCGGAGCTTGAGCCGAACAAGGACCTTGCATACTATTATCCTACAAATGACCTGGTTTCCGGACCTGACATTCTCTTCTTCTGGATTGCCAGGATGATTATGGCCGGGGACGAGTTCATGGGCAGGGAACCGTTCAGCAATGTATATCTTACAGGTATCGTCCGTGACAAACTTGGCAGGAAGATGTCCAAGACCCTGGGCAACTCACCTGACCCGCTCGACCTCATTGCCAAGTACGGTGCTGATGCCGTGCGTATCGGAATGCTTCTCTGCGCATCTGCGGGCAATGACATTTTCTACGATGAGTCACAGGTGGAGCAGGGCAGGAATTTCTGCGGCAAGATATGGAACTCATACAGGCTCGTAAAAGGCTGGACTGTAGATAGTTCCGCCAGCCAGCCGGAGGCCTGCGCCATTGCTGTCGAGTGGTTCCGCTCCAAACTCAATTCTACCATTGAGACAGTCGAGGACCACTATTCCAAGTTCAGGATTTCAGATGCCCTCATGAGCATCTACAAACTCTTCTGGGACGACTATTGCTCCTGGTATCTCGAACTTGTGAAACCTGCTTATGGCCAGGCGATTGACGAGACTACCTACAATGCCACGCTCGGCTTCTTCGAGTCGCTTCTCAAGATGATTCACCCTGTGATGCCGTTCATCACCGAGGAACTCTGGCATGATATGGCGGAGAGAGGGGAGAACGAGACAATCATGTTCGCGAGGACACCTGTCGCAGGACCTTGGGACAAGGCTCTCATCAATGATTTTGAACTTGCTGAGGAGGCTGTGAATGTTCTCAGGGGCATCAGGCAGCAGAAGAACATCTCTCCTAAGGAAGCTCTTGAGGTCAAGTTCAAGGGTGCCTTCCCGGAAAAGATGTTGCAGGTGGTAATCAAGCTGGCCAATATCAGCGACGCTGCCATAGTGGAAGATTTCGGGGCTACTGCCGAGGGCGTTTCCCAGATGATACGCACTGTGGAAATGTACGTTCCTCTCAATGGTAAAGTCAATGTGGCTGAGGAGATTGCAAAGATTGAAGCCGAACTTGAGTACCAAAAGAAGTTCCTTGAAAGCGTACGCAAGAAACTTTCCAATGAGAGTTTCGTTGCACATGCTCCTGAGAAGGTCGTGGCGATGGAGAGGAAGAAGGAGGCTGATTCGCTTTCCAAGATTGAGGGCTACGAGTCCCAGCTCAAGGCGCTCAGGAACCTGTAAATCAATAGGATATGTATTATTTTGAAACCAATATACCCGTAAGGTATTACGAGACTGACCAGATGGCCATTGTGCATCACTCGAACTATATCAGGTATTTCGAGTGTGCCAGGACGGAAATGCTCATTGACTTGGGATATCCGATTGAAGCCATTGAGGCTGACGGAGTTGTGATGCCGGTAGTCTCGGTAACATGCAAGTACAAGCATTCTGCGAAGATGGGAGACGTACTGAGGGTTGCCTGTATGATTGACAAGGTGCCTCTTGCGAAACTTCCGATCAGGGAAGAGGTTTACAATCAGGACGGTGTCCTTTGCGCAGAAGGTGTCGTGACTATAGGATTTCTGGACAAGGTGACGGGGCGGCCTGTTGCCTGTCCTGCAAAGTTCACGGAGATTCTTTCAGAGAGAATCAATGGCAGGTAATTAACACTTAAATATTTGATAATCATGTTGATAGTTCCGCTTGGATTCGTTGGAGGCTGGGAAGTCGCCATCATCGCATTGGTAATTCTCTTGCTGTTCGGAGGAAGAAAGATTCCAGAGCTGATGCGTGGTATCGGCAGGGGAATCAAGAGCTTCAAAGAAGGGATGAAGGATGTCGAGAAGGAAATCGAGGATATTGATTCAGAAATAAAGAAATAGGTGAGCGAAGAGACTGTAGAAATGAGTTTCTGGGATCATCTGGATGTGCTGAGGGGGACATTGTTCCGTTCGGCGCTTTCGATAGTCCTTGTGAGTGTAGTATTGTTCTGCTTCAAGAACTTTCTTTTCGAGAAGATAATCCTGGCGCCAAGCCGTCCGGATTTCTTCCTGTACAAGATTCTTGGAGGGGGTGTCTCGATGCAGCTCATCAATACGGAAATCTCTGCCCAGTTTTTCGTACACCTCAAGGTTTCCTGTATATGCGGGTTCGTAATCGCCTTTCCTTACGTGATTTACGAATTTTGGAAATTTATAGCTCCGGCCTTGTATGAAAACGAGATGCGCTCGGTGAGGAAGGCTTTTCTCGCTTCCGCCCTGCTTTTCTACGCAGGAGTTGCAACCGGTTTCTGCCTGATTTTTCCGGTAACACTCTCCTTTTTTCAAGGCTACACGGTCAGCGATGCTATTGCGAATACCATCACATTGAATTCCTATATTTCAATGTTTTCCTCGATGGTGATTCTCTTCGGAATCGTATTTGAGTTTCCGGTGCTCATAGCTATTCTTTCCAATATGGGGATTGTGACGCGGGAAACGCTGAAGAAATACCGTAAGCATGCCGTAGTTGCCATTCTGGTTGTAGCAGCAATCATCACTCCTGCCGATCCGTTCTCAATGCTCATTGCAGCCGCACCTCTATATCTCCTTTATGAACTTAGCGTATTGGTGTGCGTGAGGAAATAGTTGTCACTAATCTTCGGAAATGATTTCACTCAATTCAATATCAGTAACTTACGGTAGTTTTACGCTGCTGGACAACATTAATTTCCATATCAGCGAAAGCGACAAAATCGGTCTCGTAGGAAAGAACGGAGCCGGAAAGTCCACGATAATGAAGATGATTTGCGGGCTTCAGTCTCCGACCTCCGGCCACATTGACAAGCCGAATCATCTGGAGGTGGGATATCTTCCACAGATAATGGAGCATCACAGGGGGAAAACTGTCATTGAAGAGACAATGACGGCCTTTGCCCAGATGACTGCGCTGGAAAATGAGTTGGAGGATATTGGCAGGCAGCTCGCGGAGAGGGAAGACTATGAGTCCCAGGAATATATGTCATTGATTACCAGGATGAACGAAATCAATGACAGGCTATCTGTCGAGCATTCGGAGCCGCCTCGCGTGAAGGCTGAGCGAACATTGCTGGGACTTGGATTCAAGGACAGTGAGTTCGACAGGCCTACTGAGACATTCAGCCAGGGCTGGAATATGCGTATTGAGCTTGCGAAGATTCTTCTTGCCGCCCCGGATGTCCTTCTTCTGGACGAGCCTACCAATCACCTGGACATCGAGTCCATCGAATGGCTTGAGGGCTATCTTAAGGATTACAGGGGCTCGATACTTCTGGTATCCCATGACAGGCGTTTCCTGGATACTGTGACGAACAGGACCATTGAGATAATGGCCTCACACATACACGATTACAAGGTTTCATACTCTAAATATATCGAACTCCGCAAGGAACGTATCGGGCAGCAGATGGCCGCATACGAGAACCAGCAGAAGATGATTGAGAAGACTGAGGAGTTCATAAACAAGTTCAGGTACAAGCCTACGAAGTCCAATCAGGTACAGTCCAGAATCAAGGCACTCGAGAAGCTGGAACGCATTGAGATAGATGAGACGGACAATTCTGCACTCTGCGTCAAGTTTCCTCCGGCTCCACGCTCAGGTGATGTGGTGTTCAAGGGGATTGACCTGACAGTCGGCTATCCGGGAAAGGTAGTGTTCAGGGATGCCGGGATTGAAATCAGGCGCGGGGAGAAGGTGGCATTGGTCGGAAGAAATGGAGAGGGAAAGACGACATTGATGAGAGTTATGACGGGGGAGTTGTCTCCGCTTTCAGGAGAGGCCAAGGTCGGATACAATGTCAATATCGGCTATTTTGCACAGAATCAAGAGGATATACTTGACAGAAACCTTACGGTGATGGAAACCCTGGAGAGTGTTGCGTCTGGTGATATCAGGACGAAACTTCGGGATATCCTTGCCGCATTCCTGTTCAAGGGGGATGATATAGACAAGAAGGTGGCTGTCTTGAGTGGAGGAGAGCGCGCACGTCTCGGTATGGCAGGTCTCATGCTCCAGCCATACAACCTCCTGGCTCTCGATGAGCCTACCAACCATATGGATATTCGTTCCAAGGATGTATTGCAGCAGGCCCTGAAGCAGTATGACGGGACATTGGTGGTGGTTTCCCACGACAGGGATTTCCTCGACGGACTGGTGGACAAGATGTATGAGTTCAGGGACGGCAGGGTGAAAGAGCATCTCGGCAGCATTGAGGATTTCCTCGCAGAGAGGAAAATTGAGAACCTACAGGAACTTGAGAGGCGTTTCAAAGCACCTGATACTAAGCAAGTTGCGCAGGTTGTTGAAACTGAGGGCCAGAAGGCTTACAATGCCCGGAAGGTTGTATCCCGTGAGGAGAGGAAGATTCGCAACAGGATCAATTTCCTGGAGAATGAGATTGACCGGATTGAGAAGGAAATGAAAAAGATTGAGGGGATTCTGGCTTCTCCGGGTCCTGATGACGATATTATGGAACTCACTCGCAGTTATCTGGAGCATAAGCGTGATCTTGATGCCAAGACTGAGGAGTGGGCTGAACTTTCTGAGCAGGTCGGCCAGTAACGGCATCGGCTGTGTATCCCCCCTAAAAATTGTTAAGTTATATGTTTATCCTTGATTCTCACTGCGATACGCCGTCCCAGGCCGTACGGCTGAGAAATCTCTCGGCTGACAATCCGTTTGCTCATGTGGATTTTCCGAAATTGCGCAGGGGCAATGTAGATGCCGCATTCTTCGCCCTGTACACATCCGGGACAATGGAGCCTGACTCTGCCACGGCTTATGCAATGAAAATGCTTGCGGCAGTTCACGACAGCGTGGAGTCGGCTGGAGATATGGTGGCTCTTGCAAGAACTCCGGAGGAAGCCTTGCAGAACAAGCGTAATGGGCTGACTACCATATTCATAGGAATGGAAAACGGGCTGCCTGTGCAGGACAGTCTTCAGCTGCTTAGGGAATTTCACCGTCTCGGGGTATCCTATCTGACATTGACCCACAATACTGACAATCTCATCTGTGACTCAGCTGCTTGCGGGAAGCGGTGGGGTGGTCTCAGCCCATTCGGAAGGCGGGTTGTTGACGAAATGAACCGTCTCGGGATGATAATTGACCTGGCTCATGCCTCTGACAATACTTTCTATGACTGCATCAGATGCTCAAAGGCCCCTGTTGTGTCCACACATTCGTGTTGCCGTGCCCTTGCCGGGCATAGGAGGAATATGAGTGATGACATGCTCAGGGCTCTTGCAGCCAACGGGGGTGTGATACAGATAAATTTTTATCCTGTATTCCTCTCTGATGATTTCCAGGCCGTACTTTCTGCATCCGGGCTTGAGGACAAGGCTGACATCGTCGAGTCCGGTTTCATCTCTGACCCTTCAGACCCGGATAAGTATCGGGCCTGGGTGGAGATTCTCCAGAAACTGGAGGCCTTGCCGCGTCCTTCGTACAAGAGGGTCGTAGACCACATTGACCACGCCGTCTCTGTTGCGGGGATTGATCATGTCGGAATCGGTTCGGACTTTGACGGAATCAATGTCACCCCGGAAGGGCTGGAGGACATTTCCAAGATAGGAATTATTTTCGATGAGATGCACAGGAGGGGATACCCGGATGCTGATATCGAGAAGGTGGCCGGAGGAAATTTTCTTCGTGTAATGCGGGAAGTCCAGTCATTGGGAGGGGAGTCACGGTAGGTCGTTGATGCTCTTTGGAAATGTTCTAAAAGATTAGCCCGGAACTGATTTTTCGATTCCGGGCCTTTAATTTGCCAGATCTGGTTCGATTTCTGTAATTCCCCGAAAATCAGGTAATTATTTAACAATAAATCTCCCTTATTATTGACAAAAATAATGTAACAAAAATGTTTCTGTATTTAACAATTATGTTACATTAATTGATTATCAATGTGTTAAGTCTGATTTAACAATAGTAAAGAGAAAATGCAGTGCTGATGCTGCGAAACGTTCTATATTTCGCTTGCGGTCATTGTTGTATTGAAACATTTGCGTGTGGACACCACCCTTGGAGTCGGCAACTCCTACGAAAACTGTCCCGTCGGGATAGACTCCGTCACCTCCTCCCGGTCCTGCGAGTCCGGTGGTTGCCACGGCAAAATCGCTTCCCGTCAGGGCCTTGACCCCGGAGGCCATTGCAGCCGCTACCTCGGCACTTACGACACCGTGTTTTTCAATCGTTTCGTGGGGAACTCCCAGGACCTTTTCCTTGACAGGGATGGCGTAGGATGTCACGGAACCGAGATAATAGGATGATGAGCCGGCTACTGTAGTGATGAGATGCGATATTTCGCCTCCAGTACAGGATTCCGCAGCGCTCAATGTCTTTCCTGAAGCCTTGAGCAACTTTCCCAGGGCGTTTTCGAGGGTGTCATCGGTATCAGAGTATATATATTCGCCGATAATGGCCCTGAGGGCCTCAATTTGCTTGTCTATCCGCATTTCCTGCATTTCCCTGTCGCCTCCGTAGATGGAAAGGCGGAGTCTTACGCCTGTGAGGGTGGATGGGAGATAGGCCAGGTGCATATCTGGCGGCAGGGAAGTCTCCCAGTCTTCAATCTTCTTGGACAATGCTGACTCAGCAAGCCCGTAAGTCATTATGTTTCTGTGATATATGCTCTCAGTACGGAAATGTTTCCGGATGTCTTCAATCACGTCAGGGAGGGCATTCATCGTCTCGAAGGGTACTCCCGGCATGGAATAGAGTATTGCAGGATGCCCGAAACGGCTTTCACCGAATCTGAAAACCATTATCGGGGCGGTTCCGTAGTGATTGACAATAACTTCGCAGGTGTCAGGCACCATTGCCTGCTGGAGATTGCTGTCCAGAACGTCCAGGCCGCGGGAATGGAGGATTCTCCGCATTTCCTTGTCCTGGCCCTCATGCAGAACGTAACTCGTTGACCCTGAGATTTCTGCGAGAGCAGCCTTGGTAATGTCGTCCTTGGTCGGCCCGAGACCTCCTGTAGTAATCACGATGTTGTGTCCTTCCAGGAGGGAAGTCAGGGTACCGGTTATCTCATCGTGGAGATCTCCGACAGAATGCATGTCGCTGACCTGTATTCCAATGTTATTCAGAGCTTTGGCTATTCCGGATGAATTTGTATCCACGATCTGGCCAATGAGAATCTCATCTCCAATTGTGCAGATAGAGGCTGTTGTCATTGTTTGTTTGTAATGTTTTTTTCGAGATATCTTAGTATTTTTTCAACGTAGCCCGGCCCATTGTAGATGAAACCGGTGTAAATCTCTATGAGTGAGGCTCCTGCGTCCAGCATTTCCTGTGCCTGCCGTGGGGTCATTATGCCACCTGCCCCGATTATCGGCAGCCTTCCGCAACTCTTTTCGCGGATGTACCTGACCATTTCCAGGTTCTTGCGGTAGAGAGGTGCTCCTGACATTCCGCCTTTTCCGATTTCTGCAATCCGTTCCTGGCTGATGCTGAGTCCGTCCCGGCTCCGGGTAGTATTGCCGGCCACAATGCCGTCAATGCCGGACACAAGGGAGTATTCAATAAGCTCATCTATCTGTGTATGAGAGAGATCCGGCGACAGTTTCAGCAATACAGGCTTGTACATGTCGAAGCCGGTCCGCATATTCAGGAGGTTGTCCATTATGTCGGATAGGCTGGAAACGTCCTGGAGGCTTGTGAGGCCTTCGACATTGGGGCAGGATATGTTTATAACGAACATATCGACGTGGTCATAGAGGACGGAGAATGCCGTGGCATAATCTTCAGCGACTTGTTCGCCGTGGGAAGATGAGTTTGGGGCTATATTTCCTACGACAATCACTTCAGGACGCTCCCTGACGAGGTTCCTGACGGCATTGGAGACCCCCAGGTTGTTGATTCCCATCCTGTTGATGATGGCATTGTCCTCAACAACCCTGAAAACCCTCGGTTTCGGATTGCCTTCCTGCGGTTTGGCTGTGAGGGAGCCTATTTCAACAAAGGAGAAACCGAAGTCACTCAGCTCGTTATAGCACTCCCCGTTCTTGTCCAGTCCACCGGCGAGGCCTACAGGCCCCGGAAATTTCATGCCGAAAACCACCCGTTCCAATGACGGATGCGAGCGCTTGAATATCAGGCGGACCATTTTTCTGAAGAATGGGATGCCTGAAGCGAGTTTAAGGCTCCTCAGGGTGAATACGTGGGCTGTCTCCGGATTGAGTTTGAAGAGCAGCGGGCGGATGATTGTGCGGTACATATCCTGTTGATTATGAATTACCAATTTGCATTGCAAAGATAATCCATTTTCGACTACAAGGCAAGACAGGCAGCGGGAGATTTACTTTATTTCAATAAAAGTATTGTCATCGTAGAATACTACAATTTTCGAAATTTTCCGCTGATTATCAATGACTTGAAGAGGGGAGACCGGGGTTTTTCCCTCTTGTGGGCGCGCTATTTCTGACGATTCGGGGAGAGTATTGCGATTTTTTTCTTCACGATGCGGTGGGGCCTGCTTTTCGGGAGCTGCTGGCCCGCCGGAGAAGAGATCATCAGGTATGTCATCGTCCTGTTCGACTCTGGCAGGAATCCCGGATGCGGACTTGTACATTTTGCCCGTTCCGTTGAGAAGCCATTCAATGTTCAAGTTGGGGTAGTGTTTCATCATGCTGGTGATGAAATCCCATCCCGGTTTGTTCCTGCCTGCCAGGATGTGGGAGACGCTTGCCCTTGCGACATTGATGGTGTCTGCGAACTGCGAGCGGGAGATATTCTCTGCTGCCAGAAATTGCTCTAACCTGTTATTCATATTTCTAAACATTGGTTTTACAAATGTAGTGGAATTATTTGTAAACTCAAAATGATTTTTTGTGTTACAAAAGTGAATTAACAAAGATATACAACAGTGAAACGAATCAACCTATTGAAGTGATTATTTATAAAATATAGGC
>JBJEBV010000002.1:0-3851 GCA_051870395.1 Candidatus Cryptobacteroides sp. | reverse complement strand
CGGCGTTCACTCCGGAAAAGAAAGAAATCTATGACCAGGATATGAAGAACGAACAAGATATCGAATACGAGAAGAGCATCTGCTACAATGAAGGTAGAGAAGAAGGGCTGGCAGAAGGGCGAAAGGAAGGGCGAGAGGAAGGTGAGCAAATCGGAGAGAAAAGGGGACGAGAAGAAGGCAGGCGTGAAAATGCGCTGTCTGCTGCGAAGAATTTGCTTGCAGAGGGTATTTCTCCTGAAACGGTTGCCAGATGTGTCGGTATTTCCCTTGAGGAGGTAAAAGCACTGAAAGAGAAGCTGTTGTGAAACCAATGGGCATTGTAAATTAAAATCAGTGAACAGGTACCCCCCGCCACAATGCCCTGCAGCCATACCCGTTGTTCACTGGCGGCCTCCAGAGAGCTTCAGTGAACAAGCACCCCTGCTACAGATACTTCTGTGGCAGGGGCTTGTTCACTAGTTTCCCGATAGCGGAACCCTCCAGATTATTTTTTCAACCCGACAATACCCCGCAGCACCAGCAGCAATACGACCAGGCCGACTATCATTCCGATGTAGCGGGCAGGCAGGAGGACAGGACCTATTACGATAAAAGACAGGAGAACCGCCCACATTGCGGAGTTCACGGCATTGTCCACGGGAGAGCTGTCCGGGTCGAATGAGAAACGCATCTGGGGAAGGAGATATACCACGGCTGAAGCCAGATACAATACGACCGTCAGCACATTGGGTACATTGAACCCAGATATGCCTATGCTGAATATTGAGGCGGCTGTCATGAAGATGGCATAGCCGGCGCAGAGAGTGAGGCCAACGGGTTTCTTCCGGATATAGAGGACAAGGCCGATTATCGGTGCCACGAACATTGAGATGAATGGGAACAAGGCACGGAAGACCACGTCCACATCGATGGAGGCACTATCGACCAGGACAGGATAAAAAAGCAGGCCGAGATAAACGGTCATCGCCAGCATTGCGGACATCGCTACGATACCGATGCGGTAGAGAAGTTTGCTATACATTGTTGTCAATTATTTTACGGGCACATTAGACGGAAATGGACGCATCGCCCGCCAGAGCGGAGCAGATGCACAGAGAAGAAAATAAACAGGAATCGGCTTCAGTACATTCACAAAAGTACTGTAACTGAACGCCTCCAGCAGCAAGAGGAATGCGAACAGTGCAAACAGGCTCAGGCCCCAGTTTGTCACGGCCTTCACATCACTGCCAAACAGCCTGAAGAGCAATACAAGAGCGAGAACAGAAACAAGCATAATCAACAGGAGCGGAACAATGTCGAAGCCGGCATACTTGCCATTGATGATGCGGGAAACCGTGAAGCATCCTGTCATCCGGTCCGCAAATATCATCAGGACAAGAACAAGAATTCCCAATGAACAAGCCAGGTTTGTCCTGTCACCTGTATTCCAGGCATAACGCAGTACTCGGAAATTTGCCCAGAAAATCATCACAAATAAAAGGGCGGTGACCGAAATGTTTTTGATCCGGAACAACTGCCTGATACCCGGGTCGCCAACGAATTCCTCCTGATAGAAAACTGTATTGAAGAGAAAGTTTGTCAGTAGCGACAAGGTGTACAGGACAAAGAATAACCCGAACCCCAAGAATAATGGATCTATTTTTTTAATATTCATATTATCAGTCAGTTACATTATCATTATCAAGTTTTGAAGAAGATTTCTTTCCCAGGGTCACATTGGCGTATGCCGCCTTCAGGATGACGGCCATTGCCGACTTATCCCCGGACAACTTCTCCATAATGCCCTTCAATTTGCGGTTCACCAGCTCGGATTTCCTCGCCGAAACCGTCTGCAGATTGGAATTGGCAAGGATTGCGATGTCCCTCATTCCAATGCGGGACGAGTAGTCAATGAACACTAGCAGCAGGATGAAATTTCTGAAAAATGATGTCCTGGCTCCCAGACCGGCAATCTCCAGGGCTGCCTCGTCTGACTTGCCAAGATTAAGGTAGAATACAGAGCATTCTTCCTTGAACCTATCCTGAAGGCCATTGATGGTATCAAGGGACTTGAGCATGTAGAATTCTTCATTAAGATATTTCAGCCTGTCCTGGTCGGACACGTCCTGCAATGCTGAAACAATATCACCGATATTTGACAGTGACTTCCAAAGCTTTGATGCTGAGAGAATTGACTTGACTCTCTCCAAAGTATCCGCTGCTCCTGTCCCATCCGCCCCGGGAAGCGTATCCCAGAGCCGATCCGGGACTCCGGCCGTCCTGACTGCATTCATCAGCAAATCTCTGCTATCAGACTCGACCTTCTCTTCAAACTTTTCCAATGCAGCCTCAAGTTTGCCCGACAACTCCCCTACCCTGTCCATCCTGGCGGAGCGGCATTCCGCCACCACCTCCGAGAGCGAGGTCAATGCTTCAGTTACCGAATCGGTAAGACATTGGCAGTCAGAAATATCGACATATCCGGCAGCCCTTGAGAGCATTGACTCGAACCTCTCCCATTGCTCAGTCCTGGCTGAAATTCCGGCCAGGTCATCGACATTCAGGTTCGAACAGACACCATCATACATTTTCATGAGGTCATTGCCTGATACTGAAGCATATACGGAATCTGACATCTTGACCAGGAAACGCTCCCGCTCCATCCGCATTGTCACGAATTTCTCGAAGGCCTTCGCCCCTTTCTTCTTGACAATGAAAGGATAGACTATAAGGAAGATGAAAACCGAGACGGCAAAAAGAATACTCAGCAGCCCTGCCGGGAAACGCCAAATCAGTGCTGTGCGCATAATCGACGGACTTGGGCAATCCAATTCCGCCCCGTCAACGGAGAGTTTTCCGCCTTTCAAGGCAATGCGGTAGCCGTTGAAATCCATTTCACCGGATTCGTGGAGTACATCGGGCAAAAAACCCGGACGCAACTTCAGCTTCCTGGCAGGTTTGCCATTTCGCAGCGTATCAGTCTTTTCAGCCACGACACTGTCAGGAACCGCCTGCCACATGTTGAAATGGCTCAACTCCCTGGTATCCAGATTCATCTCTACCGGAAGAAGCCTAAACAGCACAGGAGCATCAGGATTATCAAACCAACCTGAAATCGTGTTGGCATCCAGATACCGATGGGCCAATATTCTCTTACTGTCTTTTCTGAGTTCAATGACTTCAACCCTGCCGTCCCAGATTGAAGGCGACATCCTGACGACTTCGCCATCCGACGCAAAGAAGAGACAAGGAGCATCATCCCTGCCCAGCACAATGTCCAGCTTTGCCGCAGTATTGACGCAATGCGGAGGGAGACTCTTTACGTATGAGGCGGTTCTGGAACGCAGGTCAATGCTGAAGATGTGATTGGCGGATGTGACAGCGTATGCCGCATACCCTTCAGGCATATTGCGGAAGCCGACGGAATTGACATATTCCATACGCTCCGGACTGCCAGCCCTCCCGCAACCCGCAAGAAGGGGAAGCAGGAGAGCCGTCAGATATGATAGCATTCTGTTCACAGTCTGCAATTTAGGCATTATTCCCGGAACAATCAAAAAATCCTTTTGTAAAAGACAGTCTTGAATCCGTCATTCTTGTCTCCCGTTTCATAGTAATACTTGGAGAGGTCGGTAGAGAGATATTCAATGCAGCCCCAGAGGAGTGTAATTTCCGACCCCACATAGCAGTAATCTCCATTATAAATAATCGCCTCGTCCGTGCTGAAAGAGCAGTAAGTATTCTCGATATCCACATCTTCATAACTTCTGGTCGAGGGATTCCAGACGAAACTGATTGTCTTTCCCTGGAGATTGCTGTCGTAGGTGGTATTGATGTAATACCCCTCGGAGTCATAGTGCCTGGTGCAGTCG
>JBJEBV010000001.1:0-3870 GCA_051870395.1 Candidatus Cryptobacteroides sp. | reverse complement strand
TTCAACAGGTTCTACTTTACCAATGCTGAAGATTATACATTTACGATGACGCTCCTGAGGGACGGCAAGCCATGCCAGCAGAAGGCATTCCGTCTTGACCTGGAGCCTCAGACCGGTGCCGAGGTGGAACTTTTCGCATTGCCGGAGGCGGCTGGAGAGTATCTTGTAAATCTTTCTGCGACAGACCGTTCCGGACACGAGGTTGCCAAGGGGCAGATTGCTCTGGGCGGGAAATATCAGGCTGCGGAGGTCAATGCTGCCGGGCCGGCACTTGCGGTTTCCGAGTCAGCTTCTAGCCTGACAGTAAGTTCGTCGAGACTGTCCTTCAGCATTGACAAGAATACCGGCAATGTCACGTCCTACAAGGTGAGGAATATCGAGTATATCAAGGACGGTTTCGGCTTCAGGCCGTCGTTCTGGCGTGCTCCTACCGACAATGACTATGGCTGTTCAATGCCCAAGAGGCTCGCGGTCTGGAAATCCGCCCCGGAGGTGAAGTCTGTCAATGCGGATGTGGCCGGCAATGAGGCCCGGGTCAAAGTGGTTTATGGCCTTGAGGCAGGTAATTCATTCTCAATGGATTACACCATTTTACCATCTGGTGCAGTGAAGGTTCTGTGCCGCTTTGCCGCCTGCCCTGCAGGTACGCCGGGCCTTCCGAGAATAGGTCTGCGCTTCAGGATGCCTGCGGATTACGCCAATGTCAGCTATTACGGCCGTGGCCCGGAGGAGAACTATGTTGACCGCAAGGCAGGAACCTTGATTGGCCTGTACAATGCCAATGTTTCCGATCTCTACTATCCGTATGTACGCCCTCAGGAGAACGGCCACCATACGGATACAAGATGGCTTTCACTTTCCGGAAAGAAACATGGCCTGACCATCGCCTCAGATGTGCCGTTCGAGTTCAATGCCCTGCGCAATAGTGTAGAAGACTTTGATACAGAGGGATTTGTCCGTCCGCAGTCCCACGTCTGCGACATCATTGGGCGGGATTACGTCGAGGTTTGCCTCGACCATCTCCACCGCGGCGTAGGCGGTTACGACAGCTGGGGTTCCGAGCCGGAACCTTTCCACTGCGTTCCTTCCGACCGGGACTATGAGTTTTCATTCCTCATCCAGGGACGTTGACGCTCCGGATATAATGTGATTTGTTATTTCTGAATGAGTTAGTATGGATATTACAGTTACAATTGCCATAATTGCTGCCATTGTCATTAGTGCAATTGTCGTGGTATGGGTCGTTTCATCCGGCAAGGCCGGTATGGCGGACCGTATTGCCCGGCAGGATGCTGAAATTGAGGAGCTTAAGGAGAATCTTGCCCAGCGTGACAGGGACCTTGCAAGGGCGGAGGAGGCCGTGAAGTATTCCGACCAGCTCCGCAAGAATGAGGAAGAACGGCATAAACTGGCTGTTGCCGAGCTCAAGGAGAATTACGGCAAGGCATTGGCCGGATTGGAGGAGGCACAGAAAAAGGCCATTGACGCAGCCAGGGCCGAGTTGGCATTGGAAAATGAGAAGAACCTCAAGGCCAGGGAGGAGGCTCTCAAGAAGGAGGCTGCCGAGACAATGAAGAATATCACCGGAGGCCTTGACCAGACCATAAAGGGGATGACAGAGGCGTTCGAGGCGCAGAAGAAGTCCCACGCCGAGGACAGTACTTCTATAAGGACACAGTTCGCCGAGACGGTAAAGCATCTCAAGGAGCAGACTGAAACTATAGGGAACACTGCCGAGGACCTGGCCAAGGCACTGAAGGGCCAGAGCAAGGTGCAGGGCATCTTCGGGGAGACCATCCTTGAAAATATCCTCAAGGCGGAGAACCTTAAGGAAGGCCGGGACTACGATGCCGAGTTCTGGCTGAGGGACAAGAAGGGCAACCGTATTGTCAATGATGAGACCGGCAAGACTATGCGGCCTGATTTTGCATTGCATTTTCCGGACAATACTGACATTCTCATTGACTCCAAAGTGTCATTGACTGCACTTGCGGACTACTTTGCCGCCGAAACCGACGAGGAAAGGGCAGCGGCATCGGCGAGGAATCTGGCTTCCATTGAAAACCATATCAGGGAACTGACGGGCAAGGAATATCAGAAATACGTGGCGGGCCGCAAGACCCTTGATTATGTGATAATGTTCATCCCGAACTATGGGGCGTACCAACTTGCCAAGATGGAGGACAAGGACATATTCGCCAAGGCTTTCAGGCAGAATGTGCTGATTACCACCGAGGAGACCCTGATTCCGTTCCTCCGCCTGATTCGCACCGCCTGGGTGCAGAAGGAGCAGATGGAGAATATTGACGAGATAGTGAAGGCTGCCACGGATATGGTGGAGAGGGTCGGCATTTTCTTTCGTGCCAATGAGAAGATTGAAGGTAAGCTTGAGGGCCTGCTGAAGGATTTCCGGGAGAATACAAACAGGCTTGTCAATGGAAACCAGAGCATAATGAAAGCCGCCCAGCGTGCAATCTCTCACGGTATCAAGGCGCCTGCCGGCAAGAATGCCCTGCCTTTGGGCGACCTGGGTCCTGAGTTGGGCGAACAGTCCTGAAACAAGTTCTGCCAACAGACCGGTTTTTTATTCCCTGATCCGTGAGTCAATGATGATGGTGACAGGTCCGTCATTGATGAGGGCGACCTTCATATCGGCCCCGAAAACGCCTCGGCCGACTGGCTTACCGATGGCGGCGGAGAGTTTGGCACAATATGATTCGTAGAGTGGGATTGCCAGGTCGTGACCTGCCGCCCGGATGTAGGACGGACGGTTGCCCTTTCGGGTGGATGCTGTCAATGTGAATTGCGACACGGCAATGATTTCGCCGTCTATATCCTTGACGCCCAGGTTCATGACTCCTGCTGCGTCATCGAATATCCGCATTGCCGCAGTCTTGCCCACCAGCCAGTCCACATCCGCTTCCGTATCCCCCTGCTCCACTCCCACAAGCACGAGCAGACCCTTGCCGATGGACGAGACACATGTACCGTCTATTGTTACCGATGCTTCAAGGCATCTCTGAAATAGGAACTTCGTCCTGAAATCTCTCTATTGGAGTTATTTGCTGACAGCCATAAAGCACCATGACAATTACAATCAGCGATATGCGTGTTCCCATAATCTCAGTTTTTTACATTATACAAACATCTATATTAACACTCTCCGGAAGTTTGTCGTAAAGACCCCAGAAATAGAAATATGTCATTGTGGCAGGGGAACTTCCACCAAGGCTTTTGTATACTACCTTAAGTGTGTCCGTATGTATCGACTGACTCACAAAACTATATCCTGGATTTCCCATGACCACTTGCCCGACAATCAGAGTGTACTTATCGAAATCAATTTCCGGCAACGTGACCGATTCCGGAGCGACCGCTTTGAAATAAACCGCATCATTGATTACAAAACATTCCGTTTCTTCGCCAAAATTGAAGCCTATATCAGAAAATGAGTATGACGGCAAGTAGGATTCGAAGAAAAACTCGACATCTTCAGAAGCAGACACCGGAGAAATCCCGGCATCTTCAGTTGAATCAATCCCATTGCAAGAAACAAACAATCCAAGGACCGAAACACAAAATAACAAAGTCTTCATGGTAATACAACAACACTTTAAACTCATAAATTCACAAATATGGAACATAAGAAATTGTGCTATTAGCGCCCTGTCGTTTGATTCCCTCAAAATACAGAGCAATATGAAGGAACTTTAAAACCATATTCCAAATTTATTTTCTCGAACATCTTGGAAGGAGTTTGAATTTTATAAAATCATAATTTTGAGTGACAATCAGTTAAAGTTATGGGACAATACTTACGTGAATTTTCAAACAAATTGTACAAATAATTGCTAATTTCCTGATAATTTG